>URWA01000026.1 GCA_900551445.1 uncultured Bacteroides sp. | reverse complement strand
GCGGAAGCTGGGGGATTCGAACCCCCGGTACGGTTACCCGTACGGCAGTTTAGCAAACTGCTGGTTTCAGCCACTCACCCAAACTTCCAGTAGCTGACTGTAGCGCATACGGGAATCGAACCCGTGTTTCAGCCGTGAGAGGGCCGCGTCCTAGACCACTAGACGAAAGCGCCATTTCCTTATCCCAAACAAAGCGGAAGCTGGGGGATTCGAACCCCCGGTACGGTTACCCGTACGGCAGTTTAGCAAACTGCTGGTTTCAGCCACTCACCCAAACTTCCAAATCTTTTGGGACAACGCATTTTCTCTCAAATGCGGTGCAAAGATAGAGTGACTTTTTGAGTTGTGCAAACTTTTATAGACTTTTTTTCATAAGGCTGTTCCATCCATTCTACAACATCTAAATCACATACGTTTTTGTAATTAATACAAATTAATACTATACCACAAAATAGGTATTGTACGGCACAAGCCTTTTCACTACCTTTGCAGCGGTTTAAAAAACCACATTCATCTAACTTTTAATATTTCAATTTATGGCAATGAATTTTAAAGAAGGTCGTTGGAACCATGAAATCAACGTCACCGATTTCGTAAAGACAAACATTACGCCTTACGAAGGCGACGCTTCATTCCTGACGGGTCCGACCGAACGTACAAAAGCTGTTTGGAACAAATGTCTGGAAGCATTGGCTGAAGAACGTGCAAACAACGGAATACGCTCCCTTGACCCATCCACAGTTTCTACCATCACTTCTTTCGCACCTGGATATATTGATAAAGAAAACGAAGTCATTGTCGGCTTGCAGACGGACGAAGTGCTACGCCGTGCTATCAAACCTTTCGGAGGAATAAAAGTTGTAGAGAAAGCTTGTCGTGAAAATGGAGTAGAAGTAGATCCAAGAGTAAAAGATATCTTCACCCACTACCGCAAAACTCACAACGATGGAGTCTTCGATGCTTATACAGAAGAAATCCGTTCTTTCCGCTCACTGGGATTCCTGACAGGACTACCCGACAACTATGCACGTGGACGTATCATCGGTGATTATCGCCGTCTGGCACTTTATGGACTGGACCGTCTGATTGAAGCCAAACAAAACGACTTACGTCACCTTACGGGTCCGATGACAGACGCCCGTATCCGCCTCCGTGAAGAAGTGGCAGAACAAATCAAAGCCTTGAAAGAAATCAAGATAATGGGCGAACAGTACGGACTTGAATTAGGACGTCCGGCACTGAACGCACAGGAAGCCGTACAGTGGGTATATATGGCTTATCTGGCTGCCGTAAAAGAACAGGACGGTGCTGCCATGTCACTGGGTAATGTTTCTTCCTTCCTGGATATCTATATTGAATACGATATGGCTCACGGCCTGCTGGACGAAGCTCATGCACAGGAGCTGATTGACCAGTTCGTCATCAAATTGCGCATGGTACGTCATCTGCGTATGCAAGCTTATAATGATATCTTTGCAGGCGACCCGACTTGGGTTACGGAATCTATCGGTGGACGCTTCAATGACGGACGTACCAAGGTTACCAAGACTTCTTTCCGCTTCCTGCAGACATTGTACAACCTCGGTCCTTCACCTGAACCGAACTTGACCGTTCTGTGGAGTCCGGAATTGCCGGAAGGCTTCAAGAATTTCTGCGCTCAGGTATCAATTGATACTTCTTCTATCCAATACGAAAACGATGACCTGATGCGCGAAGTCCGCAATTCAGACGATTACGGTATTGCCTGCTGCGTTTCTTATCAAGATATCGGCCGTCACATCCAGTTCTTCGGTGCACGCTGTAACCTGGCAAAAGCCCTGCTGCTGGCCATCAATGGTGGACGTTGTGAAAATACAGGAACCCTGATGGTAAAAGGCATTCCGGCATTGACCAGCGATGTGCTGAACTTTGAAGAAGTACTGGCCAATTATAAGAAAGTATTGAAAGAAATGGCCCGTGTATATAATGAAGCCATGAACATCATTCATTACATGCACGACAAGTACTACTACGAAAAAGCCCAAATGGCATTTGTAGACACTGACCCAGCTATTAACCTGGCCTATGGTGTAGCAGGTATGTCAATTGCAGTCGACTCACTTTCTGCCATCAAATATGCCAAAGTAACTGCACGCCGCAACGACATCGGCTTGACAGAAGGCTTCGACATCGAAGGAGAATTCCCTTGCTTCGGTAATGATGACGACCGTGTAGACCACTTGGCTGTCGACCTGATTTACTATTTCGACGAAGAGCTGAAGAAATTACCGGTTTACAAGAACGCCAAACCGACCTTGTCTATCCTGACCATCACTTCCAACGTGATGTACGGAAAGAAAACAGGTGCTACTCCCGACGGACGTGCCAAAGGCGTGGCATTTGCACCGGGTGCCAACCCGATGCATGGACGTGACAAGAACGGCGCCATTGCTTCTTTGAGTTCTGTAGCCAAATTGCGCTATCGTGATTCACAAGACGGTATCAGCAACACATTCTCCATTGTTCCGAAGTCATTGGGAGTAGATATGGAAAACCGTATCGAAAACCTCGTTACAATGATGGACGGTTACTTTGTGAAAGGTGCGCACCACTTGAACGTGAACGTATTGAACCGGGAAATGCTGGAAGACGCGATGGAACATCCGGAAAAATATCCGCAGTTGACCATCCGCGTATCAGGTTATGCCGTGAACTTCATCAAACTGAGCCGTGAACATCAGTTGGAAGTAATTTCACGCAGCTTCCACGAACGCATGTAATTGAAGCTAAAAAGTATATTCACTTTAGACACAGGTTACCCCGGCATAATCAAGGGGTAGCTTGTGTCTATTATTTTTTATTCACCATGATCAGAGTACATTCATACGAATCATTAGGAACATACGACGGACCAGGGATACGCCTGGTCGTATTCCTGCAAGGCTGCAATTTCCGATGCTTGTATTGCGCCAATCCGGACACCATTGATGCCAAAGGAGAAAGCAAAGAAACGGCTCCAGAAGAAATTCTTAAAATGGCCGTAAGCCAGAAGCCTTTCTTCGGGAAAAAAGGAGGCATCACTTTCAGTGGCGGAGAACCTACCTTCCAAGCCAAGGCCCTGATTCCTTTGTTCCGCATGCTGAAAGAAGCGGGCATCCACATCTGCGTAGACACCAACGGAGGTATTTGGAATGAAGATGTAAAAGAACTTCTTTCACTGGCCGACCTCGTACTGTTGGATGTCAAAGAATTCAATGACGCACGCCACAAAACACTTACCTCCAGAAGTAATGCACAAACCCTGAAAACAGCCGCCTGGCTCGAAGAGAACCAAAAGCCTTTCTGGTTACGCTATGTACTGGTACAAAATTACAGTTATTTTAAAGAGGACATCGAAGCCCTGGGTGAACATTTCAAAAACTATCGCATGATTGAACGGGTAGAGATACTTCCCTACCACACCTTGGGGGTACACAAGTACGAAGCCATGAACATGGAGTATAAACTGAAAGATGTCAAGCTGAATACCCAGGCACAGCTAGATGAAGCCAAACAGTTGTTTGACAGGTATTTCAAGACTGTGTATGTGAACTAATTTCTTTTTTCCAAAAATATTTTGTCTTTTCGTGCAGTATTCCTTCCTATATTCCATTTATTAGTCAGAAAAAGAAATTTGGAAACTAATATGAAAAGAATACGGTTAGTGAATAGTACCGAGATGGGAAAAAAGAAGGCGAGAAAAATCTCCAGCAAACAACTGGAAGCCAAGATTACAGCTTTCACCATCCTATTGGCGGTAATCGTCATGAACATATTGTGGTGGACAGGCACACAATTCTTGGAGTGGAGCCACAGCCACAATATGACAAAAGCTGCAAAACCCTTCATCCAGACTATGCAGCAAAAGTAAGCCTTCCTTGAATCGAAGGTAAAAAAAAGTTCCAGCGTCTCCGTGAAGACATTGGAACTTTTTCTTTTATCAACTTAACCTTTTCATACCAGCAGCACAGTCAGTTCACGGGCTCCGTGAGCTCCTAAAACCAGCGCCTGCTCGATATCGGCTGTTTTAGAAGGACCTGAGATAAACACTCCGTAACCATATTCTCCTGTATCTGTCTTCTGATAGGCCTCATGCATGTTATTGACCAGGTTCTTCCGGTCGAGCAAAAGAATCAACGCTTCAGAAATAAAGTACACCGCACGTTGTTCCACATCCTGCTCCACCCAGACAGCCCCATTTTCACAAACGCCGATGCGTCCGCGTACTACAGCCAAGTCCGTTCCATCCAAATCTGCTGATGCAGCTACATCGTCCGGATGGAAAGTAGCACATGTAATCTCTTTCAAGTTGGAGGCTATACGTTTGGCATCCGGATACAGTTTGCGAATCAAATCATTTACATCTTCACCGTCCTTTACCTCCACGACACGTCCACCTACTTCCGCTACCACCTTACTGAACTGTGCCACCGGATTGGCATACGTTATCGCTTCCTGTTCCAAGGCCGACAAGTCGGGCTTCTCATAACGCACCCGCGTATTCCGACGGATGTTCTGCAATATATCTTCTCTACTACTCATGACTCCTTATTTTACTTTACCCTTTTTCCACATCTCATTAAAGCTTTCTTTGGCAAACTGAGGCATATCATGTTCTTTACCCCAATCATTCAAACCGTTATATATCAGTGCATGCGGGAATGAGTTCACCCACGACGCTCGTGCCAATGCAAAATTGAACAGGGCCGGATGTTCCATCAGCACTTTCATACCTCCCGACATAGTCCGTTTGGACGAACTGGCCACTCCCAAATCGTCCAACTTCTGCCGCCAACGGTAAATCTGGTCGGCCAAGTCCACTTTTGCCGGACACACGTTCTGGCAAGAATAGCACAAAGAGCATGCCGATACGTTGTCATAATAATGCAAAGGAGCTTTCAGCATACCCAAATTGATGCCGATAGGACCCGGAATGAAATACGTATACGAATATCCTCCCGAACGACGATATACCGGACATGTGTTCATGCAGGCCCCACAACGCAGGCAGTTCAAGGTCTTCACATGCTCCTGATCGGCCAGAATGTTACTGCGTCCGTTGTCCACAATAATGATATGCAATTCTCCCCCCTTACGAGGCTTGCGGTAATGAGAAGTATAAGTAGTAATCGGCTGTCCCGTACCGGAACGCGCCAGCAGTCGGGTAAATACCCCCAATGCTTCCCGGTCGGGTACAATTTTCTCCAGTCCGAAAGCAGCAATCTGCAGTTTGGGCTGCGAGGTTCCCATATCGGCATTTCCTTCATTGGTACATACCACAAACTCACCTGTAGAAGCCACGGCAAAGTTGGCACCGGTCATGGCTGCTTCTGCCTCCAGGAACTTATGACGCAAATTCTTGCGGGCCGCGTGCGTCAGATAAGTCTGGTCATTATTTCCGGGTTCCGTGCCCATCTCTTTTACAAACAGTTCACCGATTTCTTCTTTCTTGATGTGGATGGCCGGTACCACAATGTGACTCGGCTTCTTGTGCATGAGCTGAAGAATCCGTTCGCCCAAGTCACTTTCCACCACGTCAATCCCTTTCTGAATCAAGAATTCATTCAATCCACACTCCTCAGCCAGCATGGATTTGCTCTTGATGAAACGATGCACATTATGCCCGTGCAAGATATTATAGATAATGGCACAATACTCATCCGCATCCTTTGCCCAATACACATGAGCCCCGTTTGCCTGGGCATTCTTCTCGAACTCCTGCAAAAGCATATCAAGATGACTGTTGCTATACATTTTAATGGCAGAAGCCATATCACGCAAATGCTCCCATTCCGGCACTTCCCGGCTGATTTTATCACGTTTGGCACGCATCATCCACAATGTCTGGTCGTGCCAGGCCGCCAGTTTCTTGTTTTCCTGAAACTTCTCGGCAGCTTTTGAATGTTTCGTACTCATAATCCTGCTGCTAAAACTTCTACAATATGAATGGTTTTGATGGGTAATTTCTCCCGGGAAATAATCCCGTTCTGATGCATCAGACAAGAACTGTCTGCCCCTACGATGTATTCGGCTCCCGTATCAATGTGACGCTGCACCTTGTCACGCCCCATCTGACCGGATACGGCATGTTCCTCCACCGCAAACATACCGCCAAAACCGCAACATTCATCCGGACGCTCCGGTTCCACCACTTCAATATCTTTCACCAATGACAACAAATCACGAAGCTTATTATAATAAGGTATATTCAATTCACTGGGAGAAGAAAGATGCATCAGACGAACCCCATGGCAACTGTTCTGAATACTTACCTTGTGAGGAAAAGAAGCCTGCAAGGAGGTAGGCTTCACCACGTCATGGATGAACTCACAAATATCATAGATTTTTTCTTCACTGGCACAACGGTGCGACTCTTTTGCCAACAAGTTACCATAATGATCACGCACGAACACTACGCAACTGGCCGACGGGCCCACGATGTAATCATATTGTTCAAAAAGACGGTCAAAACGACGGGCCAACTCCACAGACTCTTCCTCAAACCCCGCATTCGCCATCGGTTGTCCGCAGCAAGTCTGATCCAGCGGATAATCGACATCTACCCCCAGACTTTTCAGTAACTTAAAAGAAGCTACCCCCACCTGTGGATAAACGGCATTGATATAACAGGGAATAAATAATCCTACTTTCATATATATCTAAATCAGTTATTAGTCTTCTTTCGAGCAAAAGTAAAAGGTTTTCTCCGGATATGAAAATTTTCCTTTGCATTTTGAACAGGTTTTAAAAACGAGCAACAAACTATTACAAATGCGTGTGCCCCGCGAATCACTTCGCAGGGCACACCCAACTAATAACTAACTTCTTTTACTTTTGTGGTTTACGTAATTTCTATATGACTAACACTGCAAAGATACGGGAATCCGCTTTCCCGGACAATACCTAAAAATGGGTATTTTAGAATCGGTCCAAATAGCAAGATTCACTTATAAGTTCATTTTCACCTCACTCAGTTCTACCAGTTTGTTTACAATGGCATAAATGGTCAATCCGGCCGCCGAATGGATTTGCAGCTTCCTCGTGATATTTCTCCGGTGCGTAATGACCGTATGCACAGAAATATACAGTTTCTCAGCAATCTCTTTATTGGTCATTCCACGGACCACACAGCCCACAATTTCCTTTTCCCGCTGACTCAACGAATCTTGGTCGCTGTCCTCTTCTTCCGCCATGTTCATCAGTTGCAAAATCTTGTGCGACAATGAATCGACATCATCAAACAGTCCTACGGAGTCATCATAGCCTTTCAACTGGCTGGCATCTACCATCGTATAAATCAACGACACAAACTTCATCGACTGGTCGGCATATTCCTGCTTGAAGGCCGCCACATCAAACCATCCTCCAAACTGAGGATTTATCACCAATATCTGAGGCCTGTGTGCCTCCATACAATGCCGCAAGCCCTCTTCCGAAGAAATTTCAATCACCTGCACCGACAAATCGGGCAGACGCCTCAGCACAGACACCAGTCCGCTACGGACAATCATCGACTTTTCAGCCACAGCAATGTATATTGTTTCTTGCGGTTTCATTTTATCTCCTTTTCAAGCTCCATAATGGCGGGCACAAAAATATAATCTTCCACCCGGTTGTGTGAAGCCAAATCTTCTTCACAACTAAAAATATCGAACAGCGTGGCATTCAGCAGCTGATTGTCACCGCCCGACGGATAATATTTGATAATGATATTCTTCAATTCAGTCAATTTGGCATTTACCTGGTCATGACGACGGGCAAACACCCCGATACAATAGTCCGGCAAACGCTCTCCCTTCAACAAATGCTCCACATACGTAAACACCTTTTCATTTTCATATTCCATGTGCTTCCGTACTTCATGCACATACGCATCAAAAAACTTGACAATAAGAAAGGCCACTTCGTTTTCCGAGGAACAATCGATGGCTTCAATGAGTTTCCGACGGATGGTAGGCAACTGAAAATCCAGGAAATAAGAATGTGCCCGTTTCAGATAATCCATCAAAGCCGGAATGGAAAGCCCGTTCAAATGGTCATGGATATGGTTGCTCTCCTCACCGAGAAAGTTCACTACAATCAAAAACGTATTGCAGTCCACATTGTTCATCGCGCAGACTTCCTGCACCGATTTGTCACCAAAGCCCAGCGAAACACCAAAGCGGCTCAACACTTGCAAGAGCGCGTAGTTCTCGCATATCAGGTCACTCATTTTGTCCGTGGGTTTATACATCCGGGTCGTATTATTACACATAAATATCGTATTCATCATTTTACGTGGCAAAATAAAGAAATCCAGTCAAAAACCACAATCACTATTTTTAGGTATATTCCTGCACTTTTTGACCTTTCAGACAAAGATACACCGCAGTCCTCCATTTTCCGAGGGGGAAATACACAAAAATCTCTAAATAAAAGCCGAAAAAACCGCCGCCGATACGTAGAAAAAAATTACCTTTGTTACATAAACTTTAAAATTATCGCATTATGTATACCATACAGGCCAACGCTTCCGGCACACGGAGCATCGAGGTTTCTGAAAAACATCTGGAAACCATTGAAAAATATTCCCTCTTCCAGCAACTCATTGACAGCAACGGCATCGTAGACGAAACCGTGCTCGACAAGCTGAAACTGAACATCCGTTCACTGATTGCTTCCATGGAAGAAAACAGCAAGGATTTGCTCGACTTGTGCATCGACGTCATTTACCACAACAACATGAAGGCCTTCGGACTGCACCAGCTCATCCTGCTCTATATCAAATGGGAAAGAGAAAAGGAAGAGAAAGAAGACAACGAAGACGAATCTACAGAAGAAACCCACAATTCATAAACTGCCTTGAAAGAATACAAGCTGACCGACTGGCTGCCTACGACCAAGAAAGAAGCCGAACTGAGGGGATGGAATGAACTGGATGTCATTATTTTCAGCGGGGATGCCTATGTGGACCATCCTTCTTTCGGAGCTGCCGTCATCGGACGAATGCTCGAAGCCAAAGGCCTGAAAGTGGCCATCATTCCCCAGCCCAACTGGCGCGATGACTTGCGCGACTTCAAGAAACTGGGAAGACCCCGCCTGTTCTTCGGCGTTTCTGCCGGATGCATGGACAGCATGGTCAACAAATACACGGCCAACAAACGACTGAGAAGTGAAGATGCGTATACTCCGGACGGACGACACGACATGCGCCCGGAGTATCCGAGCATTGTCTATACACAGATTCTGAAGAAGCTGTATCCCGATGTACCGGTGGTTTTGGGAGGTATCGAAGCTTCCCTCCGACGACTGACCCATTACGACTACTGGGAAGAAAAGCTGCGTCCTTCCATTCTGGTGGAATCGAGAGCGGACCTGCTGATTTACGGCATGGGCGAAAAGCCTATTACGGAACTGAGTGAACGACTGCTGAAAGTGGAAGGAGAAACGCATGCCGGCGACCTGCCACACGACATTCCACAAACGGCTTACCTGATTTCGCAGGAAGAAGCTGCCCACCTGCCGGAGAATTCCAACGGACAGGGTGACCTTACCCTGTATTCCCATGAGGAATGTCTGAAAGACAAGAAAAAGCAGGCACAGAATTTCCGCCACATCGAGGAAGAATCCAACCGTTATGCCGCAGCCCGCATACTGCAACAAGTAGGCAAGCAGACGGTGGTCACCAACCCTCCCTATCCTCCGATGACACAAGGAGAGCTGGACATGTCGTTCGACCTGCCTTATACCCGTCTGCCGCATCCCAAATACAAGAACAAACGGATTCCGGCATACGAGATGATTAAATTCTCTGTCAACATCCACCGAGGCTGTTTTGGCGGATGCGCTTTCTGTACCATTTCGGCCCATCAGGGAAAGTTCATCGTCAGCCGAAGCAAGGAAAGTATCCTCAAAGAGGTGAAGGCCATCACCGAAATGCCCGACTTCAAAGGCTATCTGAGTGATTTGGGAGGCCCTTCGGCCAACATGTACCAGATGGGAGGGAAAGATACGTCCCTCTGTCAGCGTTGTAAACGCCCGTCGTGTATCCACCCCAAAATCTGCCCGAACTTGAATACCGACCATCATCCACTGCTGGAAATCTATCATGCGGTAGACAGCTTGCCGGGCATCAAGAAAAGCTTTATCGGAAGCGGGGTACGTTACGACCTGCTTCTGCACCAAAGCAAGGACGCAAAAACCAACCAGAGTACCAAGGAATATACACGCGAACTGATTACACGTCACGTGAGCGGACGACTGAAGGTGGCACCGGAACATACCAGTGACAAGGTGCTCTACCTGATGCGCAAACCGCCCTTTGAGCAGTTCTATGAGTTCAAGCGTATCTTCGACAAAATCAATAAGGAAGCCGGACTGCGGCAGCAGATTATTCCCTACTTCATCAGCAGCCATCCCGGATGTACGGAAGAGGATATGGCCGAACTGGCCGTCATTACCAAGCGGTTGGATTTTCATCTGGAGCAGGTGCAGGATTTCACCCCGACCCCCATGACGGTCTCTACGGAAGCATGGTACACCGGGCTGCATCCTTACACCCTGGAACCCGTCTTCTCGGCCAAGACGCCGCGCGAAAAACTGGCCCAGCGCATGTTCTTCTTCTGGTACAAGCCTGAAGAGCGCAAGGCCATCATCAACGAACTGCGGAAAATCGGCCGGAACGACCTGATCAACAAGCTATACGGGAAATAAGGAACCCACTGGGGTTCGTCCGTGTCAGGCATGACGCGGACGAATCTTACGGACCACCGTAGACAACGTTTTCTGAATGGTCTTGGTCAGCACAATCAACGTGACGGCCACCAGAATCAGAAAAATTCCCCAAGCCTCCTGTGCCGTAAACGATTCGCCGAAAATCAAGGCACCGATACAGACAGCCGTCACCGGCTCCATGGCTCCCAGCACAGAGGTAAGCGTACCCCCGATATGCTGTACGGCCAACACCAGCGTGATATTGGAGATGACGGTCGGCACTACGGCCAACAACACCAGATTTCCTACCGACACGGCATCCGGCACCGGTTGTATCCCTTGATTGGTCAGCGCCTTCACGGCAAACATCACCGTGCTGACAATAAACACATAAAAAGCCAGTTTCCGCCCGTTCATATCGCGCAGACGGGATTTGTTGACAGCCACAATGTAACTGGCGTAGCATACTGCCGAAAGAAGGACGATAATCACCCCCGACACATCAAACGACAATTCATCTCCTTTCAACGAAAGTTCAGACACGCCATACACCGCCAGCAGAATGGCAATCCATGTCACCCAAGACGCCTTCTCACGAAACAGCACCCACATCAGCAAGGTGACGAACACCGGATAGGTGAAATGCAGGGTAGTGGCCACTCCCGCCCCCATAAAACCATATCCCCAGAACAAGAACATGGCCGAACCGGTGTAAAACAATCCCAGCAAAAGAAACAGCGGAATATCCCGCAACTCTATATGAAACGATTCCTTTTTCACCTTCATCATCACCCCCAAAGCAAAGGTGGCAAAAAGGAAGCGATAGAAAAGAATGGAATCAAACATCATCCCTTTCCGCATCAGCGGAAGGGTAAACAAGGGTATCAAACCGAATGTCACCGAAGTGGCAAGTCCATAGAAAAATCCTTTCAAACTGTTCATACTGCGAAATGTAAGAATAAACGCCGCAAAGGTACACAATTCAGGCCGATATACCTAACACAAAAGAGGCCACAGAAACCTTCATCGGGTTTCCGCAGCCTCTTTCGGTTATTTTCATCGCAATAATCAGCGGTCTTTTATCGGCTTATAGTCCACTTCCTCCAGCACGTTCTTGTAGGCCGGACGGATGATGCGGCGACCTTCGAAGTTCAGCTCCTCAATGCGGTGTGCCGTCCATCCTACGATACGGGCCATGGCAAACAGCGGCGTATAGATTTCATGCGGCAGTCCCATCATTTCGTAGATAAATCCCGAATAGAAGTCCACGTTCGAACATACCTGTTTCTTGGTGCCTTTCACCTTCTTGAAACATTCTATGGCACGCTGTTCCAACAGTTCCAGGAAAGCAAATTCCTTTTCACATCCCTTTTCTGCCACCAGCTCGCCGGCCAGTTCCTTCAGCAAGACCGCACGCGGGTCGGAAATGGTGTACACCGCATGACCGATACCGTAAATCAGTCCGCTGCCGTCGTATGCCTCCTTGTTCAACATGCGGGTCAGGTACGTATCAATCTCATCCACATTCGTCCAATCGGAAATCACCTCCTTCAAGTGATGGAACATCTTGATCACCTGAATATTGGCACCTCCATGCAACGGACCTTTCAAAGAACCGATACCGGCGGCGATGCTGGAATAGGTATCCGTACGGGTAGAACTGGTGACACGTACTGTAAACGTAGAGTTGTTACCACCTCCGTGTTCTGCCTGCAACACCAACAGCAAGTCGAGCATACGGGCTTCCAGCGGTGTATAGTCCTTTTTAATCATATAAAGGAAGTTCTCGGCCAGCGACAGGTTCTCGTGCGGGTGACGGATATGCAAGGAACGTCCGTGGATGCTGTGACGATAAATATTGTAAGCATACGCAATGATGGTCGGGAACTTCGAAATCAGCTCGATGGACTGACGCATCAGGTTGTCGCGTGAGATGTCATCCGGATTCGGGTCGAACGTGTACATCTCCAGTACACTGCGGGCCAGAATGTTCATGATGTTCTGTCCCTCCAGGTCGATGATGTTCATCGTGGTCTTCTTGTCGAGCGGCATGTTGTCGTTAATCAGTTCCTTGAACGAAGCCAGCTGCTCACTGTCCGGGAGTTCCCCCGAAAGCAACAGATAGGCCACTTCCTCAAAGCCGAAACGTTTCTCGCGCAACAGCGCATGAGCGATGTCGTCCAAGTCGTATCCACGATAGAACAACTTGCCCGGAATCGGTTTCAGTCCCTGGTCGGTACGTTCATACCCTACCACATTACCAATCTTCGTCAGTCCCACCAGTACTCCCGTACCGTCTTCATTACGAAGGCCTCGCTTCACGTTGTACTTTGTAAACAGTTCATTGTCTATACGGCATGCCTGCTTGGCACATTCGGAAAGCTTGTAAACGATATATTCCTTTTTCATAAACTTCTCTTTTATCCATTAATCATTCCGACAAAAGAACCGTCTGCTCTTACAGCAGTTCGACGATTCGCTGTCCAAAATCCTTTGTTCCCAGTGCGTTTCCTTTCGGCATGAAACGGGCCAGGTCGGCCGTAGCCTCGCCGTTGGAGAATGCTTTTTCCAATGCATTCACAATCAGCTGGGCAGCTTCTTTCCAGCCCATGTATTCCAGCATCATCACCGACGACAACAACAGGGAGCAAGGATTGACCACATCCTGTCCGGCAATGTTCGGCGCCGTGCCGTGAGTCGCCTCAAAAATGGCATGGCCGGTCTGGTAATTGATATTGGCACCCGGCGCGATACCGATGCCGCCCACCATGGCAGCCAGCTGGTCGGATATATAGTCTCCGTTCAGGTTCAATGTCGCAATCACGGAATATTCTTCCGGCAGCAACAGCGTATTCTGCAGGAACGCATCGGCAATGCAGTCCTTCACCACCAGTTTGCCTTCATTGAGGGCCTTGGCTACGGCAGCCTTGGCAGATTCCTCGCCCAATTCTTTCTTCAGACGGTCATACTCGTTCATGGTGAAAGTACGGTCCTTGAATTCCGTTTCAGCCACTTCGTATCCCCAGCGCTTGAAGCCTCCCTCGGTAAACTTCATGATGTTTCCTTTATGTACCAGTGTCACTGAAGGCAGTCCGTTGTCCAGTGCAAACTGGATGGCCGCACGTACCAACCGCTGTGTTCCTTCCTTCGATACCGGTTTCACACCGAATGAAGAAGTTTCCGGGAAACGTACCTTGGTGACGCCCATCTCGTCGTGCAGGAATTTATAGAACTTCTGCGCTTCCGGAGTGCCCTGTTCCCACTCGATACCGGCATAAATATCCTCTGTATTTTCACGGAAAATATACATGTTCACCTTATGAGGCTCTTTTACCGGAGAAACTACACCCTTGAACCAGCGTACCGGACGCAGACAGACATACAAGTCGAGGGTCTGTCGCAGCGCTACATTCAACGAACGGATACCTCCGCCTACCGGAGTGGTCAACGGCCCCTTGATACCTACCAGGTATTCCTTGAATGCATCCAGCGTAGCCTGCGGCAACCATTCACCTGTCTTTTCAAAGGCCTTACCCCCTGCCAGCACTTCTTTCCACTCAATGCTGCGCTTACCCACATAAGCCAGCTCTACCGCTGCATTGACAATCTTCTGACATACCGGAGTAATTTCAGCGCCTACTCCATCTCCTTCGATAAAAGGAATCACCACATTGTCGGGAACCATCAGTTTCCCGTCTTCCATATACATCTTGCTGTTACTCATATCTCTCTTATTTTTTAAAGGTGTTCAAGGCAGAACCCGCTTTGAACCAGTTAATTTGCATTTCATTATAGGTGTGAAGCACTTCGAAAGTCTCCGTCGTGCCGTCATCGTGCGTCAGTACGGCATACAGCGGACGTCCCGGTGCAAAATGCTGCAATCCCAGAATGGAAATCCGGTCGTGTTCACGCACCTTGTCGTAATCATCCTTGTTGGCAAAAGTCAGTGCCAGCATACCCTGTTTCTTCAGGTTGGTTTCATGAATACGGGCAAAGCTCTTGGCCAGAATGACCCGCACGTTCAAAAAACGCGGTTCCATGGCCGCATGTTCCCGGCTGGAGCCCTCTCCGTAGTTTTCTTCCGCTACGACGATAGAGCCCATGCCCTTCGCCTTGTATTGCTTGGCCACGGCAGAAACCGCCTCATACTCGCCCGTCAGCTGGTTCCATACGCAGTTGGTCTTTCCGTTGAAGGCATTGACCGCTCCCATCAGCATGTTATCGGAAATATTTTCCAAGTGCCCACGGAAACGCAACCACGGTCCGGCCATCGAAATATGGTCGGTCGTACATTTTCCCTGCGTCTTGATCAGCAGCGGCAATTCCATGAAATCTTCTCCGTTCCATGGGGCAAACGGTTCCAGCTTCTGCAAACGCTGTGAATCCGGCTGAATGGTGACTTCCACCTTGCCTCCGTCGGCCGAAGGAGCCACATACCCGTTGTCATCCACCGTAAAGCCTTTCAAAGGCAAGGTTTCTCCTGTGGGCGGATCCAGTTTCACCGCCTCGCCCTTTTCATTCTTCAGGGTATCCGTCAGCGGATTGAAGCACAAGTCACCGGCAATGGCAAAAGCGACCGCAATTTCCGGTGAAGCAATAAACGCATGCGTATTCGGATTCCCGTCGGCACGTTTGGCAAAGTTACGGTTGAACGAAGTCACGATGGAATTGGCCCGCAACGGGTCGTCGGTCACACGCTTCCACTGACCGATACAAGGACCACAGGCGTTGGTCATCACCACGCCACCGATACTCTTCAGGTCTTCAATCATGCCGTCACGCTGGGCCGTGCAATACACCTGCTCGGACCCTGGATTGATAATCAGCGAAGCCTGCATCTTCAGTCCCTTCGCCTTTACCTGACGGGCTACCGAAGCCGCACGGCTCAAATCCTGATAAGAAGAGTTGGTACAGGAGCCAATCAGTCCCACTTCCATCTTCTGCGGGAAACCTTCCTTCTTCACACGGGCCGCAAATTCCGAAATCGGACAAGCTGCATCGGGGGTGAACGGACCGTTCACATAAGGTTCCAAAGCCGAAAGGTCGATTTCAATCAACCGGTCGTAGTATTTTTCCGGACACTGTGCCACTTCGGCATCCGCCTGCAAGTCGGCTGCATTGGCCTCAGCCAGTGAAGCAATCTCCTCACGGCCAGTCGCACACAAGTAGCGTTTCATTTCCTCATCGTACGGGAAGACCGAAGTCGTAGCTCCCACTTCCGCTCCCATGTTGCAGATGGTAGCCTTTCCAGTAGCCGACAACGAATGTGTACCTTCTCCAAAATATTCGATGATGGCATTGGTTCCCCCTTTCACGGTCAGGATACCTGCCAGCTTCAGAATCACATCCTTCGGCGAAGCCCAGCCGTTCAGTTTACCGGTCAGCTTCACGCCAATCAGTTTCGGCATCTTCAGTTCCCATTCCATGCCGGTCATCACGTCCACCGCGTCGGCACCGCCCACACCGATGGCAATCATTCCCAAGCCACCCGCATTCGGCGTATGAGAATCGGTACCCACCATCATTCCGCCCGGGAACGCATAGTTCTCCAGCACCACCTGATGGATGATTCCCGCTCCCGGCTTCCAGAAGCCGATACCGTATTTCGAAGCCACACTCTTCAAAAAGTCATATACCTCTTTATTCGTGGTACAAGCGGAAGGCAAATCCTCTTCCACTCCCTTATATGCTTGAATCAAATGGTCGCAATGTACAGTGGCAGGCACTGCTGATACAGATTTTCCGGCATTCATAAACTGCAGCAACGCCATCTGTGCCGTAGCATCCTGCATGGCCACCCGGTCGGGACGGAAATTGACATACTCTTCTCCCCGACGGAACGGAGCCATCGTGTGCTCGTCGTACAAATGGGCATACAATATTTTCTCGGCCAAGGTCATGGCGCGTCCCAGTTTCTTCCGGGCTTTTCCTACTTTTTCCGCATACGACGCATAGAACGTCTTCTGCATTTCCATGTCATAAATCATCTGAGCAATCCTTTTTATAACTTAGTGCGCAAATATATCGAAAATAAACCACAAAATTGTCTTTAAAAGTGATAAAAAAACAACAAACTGCTATTTATTGTTACATCTTCTTGACAATCTACATCTTTAAAGAAGAAATTCCAGCCGTTTTTGGGCAGACCCATCTGCAAACTGAAAAATACTTACATATTTTTACTATATCCTCTCACAGAACTGGAATTTTCAGCAATATACGATGAGAATCTGACAAATGCAAGCATCTTAATCAAAATATCGACTTATCCGATTTATGTTTCCCGTGCGGGAAACATACGTTTTCCGGTGCAGAAACGTACGGTTCCGCCAAGGGAAACGTAAGGCTCTGCCCGCGGAAACGTAAAAACTCCCTTGCCAAATATTACAAATGACAAAGGAGTCCTCACCTTAACGTAAAAGTTAATGTAATAATTATCTAACTAATTTACGTTCTAAAAAGCACAAATAATCAATGTAAATAATTCAAACGACGGAAAGCCGCACGAATCTGTTCTTCAAAGCAACGAAAAGAGGGCAAATGACGAAGATTTTCCAAATTCACATTCTTCCCTATTTGTTCATACAATTCAGCTATACCAATCACATCCCTCCTTCGTTTAGTCTTTCCAGCACTTGCTTTCCTAATAGCCTCCTCTATCACCGCCTTCGGATCGGCATAATTTTCTGGATTCCGCTCTATCCCCAATTCACCATCTGGAACCTTAGAGGCATCAATAAAATCTTTCAGCAACTGAGTGTCCGCCAACATCCATGCCTCCATCATCCGGACCGGAATCACTGGAATAATCACCTTACAATATATCGCTTCATCTTTATCCTCTAAAGCCTTCGACAACGGAAGAAAACTATACTTCATCACATCATCCATATTTTTATCATCTGCATCACGATGCACACACAATATAGAGATACCAAAATCCTCTACTCCTTTTCGAGAAGCCTCCAGAATCATGGGTACAAATTCGTCTTTCTGTACTGCAATATGTTGAATATCCAATATCTCGATATCTTTCGGACATTCAAAAGCAATATCATCAAAAGTCCTTTTAACAATATCAGTCAGAAAACGAACGTCAGTAGGTCCTTCCGTATTTAGTCCAATCACCAATTGTATCATACTTCCATCCTTTCCTGACTTTCAAGATAACGTGTTGCATCTGCTATAGTCATTTTAATATCAGCTTCCGAAAATGAATATTGTAAATCTTTTGTCAAAGGTACCATTTTGCTAGTCCGTAATTTACGTTTCCCTTCTTCCTTAGTTATCAACTTCGTAGTAAGTTTTGAGAACCAAATGCTGACAAAAATATCCTCATCATTAAAATGCGTTTTCAATACACGGAGAAACACCGGAGAATGTGTGTTAACAATCACCTGACGGAGCGACTCCCCTTTCTCAAACGAAGTACTCAACTCACGTAACAACTCCACCATAGTAGCAATGCGAAAGGGATGTATGCCATTTTCTGGCTCTTCAAAACAAAGTAATCCTTGATATTTGTCATCATAAAGTAAAATACACAACGTCAACAAACGGAGTGTCCCTTCCGAAAGTACCCTAGAAGTAAAAACCTTACCGTCTTCATTCTTTAAACGAATCAGAAATTGCTTATTCGCCGTATCATCCAACACATCCACACTCGTAAACTCTGGTAAAAAAGAGTTCAACTTAAAAGAAATGAGTTGCAAGTTATAAGCGCTCTCTTCCTTAATTCTGTAAAGTGCTGCCGCCAAATTTTCTCCACTATGTCCTATTTTATCATCTAAATTAACCTCATATCGGGTTGGTTCGCGAAGAATCTCCGGATTAAGCTGCATAAAATTCCAATTGCTTATCTCCTTCTTGGCAGCTAACACATGTGGAAAATCCGTAGTAGCCACACTAGCCAATACCGTCTGATTCACTGCATTTGCAGGTGCAGCCTTTCCTCCTTGCCTACCATCCTGCCGCATCCGTATAGTAGTCACACCGTTTATCTGCTCTGTATAAATATAAGGTTTGGAACTGCCTCCACTCTGTGAGTTTTTCCAAATCTGCTTATTTTTTTCTCCAAGATATTTTTTTGCCCATTTATCATCATCCGTATTGATTTTAGTCAAGTATTCATACTCAACCACCAACTCTTCAAATCCTTTTCCATTTTCTTTCCGGGCAATGGTCAGTTCATAACGTAATCTTGGCGTTTTTATGTCACATTGCCCCCCCCAATTATCAACAATTTTCCTTTCTACCAGCAATTCCACTGCAAAATGCATTTTGCGTGCTGTCACCTTATCTCCATATTGTGTAAACAATTCCTTCACGTCTCCCCTTAAATTTTTGTAGGAAAAAGCCGTACGCAGGTCCATTACAGCCAGATTGGACAGAAGATGCAACGCATCAAACAGATTACTCTTACCCGATGCATTCGTCCCTGCTATAACAGTAAAGGGTGTAAACTCCATCTGAAAATCCGAAAAGGACTTAAATCCGTCAATTTCTATCTTGGTAATCATATCATATAACTTTTATTGAGCAACTCTTGTATTGAGTCTCATTCACTCTATAATGAAGAAATCTTACGTTCTATATTGCGAAGATAATGTTTTTCAGACAGAGACACAACTCTTTGTGCCCCTTTCCAAGTATGGAACACCAATGGCACTCAAAATTTCTTCCAAAGAATATCAATTTAAGCATAAAATATATCTTCCACCACATTTTTACAGTATACAAATCAATACAGCTTTACATATTTACCTCATAGAACACACGTCCCCGGGATAATTATCATTTCCACAAAAAAGCCACATTATCCTCCTTTTCAGCCACCGGAATCCACTGGATTTTATGTGATTATTCCAAAGATTTTTTGTAAGTTTGAGGAAACTCTTATATCAAGATATTATGGAAACATCCCTCTTCTGGCTGATACCGGCCGCATCGCTGCTGGCATTGGCACTTGCCGGATATTTCTACCGGCAGATGAAACAGGAAAGCGAAGGTACTCCTGCCATGGCACGCATCGCCTCGTATGTGCGGCAAGGAGCCATGTCGTACCTGAAACAGCAATATAAAATTGTCACTATCGTGTTTATCGCCCTGGCGGTGCTGTTTGCCATCATGGCCTATGGGTTCAACCTGCAAAACCACTGGGTGCCTGTGGCCTTCCTGACGGGAGGATTCTTTTCCGGCCTTTCGGGCTACCTGGGCATGAAAACGGCTACCTACGCTTCGGCACGCACGGCGAATGCAGCCCGGAACTCTTTGAACAAAGGTCTGAAAGTGGCCTTCCGCAGCGGAGCTGTCATGGGACTGGTCGTCGTAGGACTGGGATTGTTCGACATCTCATTCTGGTATCTGTTGCTGGAGCAGTGCATCCCGGAAGATGCCCTGAATCCGACCTCCAAACTGTGCATCATTACCACCACCATGCTGACTTTCGGTATGGGAGCCTCCACACAGGCCCTCTTTGCCCGTGTAGGAGGAGGCATTTACACGAAGGCAGCCGATGTGGGAGCCGACCTGGTAGGGAAAGTAGAAGCAGGTATCCCGGAAGATGACCCGCGCAACCCGGCAACCATTGCCGACAACGTGGGCGACAATGTGGGCGATGTGGCCGGCATGGGAGCCGACCTCTATGAATCTTATTGCGGGTCCATTCTGGCCACAGCGGCCTTGGGAGCGGCGGCCTACATCGGAACCGGCGATACGGTCATGCAGTTCAAGGCAGTCATTGCCCCGATGTTGATTGCAGCAGTCGGTATTCTTTTGTCCATCATCGGTATTTTTGCCGTACGTACCAAAGAGGACGCAGGCATGAGGGAACTGCTCCGGGCCTTGTCAACGGGCACCAACCTCAGCGCGGGACTGATTGTCATCGCCACTTTCGTGATTCTTTGGCTGTTGCAGCTGGAGAACTGGCTCTACATCTCCTGTGCCGTTGTCATCGGACTGGTGGTGGGGGTTATCATCGGACAATCGACGGAATTCTATACCTCTCAATCCTACAAGCCGACCCGGAAACTGGCGGAAAGCGGAAAGACCGGACCGGCCACGGTCATCATCTCAGGCATCGGACTGGGCATGGTATCTACCACGATTCCGGTCATTGCCGTCGTGGCCGGTATCATCCTGTCCTACTGGCTGGCCTCGGGATTTGACTTCACGAACATCAGTATGGGACTCTACGGCATCGGCATTGCGGCGGTGGGCATGTTGTCCACCTTAGGCATAACCTTGGCTACAGACGCGTATGGCCCGATAGCCGACAACGCCGGAGGCAATGCCGAGATGAGCGGCCTGGGAGAAGAAGTACGCAAACGGACCGATGCGCTGGATTCCTTGGGGAACACCACGGCAGCCACCGGAAAAGGATTTGCCATCGGCTCGGCTGCCCTGACCGGACTGGCACTGCTGGCTTCTTACATCGAAGAAATCCGTATCGGACTGGAACGCATCGGTACGACGGTACTGGAACTTCCCAACGGACTGGAGGTAGTCATTCACGAAGCCGGATTTACGGATTTCATGATGTATTACGACGTCACACTGATGAATCCGAAAGTACTGTCCGGAATGTTTATCGGCAGCATGATGGCCTTCCTGTTCTGCGGACTGACCATGAATGCGGTGGGCAGAGCCGCAGCCCACATGGTAGAAGAAGTGCGCCGGCAGTTCCGTGAAATCAAAGGGATTCTGGAAGGCAAGGCGGAACCAGATTATGCCCGCTGCGTACAAATCTCCACACGGGGTGCCCAGAAAGAAATGGTATTCCCTTCCTTGCTGGCCATCATCGCTCCCATTGTGACGGGACTGCTGTTCGGGGTACCGGGCGTCATCGGACTGCTGATAGGGGGATTGTCATCGGGCTTTATCCTGGCCATCTTCATGGCTAACTCCGGCGGTGCCTGGGACAATGCGAAGAAATACGTGGAAGAAGGCAACTTTGGCGGGAAAGGCAGCGAAGTACACCGGGCCACCGTGGTAGGCGATACGGTGGGCGACCCGTTCAAGGACACTTCCGGTCCGAGCCTGAACATCCTCATCAAACTGATGAGCATGGTGGCCATCGTCATGGCCGGACTGACCGTCTCCTGGAGCTTGTTCTAAGCAGACTCCCCAGCAGCAATATAGAAATGCGACCTCCAATCGAGGAATGGAAATCGAATGAGAACCACACAAAAAAATCTCCTGCTCAGCCTCAGTTCATGCGAACTTTCCGGCTGAAAGCAGGAGATTTTTTACTTTATCTTTACAGACAGTTCTTTTTCTTAAAGTTCATCTTTTCCCAGCACACGGCAATGATGCGCTTCGAGCACCTTCAAACAATGCTCCATGTCATTGGGTTTGATGACCACATGGGCCTGGTCGGCCTGGGCAAACGCATACATGTATTCAATGAAAATCTGCTCTTCGGCCAGATATTCCAATACCACAGCCAGCGAGCCGGGCACATTGTCACACGACAGACAGACCACATCGGTCGACATCACGGCAAAATCTTTTGCCCGGAGCACCTCGACTGCTTTCTCCACATCGGAAACAATCAGGCGTAAAATACCGAAATCGGCAGTCTCGGCCATACTGAAGGCATGCATATTGATACCATTAGCTCCCAACGCATGCACCACGTCATTGATTCTTCCGGTCTTATTTTCCAGAAAAACGGATAATTGTTTGATTATCATAGATTCACTTCCTTTAATTACACCAATACTCGGTTATCAATCACACGTTTGGACTTGCCCTGACTACGGGCTATGCTGTTCGGTTCCACCAGTTTGACTTCCGCACTGATGGAGAGCACACTCTTCAAGCGGTCGGAAAGGGTCTTCTTCAGCTTCAGCATGGAACCGATGTCGTCGCTGAAAAAGTCGCGGCGCACTTCCACCTGCACTTCCAACGTATCGAGGTTGTTCTTCCGGTCGACCACCAGCAGATACTGCGGTTCAAATTCCTTCATGCCCAAAATCACACTTTCCACCTGCGACGGGAAGACATTGATACCCCGGATAATCAGCATATCGTCGCTTCGACCCATAATCGGCGTCATACGCACGCTGGTACGTCCGCAAGGACACGGGTCGGCAATCAGAGAAGTCAGGTCTTTGGTACGGTAGCGGAGCAGCGGCATGCCCTCCTTGGTCAATGTGGTAAACACCAGCTCTCCCTGCGTACCATACGGCAGGTTCTGACACGTCACAGGGTCGATGATTTCCGGATAGAAATGGTCTTCATTGATATGGGAACCATACTGCTCCTGACATTCGTAAGACACGCCCGGCCCCATAATCTCGCTCAATCCATAAATGTTATAGCCCTTCAGCCCCAAACGAGCCTGGATTTCCTGACGCATGTTTTCCGTCCAAGGTTCTGCTCCGAAAGCGCCGATACGCAATCCCAGTTCTTCCTTACGGATACCCATCCGTTCCACCACCTCTGCCAGATACAAGGCATACGAAGGCGTACAGGCAATGCCCGTGATGTGCAAATCTCGAATCAGGCGTACATGCTTTTCCGTATTTCCGGTAGAAGCCGGAATCACGGTTGCCCCTAAATTCTCTACACCATAGTGCGCGCCCAGTCCGCCGGTAAACAGGCCATACCCGTAACTCACGGAAAACGTATCGTCACGGGTCACCCCGTATGCCGAAAGACAACGCGACATCACCTCCGACCAGATAGACAAGTCGCGGCGGGTATATCCCACGATGGTCGGGTTGCCGGTCGTTCCGGAAGAAGCATGCACACGCACCACTTCCGAAAGAGGAGCCGCCATCAGCCCGTACGGATAATTGTCCCGCAAATCCTGTTTGGTGGTAAAAGGCAGTTTCGTGATGTCCTCAATTTCCCGGATGTCATCAGGAGTGAGGTCCATCTCCTGCATCTTGTGCCGATAGAAAGGCACATTATGGTACACATACTGCACCAGCTTGCACAAACGTTTCCCCTGCAGCTCACGCATCTGTTCACGCGGCATACATTCTTTGTTCGGATTCCAAATCATAGTGTGTTTTTCTTTATTTCTGTAGTAGTTTGGTTATTTGCTCGACACAGGATGGTCTTCCTGAAAAGCCTTCATCCGTTCTTCCAGCACCGGATAGAGTTCCTCCCGCATCCGGGAAGTACAGGCTCTCACACCCTGCTGTTCACTGCCCGTCGTCGACAGGGAAATGCTGCTCACCCCGTACATCATCAGTTCACGGAGCAACTCACCACCCGTCAGTCCGGGATAGCCCAAGGTAAAGAAAAAGCCATCGCCCACCTGCTGGGTCACATCCTTGTCATAGACCACTGAAAAGCCATGAGCGGTGAAAATCTGCTTCATCCGGCGGGCGCGCCGTTCATACTCACGGACGTCTTCCACAAAATTGATTTCACCGGTAATGGATTTTTCCAGCATCTCTGCCATGGCATACTGGGTAGTGGCCGTGCAGCCGGAAGTAATCATGTACATGATGGAAGCGATGAAGGTCGGTCCGAATACGCCTGAATCCTCATAACGGGAGGCCAAGGCCGGATACTGCGTATCGAACAGCTTATCAGATACACAAGCCAAGGCAATACGCTGTCCGGCATAGCTGAAGATTTTGGAGGCAGACAGCATGAGAATATAATTGTCGGTATAACGGGCCACTGTAGGCACGAAAGGAGGCTGATAAGGACGGCCGAACGCATGACGGAAGTCCATACAGAAATACGCCTGATCTTCCATGACCACCGCATCATACCGCGTAGCCAGTTCCCCGATGATTTTCAGCTCGCTTTCTTCCAGGCAAATCCAAGCCGGATTGTTGGGATTGGAATAGACAATGGCCGCAATATCTCCTTTGGAAAGGAAACTTTCCAGTTTAGCACGCAACGGTTCTCCCCGGAAGTCGTGGATATCGAACGACTCCCACGCAATGCCTAAAATGCGCAACTGGGACTTCTGTATCGGGAAACCCGGATCGATAAACAGCACCTTGTCTTTCCCGGGAATCCGCTGGGTACAGGCGATAAAGGCCCCAAAAGAAGCCGCAACGGAACCCGTAGTAGGCAAACAGGCACGTGGAGAAATATCCACATCAATAAATGCCTTTACAAAACGGGAAGCAGCCTGCTTCAGCTCGGCCACTCCGGCAGCTGCCGGATACTGGGAACCCACTCCCCTGTCAAGCGCCTTTTTCTCGGCTTCAATTCCCACTTTATTCGCCGGAAGACCGGGAGAACCCTGATCCATCCGGATAAAAGGAATACCCGTAAGTTCTTCCAAACGGGACGCCACCAGCAACACATCGCCGATGGTCGCATTGGACAAATCGGCCACCTTCATTTCCTTGGCCACAGAGTTGACCAGGTCTTCACTAAACACGCAGCTCATAAGCCTTTAGAATTTCAATTGTTTCACATATTCATGACCGATATCGAACGCCCGGTAATTCATCTGCACCACCTCTTTTCCTTTCGGCGCAAAGATACGTCCTACACTTTCACGCAGCACGTCCACATTCAGGATTTTCAAGAAAGGAGCCGCCGCGCCCAACAAGATGACATTGGCCGACCTGGGTATCTGGTTCTCCTTTGCCAGATTTTCCACATCCAGCACCACCACATGAGGCTGTGCATGGAGTTCCGCCCGCAGTTTTTCGTCTTCCGGGTAATTGGAAATATTCTTGAACGGAGTAGCCGAAGTGATAATCCATCCGTCTTTCGACAAATACGGAAGATAACGCAGTGCCTCCATCGGTTCCAGAGAAATAATCATATCCGCTGTGCCCAAGGGTATCAAATCGGAAGCAATCGGCGCCTCCGACAAACGCAGGTTCGACTGCACATCGCCTCCCCGCTGACTCATTCCGTGTACTTCGGCCTGTTTCAGGTTCAGCCCCAGATGCAGGGCCGCCTCACCGATAATCGTGGCAATGGACAGAATTCCCTGTCCGCCCACTCCAGAAAGTATAATATCTGTTTTCATTGTTTCTTTGCTTTTTGCTGTTTCAGTTTCCGGTTCAACGTCTGCATACATTCCCTGCGCGGAATAATGACAGACACCCCCTTGTATTCTATCTCTTCCCGAATGACCCGGGTGATTTCTTCCATGTTCTTGGGAAGCGGTACCACCACCCGGACATGCTCCGGCTTCACTCCCAATCCCAGACAGATGGCCTCGAACTTATTGGTTCCGGCTGAATCCTGTCCTCCGGTCATGGCTGTAGTCAGGTTGTCGGAAATAACGACCGTGATGTTCGATTGATCGTTCACCGCATCCAGCAGTCCCGTCATTCCGGAATGGGTGAAAGTGGAATCCCCTATCACGGCAATGGAAGGAAACAGTCCTGCATCGGCCGCTCCTTTGGCCATCGTGATGGAAGCCCCCATATCGACGCAGCTGCTCAATGTGCGGAAAGGCGGAAGTGCCCCCAGCGTATAGCAACCGATATCTCCGAAAATCTTTGCATCCGGATATTCTGCAGCCACCTTATTCAAGGCATCATACACATCGCGGTGTCCGCATCCCTTGCACAAGGCCGGCGGACGGGGTACCACATTCTGTGCGGCCGCATAAACCTGTCCACTCGACAATCCCAAGGCCCGACGCACATTGTCGGGAGTCAGTTCCCCCGTACGGGGCAAATCACCGCTCAAACGGCCCTTTACGACATATTGAGAAGGCAGGATACCCTTCAGCTGCTCTTCCACGAAAGGCTGTCCGTCTTCTACCACCAGAATCTCCTTGCAAGAGTCTGCCAGACGAGTCAAGGCTTCCACCGGCAAAGGATATTGTGAAATCTTCAGTATGGGATAAGGACATCCTTCCGGAAAGTTTTCCATCACATAGTTGTAACCGATGCCACAGGCCACAATGCCTTTCTCAGCCATCCCTTCCTGCATGCTCAGCTGGTTATAGGCAGAACGTTCAGCTTCAGCCTCCAGTTTCTGCTGGTTCTCGATGACTTCCACATAACGGCGACGGGCATTTCCCGGCAACAGCACCCAGTCGGAAGGAACAGACTGACGTCCCGTACAAGTGACTTCCTTTCCGGACGCAGCGACTTCTACTGCTGCGCGGGAATGAGCCATTCGGGTGGTAATACGCATCAATACCGGCGTACGCATCTGTTCCGAAAGGTCGTATGCATACGCCATCATATCGTAGGCCTCCTGCTGGGAAGAAGGTTCCAGTATCGGAATTAAAGCGAACTTGCCATAAAAGCGGGAATCCTGCTCATTCTGAGAGGAATGCATGGTAGGATCGTCGGCTGCCAATACCACTACCCCTCCATTGACACCCGTAATGGCTGAATTGATGAAAGCATCGGCACAGACGTTCATTCCCACATGTTTCATGCAAACCAGCGCCCGCTTGCCCACATACGACACTCCCAAGGCTGCTTCCATGGCTGTTTTTTCATTAGTACACCAGCTGCTGTGCAACCCGCGCGCCTTCGCTATCGGAGATTCCTGTATATATTCGGTAATTTCAGTCGAAGGGGTTCCCGGATAGGCATAGACTCCCGAGATTCCCGCATGAATGGCGCCCAGCGCTATCGCCTGGTCGCCCAATAACAAAAGTTTATGATTGTCTTTCATAAAATAAGAAGTTAATTCAATGTAAAAGCGTCTGCATCATCCAGCACCGGGAACTTTTTCCGGAAGGTTTCCAGTTCATTCATATCGATGAAGGCTTCCGCCTGCCCCTCTTTGCCATCTTCACAGGCCGAAAGTGTCTTTCCATACGGGTCGATGGCTGCCGTACCTCCACAATAGTCACAGTACGGGTCTTTTCCCACCCGGTTCACACCCAGCACATAGCACTGGTTTTCAATGGCTCGCGCCCGCAACAAAGCCTTCCAGGCCTCCACTCTGGGAGAAGGCCAGCTGGCTACATACAACGCCACATCGTAATCGCCACGGTTCCGGGACCATACAGGGAAGCGCAAGTCATAGCACACTTCGAGCAGAAACCGTACACCACGGAAATTCACCACGACACGTTCCGTACCTGCCGTATAATGTTTGTCTTCTCCACCATACGTGAACAAATGCTTTTTGTCGTACCATTGCACTTTCCCGTCGGGATACACAAAGAAGAAACGGTTATAGAATTTTCCATTTTCCGCTATGGAGATACTGCCGGCAAGGGCACAATCATGCGCACTGGCCGTCTGTTTCATCCATTGCAAGGTAGGACTGTCCGCCGGTTCCGCAATACCTTCCGGCAAAGTGCAAAAACCCGTAGAAAACATTTCCGGAAGCACAAACAAATCGACTTTATCGTAATGATCAATGACCTTTCCCAAACGAGCCACATTGGCCGTAGGATCAGCCCAACAAATATCTGTCTGCAATAAGATTATTTTCATGCTTTTCATTCATTAGAAACGCCCAAAGGTAACAATTTAATCACAGAAAGCAAATTTTGACTTCAAAATACTTCCATACAAAGAAGAAATGTACATTTTTGAAACTCCAATTCCTTTCCATGCGTTTGTTACAAAAATCTAAATAACACTACTATTCTCAGGCTTTTTATTCTAAAAGAACCTTATAAATAGAGGTAATTTGCAAAATGTTTTTTATTTTTGTGGCCAAAATGAGTTAATATACTAACAAATGAACGTATTAGAATTAAGCGAACAGGAAATTATCAGACGTAACAGTCTGAATGAGTTGAGAGCAATGGGGATTGATCCATACCCTGCTGCCGAGTATGTAACCAACGCTTTTTCGACTGACATTAAAGCCGAATTTAAAGACGATGCGGAACCCCGCAAAGTATCTGTAGCCGGTCGTATCATGTCTCGCCGCGTAATGGGTAAGGCATCCTTCATTGAATTGCAAGACTCTAAAGGTCGTATTCAAGTATATATAACCCGCGACGACATCTGTCCGGATGAAAACAAAGATTTATACAATGTCGTTTTCAAACGTTTGCTGGACTTGGGTGACTTTATCGGAATTGAAGGCTTCGTATTCCGCACACAAACAGGCGAAGTTTCCATCCATGCACAAAAACTGACAGTGTTGTCCAAATCAATCCGTCCGCTTCCGATTGTAAAATACAAAGACGGAGTGGCATACGACAAATTCGAAGACCCTGAACTCCGCTACCGCCAGCGTTATGTAGACCTGGTAGTCAACGACAGAGTAAAAGATATTTTCTTGAAACGTAGCAAGATTTATAATTCCATGAGAGAGTATTTCAATTCCAAAGGTTATGTGGAAGTGGAAACTCCGATTCTTCAGTCTATCCCGGGAGGTGCTGCCGCACGCCCGTTCATCACTCACCACAACGCGCTCGACATTCCTTTGTACATGCGTATTGCCAGTGAGTTGTACCTGAAACGACTGATTGTGGGTGGTTTTGAAGGCGTGTACGAAATTGGCAAGAACTTCCGTAACGAAGGTATGGATCGTACACACAACCCGGAATTCACTTGTATGGAAATCTATGTCGCTTATAAAGACTACAACTGGATGATGAAGTTTACGGAAAACATGCTTGAGAAAATCTGCATGGACGTAAACGGTACCACAGAAGTGAAGATTGGGGATAATGTTATCAGTTTCAAGGCTCCGTTCAAGCGTGTCACCATGCTGGATTCTATCAAAGAATTCACCGGATACGACCTGACAGGTATGAGCGAGGAACAGATTCGGGAAGTGTGCCAGAAACTGAACATGGAAATCGACGAGACCATGGGTAAAGGCAAACTGATTGACGAAATCTTCGGGGAATTCTGCGAAGGCAACTACATCCAGCCGACCTTCATCACCGACTATCCGATTGAAATGTCTCCGCTGACCAAAAAACACCGCAACAATCCGGACCTGACCGAACGCTTCGAGCTGATGGTGAACGGAAAGGAACTTTGCAACGCCTATTCAGAGCTGAATGACCCGATTGACCAGTTGGAACGTTTCGAAGAACAGATGCGTCTGAGCGAAAAGGGAGACGACGAAGCTATGATTATTGACAAGGACTTCGTACGTGCCTTGGAATACGGTATGCCTCCTACTTCAGGTATGGGTATCGGTATGGACCGTCTGGTCATGCTGATGACCGGACAGAACACCATCCAGGAAGTATTGTTCTTCCCGCAGATGCGTCCGGAAAAAGTAATCCCGAAAGATGCGCCGGCCAAGTTCATGGAACTGGGTGTAGCAGAAGACTGGGTACCTGTTCTTCAGAAAGCCGGATATAACTTGGTAAGTGACATGAAAGATGTCAATCCCCAGAAACTCCATCAGGATATCTGCGGCATCAATAAAAAATACAAGTTGGAGCTGAAGAACCCGACTGTAGACGAAGTGGCGGGCTGGATTGAAAAGATAAAATAAATGAATAAAAGGATATGAAGGGCAAAGAAATTTCCTTGCCCTTCATATCTGTTTTTCATTAAATATAAAAGTATGAAATTACCCGGAAAAATAGCAATCATGGGGGGAGGAAGCTGGGCCACAGCTATTGCCAAGATTATATTGACCCAGGCAGAATCGATAAACTGGTACATGCGCCGTGACGACCGAATTGAAGAATTCAAGCGTCTGGGGCATAATCCGGCTTATTTGACAAGTGTGCGTTTCGACATGAAATGCATCAACTTTTCATCAGATATCAACAAGGTAGTGAGAGAATCGGATACCCTGATTTTCGTGACTCCTTCACCCTATCTGAAAACTCACCTCAAAAAGCTAAAGGTCAAACTGAAGGATAAATTCATCGTTACCGCCATCAAAGGTATCGTTCCAGACGAGAACCTGATCGTATCCGATTATTTCCATAAGATATACGACGTACCCGAAAATAACATTGCGGTATTGGCGGGTCCGTGTCATGCGGAGGAAGTAGCCTTGGAGAGGCTCTCTTACCTCACGGTAGGCTGCAAGGATATAGAAAAAGCCAAAATGTTTGCCAAACAACTGGCCGGACATTATATCAAGACTTCTGTCAATACAGACGTGGCCGGCATTGAATATGCTTCCGTCTTGAAAAACGTATATGCCATTGCAGCCGGCATTTGCAGTGGTCTGAAATATGGAGACAATTTCCAGGCTGTACTGGTCTCCAATGCCTTACAGGAAATGAACCGTTTTCTGGATACCGTACATCCGGTTAACCGCTGCACAAACGATTCGGCCTACTTGGGTGACCTGCTCGTGACATCCTATTCTAATTTCAGCCGTAACCGCGTATTCGGAACCATGATCGGGAAAGGATACTCTGTGAAAAGCGCACAGATTGAAATGGAAATGATTGCAGAAGGTTATTATGGAACCAAATGCATCAAGGAGCTGAACAAACACCTGCACGTAAACATGCCGATTGTAGATGCCGTCTACAATATCCTTTATGAGCGGATATCTCCAATGATTGAAATTAAATTATTAACTGATTCATTTAGATAAACTCAAAAACAGTTATGGAAAATATTAAACTAAACGTGGAAAAAACTTTGGACTTCATCTCCAAAGAAAAATTGGCTTCTTATGAACCGAAAGTAAAAGCTTGTATGGAAACACTGGAAAAAGGTACAGGCTTGGGAAATGACTTTTTGGGTTGGTTGCATTTGCCATCTTCCATTACAACTGCACATTTGAACGACCTGAAAGCTACTGCACAGATTCTCCGTGAGAACTGCGAGGTAGTGGTTGTAGCAGGTATCGGAGGTAGCTACCTGGGTGCACGTGCCGTCATTGAAGCCATGTCAAACAGCTTTGCCTGGCTGCAAGAAAAGAAAGCCGGACAACCGACTATTATTTTTGCCGGACATAACATCAGCGAAGATTATCTGTTTGAATTGACTGAATTCCTGAAAGATAAAAAATTCGGTGTCATCAACATATCTAAATCTGGAACTACTACAGAAACTGCTTTGGCTTTCCGTCTGTTGAAAAAACAGTGCGAAGACCAGAGAGGCAAGGATATGGCCCGCAAAGTCATCGTAGCTGTAACAGATGCGAAGAAAGGTGCAGCCCGCGTCACAGCCGACAAGGAAGGTTACAAATCATTCATCATTCCTGACAATGTAGGTGGACGTTTTTCAGTACTGACTCCGGTAGGTCTGCTTCCGATTGCCGTAGCAGGTATCGACATCGACCAGCTGGTAGCCGGTGCATGTGAAATGGAAAAAGTATGCGCCAACGAAAATATGTACGAAAACCCGGCCGCTTTGTATGCTGCTACTCGTAACGAATTGTACCAGAGCGGAAAGAAAATTGAAATTCTGGTTAACTTCCAGCCGAAACTGCACTACTTCATGGAATGGTGGAAACAACTGTACGGTGAATCAGAAGGAAAAGACCACAAAGGTATCTATCCTAGCTCTGTAGACTTCTCTACCGACCTGCACTCTATGGGACAATGGATTCAGCAGGGTGAACGTACCATCTTCGAAACGGTCGTTTCTATCGAGACTCCGAACCACGAACTCCACTTCCCGAGCGATGAAGAAAACTTGGATGGCTTGAACTTCCTGGCCGGAAAACGTATCGATGAAGTCAACAAGATGGCTGAACTGGGTACACAGCTTGCCCACGTGGACGGAGGCGTTCCTAACCTGCGTGTCAGCGTTCCTTCATTGAACGAATACTACCTGGGACAACTTATCTACTTCTTCGAAAAAGCCTGCGGTATCAGCGGTTATCTGCTTGAAGTCAATCCGTTCAACCAGCCGGGTGTAGAAGCATACAAGAAAAACATGTTTGCCCTTCTGAACAAACCGGGATACGAAAAAGAATCTGAAGCTATCCAGGCCCGTCTGAAGAAATAAAAAACGAGACATAACTCCGTTTTTTTAGTTTACAGGCACGAATTACATGAAAAGCACCCTTCCGATGTGACAGAACAGCGGAAAGGAATTCATGTAATGCGTGCCTGAATATTGTAAAAAAGTATCATCATGTTTCAACAAAATATCCATCAATATCTCACCACACATTCTTATACACACATCGATTTGAAAGCGGTATTGTTCGACATGGACGGCGTGCTGTTCGACTCCATGAAGAACCATGCCCGTGCCTGGCATGAAGCCATGAAACAATATGGAATGAGCCTGAGTCCGGAGGAAGCCTATCTTCACGAAGGCCGTACAGGAGCTTCCACCATCAACATTGTCAGCCAACGAGAAAGAGGCTACGAGGCTTCTGAAGAAGAAATCAAGAAAATCTATCAGACCAAGAGCGACTTGTTCAACAGCCTCCCCAAAGCGGCTCCCATGCCCGGTGCACTCGAAGTATTGAAAAAGATAAAGGCTGCCGGCCTCATCCCCATGGTAGTCACCGGTTCCGGACAACATTCCTTGTTGGACAAACTGAACCATTACTTTCCAGACATCTTTCACCGCGAACTGATGGTCACGGCTTTCGACGTAAAATACGGGAAACCCAATCCGGAACCCTACCTGATGGCTTTACAGAAGGCTGGAATCAAAGCTGATGAAGCGATTGTCATCGAAAATGCCCCGCTCGGCGTACGGGCTGGAGTAGCCGCCGGAATCTTTACAGTTGCCCTGAATACCGGACCGCTTCCGGACAAGGTACTCTTGCAAGAAGGAGCAAACCTGCTTTTTCCTTCCATGCAAGCTTTCAATGAAAACTGGGAATCTTTTTACCAGTGTCTGCAAACCACTTCTTTATAACAAAAAATCCACCGAAAGAGCCTACGGTATTTGCACAACTCTTTCTGTGGATTCTTATTTTATCTCTAAAAAAGGATCGTTATTCCAAGGCAAACAATTTGCTTCGTGACAATAAAGAAGAACCTATCACATTAGCCTTCTCCTTCAATTCAGACAAGACGATGTCTGAATCCTTATACATCAGATTCAGCGTATATTTACGGACAGCTGAGATAACCGGAGGAAGCAGGTATTCTCCCACTTTTGAAAATTCACCTCCAATAATCACTTGCTCCGGATTGAATACATTAATCAAGTCACCGATATGACGTCCCAACTTGGCTCCGATTTCTTCCACCAGCTCGATAGCCAACACGTCTTCCCGACGTACAGCCGAAATAATATCGGCCAGCGTAATGTCATCGATGGCCTTCTCTTTCAGCAGGATGGAATTTTCTCCCTGGCGAAGACGGGCAATGAACTTACGGTATAATGCAGAACAGGAGACTTCCGTCTCGATACATCCTTTCTTTCCGCAATAACAAATCTGCTGGTTGTCATATCCATAGTTATGGCCGAATTCACCGGCAAATCCAGACATTCCGGAATACAGTTTACCATCAATGATAATGGCCAAGCCCAGTCCCCAGTTCACATTGATAAATATGAGGTTTTTCGGACACTTTTCCGGACGCGTGATATATTCTCCATACGCCATGGCCCGGCTGTCATTGTCAATGCAGACATTAATCCCCAGTCTGTCGGTAAACATCTGAGCCAACGGTTTATCACCAAATGTCAAGTGTGTATAGCTACATCCTGTTTCCGGATTGACACGTCCGGTCATACCAATACAAATATTCAATATCTTCGACTTGTCACAAGGAAGTTCATCGATAAAGATTTCAATCTCCCGGCAAATACGCTCCAGACATTCCGGTGTATTTTCCAGTTTAAACGGAATCTCCATCTTTGTCTGCAACACATCTCCCTTAAAATTAATGGCACCTAAACTTAACGACTGCACCGCCAACGCCACTCCTATAAAATAAGCAGAATCTGAATTCAATCCATATAAACTGGGATGACGTCCCCCACTGGTCTCCAGTTTTCCACAATCGTTCACATATCCTTCTCTGCACATTTCATCCACAAATTTTGTCACGGTAGGAACGCTTAGCCCCATTGATTTAGACAAATCTGTAATTGTGGTGCTGCCTGCATAAATCAAATGCGTAATGATACGCTGTTTTACCAATGCACTTTTAACGCCTTTCTGTATGTTTGTCAATAGAGTCTGACCCATATTCGTTATTTTTTATAGAAACATTTACAAATGTAGAATTTTTCTTTAAAAAGTCAAGCATAAAAAATCTATTTTTTTATTTGACATTCTGAGTAAGCTTTGATATATTTGCAGAAGCAAGCTAATTTTCGAAGAGAACAATTAATTAATTTCAATATTCAAAATTCTAACCATCATGAGACTAATCATTGAACCTGATTACAGCGCTCTGTCCAACTGGGCAGCAAATTATGTAGCAAAGAAAATCAACGCAGCTAACCCTACAAAAGAAAAACCATTTGTATTGGGTCTCCCTACCGGTTCATCTCCACTGGGGATGTATAAAGCTCTGATTGAATTGAATAAAAAAGGAGTTGTATCTTTTAAGAATGTAGTGACTTTCAACATGGACGAATATGTTGGACTTCCAGAATCTCACCCGGAAAGCTACCACTCATTCATGTTCAACAATTTCTTCAACCACATTGACATCTGCAAGGAAAACATCCATATCCTGAACGGTAATGCAGCCGATTTGGAAGCAGAATGTGCCAACTATGAAAAGGAAATTGAGAAATTCGGTGGTATCGACCTGTTCCTGGGAGGTATCGGTCCCGACGGTCACATCGCATTCAACGAACCGGGCTCTTCATTGAGCTCACGTACTCGCGTGAAGACACTGACTACCGACACCATCATTGCCAACTCTCGTTTCTTTGAAAACGATGTGAACAAAGTGCCTAAAACAGCACTGACTGTAGGAGTAGGTACCGTACTTTCTGCCAAAGAAGTGCTGATTATCTGCAACGGACACAACAAGGCCCGCGCTTTGCAGCATGCAGTAGAAGGCGGTATCACACAGATGTGGACCATCAGCGCACTCCAGATGCACCAGCACGGTATCATCGTATGCGATGAAGCTGCTACGGACGAACTGAAAGTCGGCACCTACAAGTACTTCAAAGATATCGAAAAGAACAATCTTTAATTTGCTAATTTATGAGAACAAACCTAAGCTCTCAAATCTCACTGAACCGTGTATCTCCCAGATACTACCGCCCGGAAAATGCGGTGGAACGTTCTGTACTGACACGACTCGAAAAAATACCCACCAACATCTTTGAAACCATTGATGAAGGAGTGGTACAGATTGCCAATGAAATCGTAGCCAAAATACAGGACAGACAACGCGAGGGAAAATTCTGTACCATTGCAGTAGGTACAGGCGCTTCCTTACGCCCGCTCTTTGCCGAATTGATTCGGAAACACAAAGATGAAGGCGTCAGCTTCCGCAACGTGGTATTCTTCAACCTGTATGAATATTATCCGTTGACGGAAGGTGCCGGTAGCAGTTTCAACCACTTGAACAAACTTTTCCTTTCTCAGATAGATATCGACCGCCAGAATATCTTCACCATGGACGGAACGATTCCTCAGGAAGCCATTACGGAACACTGCCGTTTGTACGAACAGCGTATCCAGACTTTCGGCGGCATCGACATCGTCATCATGGGAGTAGGCCGGGAAGGAAATATCGGTATGAACGAACCGGGTTCACATGCCAGCTCAACTACCCGTCTGATTTTGATTGATGCGACCTCCCGTTCGGAAGCCGCACACAACATCGGAGTAGACAACCTGCCTCCATGCTCCATTACCATGGGAATCAATACCATCCTGAATGCCCGCAAAGTATATTTGCTGGCATGGGGCGAAGACAAAGCCGACATCATCCGAAGTGCGGTGGAGGATAAGGTGAGCGATACATTACCGGCTTCTTACCTGCAACTTCATGCCAATACCTCCGTCTGCATCGACTTGGCTGCAGCTGCCCACCTGACGCGTATCCAGCGTCCGTGGCTGGTAACCAGTTGCGAATGGAACGACAAGCTGGTGAGAAGTGCGATTGTATGGTTGTGTACCACACTCAACAAACCGATTCTGAAGCTGACCAACAAGGACTACAATGAAAACGGCTTGAGCGAACTGCTGGCACTCTACGGCTCTGCCTACAATGCCAACATCAAAGTGTTCAACGACCTGCAGCATACCATTACCGGATGGCCGGGCGGAAAGCCGAATGCAGACGATACGTACCGCCCGGAACGTGCTAAACCTTTCCCGAAACGGGTGGTGGTATTCTCTCCGCATCCGGATGACGACGTGATTTCCATGGGAGGTACCTTGCGCCGTCTCGTACAGCAAGGCCATGAAGTACACGTAGCTTACGAAACCTCTGGCAACATTGCCGTAGGCGATGAAGAAGTGGTACGCTTCATGCACTTCATCAACGGCTTCAACCAGCTGTTTGAAAACAGTGAAGACAAGGTCATCTGCGACAAATACGCTGAAATCAAGCAGTTCTTCTCTACCAAGAAGGAGGGCCAGATGGATACACGCGACATCCTGACCATCAAAGGTCTTATCCGTCGTGGAGAAGCCCGTACAGCTTGTACATTCAACCATATCCCACTCAACCGCTGCCACTTCCTGGATCTTCCGTTCTATGAAACTGGAAAGATTGAAAAGAATCCTATCAGTGAAGCCGACGTGGAAATCGTACTGAACCTGCTTCGTGAAGTGAAACCTCACCAGATTTACGTAGCCGGCGACTTGGCCGACCCGCACGGAACTCACCGTGTATGTACGGATGCCGTGTTCGCCGCTATCGACGAAGAAAAGAATGCCGGAGCTGAATGGCTGAAAGACTGCCGCATCTGGATGTACCGTGGTGCATGGGCTGAATGGGAAATCGAGAACATCGAAATGGCCGTGCCGTTGAGTCCGGAAGAACTTCGTGCAAAACGTAACTCCATCCTGAAACATCAGTCGCAGATGGAAAGTGCTCCGTTCCTGGGCAACGACGAACGTCTGTTCTGGCAGAGAAGTGAAGACCGCAACCGCGGAACCGCCTCACTTTACGACCACTTAGGACTGGCTTGTTATGAAGCCATGGAAGCTTTTGTAGAATATAAACCAATCTAAGAAGCATTCAGACTATTACAATAAAAGACACAGAAACGAAAGATTTCTTCTCCGCGAAGAAAGGCCCGTTTCCGTGTCTTTTTTTTATTTATTACTCATACTCTTTATCTACATGAAAAAACTAATTATCCCTATTCTGGGTTTCTGGCTCAGCTGCCTTTTCCCGGCCTGTACCTCTTCCGACCATTTCCTGAAAGAGACCGACTACCGCCAGAAGGTGGAAACCGACTTCAACCAGAAAAAAGAAATTCTCAACCGAGGCAATCTCTTTGCGGTTTTCAATGAAGAAATGACGCAGGAGGAACGGGAAGCCATGATGTTCCTGTATGCCTACATGACGCCGGGCGATATTGCTGACTACTCCGGCGAATTCTACTTGAAAAATGTACGTCTGGCCCTTCAGGACCGCAAGCAAACCACTTGGGGTGCCCAGATTCCAGACTTGATTTTCCGTCATTTTGTGCTTCCCGTACGGGTAAACAACGAGAACCTGGACAATGCCCGCGAAGTGTTCCGTCAGGAATTGATGCCCCGCGTAGAAAAGCTGTCCATGTACGACGCCGTGCTGGAAGTAAACCACTGGTGCCATGAAAAAGTGGTCTACACCCCGACCGACAGCCGTACCAGTGCCCCACTGGCTACTGTCAAAACAGCTTACGGACGTTGCGGAGAGGAATCCACCTTCCTGGTAGCCGCCCTGCGTGCCGTAGGTATTCCAGCCCGTCAGGTCTATACACCGCGCTGGGCACACACAGACGACAACCATGCCTGGGTGGAAGCCTGGGTGGACGGAAAATGGTACTTCCTCGGTGCCTGTGAACCGGAACCCGTACTGAACTTGGGATGGTTCAATGCCCCGGCCAGCCGAGGCATGCTGATGCACACCAAGGTCTTCGGAGCCTATAACGGACCGGAAGACGTGATGAAAACCACTGCCAACTACACCGAAATCAACATCATCAACAATTACGCCCAGAGTGCGCCGGTCACCGTCACCGTGGTCGACTCATTGGGAAAAGCGGTGGAAGGTGCCCGTGTGGAATTCAAGCTCTACAACTATGCGGAATTCTATACCGTAGCCAACAAGACTACCGACGCTTCCGGCAAGGCATCGCTTTCCGCCGGACTGGGTGACATGCTGGTATATGCTTCCGCCAACCAGCACTTCGGCCTGAAAAAAGTTTCTTTCGGCAAGGACAAGGAAGTGACCCTTACCCTCTCCCACCGTCCGGGTGACGTGTTTACCGATACCCTGCACATCGTACCGCCTGCCGAAAAGGCCAATCTGCCGGAAGTGACCGAAGCCCAGCGTAAGGAAAATACCCTGCGTATGGCCCAGGAAGATTCTATCCGCAATGCCTACGTAGCCAGCTTCCCGACGGAAGAAAAAGCCAAGGCATTTGCCCAAGAACAGAAGCTGGACGAAGCACAGACCTGTGACTTCATCGTAAAATCCAGAGGCAACTATGCCGATATCATGCAGTTCCTCTCTCATGCCGTAGAAAAAGGACAGGGGGCACGGGCATTGGAACTGCTGGGCACACTGGCCGAGAAAGACTTGCGCGATACGCCTTGCTCTATTCTGGAAGACCATCTCTATGCAACAGATACCCATGCAGATGTCAAAGAAGTACTGGCCCCGCGTATTGCCAGTGAGATGCTGACACCTTACCGGAGTTACTTGCAGAAAGTATTCCCCGCCGAACTGGCCGCCCAAATCAAAGCCGACCCGCAAGTGCTGGTGAAATGGTGCAAAGACAGTCTGCTCATACGCAACGACCTGAGCACCTTGTTTACAACGACTTCTCCGGAAGGTGTATGGCGCAGCCGGGTGACCGACTCCCACTCCAGAGACATCTTCTTCGTAGCCGCCGCCCGCAGTTTGGGTATTCCGGCCTGGAAGGATGAAGTGAACGGCAACATCTGCTATCGTCTGAACGGCAATCCGGTACTGGTAGACTTCGAGAAGTCGGAAGGAGGCAACTTGTCGGAAGGCACACTGAAAGCCACCTACGAGCCGATTCCCCGACTGGACAATCCGAAATACTACACCCACTTCACCTTGTCGAAGTATGACAACGGTACTTTCAAACTGCAGAACCATCCGGAAGATGCCAGCTGGGCCTCCCTGCTGAAAAATGGAAGCCAGATGTCGACAGGTTATTACATGATGGTGACCGGCAGCCGTATGGCCAACGGCAGCGTGTTGAGCCAGGTCTCTTTCTTTACGGTAGAAGAGGGAAAGACCACGGTCACTCCGCTCTGCATGCGCGACAATACAGAGGAAGTACGTGTCATCGGCAACTTCAACTCTGAAGCATTGTACACCCGTCCAGACAACGGAGAACAGGTATCCATCCTCAGCACCACAGGCCGCGGTTATTACATTGTCGGCGTACTGGGCGTAGGACAGGAACCTACCAACCATGCCCTGAAAGACATTGAAATCAAGAAAGCGGAATTTGAGAAATGGGGACGTACGATTGTACTGCTCTTTACCGACGAAGCGGCCTACCGGAAATTCGACCGCAAGGAATTCCCTAACCTGCCATCGAACGTGGTATTTGGAATTGACAAGGACGGAAGCATCCTCAAGATGATTGCGGAAAACATGAAACTGGGCAACAAGCCCACCCTGCCGGTGATTATCCTGGGCGATACGTTCAACCGCGTGGTCTTCGAGTCACACGGATACACCATCGGCATGGGCGAGCAACTGCTCCACGTCATCCACGGGCTGTAAGTGCCGCGATGGTACGACGAACTTTTTCGGGAGTCGTGACCGGATGACAATATTCATCCATATCCGTACCTCCCATCGACAAAGCCGGATTGCGAAGAAGCATCCGGCTTTCTTTTTGTTCGCGGGCAGAGAAATGGAATTCACCGGCACCTGTTACCCGGGCCAGTTCCGCGATGTTGTGTTCATTCACCCCGCATCCCGGCATGATGATGATACGGTCGCCTGCCTGCTTCACCAGTTCCGCCAGCAACGTAGCCCCTTCTATCGCAGTGGGCATCTGGCCGGAAGTCAGCACCCGGTTCACTCCCATATCTATCAGTTCCTCCAACACCTTAGCAGGAGACTTCACATAATCAAACGCCCGATGGAAGGTGACCGAGAGTCCCTGGGCAGCCTTCATCAGTCGCTGCATGGCCGGCTTGTCGAGCTCTCCTTCCGGAGTCAGACAGCCGAACACCACTCCGTCGGCTCCAGCCTGACGGGCGGCCTGGATGTCTTCTTCCATGATGTCCAGTTCCGAAGGAGTGTACAGAAAATCTCCTCCGCGCGGACGGATAATGACATGCAACCGGATATCAATCAATTTACGGGCCACCTTGATCTCGCCGATGGACGGAGTGGTTCCCCCTTCCGGCATGCCGGCACACAATTCAACCCGATGGGCTCCTCCCTGCTGGGCAGCCACACAACTTTCTGCGGAGTTCGCGCAAATTTCAAACATGTAGTTTTTCATCTTTCAGTCCACTTTAAAGAGTGATTTTTTCACCTTCCGGAAACGCCTTTGCGCTTACCGGAAAACGCTTTGACGTTTTCATTCAAACGCCTAAGCGTTTTAAGTAAAACGCAAGTACGTTTTATGTGAAACGCAAGTGCGTTTGCTCCTAAACGTAAGTGCGTTTTTCTACCGTTACGCACGCAGGTTCCAAAAGGTATGGGTTTATAAACAAAAAAGCTTATTAAACCGTTCATTTTCAGTCTAATAAGCTATCATGTACGCCCGTGGGGAGTCGAACCCCAATCGAAGGAACCGGAATCCTTTATTCTATCCATTGAACTACGGGCGCAAATACCAATAAACACACTTTCCAGCTTCCTTTGTCGAAAAGGATGTTTCTAAAGCGCGACAAAAATACAATTATTCCCCCTTTTCTCCTAATTTTTTCAGGAAAAAATAATTTTCATCCCGCAAATTAGTCGCATCCCACTCACGCTCGGGAAGCCGCCTCCTTAGAACTGGAAGTAGATAAAAGGCTGTATATCGCTGCTTTTCACCTGTATCACCAGGTAAATCAACGCAATCATCACTACGGCCTGTGCCACCAGCGGCAAGCGCACCATACCGCGGCTGCAGGCGTTCTGCCAGCTGTCGGGGCAGAAATGGAGCAGAAAACCGACCCCCATCAACACAAAGACTTTCCAGTAGCCCGTCAGGAGCTGCTCCAGCAATTCCGGATGGAAGGCCGTGAATATCTGCCGGATCATGGTGACAGAGGCTTCAAACGTGGCATTACGGAAGAAAATCCAGCAGAAGCATACAAAATGGAAGGTCAGCACCACGGCAAAGAATTTCCGTATGCCCTGACTACGATATTGTTTAGGACGCCCCAGCAGGCTGCGGAAGAACTTATGCAAGGCCAGTGCCACCCCGTGCAGTCCGCCCCACACCACAAAGTTCCACGAAGCTCCATGCCAGAGTCCCCCCAGCAGCATGGTCAATATCAGGTTGATATAGGTACGAATCTTTCCTTTCCGGTTGCCTCCCAGAGAGATATAAAGGTAGTCGCGCAACCAAGTAGACAAAGAGATGTGCCAGCGATGCCAGAAATCGGTCACACTGTCTGCCTTGTAAGGCGAGTTGAAGTTGAGCGGGAAACGGAATCCCAGCAGCAAGGCAATACCGATGGCCATGTCGCTATACCCCGAGAAGTCACAGTAAATCTGCAAGGCATACCCGTACACTCCAAACAAGTTTTCCAGTCCCGAATACAATCCCGGATTATCGAATATACGTTCCACGAAGTTCACACTGATGTAGTCCGAAATGACCGCCTTCTTGAACAGACCGCTCACGATAAAGAAAATCCCCTGTCCGAACATCTCCGACGAAACGAACAGCGGTTGCCGGATTTGCGGAATGAAATCGCGGGCACGCACAATCGGTCCGGCTACCAGCTGCGGAAAGAAAGACACATAAAACGCATAGTCCAGCAGGTTCGACAATGGCTTCAAATCCCGGCGATACACATCGATGGTGTAACTCAACGATTGGAAAGTGAAAAACGAAATACCTACCGGCAAGAAGATGTCGAGCGGCTGGAACTGTCCGTTCCACAAGGGAGCCAGCATCTCATAGAAGAAGTTCGTGTACTTGAAATAGCAGAGCAATCCGAGGTTGATGCACAAGCTGCACACCACCAGCATTTTCCGTTTCCATGCCGACACCGTGACCTCCATCCTGCGAGCCAGCAGGAAATCGGACATCGTGACAATACCCAGCAGGAAAAAGTAGAACCCGCTGCTTTTATAATAGAAGTAATACGAAAACAAAGTGACAAACAGCAGGCGCGCCGTGGTCTTCTTCTGCAAGAGAAGATAGACCAGACTGAATCCTAAGAAAAGAAAAAGAAACAGTCCGCTGCTGAAAATCATCGGCTGCGTGGAATCATACGTCAGCACATCCTTCAATCTATCCCAGTCAATTCCGAGTTCCGTCCAGTTGAGTTTCCACATAATTGTTGTATGATTTGATAATCGCTTCGTGTAATAATAATCCTTGCAGGATATATCCGTCCTGCGTAAAATGAATTTTGTCCCGTTGGTAATAGTTTCCGGCGCTCCAGTTCAGGCATGCCCGCCGTTCGCCGCCCACAATGTGGTACATGTCCCACAAGGCCAGTTTCCGGGAAGCCGCATAATCCTGTTCCGTCTTCACCACCAGTTTTGTTCGGGGATTGATCACCCGGGCCCCCCTCCGGCCGTTACGCACGTAAGCCCCTGGTGGAGTAGTCAGCAGATAAACTGCCTGCGGACACCCTTTCTTCAACTCTCCCAACAGATAATCCATGTGCGCTATATGTTCGGTAGAAGAATAACGGCGGGCGTGAGCCTCGTTCGTTCCAAAAGAAAGAATCACCAAGTCCGGATTCAAGTCAATAATCTGCTGTATGTTCTCCGGCGTAGAGAAAGAACCGTAAGTCGCTCCGTTCACCCCCAGTATGTGGTAAACGATTCCCGCCGCCCCCGTTTCGTGCGCCAGTCCGGACGTACGGTAATTCACCTGCATATCCAGTACCGCCTCCCGTCCGAAATCATCTTCCAGCTGCCGGCGGACCACATACGGATAGACATGTCCCCGTACGTGCGAGTCACCGATATGCACAATGCGTAGCGGACGGTCGAGCACAGAAAGCTTCTGCCAGAAAGGGAGCAGTTCTCCCGTAGGGTCTTCAATCCGGTTTTCCGTTGTTTCCCTGAAACTGGCAGGCATCGGATTGCTTACCTGGACAAATTTCAACAACTGCTGCATGGCCTTGCTGTCGGACACCTGACCGGAATGACGGTCTGGACGTGATTTCACCGGCAACACATCCTGTGCCGACGCCTCCATGGTCCAAAGACACAGGATGCACCCCGTTATCCAGACACACAGTTTATTCCATTTCATAAGCTTTCCGTTTTTCATACTGTTCCTTTCCGTACATCAACGTCTCAAACAGAAGTCCGGCAATGTGCTTTCCTCCCCTGAAATTGATGTGCGTATAATCATAATTGGCCATCTGCGGTTTGCTTTCCACCATCTTCACCATACTGCCTTCTCCTCCCATGGCCTCAAACAGATTCCAGAATGACACATGTGTCTCCGCCGCCAAAGCCTGCTGGTAACGAATCAGCCGTTTCACTCCCGGCATGGTACACAGTTCACCGTTTTCATCCTTGTATTCCCGGTCGCCCACACTGACAATCAGGATAGAAGCCTTTGGGAAGGCCTCTTTCAGACGTTCCACAATGGGTTTCATGGCATCCTTGTAATACGTATAATTCAACACCTTTTCCGAGGCCACGTTCAATCCGTATTGCAACACAATCAAGTCGTAAGGCCGCAACCGGTTGTACTGACGGAGAATGGACATCGGGATATGCCCCAACTGCTGCCCGCTGCTGCCGCGAGTACTGAAATTATCCACCACCACTCCCTGCTTCGGGTCCATTGTCACCGCATAGAACAAAGCGGCCGAATCCAGTTTTTCCACGTTCCAGCGTACGGAACCAATCCGACCACCTACTGACACGGCCTGCAACTCCCCGTTCCCTTTTACAGGAAACAATCTACCTTGCCCACCGTTTACCGAAGCACTCAGCGTTACGGAGTCTGAAGCCAAGAAGTAACACGTAGACAAGTCGCACGTATCGATGCGGGAAAGAAAACGCTTTTCCCCTTTCAGCGTGACATACGCCCCTGGAGAAGGGATGAAGTAATGATTGGAAATATCCTGACGGGAACGGTCGAAATAGACGGAGTCCGTAATGGCATGACTGCGCCATCTGCCAAACGACTGGTGAACAGTAGGACGGAAACCGGCAATCTTGTTCGTAATCGGCACGTAGCCCACTCCACATCCCCCGAAACGCTTCTGCAACATTTCGCGTAAATCGCCGGTCAAGATATCAGCCTCAATAAAGGAATCCCCGAAATAAGCGATACGCACCGGGCGGTCCATCGCATTGACCTGTCCCAATGCCTCATAAAAATGGTTCATGCCACGCCCGGTAGAGTCCACGTATTCCTCAATGCAGACCATACCGCTCTTGCAGGTATCCACAAAGGCCGGCTTCACCGGAGGAGGCAAGACAAGGGTATCGGAATCCATCGGTTCCATCACCTCTTTTTTGATACGTATATCGGAAAGCAGATCCATCTTTCTCAAAGGCTTGTCACAGAAAGAGAGAGACGGCAGAAAATGCAAGGCAAACAAACCTGCCACCACCAAAAGCGTAAACAGGAAAGTATATAATAATCTATTCTTCATGATTTTTCCTCTAAAATCGAGTGCAAAGATAGTGAAAGCCGAGTGCAGAGGCAAATAGAAAACGCAGTTTTCTAATTTT
>URWA01000025.1 GCA_900551445.1 uncultured Bacteroides sp. | reverse complement strand
CGACCCTCTGCTTGTAAGGCAGATGCTCTGAACCAGCTGAGCTAAACGCCCGATAGTCTCGTTCTCAATTGCGGTTGCAAAGGTACAACTAAATTTGTAACCTGCAAACTTTTGGCTCATTTTTTTGGCAAAAAGCGAAAAAAGAGAAGGATTAAAGACGGAAAAATCCATTTTAAAGGGAAAATTCGCCAGAAAGAACCGAAACAAATTGAATTATTGTACGTACCTTTGCAAGGCAGAAACGGATAGAAAACTCATGGAAGAAACATTCGCAAAATACATCAATGTCAAAGGAGAATTGCTGGACCTGTCCCAGCCTCAGGTGATGGGAATCCTCAATGTCACTCCGGATTCTTTTTACGCAAACAGCCGGAAGCAGACCGAAAAAGACATAATTGGCCGGATTCATCAGATTCTGGACGAGGGAGGCACTTTCATTGACATGGGAGCTTATTCTTCACGCCCGGATGCGGCAGACGTTTCTCCGGAAGAAGAAATGCAGCGGTTGCGGCAAGGACTGGAAATCATTCAACGGGAATGTCCTGAGGCGCTTGTTTCAATTGATACTTTCCGGGCCGATGTAGCCAAGATGTGTGTGGAAGAATATGGAGCAGCTCTTATCAATGATATTTCTGCTGGAGATTTGGATGCGGAGATGTTTCCTACCCTTGCCCGGTTGAAGGTTCCCTACATCCTGATGCACATGCAAGGTAATCCGCAAACCATGCAACACGCTCCCCACTACGACAATCCGGTAAAAGAGATTATCCGTTACTTTGCCGAGAAGATAGAAAAACTGCGGGCGTTAGGCGTCAAGGACCTGATTATTGACCCCGGATTCGGTTTCGGGAAAACCCTGCAACACAATTACGAGATAGTGCACAAACTGGAAGAATTCCAAATCTTCCAACTGCCTGTACTTGTAGGAGTTTCCCGCAAATCCATGATTTATAAGCTGGTGGGAGGAGGTCCTGAAGACGCACTGAACGGAACGACCGCCTTACATGCCATTGCTTTAATGAAAGGGGCCAAAATTCTCAGAGTACACGACGTGAAAGCCGCAGTGGAAACCGTCCGTATTTTCAACGCACTGAATGAATCACAAATTTAAACACACACTCACCTAAATATTTCACAGATTATGCCTTTCGATATCTACATACTTAGTTTCAAGGATATACTTGATATACTATTGGTAGCCTTCCTGCTGTACAAGACCTACAAACTGATGAAATCGTCGGGCTCCATCAATATTTTCATTGGGATTCTGGTATTTATCATCATTTGGGTGATTGTATCACAAGTCCTCCAAATGCGACTGTTGGGGTCCATCTTCGACAAACTGGTCAGCGTGGGAGTCATCGCGCTAATAGTCTTGTTTCAGGATGAGATACGCCACTTTTTGCTTTCTCTCGGCTCCAGACACCGCAGCAACAGTTTGTTCCGTTTTCTGAAAGGCAACAAAAAGAATGACACAGAGCGGGAAGACATCATGCCCATCGTCATGGCTTGTCTGAACATGAGCAAGGGAAAAGTGGGAGCCCTGATTGTGATTGAGAAGGATTTTCCACTGGACGATATCGTCCGCACAGGCGATGTGATTGATGCCAACATCAACCAACGACTGATTGAAAACATTTTCTTCAAGAACAGTCCGCTTCACGACGGGGCCATGATTATCAGCCACAAACGGATAAAAGCAGCCGGATGTATTCTGCCGGTTTCCCACAACCTGGAAATTCCCAAAGAACTGGGACTTCGTCACCGTGCCGCACTGGGTGTTTCACAAGAAACGGATGCCATGGCCATCATCGTATCGGAAGAAACCGGAGGTATCTCCATTGCCTATCACGGACAGTTCCATCTGAAACTGACCGCCGAGGAACTGGAACGCATGCTGACTTCCGACAGCAACCAATAATCCGTCCTTAATTCAGCATCAAATTCATATAAGGATGTTTCCCCTCAAACAGCAGGCGGGTCAACTCTTCAATGGAGAGTACACGATATTCACGTCCTTCCATCCGTCCGTTAAAATAACGTCCATCTTCAATGTTATGCCAACCGTTGTTCTCGGGAATAGCCTCATCTCCTTCTACCTTTATATAAAGGTCTTTGTGAGATTTTCCAGCCAATAAACGCAACATCGCTTCCACATGGATAATTCGTGCCATCCCCAGCTCATAAGACTCATCTCCTTCCCGCCCCAGACATTCCGCCTGAGACAGCTGATAATGAGACAGCAAATAATCCACCAGAACCTGTTCCACCTTTTTCTCCGTACTAACCAGTTCCGTAATCTTCAACAGATTTTCATCCGGGAAACAAAAACAAAGTCCTTTCAGCGCACCTTCCTGAAAAGCCCCCCACAACGAACCGCCACTCAACTGCAAATCGGTTAATATAATGTGGAAATCTTCCCAATCATGCTGTATGTAAGCCTCCTGAGACGACTGAAAATGATTAAAAAAACGATAAGCATCACTGTGCAGAGCACTTCCTGGAGCGATTTCAACAATTCTGAACAGCTTCGAGAAGTTATCAACAGGCGAAGGGAAAGCTGTTAATAACTTTTTTGCCTGTGCAAAACAATTCGCATATCCAGAACGGGCATAATATCCCTTCAACCATTCCTCCGCCGGAATCAAAGTGGAAAACATCACCCCTTCCCGATACATCCGACGATGAGCTTCTGCCAGCAACCGACGCATCACCCCTTTGTTGCGATAAGCCGGATCGGTACAAGCTCCGGAAATATACGCGACAGGCATCCCCATTCCTTCGTAAGTCAGCGAATAAGGAATACGCTGCAAAGCGGCAATGACCCGGCCGTCTGCTTCCACATAACTGTTCAGGTCATCGGTATACCGCTTTTGAAAATAAAAATCAATGAATTCGTCCGTATCATGGAAACACTGTTTCCAGAGAACTTTGACTTGCTCCTTTATTGTCATTTCAGTTCTGCCACATACTTTTCAAGAAGAATCTCCGGATGATAAGACAATTTCGCCCTGCGAAGTCCCTCCAGTCCCAGATCCTCCTCCCGATTGATATAAATATACTGTTCAGGGATATGATTGGCAAACTCATAATTAATCATGGCGTAAGCCCCTTCAATCTCCGTATTGGCCTTTTCCACACACGTGTCAAAAGTCTCGTGATTGATGGGAGCCCCAAAAGTAAAGGCCACAATCTTGCCATTCACATAAAGCACTCCCCCCTGTATATCCAGCTGATCCATGTGCTGCAAAGCCGCTGTCATGGAACGACGCTCATCCTGCAATGCCTGATTCTCAGCGCAATCATTAGCCTTGCACCATTCCGTTTCCAACTGCAGACATTCCGGAATCAGTTCCGGCGTCAGGAGTTTATATTCATAATCCGGGTAAGCCGCCTTAAACTTATTGATGTGATTCCGTTTGGGCTGGTATTTCTTTCCACGCAAAGTAGCCAAATCTGTCCGCAGATACACATAGTCAAAATAATCACGGTCGGCCACAAAGTCAAACTGGAAAGGGAAAGCCGACTCCAGCTCCGCGCGCATTCCGACGCATACACCCAACAAGCGGAAAGGCGCTCCCAAGCTACGGGCATCCGCCATCAGCTCTTCCAATATGGAACGTATATTACCCTCTCCTACCGGCATCATGTAGGCCAGCTGATTGTCGGCATAAAAACGGAACAACAAAAAGCCGTCTTTCTCCGCAATCTCTGTACGATACAAGAAACGCCAGCTGTACAAATTAGAAAATGACAGGTCGCAGTTACGACGCCAGCTGCGTAACGTATATTTCTGAACCCTATCCTTGTCGTCTAGTTCAATCGGTTTAAATGCAATCATAACAAATTTGGTTCCTTGATTGAAGGACAAATATAATGTATTCTCCTAGAAAAACCAATTCATCCATTACCCAGCCACATACTGTTTGGACAATATGACATCCCGTAACAACCTTTAATACAATCCCAACAGATGCAGAATCGTCGGTGAGAGCAAAGCAGTCAGAATTCCGTTCAACGTCAGTCCCAAGCTGGCGTATGCACCGTACTTGCCACTTACTTCCATGGCACGTGAGGTACCTACCGCATGACTGGCTGTACCCATGGACAATCCTTGGGCAATCGGGCTGGCCACACGCCCTACCTGCAGAAGTTTAAATCCGCAAATAGCACCAAACAGTCCCACGACAATCACTACTGCTGCTGTCAAAGAAGGGATTCCTCCTACAGCATTCGAAACCTCCATGGCAATCGGGGTTGTCACTGACTTCGGAGCCAAAGACATGATTACCTCGGGCGAAGCCCCCATCAGTTTGGCAATAATGGTGACAGACACCAGTCCCACCACGCAACCAGCCAACTGAGAGACCAGAATCGGCATCAACTGCTTCTTTATCATCCGCAACTGCAGATACAAAGGAACCCCCAACGCTACTACCGCCGGTTTCAACCAAAATTCCACGAGAGAACCTGCTTCTGAATAAGTTTTATAAGAAACGCCTGTACATTCCAAGAAACAAATCAACAACGCAATCGCTACCAGAATGGGGTTTAACAACACCCAACCTGTCTTTTTCTGCAATAATTTTGACAAGAAATAAAAGCCAAACGTGATGGCCAGCAGAAAGAATTTATTTTCGAAAAAATCCATATTTACGCACTAATTGATGAACCCAACCTGTAACTACTAACACTAACACCGTACTAACTAACGTGGCAATCACAATCGGCCAAAACTGAGCCGTTATAATGTCGAAGTAAAGCATCAATGCCACCCCCGACGGCACAAAGAAGAAGCCGAGATTAGCTACCAAGAAATTAGTCAGGCCTTGCACCCACTCCAGCTTTATCCAACCCAGCTGAAGGAACAGAGTCAGCAACAGCATACCAATGATACTTGAAGGCAGTTTTACGCCTGTCAGGTACACAATCAGTTCACCCAATGCCAGACATCCAAAAAGAATAGAACACTGTCGAATCATTTTTACCTTAAATTTAATATTGAAAACCGGCGCAAATTTACATAATCAGAAAAGCCAATATCCCTAAAAACCCATTTTTATTCCAACAGAGAGTATATGTAAAGGTTTTTGCATACTTTAAATCAAAAAAAAACGCTTTTTGCAAACTAGATATTACAAAAATAGCTATTTTTGCAGTGGATAAAGGAGAAATCCGTTACCGCACACAACAAGCATTTACTATTTAACATATAAATCATGGATTTAATCAGTGAAATCGTTGAACGCGCTAAAGCAAACAAACAGCGCATCGTGCTTCCGGAAGGAACAGAAGAACGTACTTTGAAGGCTGCCAATCAGGTATTGACAGACGGTGTAGCAGACTTGATTCTGTTGGGTAATCCCGATGAAATCATGGGTCTGGCCAAAGAATGGGGATTAGGTAACATTCACAAAGCTACCATCATCGATCCGGAAAACCATCCGAAGAAAGAAGAATACGCACAACTGCTTTGCGAACTTCGTAAGAAAAAAGGCATGACCATCGAAGAAGCCCGCAAACTGGTTTTGAATCCGCTTTATCTGGGTTGTCTGATTATCAAGTCAGGCGATGCTGACGGACAGTTGGCCGGTGCCCGCAACACCACAGGCGATGTACTTCGTCCGGCATTGCAGATCATCAAGACTGCTCCGGGCATCACTTGCGTTTCAGGTGCCATGCTGTTGTTGACACACGCTCCTGAATGTGGTGACAACGGTATCCTGGTAATGGGTGACGTAGCCGTAACTCCGGTTCCGGATGCCAACCAACTGGCACAGATTGCCATCTGTACTGCACGTACAGCTCAGTCTGTAGCAGGCCTCGACCCGCGTGTAGCCATGCTGAGCTTCTCTACTAAAGGTTCTGCCAAACATGAAGTGGTAGACAAAGTGGTAGAAGCCTTGAAGATTGCCAAAGAAATGGATCCTACTCTGAAGATTGACGGTGAATTACAGGCAGATGCCGCACTGGTTCCGAAGGTAGGTGCCAGCAAAGCTCCGGGTTCAGAAATCGCCGGAAAAGCCAACGTATTGGTTGTTCCGTGTCTGGAAGTCGGAAACATCTCTTACAAACTGGTAGAACGTCTGGGACATGCGACTGCCGTAGGACCGATTCTGCAGGGTATCGCCCGTCCGGTCAACGACTTGTCTCGTGGATGCAGTGTAGACGATGTATATAAGATGATTGCCATTACAGCCAACCAGGCCATCGCTGCCAAAGCTCAGTAATCATCCGAATCTTATCCATAAACATAATGCCACTCCTTTTCTCACGAGTGGCATTATGATTTTCATCATTCATAAAAAAAATATTCCAACTATATGAAAGTATTAGTACTCAACTGCGGTAGTTCTTCAATCAAGTACAAATTGTTTGAAATGACTACAAAAGAAGTCCTCGCTCAAGGAGGCATCGAAAAAATCGGCCTTCCGGGCTCTTTCCTGAAACTGACTTTACCGAACGGCGAAAAGAAAATCCTCGAAAAAGACGTTCCGGAACACACTACCGGCGTACAGTTCATCTTCGATACCCTGACCAACCCTGAATACGGTGCTGTAAAGAATCTGCATGAAATCAAGGCTGTAGGTCACCGTGTACTGCACGGAGGAACCAAATTCAGCGGTTCTGTACTGATTGACGATGCTGTCATTGCAGCTGTAGAAGAATGTTGCGACCTGGGCCCGCTTCACAACCCGGCCAACTTGAAAGGTATCTATGCCGTTCAGAAACTGTTGCCGGAAGTACCGCAGGTAGCCGTATTCGATACTGCTTTCCACCAGACTATGCCGGACTATGCATACTTGTATGCCATTCCTTACAGCTATTATGAAAAGTATGGTATCCGCCGCTATGGTTTCCACGGAACTTCTCACCGCTATGTTTCAAAACGTGTATGTGAATTCCTGGGTATTCCGCAGGAAGGCAGCCGCATCATCACTTGCCACATCGGCAACGGTGGTTCCATCGCTGCTGTAAAAGACGGCAAATGTATCGATACCAGCATGGGACTGACTCCGCTGGAAGGCTTGATGATGGGTACTCGTAGTGGAGACATCGACGGAGGTGCCATCACTTACATCATGAAGAAAGAAGGCCTGACTCCTGATGAAATGTCTACCCTGCTGAACAAGAAGAGCGGTGTGCTGGGTATGTTCGAAAAATCAAGCGACATGCGTGAACTGGAAGATGCAGTGGCAAGAGGCGAAGAACGTGCCATCCTGACTGAGAACATGTACTTCTACCGCATCACCAAATACATCGGTGCATACGCTGCTGCCATGGGAGGCGTCGACGTCATCCTGTTCACAGGCGGTGTAGGTGAAAACCAGGCTACTGCCCGTGCCGGTGTCTGCAAGACTTTGGGCTTCCTCGGCGTAGAAATCGACCCGGAAAGAAACAAAGTTCGCGGAAAAGAAGCCATCATCTCTACCGACAACTCAAAAGTAAAAGTAGTGGTCATCCCTACCGACGAAGAGTTGATGATTGCTACCGACACCATGAACATCCTGAACAACAAATAAATTACAGGAATCCTAAAAGAGTTAAAAGAGGATACCCCCTGACAGGAATTCACTATCTTTGCCGAGGAAACGAAAGCAAGGAGAAGGAATACCTCAGGGAGTATCCTCTTCTTTTTTGCTCCGCTTTCAGTTAAAATAAAAACATCCCACTATGAGCAAAAAGATTGTAACATTTGGAGAAATCATGCTCCGCCTTACCACACCCGACAACCTGCGTATTCAACAAAGCCATGACTTCCTCGTCAACTACGGAGGAAGTGAAGCCAATGTGGCCATTTCCATCGCCAACTTTGGCGGAGAGGTAGAATACATCACACGCCTGCCGGACAACGCACTGGGAGAAACTTGTATCGCAGAACTCCGTTCACATAACATCGGCACGAAGCACATCCTTTTCGGCGGACACCGACTGGGTACTTATTACATGGAAAAGGCCGCTGCCATGCGTAACTCCAACGTCATCTACGACCGCGAGAATTCAGCTTTCTCCGAACTGAAACCCGGCATGATCAACTGGCGGGAAATCTTCAAGGATGCCGCCATCTTCCACTGGTCCGGCATTGATGCCGCACTGACTCCGGGCTTGGCCGACGTTTGTAAAGAGGCTATCGACATTGCCAAAGAAATGGGACTGACCATCTCTTACGACATCAACTACCGCAAAAATCTGTGGAATTACGGAAAAAGTGCACAAGAAGTACTGCGTCCGCTCATGACCAGCAGTGACATCATGTTCGGAAGTGAAGGCGAATATGCCCTTGTGACCGGTATTCCGGCTCCTGGTTTCAAAGCTACTAAAAGCGGTGAAAAATATGACATCGCTGCCTACGAAAAATTCTGCCAAGGCATCAGCCAGCAGATTCCGAGCTGCAAGTACATCTACATCGCCCTGCGCAACGTCATGAGTTCCGAACACCATACATTTGCCGGTGTACTTTACGCCAACGGTGAAATGAAACATACCCGCGTGTTCGATATCGACAACGTTATCGACTGTGTAGGAGTAGGTGACGCCTTCTGTGGTGCCATGCTATATGCACAAAATGCATTCGAAGACAACCAAAAACGCGTAGATTTCTCAACTGCTGCTTCCGTATTGAAAAATACCATTGCCGGCGACTACAACATGGTCAAGGTATCCGAAGTGGAAGGTCTGCTTGCCCGTCAGGAAAGCGGAGAAGTGGCCCGATAAACATACTTCCCCTACAAGCAACAGGCGGTGACAAGAATATTCCCAGTTCTTGCCACCGCCTGTTGCTTTTTCCTTTTCAATAGCGAATCACTCCACTGAAGTCTCGCCTTCAATATATTGTTCCAGGAACATATTCTCTCCATCGAACACCGCATACGAGAACTCCGTAATCCAGTCGCCCAGAATCATCATCCGTGAAGTTCGGCTCAGCATCAAATCCAGCATGATGTGGCGATGCCCGTAAATGAAATAATTAATATCCGGATGATTCTTCAAGTATTCTTTTGAAAACAATACCAACGGTTCCTTGTCCTCACCCATATAATCCGGTTCCCGTCCGTTTTCTCTTTTCAAACGGCTGTGCTTGGCCCACTCCAGTCCAAACTCCACACTCCATCGCGGATGAAGCATCGAAAACAGACGTTGCAGTGTCTTGCTGTGAAACATCGCCCGCAGCAGTTTGAACTTCCGGTCGTTGTCGCCCAGCCCGTCACCGTGTCCCAGGAAGAACTCTTTTCCATAAATCTCGCACGTCAAGGGCTCCCTGTGCAGAATCACGCCACACTCTTTTTCCAGGTAGTCCCCGCACCAGATGTCGTGGTTCCCGATAAAAAAGTGCACTTCCACCCCCATGTCTGTCAGTTCGGAAAGTTTCCCCAGGAAACGGGTATAACCCTTCGGAACCACCAGCTTGAACTCATACCAGAAATCAAACATGTCGCCCAGCAAATACACGGCAGCCGCCTGATGCTTGATGCTGTCCAGAAAGTTCACCAACCGACGTTCCTGCGTACGACCGTGCGCAATAGCCCGTGAACCCAAATGAGCATCCGAAAGGAAATATACACTTTTCATCGTATCCATAAGTATTTGTTTACATAAATCCCAATTCCAGTTTCGCCTCTTCCGTCATCATGTCCTTGTCCCATTCCGGCTCAAAGACCAGATTGATCTGCGCAGATTTCACTCCTTCCACCGACTCCAGTTTCTGGCGCACATCCTCCATGATAAAATCAGCCGCCGGACAGTTGGGAGCCGTCAAAGTCATGTCGACGGTCAGTTCACCGTCGTCCTGAAGGTCTATCTTATAAATCAAGCCTAAATCGTACACGTTCACCGGAATTTCCGGGTCGTACACCGTTTTCAGCATATCCACAATCTTTTCCTCAATTTTCAACTTCTTGTCGTTGTCCATAATCATTTAATCTTTATTCTTTGTTGCAAACATAGGCAAAAATCTCCATTTTTTCATCCTTACCCTGCAAAAAAACGAGTTCAAAGACGTCCTTCATCCCCGTAACTGTAGTAATCCCCGTCTGAAACGACCACATGGTCCAACAGGCGGATGTTCATGATGCGTCCCGCTTCCAGCAAGGCATGAGTCAGGCGGTCGTCATCTTGACTTGGCCGGACATTACCCGAAGGATGATTATGACAAAGAATCATGGAAGTAGCTCGTTTCAACAGTGCCTCCCGCAAGATACAACGCACGTCCACCTGCGTGGAGGCCAGTCCTCCCTGACTGATTTTCAGGGTATCGATAACCTTGGCCGCCTGATTGAGCAGCATCACCCAGCATTCTTCTACCGGCAAATCGCACATCAACGGATGAAAGAAAGCATACACGTCCTGCGAACTGGTGATACGCTTGCGTTCGGAAGGCTCTTCTTCCCTTCTGCGCTTTCCCAGCTCCGAGGCCGCCAGAATCGTTACCGCCTTTGCCGGACCGATACCTTTGTAGCGACAAAGGTCGTCCACCGTACACTTTCCCAGCTCACTCAAGCGGTTATGACAACCGTCCAGCACTTTCCGCATCAATCCTACCGCCGTATCCTCCGCATTACCGGAACCAATCAAAATAGCCAGCAGCTCCGCATTGCTCAGTGCCGCAGGACCATGCAGCATCATTTTCTCCCGAGGCCGGTCCTCTTCCGCCCATTGGTTGATATTCAGTTTTTCATTCATGGTTCTTCCTCTTCAAAAGTAACTGACGGAACCATCGGACCGGAAAAAGGAATGTAGCTATTTATAGAAAGTTTTTTCGAAAGCAGAGAATGATTTTCCGCCACACACGCAGCGTTTCCACCATGCCCGTAAAAAACCGGAACCATAGCCCGTCAACTGTATAAACGCAGCAAGGACAGATAGTCCACCAATTTTAACACTTTTATTACGAAGCGAAGCATCTGTAAAAATAACGACGGCAAACAATGCCAGCAGAAGCAGACTCCACGGACAGATAAAGGCAGCCAGCAAGACCAGTACCACGCCTATCGTAAACACAGCCGGCAGCAAGTGTACCACTTTCAACGATTCCGGATATTTCTTGTACAAATCGATACGGGCAATACCGGAATTGTGTACCTGCTTGAAAAATTTCTTCAAGTCCGTACGGCGCTTGTGCCATACCCACGCTTCCGGGAACAGCCGACAGCGGTATCCTCCCTTGAAGATACGGATACTGAAATCAATGTCCTCACCGAAACGCATCTGGGAGAATCCACCCAGAGCCTTATACACCTCAGACCGGACTCCCATGTTGAAACTACGGGGGTAGAACTTATCCATTTTCTTCTTTCCTCCCCGGATTCCTCCGGTAGTGAAAAAAGAGGTCATGGCGTAATTGATGGCTTTCTGTACGTCGGTAAACGAATCGTGCGCCCGGTCGGGACCACCGAACGCGTCTGCCGGTTCCCGCTGCAGTTCTGCTTCTACCGCTGCCAGATATGTCTCCGGCAAAATACAATCGGAATCCAGAATCAACAGATACTCACCACGGCTTCGTTCGGCCGCATAGTTCCGTGTCTGCCCCGGACCGGAGTTCGGCTTTTCAAAATAATGGACATCCAATACTCCTTGGTATTTTTCCACTACCTGCTTGCACGGAATGGAAGAACCGTCTTCCACTACTACCACCTCAAAGTCCTTATAGGTCTGTCCGGTCAGGCTCTGCAAAAGTTCGTCCACCTCATCCGGACGGTTGTACACCGGTATGACCACTGAATATTTCGGATTCATCGTTCTTCCCCTTTCTCAATCTTTTTCAATTAACACCGTGGCATACGCCGAGATACCCTCTTCCCGTCCGGTAAATCCCAGCTTTTCAGTCGTGGTCGCCTTAATAGAGACATCATCAGCCTCCACGCCCATCACCTTTGCCAGCACTTCCTGCATTTCCGGAATACGGTTTTTCAGTTTCGGACGTTCGGCACACACCGTCGCATCGATATTCCCTACCCGATAGCCTTTCCCAGCAATCAGTTCCACGGTTTTTGCCAGCAGAATCTTGCTGTCGATATTCTTGAATTCCGCCGAGTTATCGGGGAAATGATAACCAATGTCACGCAGGTTGGCTGCTCCCAGCAGCGCATCACAGATGGCATGAATCAGCACGTCAGCATCCGAATGGCCCAACAATCCCAGTTCATGCTCCAGACGGATTCCGCCCAGCCACAATTCACGTCCCGGCACCAGACGATGCACATCGAATCCAAATCCTACTCTTATCTTCATCGTATGTAAAAATCAAGAAGTTTTTCATTTTCCAAATATCCCTCCAAGTGATTACCTATCTGCACGGGACCCACTCCGACTGGCGTACCTGTAAACAGCATATCCCCAATCTTCAAGGTACAGAAACGGCTGACGTAGGCAATAATCTGGTCTACGGTGAACAACATGTCGCCTGTATTTCCCTGCTGTACCGTTTTCCCATCGATATCCAAATGGAAATTCACGTGCTGAATGTCGCCCACCTTTTCCACCGGTACCCAATCGCCGATGGCTGCCGAGTTGTCAAATCCCTTGCATAATTCCCATGGCTTTCCTTCCGCACGGAACTTACGCTGCAGGTCGCGGGCCGTAAAATCAATGCCCACAGTCACTGCGTCATAATAACGGTGAGCAAAGCGTTCGGAAATATTCTTTCCCAGACGGCAGATGCGCACCACCATTTCCGTTTCATAATCTACCTGTTCACAAAAATCAGGGATAAAAAAAGGCTTGCTGTCTTTCAGCAAGGCAGAGTCCGGCTTCATAAAGATGACCGGTTCCTGTGGCAAGGCTTCTCCTGCATGCAACTCATGACAATGCAGGCTGTAGTTCATGCCTATAGCAATAATTTTCATGGAGTTATTTCTTTATAATTTCATTCAAACGATTGAACATCACAGCCAGATGGGCATACAGCGAGGTGTTTTGCACCACGATGGTTTCCGGCACGCGGATACGGAACGGCGTAAAATTCCATACAGCCTTGATTCCTCCAGCCACCATCTTGTCTGTAATGTCCTGTGCAATGTTGATGGGCACGGTCAGTACCCCGATTTTCACACCGTCCTTTGCCATCCGCTGTTCAAACTCATCGGTATGATAAATAGGAATCCCTTCTACGGTAGTTCCCACCAGATTCGGGTTGATATCGAATGCCCCCACAATCTTCAGCCCGAAATGCGACAGACCGGAGTCTCTCAACAAGGCACCGCCCAGACTACCGACTCCGAACAGATAGGCCTTGTGCATGTTCGTAAATCCCAGAAAATCTTCCAGCACGTGAATCAGCAAGTCCACTTCATACCCCACCCGCGTACGTCCGGAAATATCCACGTACGAAAGGTCCTTCGCTATTTGCGAAGCATCAATATTTATCTGTCTGGAAATTTGGGTGGAAGACACATATTTTTCCCCTTTCTCTTTCATCAGCTTCGCATTCGAAAGATACCACGGGAGTCTGCGTAAAGTAGGCTCAGGAATCTTGTCCGTAATTTTACGACTTCGTACAGCCATCCAGATTGTGTTCTATTAATCAATAGTGCAAAATTAAACTATTTCTTGTAAACCGAGGACACGATTTCTGAAAAATGTCATACCTTTGAATCGGATTAAATTAAATTCACATGAAAAAGAACGACTGGAAAGACCGCCTGAACATTGTATATTCTACGAACCCCGACTTCAATTATGACAAAGGAGAAGAAGCGGAAGCAGAAACCCTTGAACCGAAACAACAGAAGCTGAGAGTCAGCATTGAGAAGAAAGGAAGAGGTGGAAAAACCGTCACCGTCATTTCCGGATTTATCGGTTCGGAAGAGGACTTGAAGGAACTGGGCAGAAAGCTCAAAACAAAATGTGGTGTGGGAGGTTCTGTAAAAGATGGAGAGATGCTCATCCAAGGAGAGTTCAAACAGCGTATCATCGATTTGCTGAAAGCTGAGGGATACAGTCAGACCAAATAAAAAGCGAATTTTTCACACTCTACTGACAATTTATTACAAGCGTCTTTTAATTTTCACCTCATCACGCACGTGACGAGACCTTGACACGAACGTGTCGAGCTCTCCGCACGAACGTGACAACCTCTCGTCACGTTCGTGTCAAGGTATTCAAGCAAAGTAATTTGACTATTGTTGAGCCGCAATTACCTTATCCAGCAAAGCAGCCAATTCTTTCACCTTTTCAGGGTGCTGGGCGGCCACATTTACCTTTTCAGAAGGATCCGTACGGAGGTTATACAACTGAGGTTCCGGGGAGTTCCCGAGTTCTGTCTTGGTCCAGTATTCCAACGCAGGTTTGTCGCTCGGCTGCAAATATTTCCATTCTCCCTGAATGATAGCCAGTGTATTATTCAGATTCTGCTCTACCACATATTCCCTGTCGCCCAGGTCTTTCCCCATCAACGCCTGTGAACGGGCATGACTGTCGGGAGCCGCCCCTTTGGCCAACGGCACTTCCAGGATTTCGGCCAACGAAGCAAACACATCAATCTGCGAGAACAATCCCTGCTGTCTGCACGGTTTCTGAATAGCAGCCGGCCAGCGCACGATAAATGGGATACGGGTGCCGGCTTCATACAAGCTGTATTTTCCTCCTCGATAAATTCCCATCGGAGTATGTCCATTCAACATTTCACGGGCCTGATCCTGATATCCGTCGTCGATTACCGGACCATTGTCGCTGGTAAAGATAAACAACGTATTGTCGGCGATTCCCAGGCTGTCGAGGGTGTACATAATCTCCCCAATGGTCCAGTCCAGCTGGAGAATGACATCCCCACGTGTACCCAGCCCGCTCTTTCCGGCAAAACGAGGATGGGGCACACGCGGCACGTGTACATCCTGTGTTCCCATATACAGGAAGAAGGGCTTGTCGGTAGAAGAACAAATAAAGTTTTTAGCTTTTGCAGTAATGACATCGGCTATTTCCTCGTCTTTCCACAAGGCCGATTTTCCACCGGTCATCCAGCCGATGCGTGGAATACCGTTGATAATGGTATTGTTATGTCCCTGACTGGGTTTCAGCTTCACCAATTCGGGGTTCTCTTTTCCCGTAGGCCAGTCGCCCACCTTATGGTCATAGCTCACAATTATCGGATCGGAAGGATCCAATCCGGCCACCCGCCCGTTTTCTACAAACACACAAGGCACACGGTCTACCGTAGCTGGAATAATGAACTCATAATCGAATCCAAGACTTTGGGTATTAGGCTTAATCAGCCCGTTGAAGTTGGTTCCTCCCGCCGGTCCCAGTCCCAGGTGCCACTTTCCCACAGCTCCCGTATGATACCCCGCTTCATGAAACACATCTGCCAAGGTCACGCAGGTGGTATCAATAATCAACTCCGAATTTCCCGGAGCGATGCCTGTATTCTCTTTTCTCCACGGGTAACAGCCAGTCAGCATACCGTAACGTGACGGCGTACTGGTGGCTGAAGTGGCATACGCATTGGTAAACTGCACGCCCTGTGCGGCCAGCTTGTCAATATTCGGAGTAGAGATTTTCGTAGCTCCATAACAACTCAAATCGCCGATGCCTAAATCGTCTGAATAAATGAAAATCACATTCGGACGTTTCAAATCGGGCGCTTTCTGCTTTTGTGTCTGACTGCAGCCCGTCAATCCAATGCAACCGGACAAGGCAGAAAGACAAACAAGAAGATTCTTTTTCATGTGTTTATATTTAGGTTAGTAACGCACAAATCACTGTTCTTCTCCCTGACGATAGGCCATAGGAGTCAACTGATAGGCCTTTTTGAAAAGCTTGCTGAAATAACGGGGCGAACTAAACCCTGTCTGGTCGGATATTTGCGTGACATTCAGTTCCGGATTATTGCGCAGCAGGAAAGCTGCCTTCTTTAAACGCAACGTAATGAAGAAATCATTCGGAGTCTGTCCCGTAATGGCCTTGATTTTCGCATACATCCTGGTACGTGAAACCAGCATCTTCTGAGCCAGCATGTCGATGGTAAAATCAGAATCATCCAAATGCTGTTCGAAAACCGCAATCACTTCGTCCAAGAATTCCTTGTCCAGCGGATTGGTAGCCAGCACAGGAGTCTCTACCGTAGGTTGCTTGGTAAAATATTCCTGCAGCTTACGACGGTTATTGACCAGATTGTTGCAACGGAACACCAACAAGCGCGAATCAAACGGTTTTGTAATATAATCGTCAGCTCCAATCTTCAAGCCCTCCAGATTCTGTTCTATTTCCGTACGGGCAGTAAGCAGTACGACCGGAATATGGCACGTATCCAAATTCCCTTTTAAATGTTTCACCAACTCAATGCCCGACATGCGCGGCATCAGCACATCGCTCAAGACAATATGTGGGACCACTTCGGCCACTTTCTCCAAAGCATCCTGTCCGTCGACCGCCGTAGTCACCTCATACAGCCCCTCAAACAGTTCAGCCAGCATGTGACGGATCGACGGGTTATCTTCTACAATCAGAATACGGGGACGGAACCCGTCCTTTCCTCCCACCATTCCTTCCTCGACTTCTTCACTTCCTAAGAATTCCGTGGCCAGTTCCTTTTTCTGTTCGTCCAAGGTCAACTGGCTAATTACCGCCCCATCCGCTGCTTCTATAATTTCATCCGGCTCATAAAGTTCCTTTCCTAGAGGTATGCGTACAGTAAACTTGGCCCCCTCTCCTTTCATGCTTTCCACCGTAATTGTACCATGATGCAACTCCACGATACCCTTTGTCAATGCCAGTCCGATTCCTGTACCCACATTCAACTCCGTATCAGCGGAACTCTGATAAAAGCGGTCGAAAATCTTGTCTATATCCGCCGGAAGAATACCACTTCCATTATCTGCGACCGAGAACCAGGCATCGGTTTCCGTCACCCCAACCTCCATCACAATTTTCCCTTGTGCAGGCACATGCTTCACGGCATTCGACAACAAATTGTTAATCACCTTCCGCATCTGTTTCCAGTCGAACCATAATTCAATATCATCCTGCGACTTATGAAATTCCAAATGTATCTGTTTACTCTCCACATAAGGCTCGAAAAGCAGATAAGTCTCATTCAAGAAATTCACCAGGTTCATCCGGCTGACTTTCAGCTTCATCTTTCCCTGTTCTTGTTTCCGGAAATCCAGCAATTCACCAATCAACTCCTTCAGCTGCACTCCACTCTTGTATGCCAACAGAACCGTTGAATACATTGAAGGAGTAAGCTGGGGCATCTGCATCAGTTTTTCCAGCTGTCCCAGAATCAGCGTAAGCGGCGTACGGAACTCATGAGAAATGCTGGTAAAGAACCGTAACTTATTCTGGTTCAAGCGTTCGATATCCTGCAGATGACGTTGTTCATAAGTCAATGAAGCCTGCAGTTTTACCCGGCTCTTATACATCCGCATCAAGTAATATACAATTCCACCTGCCAACAATACATAAAGTAGGAATGCCCAGCCTGATGCATAAAATGGCGGTTTTACCACAATCTCCAGACAAATCGGTTTACTCAAGCTGTCTGGATTGGAAGAACGGACCCATAAAGTATAGGTTCCTGCATTCAGATTCGTATAAGTAATGACGGGCTGTTCTCTGACTTTGGTCCATTCCTTTGAAAAGCCGTCCAGCAGATATTCCATTTCCTCCCGGTTTTCCGGTATGTAGTTGGAAGTAGAAAAATAAACGCTAAACATGTTCTGATCGGCTTTCAACGTAATACGGGACGTATGGTTCAATTCGTGTGACAAAATACCCGAAGCATCGTTTACCTTGATTTCCTTTCCATTCACAACCAGGCGCGTCCATAAAATATGATAGGGCTTGGGACGGTAATTCAACTTGTCCAGACTGAAAGTGACCATGCCCGACGTACCGCCTAAAAAGACCTCTTTCTCCCGAGACATGAACAAGGCATTCTCATTTAAAGAGTTCAAGGGGAAACCATTCTCCGACACATAATTACGAATGGTCCCATTGCGGTAGTCAAAGCAAGAAAAGCCCTGATTGGTTATCATCAGCAACTCCTTGTGTTCTCCTTCACAAACCTTATACACACAATCCCCCAGAAGTCCGCTGTTCGATACATCATAATTCCGGAAGGTGCCCGTCCGCTGATCCAAGCAATCCAGTCCACTTCCCGAGGTACAGAACCATATTTTATTCTCGCTGTCACAAAATATGCTGTTCACATTGTTGTTGCTGATTCCCGGCTCTCCTCTGCGATAGGCATAATGTGTCAACGCATCCTTCTTAAAGTCATAGGAGAAGACTCCCTCCCCTGTAACTGCCAACCATAAAACGCCATTTTTGTCAAACTCCAAATCGGCCACCATCCGAATCAGTTTTCCATCTTTATGAGAGCGGAACAACTGACGGCACTTTCCCGTCGTCCGTGAAAACAAACAGACTCCAGACTGAGTAGCCACCACCAGGCTGTCTTTATAAGGTACAATATCACGCACAATATCAGAAGGGATAGAAGCCTGATCTCCTTCCTCTTTCCGAAATACGGTAAACCTCCCTGTTTTGATATCCAGTTTATTGACTCCTCCCAAATGCAGGCCCAACCACATGCACTCTTCTGCCGCATCATACCAGATAGCCTTTACATTATTATGTGAAATACTATTTGCAGAAGGCTGGTGCCTATACCACCGGAACGTTCCTTTCCGGGGATCGAACACATTCAATCCTCCTCCTTCTGTACAAATCCAGATATTTCCCTCCTTATCTTCAATCATGTTCCCCACTACAGGACTGCTAAGTCCCTTGGAAGGATTGTCTGCTTGCCGATAAAAATGATAAATGGCATATTCCGGATTAAAATAATTCACCCCTCCGAAATAAGTTCCTGCCCAGATGGTACCCTGCGCATCTTTCTGCATACACCACACAGATGAATGAGTCAGCCCATAAGGACGCTCCCCTTCGGTATAGTGTGTGACGGAACCTTTTTTTTCATCCAGACAGTCGAGCCCATTTTCTGTCCCCACCCATATACGCCCCTCATTATCTTCTTCCACGCAACGCACGAAATCGGAAGAAAGGGCATACTTTTCCTGGGAGCCAGCCCTGAGATTCTTCAGGCTTCCTTCTTTCCCCAGCAAAAATATGCCATTGTTCCAAGTACCTACCCAAAGGCGATGCTTAGAATCCTCAAATACGGAGGAAATACGTTTCTGACTTATCGTATGCGACAATTTCCTTTCTGACGACAGACAATAAAGCCCATCATGTTCCGTACCTATCCAGAGGCGATTGAAGGAATCCCGAAACAAACAAGATATACCCCCTTTTAGCAAGGGAGAACGAAAATAACTGTCAAAGTGGAAAGTCGCTTCATTATACTGGAGAATTTCATTGCCACACGCGATGTACAATCCGTCCTTGTAGGTAATGGCATCCACTTTCCCATTCAGAATCGTTGTAAACCTCCGGGTGTCCATATCCAGACGGGCTACACCGTCCATACACAGCACAAACAAATGCCCCTTCCGGTCACCCGTAATACACAACACATGATTAGAGAACAGACTGTACGGATTGTTTTTCTCCAGGCGATAGATGATGATGTCATTGCCATCATAACAGTTCAAACCCTCTCTCGTTCCTATCCATATCAGATTGTTTTCATCTACATAAATATCATTTACAGAGATCTGTGACAGCCCGTTATCAGTGGAAAGATGCTTGAAAGTTATATTTTGGGCAGCCAGCTGAAATGAACACACAGCAAGCAACCCGCATAAGAAGCAACTAAAAATTAAATTTTTCATGTCATATTGTTGAGGTTCGTAGAAGCAACATCCTGCAATATTCGATAAAAATATTGAGAAATACAAGGCCGAAAAAATAAAAAAACAATATAAATACACCATTTGTACAATTTGAGAACATCAATTAACTTTAAAATGATTTAATTTGTAATCAGATAAGAAAAACAAGAAACCTAAATCAAAAAGAACGATGAAAAACAATGCTTTTTATCCATACGCTCCACGGTATGGAAACATACAAAGGCCTACAGGCGCCTCTGTGGCCAAACAGAATAAGACGCTTTTTGAACAATTTTACCCTATTAAAATGGAGTATTAAAGCTAATTTTGAAAACGAAATCAAAACAATCTTTTTTAAAAACAATCTTTTATGAAGATCAAACAGCACTTAGGATTCCTCAGTATGCTGGCTCTCACTTTTGCAGCTTGCCAGCAAAAACCAGCGGAGACAGACAACTTCCTGGAAAATGAAATCAAAAACATTGAAGCGCAGCACACTTTGCAAACCGATTTGATTGAAAAAAGTGGTAAAATCTTAAATCCCCGTACCATCGATGAGCAAGGAAATATTGTATATGTTCCTATCGATGACTGGACCAGCGGTTTCTTCCCTGGCACCATGTGGTTGGATTATGACCTGACCAAAAATGAGAAATGGAAAAAATTAGCTGAAAAATATACAGAAGACCTTGACTCGGTGAAATACCTGAAATGGCACCACGACGTAGGTTTCATGATTGGTTGCAGTTACCTGACCGGATACCGCTTGTGCAAGCAACCGGAATACAAAGATGTCATCATCACGGCCGCACAGTCTCTTTCTACCCGCTTCCGTCCGGTAGCAGGTGTCATCCAGTCATGGGATGCCGACAGAGGCTGGCAGGGAGAACGTGGCTGGGAATGTCCGGTCATCATCGACAACATGATGAACCTGGAACTGCTGTTCGAAGCCACCCGCCTTTCCGGAGATTCTACATTCTATAAGATTGCCGTTTCACACGCCAATACAACGATGAAAAATCATTTCCGCCCGGACAACAGCTGCTACCACGTAGTAGACTACTCTTTGAAAGACGGAAGTGTCAGAAGCCGTCAGACCGCACAGGGTTATGCCGACGAATCAGCATGGGCACGCGGACAGGCATGGGCTGTGTACGGATTTACTACTTGCTACCGTTATACGCATGACAAACGTTATCTGGACCAGGCAGAAAAGACCTTGAACTTCTACCTGAACGACAAGAACCTGCCGAAAGACCTGATTCCGTACTGGGACTTCGATGCACCTAACATACCGAATGAGCCGAGAGATGTATCTACCGCTGCATGTCTGGCTTCAGCTTTGTATGAAATGGACGGATATTGCCCGGGCAAGAACTACAAGGAACTGGCCGACACGATTCTGAAGAACCTCTCAGGTCCTGACTACAAGGCCAAAGTAGGAGAAAACGGCAACTTCATCCTGATGCATTCAGTAGGAAGTATTCCTCACGGTGCAGAAATCGATGTGCCATTGAACTATGCCGACTATTATTACGAAGAAGCGCTGATTCGCAAGAGAAACATCGAAAACAACCAGCCGTTTTCTTTCGTCAACGAATAAGCTAATCTAACCAACCTGACATGAAACACCTTCCCTATTCACTGATAGGGGGACTCGGGTTGCTTTCATTGCAAAGTTGTGCCAGCAAACAGCAGCTTGCTGAACAAGAATACCCCAATGTCATTTACGTGTTCCCTGACCAGTACCGTAACATGGCAATGGGGTTTTGGCATGAAAAGGGCTTTAAAGAGCACCTCCACTTTGCAGCCGACCCGGTACATACCCCTCATATCGACCGTTTTGCCAAAGAATCACTGGTACTTTCTTCTGCCATGAGCAACTGTCCGCTCAGCAGTCCGCACCGCGGCTCCCTGCTCACCGGCATGTATCCCAACAAGAGTGGCGTTCCTCTGAACTGTAACTCCACCCGCCCCATCAGTTCCCTGCGTACGGATGTGGAATGTGTAAGCGACGTGTTCAGCAAGAACGGCTATGACTGCGCCTACTTCGGGAAACTGCATGCCGACTTCCCGACACCCAACGACCCAGCCCATCCAGGAGAATACGTAGAAACCCAACGTCCGGTATGGGATGCTTATACCCCAAAAGAACGCCGACACGGATTCAACTACTGGTATTCTTATGGCACTTTCGACGTGCATAAGAATCCACACTACTGGGATACGGAAGGAAAACGTCATGACCCGAAGGAATGGTCACCGCTCCACGAGGCCAAACAGGTGATTTCTTACTTACGCAATGAGAAAAAACAGCGGGACCCGAAAAAACCGTTCTTCATCATGGTAGGTATGAATCCCCCACACAGCCCTTACCGTTCATTGGATGACTGTATGGAAGAAGACTTCAACCTGTATAAAGACCAGCCGATTGACAGCCTGCTGATTCGTCCCAATGCCGACAAGAAACGGAAGAAAGCGGAATCTGCACGCTACTACTTTGCCTCTGTCAGTGGGGTGGACCGCGCGTTCGGACAGATTCTGGACTGTTTGAAAGAATTGAACCTGGACAAGAACACCATTGTGGTCTTCACCTCCGACCATGGAGAAACCATGTGCAGCCAGTTTACGGACGATCCGAAAAACTCGCCCTACGCAGAATCCATGAACGTACCGTTCCTGATCCGTTATCCGCAGCACATCCGTCCGCGGGTAGACAACCTGCTGTTGTCCTCGCCCGACATCATGCCGACCCTGCTCGGACTCTGCAAGCTGGAAAAGGACATTCCGGAAACGGTACAGGGACACAACTATGCGCCTATCTTCTATGAGGATTCCGTACAGACGATTGCCCGTCCTACCGGAGCCTTGTATATTCAGAACATGGACGGCGAAAAGGACAAAGACGGAAATGTCATTTCTTATTTTCCCCGCTCCAGAGGTATCAAGACCCAGCAGTACACACTGGCCCTCTACATAGACAAAGACCACAAGCTGGTACAGACTCTTCTGTTTGACGATGTAAACGACCCGTACCAGTTACACAACCTGACCCCGGAAACTCATCCGGAGATTGTCAAGGAACTTTACAAGGAGCTGGCCACACAACTGAAGGATATTGACGATCCATGGTACCAGCAGAAGATACTTTCGGATATTCTTCCTTATTAACGCATGAAAAGAGAACTAAATGCATAAAAAAACTCCGGGGCTGCTCGAACAACCTCGGAGTTTTTTCTTTCAGGAATCCAGTATGTGATTTATTCCACTTGTCCTAACTGGTTGCCATACTCCATTTCACCCTGTACGACAAAGAAGATTGCATCCGGATCAAACGGTCCCATGCCATCCTTTGTAGACTCCTTGACGATGTAGTTCACAATCTCATCCTGGTCAATGTTGATATAACCTTCATCATCCGGCTGTGCATCCAGACAACCGCTCGTGGTATAGTAATCCACAATCAAATCCAGAATGTAATACAAGTCATCGTCCGAGAAAGCCTCTTTCATGTCCTGAGGCAAGTAGTTCTTGATGAACTCGATGGTTTTTTCATCGTCCTCATCTTCCAACAAGAAATCGTCTTCCATTCCCATAACTTATCTGATTTTGAATTATTTCAACAAAGCTTCTACCTTTGCCTGCAAAGCAGCCTTAGTAGTAGCGCCTACCTGCTTGTCAACCACTTTTCCATCTTTAATGAACAGCACGGTAGGAATGTTGCGAACGCCGAACTGTGCAGGAAGATCTGCATTGTCGTCCACGTCGCACTTGCCGATATTTACCTTATCCTTATATTCCTCAGCCAGTTCTTCAATATATGGAGCGATTTGTTTACAAGGTCCACACCATGTAGCCCAAAAATCCAACACCACTGGTTTACCTTCAGCTACAATAGCTTCAAAATTGTCATCTTTAATGTTCAATGCCATAATCGTTTATGTTTTAAGTTCTACGCAAATATATATCAATTTATTTTATAGTCCAACAATGGCTGGTTTTTTAAATAATTCACCAGGTCTTTCTGTACGGAAATCTTCATCGTGCGCGACATCAGGTTGACATACATCTGTCCATCCTCATCGCGTACCAGGAAGTGCAGCTCTGCATTCCCCGGACAATCCTTCACTAAAGAAGATATCTCCATAATCATCTGGTCGTCAATGGCCGACAAAGGAGCTGTCACGGTCAGTTTCTCGATGACTTTTTCCTTCACCTCCGGCAGCAACTCAATGGAATTGACTTTCACCTCCCATTCTTCCTGCCGCCATTGCTTGGGCTGGCATTTTCCCCGCATGAACAGGAACATACCTTCCATGAAGAAATTCTTCTTTTCCACCCACTCGTTGCCGAAGAAGGCAAATTCCGCCGTACCCGAATAATCCTCTACCTTGGCGATGCCGTAGGGTTTCCCGGTTTTGGTGTACCCTTCACGTACCCCGGTCACGATTCCTCCCATCACCAAGTCGTGATTCTGCAACGGAGTCAGGTCGGCCAATTCCGCCATGTGCACGTTGCACACATTCTCCAGAATCACTGCAAACTCATCCAGCGGATGGGCCGACAAGTAGATGCCCACCAAGTCACGTTCCTTGTTCAGGCGCTCCAAATCGCTCCAAGCCGGTGCCGGCACGATTTCCGGAGTGGCTACCTCTACCTCATGTTCACCACCGAACAGGGAATTGGCAGCGGCAGCCTTGTCCAGCTGGTATTTGTTACCGTAACGGACCAATACATCCGAGAAGGATTCATCCTTGGCATTTTTCACAAAGAAGTCTTCCCGCTTGATACCTGAAAAACTGTCAAAGCCCCCGGCCAGTGCCAGGTTTTCAATGTTCTTCCGGTTGCAGGCCGACAGATTGACCCGCTGTACAAAATCAAATATATTTTTGAATTCTCCATTCTTCCGGCGTTCATCCAGAATACTCTGGACCGCCGATTCCCCCACGCCCTTTATCGCTCCCAGTCCGAAGCGGATATCTCCATGGTAGTTGACAGAGAATTTCAGGTTACTTTCATTCACATCCGGTCCCAGTACTTTGATACCCATCGATTTACATTCGTCCATGAGTTTCGTGATTTCGGTGATGTTCGAAATGTTCCGGCTCATCGTGGCCGCCATATATTCCGACGGATAGTTCGCTTTCAGGTAGGCCGTCTGATAAGCCACCCACGAATAACAGGTGGCATGCGACTTGTTGAACGCGTACGATGCAAACTTTTCCCAGTCAGCCCAAATCTTTTCAAGCACCTTCGGGTCGTGTCCGTTCTTCTTTCCACCCTCAATGAATTTCGGTTTCATGTGGTCCAGCTTGTCACGCAACTTCTTACCCATGGCCTTACGCAAGGCATCCGATTCGCCTCGGGTAAAGTCGGCCAACAAACGCGACAGCAACATCACCTGCTCCTGATACACCGTAATGCCATACGTATCCTTCAGGTATTTCTCCATCACCGGAATATCATACTCAATCGGTTTCCGGCCATGCTTACGGTCGATAAAGTCCGGAATGTAATCCATCGGTCCCGGACGATAGAGGGCATTCATGGCAATCAAGTCCTCGAACGTACTCGGCTGAAGTTCGCGCAGGTACTTCTGCATACCTGCCGATTCAAACTGGAACGTACCGATGGTGCGCCCTTCACTATATAAGCGGTAAGTAGCCGGGTCGTCAATCGGCACTTCGTCAATATTCAATACAATGCCCTTGCTCTGGCGGATATTCTCGATGGCCTCCTTGATGATAGACAGCGTCTTCAGTCCCAGGAAGTCCATCTTGATCAGTCCGGTATCTTCAATCACCGAACCTTCGTATTGGGTCACCAGCATCTTCTCGCCGGTTTCCTTGTCGTCGGCCGTACTTACCGGCACCCAGTCGGTAATATCGTCACGGCAGATAATCGTACCACAGGCATGCACACCCGTATTACGCACGTTACCTTCCAGCATCTTAGCATACTTGATGGTATCGCGCAGAATCGGATTCGGCGACACTTCTGCCTCCTGCAACTCCGGCACATACGCAATGGCATTCGGCAAATTCAGTTTCTTATCGGGAATCTTATCCGGAATCAGCTTACACAAGCGGTCGGACTCCGAAAGCGGGAGCTTCTGCACACGGGCCACATCCTTGATGGCCAGCTTCGTGGCCATGGTACCATACGTAATGATATGGGCCACCTTCTCCTGTCCGTACTTTTCCGTTACCCAGTTCAACACACGGCCTCGACCGTCATCATCGAAGTCCACATCGATATCCGGCAAGGAGATACGGTCGGGATTCAAAAAACGCTCGAACAGCAAGTCATACTGAATCGGGTCAATCTGTGTGATACCCAGACAGTAGGCCACTGCCGAACCGGCTGCCGAACCACGTCCCGGTCCTACCGACACATCCAGTTGGTTACGCGCCGCATTGATAAAGTCCTGCACAATCAAGAAGTATCCCGGGAAACCCATGGTCTTCATGATATGCAGCTCAAACTTGATACGTTCCTGCACCTCTTCCGACAGGTTCTCGCCATAACGTCTTTTCGCTCCGTCGTAAGCCAGTTTTGCCAGATAATCTGCCTCCAGCTTGATACGATACAACTTCTCATATCCTCCCAGACGTTCAATCTTTGCCTTGGCCGCAGCCTCATCCATTACCACATTGCCGTTCTCGTCGCGGGTGAACTCGTCAAACAAGTCTTTCTCCGTGAACTTCTTGCGATACTCCTCTTCCGTACCAAAATCCTCCGGAATGGCAAAGGTCGGCATGATGGGTGCATGGTCAATGGAATAAAATTCCACCTTGTCGCACACCTCCACCGTATTGCTCAACGCTTCCGGCACATCGGCAAAAATCTCGTTCATCTCCTCCCGCGTCTTCATCCATTCCTGTTTGGTATAAAGCATACGGTTCGGGTCGTCCAGGTCTTTTCCGGTACTCAGACAGATAAGCCGGTCGTGGGCTTCAGCATTTTCCTCGTCCACAAAGTGTACGTCGTTCGTACACACCAGCTTGATATTGTATTTTTTGGCATATTCAATCAGTTTCTCATTCACCACCTGCTGCATGGGATACACCTCATGATTGGCGCGAGGCACAGTGGCCTTATGGCGCTGCAGCTCCAAGTAGTAATCATCCCCAAACAGATTCTTGTACCAGCGGATTGCCTCCTCGGCCTCCTCAAACTGTCCGGCCGTAATGCGTCGGGGCACCTCCCCTCCCAAACAGGCTGAGCACACAATCAAACCTTCGTGGTATTTTTCCAGTTCCGTACGGTCTGTACGCGGACGCATGTAGAATCCCTTGGTCCATGCCTTCGACACCAGCTTAATCAGGTTGTGATAGCCTTTCAGGTTCTTGGCCAGCACCACCAAGTGATATCCGCTCTGGTCGGGCTTTCCTTCCTTGTCTTCCAGCCGACGGCGCGCCACGTACATCTCGCAACCGAAAATCGGTTTGAACAGTTTCTTTTTCGCTGCCTCCAGCTGTTCCTTGCAAGCCGCAATCTCCGCTTCGGGGTTTTCCGATTCTTCCTTACCACTTTCGAGGGCGGCAATTTTCTTCTTCAAATCCTTAATTTCCCCGTTCGTACCCCCGTTCTTCTTGTTGACATAGTTGAAGAACTCCTTGATACCGAACATATCTCCGTGGTCGGTCACTGCGATTCCTCGCATACCGTTGGCTATCGCCTTGTCTACCAGCCGGGGAATAGAAGCCTGTCCGTCGAGGATAGAATACTGCGTATGAACGTGCAAATGAACAAAATCCTGCATGAGTGTCAATGTTAAATGAAAAACGAGTCAAAGATACCCATCTTTTAGGGAAGAGACAAGACAGCTCAAAATTTTTAAAGAAAAATTTCCTTACCTTTACAGCGCAAAACAAGATTACAATATGTCATCACACGAGCTCAACCAATTTTTCCGTCCCCTCAATTCACAAATGCAAATTGCCGACAGCGAATATTCAAAAACCGCCGTTTGCATTTCTATGGCCGATGCGTTGGCCCGCAACACCAATCATAGTCTGTACATCATCGACTATAACCGCAAGAATTTCCTTTATGTATCGCCCAACCCCCTGTTTCTCTGCGGCCGTTCACCGGAAGAAGTGCAACATAAGGGTTATGCCTTCTATTTTGAGGTGGTTCCACCTGACGAAATAAACCGTCTGATGGAAATCAACGAGGCCGGATTCCGGTTTTACTATGACCAGCCGGTAGAAAAAAGACTTGACTTGTCCATCGAGTATAACTTTCATATCCGTACCTCAGAAAGACATTCGCATCTTATCCACCACAAACTGCCCCCCATCTTACTGAGCGACAAAGGGGATATATGGCTGGCACTATGTACCGTTTCACTCTCACCGGAGAAAAACATCGGGGAGGTCGTCATTTCAGACCATACATGCACCGACCGTTACATCTATTCATTCGAGGGCAGACGATGGAAAAAACAGCCCGAACTGATTCTTTCCGACCGTGAAAGGGAGATTCTCCAGCTCTCCGTCAAAGGACTGTCGAACACGGAAATAGGAGAAACTCTCTTTATTGATGCCAATACCGTCAAGTTTCACAAGAAGAAACTATTCGAGAAACTACACGCAGAAAACATCACTGAGGCCGTGGGCATCGCAGCCAATCTGAGGCTGATTTAGAATAACTAAAACGAATCATCAGATTCACAATATTATTGTTCATGGCTATTTGTGGAAGCCATGTGGATCTGAGGAAATAGATGAATGAAATTATTTAGTTGACTCTAATTGTTATTATATACGATTTCGCTCACTGAACGAAATACTCTTTTTCTGCACTTTCATCTTCGGGTTTCCCCATTTATATACAAGGCTGAGACGGAAATAACGGCTATCATAATAGTTGTGATACGTCTGTTTATTGCTTTCCGATACCTTTTCCCGTCTCACAAGGTCTTGCCTGAAAAGGTCGTTCCCATATACATTCAAGACCAGATTGTTATCTAAGAAAGCACACTTCAGCCCCATACTGAAATTCGCATAACTCTTATCGTAAGTCACTCCGACCCGATAAGGCATATTCTGCGTATAGTTTACGAACAGTTGGAAGCGGCGGTCCTTGTCAAACGAAATCGTGTTGTTGATTTTATAGTCGAATGAATGACCGTTTTGGGCAACATAGCCTTCTGCCTTAATGTCCGATTGGTTATAAAGATAATTCCCTGCCACATAGACGTTCCACCAGTTGCATAGATTCAACGAATAGTTTAAGCTCATGCCGAATTGCCGGTTGTCGTAAATGTTCTGGTACGTGCTGTAAGTTGTATTGTCATCGGCAACGTACAGGATTTGCCCGTAAGCATTGTCTTCTTTCTGATAGTACATCATGACAGAAAGGTTTCTGAACATATATCCCAACTCGATATTGTCGGCAAACGAAGGTCTTAATGCCGGATTTCCTTCATCTACATTATTCGGATTGGTGTACCACTTGAAAGGATTGATAGCTCTGAAATAGGGACGGTTAATCCGACGGGCATAGTTCAAATGGAAATGGTGTGCCGGGGTTGGTTTGTAAGTCAGATAAACCGTTGGAAAAAACTTACCATAATCGGTTTTCACGTCTTCCGTGTCACTATTCGGCGTTACGCCTTTTACAAACGTATGTTCGTACCGCAATCCGGCTTGTATGGCAAAATGATCATTCAGACTTTTGCGTGCACTGATATAGCCTGCCAACGTCTGTTCCTCATAATTGAACCGGTTGCTACGTCCAGGATACTCCACAAAATCTGTACCTATTTTATTATAATATTGCATATCCGATTTATTGGTGATGTCACTATATTTAGTACCCGCCTCGATGTGAATCCAGGAAAATGGAAGTTCCAGATTGGCTTCACCTGTAAAAATGGAATAGTTTATATTATTGGGTTCTTTCACCACCGATGTGCTTTGTGTCTCTTGATTGACCGTCGTAAAATTGACCTCCTTGTCCGGTGCATGGTGCATGTAGTTGAAAGCAAAGCCTAATTTCTTTCCTAAAGTATCTAGTTGCAGGTCGTAATATAAGTTTACGGTATGAGCGATGGTCTTGCCTTCTTGCAATGATTGGGTATAAAGTGTGGAGTCCAATCGGTTGTAACTACTGTACTGATAATTATTATCGATATCTATCTTATCTTTTCCATAACTGAAATCATAGACGGCACCCAATGTTGATTGGGATGACAGTCGATATTCAAAAAACAGGTTTCCACCAATATTCTTATAAGTGTCAGCACGGGAAGTCATGCTATGCTGTGCGCTATTGGCTTGCAGGATGTGGTATTCTTCATCCACTTCTCCCTTGTTCCGGCTTTGACGGATTTTAGCTGAAAAGAGAGATTTTGAAGAACGATAGTTCACTGTTGCATTGGCATTTTCACCGGCATACGTCCGCTGTATATATGATATTCCGGCAGAACCGTTCCAACCCTCATCGGGGTTTCTTTTGGTAACAATATTAATCAATCCGCCGTTTCCGTCCGCATCATATTTGCTGGGAGGCGTCGTGATAACTTCGATGCTTGAAATATCGTCTGACTGTAAGGAATTCAGATACTGAACTAAATCATTGCTGTCCAGATAAGAGATTTTCCCGTTCAACATTACCTTGACACTATTTTTTCCTATGATGCCGATAGAACTATCCGTTACTTTCACCAAAGGCGTTTGCTTCAGCAAATCCATGACACTACTGCCTTGTGCAACCGGGCTGCTTTCCACATTGAAAACCATCCGGTCTATTTCTCTTTTTATCACTGGTCTGCTTCCTTTCACCACCACTTCCCCCAACACTTGTGTATCGGGCTGCATCTGAATGACTCCCAAATCATAGCCTTTGATTTCCCTGCATACGGTCTGGTAGCCGATGAAGGAGATGCTTATGAACTTTGCACTTTCCTGATAAGGCAGATCGAATTCCCCTTCTAAATTGGTGGTTGTCCCGGCAAGATAAGACGAATCAGCCTTTTGCAATATAACATTGGCATACGCTACAGGTTGCTGTAACTCATCAATTAATGTACCTCTAAAATTTTGGCCGTGTATAATAAAAGTTGTCACCCAAAGGTATATTATTAATATTCCTATTTTTCTCATACTATCTTTTAATTTATAATTATATATTATTTAAATCATTCTCGTCAATCAGTTTTCCGCTTACGGTCTGTGCGGGTAAACTGACAGGTAATATGATACGAACAAGTCCTAATAAAAATACTTTAATTAATCTCACTGTCTGATATTTTAATGTAATCTGCTGCAAAGCTCAATAATTACCAAGACTTTTCCACTACCCTATAGAGTAGTTCTGAATATTGATTTTATAGTCTGACATACTATTATATCTTTACGGCTGACTATGTATGATAGCCCTTGTCGATTGCAATAACTTCTACTGTTCGTGCGAGCGCATGTTCAATCCGCTGCTCCGTGACAAACCGGTCGTTGTTCTGAGCAACAATGACGGTTGCGTTGTGGCTCGAAGTAACGAAGTCAAGTCAATGACACCACTTTATCAGATCCGTGACATCTTAGAGGCAAACAATGTGGCTGTTTTCAGCTCCAACTATAACCTGTATGGTGTCGAAGGGTGATAAGAATTTTTTAATTCCGCTTGAACGATTGAAACCAAGAATTAAAAATTGATTCATGTAGTTTTATATTGTTTCTGTAAAACTCTTCGTTCCAGCCGTTTTTAAGTCCGCAATCTTTCATATATTCACTCAAAGGCTCAAGCCCTATTTCCTTTCTGAGTGAATCGACCTTATCAATATCTTGTAGAGGAACCAGATAATCAACTCCATTCCTAGTTATTCTCTGCGTCCCATAAATTTGTTTTTGTCCTTGATTCATAAGGCACCTGTCCGTCAGAAAAGCATATTGCCAACCTTTAGCCGCACCCTTTTGGACAGCTTCTTTCAGTATAGGTAAATACTTATTCTGGATTAAAGAATCTTGGGAATGTTGAATACAAAGGAAAAGAGCCTCGTTCGCCTCATAGCCAATCTCATCGGGAGAAAGCCAACCGTATTGGTCAATGATTTCAGTAACTCTGACAGCATTTCTCCGGTCTATGTCGTCCATTATTCTTCTTATTTTATCCACATTCCGTTTCTTCTTCGAAGCATCAATCAATAACAGCCTTATACTTTGATCTTTGATTCTCATCTCTTCTAATTCCTTACCAATAGAATATAATTCTGCATCATACTCTTTTTCATAAGCATCAAGAATTCTGATGTAGGTCTTATTAAACGACATAGTATCTTGCTTATCCAGATAATAATGGCAGCTATCCACGATACTTGAAAAATTTTGTGCTTCTGATGTATTACAGAACAACAAAAACAAACAGATATAAAACAAATTCTTTAACATAGTGTAATTATTAGTGTCCGCTAAGAGATCATAGGAGTTCTTTGAAATTATTGAAATTCAATTTGTGATAATGGATTTTGAGAAGAACGGATTTGAATTTACTTTTCCAATCGAGAAAACCTCCGAAATCTGGTTGTGGAAGCTCATGCCGAAAAACTCTGCCATCTCAGAATCAATGTCGTAACAAAAATTATTCTTCCCATAAAATTTCTACCTGTTATGAATATTTCATATATGATCCGATTTAGAGACATATTACAGCTTCCTTATTATGAACTCCAATTTTTGAAGGCCCTTTTTGTTGACATTAGCGAGTATCAAGGCGTAGCGAAGTTCTTCCCCTGATTTCATGGACTGCTTGATATAAGTAAATTCATTTTCAGGAATGACATTCTTGAACATCGGCCCCGAAGTTTCATTGCGTACTAAACGTATGTCGTCTGTAAGGGGTGACAAGACAAATGAATAGATTGCCATATATCCTACTCTCTGGTATTGTATCCAATTGGGATCATTCTCGTCAAGAACATTTTCCAACCAGATACGGGCAGCATCATAGGACGGTAGTGATGAACCGTCGGCATAGAATATGTGACCGGTTTCATCAACGATGAATTCCTCACTGATGGCGTATTTCTGAAAGGGGCATAATTCATTATACTCTATATCATTTTCCGACTTAATTTCTTCGTCAACAGGGACTTCCGGTTCGGTAACAAGCCTGTCCTGAAGAATACTAATAAGTGAATATCTGCGGTCTGAACCATCCATTGGGGGATTGGCAAGGATAGTCCGTTTTACCGAAAGGTAATATTCATGTCCTCTTTCGTAAGTAAATCCTTCAATTCTTCCAAAGCCAAGCGGCTCCTGTACTCCTGGATTGTCTTCAAACATCACAAGCATACACTCAATGGGATAAGTTCCTTCCGCATCGAACAGATCATACATTACACCAGTCTCGGCCGAAACCAACATTCTGATTTCATCAACCCTGTCTTGGGGCTCATCTTTACTACAACTTGCTACAATAAAAGTAGCCAGTACAAGGAATCCTGTTACAAGTTTATTCACAGTTATCCTATGAAGTTTTCTATTGTTTATCATAATGAATACAATTGATTTATTTATAATAATCTTTTTCCTCTTTTACTTCTATCCTCCCAAATCACTTACTGTTCCGGCAATTCGTATGAAATCGGGAAGATTCAAAAAGACGCAACTTGCTCCTGCAATCTGTTTCTGGTCGGTATATACGATTTTACCATATATACGAATTTACGCGTTTCGGTTTAACCACAACTAAGCAAAATAGCTATCCAAAGAATGAATCTGAACTGCCTCATCAAACTTATTATTTGAAGTATGTGTAATTTTTTATGTAAATTTACTGCAAATAAAGTCTTCAATCAAGGATAAAAATTTTACGTAAGATTATTTATTACACTTATATTCAACTGTTTATAAGTTGTCAAACTTCCAAAATCTTACATGCCTTTTAAAAGTTTTGTGAAGCAACTCCCAATAGGCATTTGGTGCAGTAATTGACCTTCATTCATATTGCCTTTTGTAGAACTTACTCTCGGCTGATTTACTGCTTTTAGTGATATTTTTGGATGGGATAAGATAGAATGTATGAAATTGACAGAAAATCGTCATTGCTGACATATAATAAATAAGGCCATCTTTATCATAAAGACGGCATTACTACAGTTTATCAGTGTAGAATCTGAATCTATATTTCAAAATCTTTTATCAGTCTGCGGATATAAAGACCAAGATTGGTTTCATGCTGGTCAATGCCAAGTTTCTGTCTGATTTCATGGCTTACGATGTAATGACGTTTCATCTGGATGTATTCTCCGACTTCCTTACCGCGTAACCCGATTGCATACAAACACAGATAGTTTATTTCATCATTGGATAATCCATGTTGTTCGAGATATTCCATAAATTTGGGATGCGACGCAGCAAAAGCAAGGCGGGTTGAATCCATGAACTTCTTTTTGTCATTATGGACTGTCTCAATCCAGTTATTATACGACTCCGCATAGCTGTCATTTTGTGTTATTTCTTTTGCTAGCAGACCATTTAGTATGTCAAGTCTGTCCTTTATGACTTTCTGTATTGGTTTTGCCAGTTCAGACTGTTCCTTCTGCAATTCCTTCAAGTGGTCACGTTCACTTTCCAACTGAGAGATTTCTAATCTGAGATTGGCTGCTTCCAATTCATACTGACGTTGTTCGGCCTCAAGTCGTTTCTTGTCTTTCTCCAGATTCTCGGCTTCAAGTGTTTTCTTGTCACGTTCAAGTTCTGCCTTTTCTTTCTCTTTACGTAGATTGTCCTGTTCCAGTTTTAGATTCTCATTTTCTTTCTCAGCCAAAATGCGCCTGGTTTTACTGCGATAAGCTCGGTAATATAACCAGCCTACAAGTATGGTCAATGCGAATATGCCACAAAGCGTTGCCCAAATGATTCTGTCCCTATCTTGAATCTTCATGAGGTTTTCAATTTCAAGCTGATGCTTCTTATCAGAAAATAGAAGGTCATGTGAAATTAATTTATTCAGATAACCTTCATGCATGGCAGAGTAATCTCTATACAAATTAAGAGCTTGCTCATACTTGCCTTGCTTCTCCAAAATTTCAATTTTCACCGAAGCATATTTTAGTGAATCCATGGTGAACGCAGCAGGACTTATTTCCGCAAGAATATTTAAAGCTTTGTCGTACTCTCCAATTTTTGAATATCCTCGGGCAAAATTCATAGTTTCATCTTTGGAAAGTTCCAAATCCTGATATTTATCTAAAAAGGTTTTGAGATCATCAGGAGAACAGAATTCTATTGTATAAGATAGTAAAGAAGGGAAAAGATATACTTCTCCGTCAGGATTCTTTTGCACTAACGGTATGCAAATAGATAGAAGACTGTCTGCTGCTGATTTGTTATTCAGTATGATGTAACCATCAAGTGCATTCGTATAACTCTTGATTTCAAAGATATCTCTGCCAATAACTCCGTATAACTTTGCTGCCTCCAGATTATTCCGAATAAATTCATTTGTTTTATACTGTTTAAAATACAAAGTACCTTGTGCTACCAAGGTATGAGCCAGTAGTAACGAATCAGTTACCACTTGTTTCAAATCACGACCATTCAAGAAGGATTGCATGGCAGAATCATCATCGCCCTGATTCTGATATATTCTGCCTTGATAATAATATGTCCGAAGTTTCTCGTCAGGAGAACCTTTTTTGAGATAATAATCAATAGCCGGTTGAAGGACATCGAAAGTCGTTGTGTCAATATAGTTCTTGTCCAATGCCATGGATTTAAGTAGTGCATACCTGGCTGCTATCTCTTCACCTTTAATATTTGTAACCGGAATGTTCTTCAATAGGGTAAGGGCAGAATCAGGCTTGGTATTCATAAGATTCTCGGCCATATCCATCTGCTCCAATATTGGAGTATTTCTGTCACAGGCGGCAAATACCACAATAGTCATCAGCAAAAGGATAATATTTTGAAATTTATGTATGCACATTATTCGTTCGATATTAAATATCTGTTATTTTTTAATCCACAATTAAGATAGTAGTAATAGGCTACGAATTAATTATCAGCTACTTTATTCTTCTGTATGTTGCGTAACCTTCAAATTCTTCGTATGCAAAAGTACGAATTTCAATGGCATATATTGAAATAAAATACAGTTTTTGAAGCTCTACAAATACCATCAAGTTTCACAAGAAGAAACTATTCGAGAAACTACACGCAGAAAACATCACTGAGGCCGTGGGTATCGCAGCCAATCTGAGGCTGATTTAGAAATACAATGTAGAACTTCGGCAAAGTAACAATAGGAGGATGGGTAGTGATGTATTCTTCCATCTTCTTCTTTGCGTACTGAATGACTGTTTCATCGTGACATCTATTCATTCTTCCTTTATCGATAAAGGCAATATGCCAGAAACCCAGATAACCGATGACATACCTTTCAATGGTAGCTTCTATCGGTTCGTCCGAGCGCTTCATGGATTGAAGGCTGTTGCGGACATCCTTGTCGATTATGCCCACAACCGCCCAAGAGAGATTTATATATGAAGTTTGTGCTGTCATAAATTACATACGGTTTTTCTGGCTGTCTCCGGCTCCGGTTCCCTTATATTTGCTCTTCGTAGCATTGAACTTGTATCGTATGGTCATACCAAAACTGCGGCGCGACTCTGGAGCAAGTATGGTAAGGCGGTTACCGCTGTACACCAGTATGTCTGAAGATGAGGTATTGAAGAGGTCGTTAGCCTGCAGTTGGACTGACAATTTTCCACCCCAAAATCCTTTGTATAAGGATAGATTTACTGAACTTCCCGGCTCAATGATACGGCAGCTGCTGTCTTCTCCTCGTGTGGAAGTCTCCAAATCTATGTTCAGCTGAAAATCCTTGGGAAAACTGAATGTATTGCCCCACTTGAAGAATCCGATAGGATTATTGAGGTTCTTGGACCCATCCGGTATGTCCATCACAAACCATTGCTGGCTGTACATGGCTGTGAATTGTGGCGACCATATACCAATTGTCGGCGATACAGATAAAGTGGCATTCAGCTTGTCCACTTTGGGAACATTGGTATACGTGAACAGAGAAATGGAAGGATCTGCATCCGAATAGGATTGACTTATCTGTATCTGCATGTCCTTAATACGGCTGTAATTCATGTTGAAATACAACCATTTCCAGGATGTATTGAGCGACAAGGTATTCTGTATCGAAGAACGCAGAAGCGGATTCCCGCTCTCATATGTATATTTATTGCCATAGATTACTGCACTTGACAACCTGTTGTAGCTAGGCCTTTCTATGTTGCCTGAATAACTTATCATTAGTTGGGTCTTACCTATAGGATAGGACAGGGATATGGAAGGAAATACATTATCATATCTACGGCTTTGCTCATCCATCCTTTTCCCGAACTCATAGTAATCGGAGTTCAGATGCTCATACCTCACACCCGCCTCTGCTTGTAGTTGACCGAAGCTGTGTGCGTACATGGCAAAGGCAGATACGGCGTTTTGTCAAGCAGGTCATTGCCTGTTCCGGCTTTTTCCAGCACACTCCCTGTTACGGTCGTCACCATGGCATTCCCCTTTACACGTGTTTTCGGCAAATCGGCCTTCACTACGACTTCTCCCAACTGCTGTGTATCCGCTACAAGCTGAACAGTACCGAGATTGGCCGGAGCTATCGGTTTATACACCGTTTTATATCCAATGGTGGATATTTTCAGAATCTGATTTCTCGATGTGGCTTCCAGCTTAAAGGAACCGTCCTCCCCGCTGACGGTTCCACTCACAAACACCGAATCCGGCAACGACAATAGCACCACATTGGCGTAGGGTAACGGCTGGCTGTTCTCATCCATCAATCTTCCACTTACGGTTTGTGCAGATAAACTTACAGGCAATACAACACCTATAAGCAGGAACCAAAATCTCTTCATTTTCTTCATTGCATAGTAGCTTTTTAATTTCTGCTGCAAAGTTCCATACTTCGCGAGACTTTTCCACTACCCTGTAGGGTAGTTTCAATACTCATCCTCAAGAAATACAACAAAGAGTTTCGGGTATATTATTGGGGATTCCCCCACAAAGAGACGGAAGAAGGATTCACGAGATCCCTCTCCGGAATCAGTTGGTAATCAATATCCAAGGGAAGCAAGGACCTTCATACGGTGAAGTAGTCTGCGGCTCACTGCCAAACGATTCAGGCAATTTCTTCTCTTCCTTTTTCTCCCATACCTTCCAACGGTCAATTTCCCGGATGAGCCGCGTCACCGCCTGCGTGCAATTCTCCGGATAAGTGAGAATCTGCACGAACCAGAGTTTCTGACGCTGCACGTATTTGGCATAAAAACGATGGCCTGCCACTTCCTGGCCTTCCAAATGAAGCGGTCCGGAAAGGATAAAACCATCGTCTTCCTCCCGTTGATAAGTGGCATGCAATTCCCGGGCAAAACGGGCCATTCCCTGCGCCACCGTCAGGCTGTCCAGATTGGGAAGCACAAACGCGGTCTGTACAATCTGCTCCACATTCCAGAAACGGAACTGGCAGTAACCTTTTTCCTTGACCTGCGGATTGGAAACTTGCTCGAAAAAGGACGGATAATGTATCACATACCCGTAAAAAGGGTCCCGATAGGTATTCATCCGCGTAGTACGCATCACCTTCTCCAGCTTTTCGGGCAACGGAGTATCGTCTTTCTCCTTCTTCTGCGTGATAAAAAGGGAACCTGCCACGAGAGCCAGTATAAATAAAACTAAAAACCGCCGCATTCCTGCATAATGCACTTTTGCCTTCATGTTTCACTTCATTCATCTTGATTTCAATTACAAAACTACTTTTCTCCACTCATCCAACCGAAAAAACTGACTGACATCTTCCTGACATTTCGGTTCACCCGCCTGTTTCTGCTCCTGCCCTTCCATATTTTCCCTGGCTCTCCCGCAAATTCTTCCAAACTCCAAGGAAAATTCTCTGTTTCACACTGTGGGATACAAAAACCACAGTGTGGGATACATATTTCACACTGTGAAATACAAATCCCGCAGTGTGGTACAGAGAAAACAAGGGAACAAAAAGGAATTATCCTCAGGACAACTGGAAGAATTCTTTCAAGCGCACTGCTTTTTTCCTTAAAAACGAAAATGCCAAAGACTTACATTTGCGCAGATAAAAAACAATCCATATTTTTGCGTAGAAATCAATAACAGACAAACCATTATTTTACAGAACTACATGAATACGACCTTATTGTTGATGGGTATCGGTACCCAGGAATTTTTATTTATCATCCTGATTATCCTGATATTGTTCGGTGGAAAGAAGATTCCGGAACTGATGAAAGGTCTCGGAAAAGGAGTAAAAAGCTTCAAAGAGGGTATGAACGAAGTGGAAGAAAACCTGAAAGAAACTGACAGCAAAAAAGAAGAAGTTTCTTCTACTGACCACAAAGAAAAATAACTGCCGTGAAGCCGAACGAACCCACGGAACTCACCTTTTGGGACCACTTGGACGCACTCCGCCAAACGATTATCCACATCGCCTGCGCGGTAGTGGTGCTCATGCTACTGGCCTTCTGCTTCAAGGACGAACTTTTTGGCGTGATTCTGGCGCCCAAGGAAGGGGATTTCTGTACCTACCGTTTCTTCGCCTGGCTGGGACAGGTGCTTCATATTTCCGGTCTGGAAGCACAGACACTTCCGGTCAAACTCATCAATACCCAGCTCTCCGGGCAGTTTCTCACTCACATGAGTGTTTCGTTTTATGCGGGTATCCTGCTGGCCTCTCCTTACATTCTTTACCAGCTTTTTCATTTCGTATCCCCTGCCCTCTACCAGAACGAGAAGAAATATTCCCGGCGACTGATTTTCTGGAGTTACCTGCTGTTCCTCACAGGGGTATTGTTCAGCTATTTTCTGATTTTCCCCTTCACCTTCCGTTTCCTGTCCACCTATCAGGTGAGTGCGGAGGTGGAGAATACCATTGTACTCAGTTCTTATATCGACACGCTGAACATGCTGAGCCTGATGATGGGCATCACGTTTGAAATACCTGTACTGACCTGGCTGCTGGCCAAATTCGGTATTCTGTCGGCCGACTTTATGGCCAAATACAGAAAACACGCCTGGGTCCTCGCAATGATGATTGCAGCCATCATCACTCCTACCTCAGACGTGTTTACAATGCTGATTGTCACTTTCCCCATTATCCTCTTATACGAAATCAGTATCGGCGTGGTGCGTCATACCGTCAAGAGGAAACGACTAAAAGGGAATTGATTCCATTTCTTATTTATAGAAGGTCAGGGTACCGGCTTTCACCAAGTCGTTGTGGTGGATACGATAGCCTGTCTTCTTGCCTCCGAGTTCAATCTTCTGGATGTATCCTTCTGCTGAACCGTTGCCTTTCTTTTCAATGACCAGCTGGTCTTTCCCATAGAACTCCGGATTCAGACGGATGGTAATCCGGTCGAAAGTCGGGTCGGTCAGCGTGTATTCCGGTACGCCCGGACAGTCGGGATAAAGGCCCATCATGCTGAATACGGCCCAGGCCGACATGGTACCGGCATCGTCGTTTCCGGGAATACCGTCGGGCTTGGGAGTGAAATACTTGGCCAGCAGTTCGCGCACCGTTTTCTGGGTACGCCACTCTTCGCCCTTGAAGTAGCTGAACAGGTAAGGATAGGCAATATCCGGTTCATTGGCCGGGTCGTAATAACCTTTATCGAACACCATCTGCAGCTTGTCGACAAACTTTTTCTGTCCGCCCATCAGACGGGCCAGCCCTTTTACATCGTGAGGCACATAGAAGGTGTAGTTCCAGGAGTTTCCTTCATGGAAGCCCGGACTCGGTTCAAAGTTCTGCCCTTGCAGCGGGTCGAACGGAGAATAGAACGTACCATCCGGCAAGATGGGGCGAAGAGTGCCGAACTCCTTGCAATAATAATGCTTATAACCCATGGAGCGCTTGTAGAACAAGTCGGCATCGGCTTTCTTACCCAGACTCTTGGCCAGTGTGTACAAAGCATAGTCGGCAATGTAATATTCCAGCGCATGCGATACGGAATTGTCGAACTGTTCCATCAAAGGCACATAACCCTTGTTCATATAGTCGTCGTTGTCCGGACGCATCAGGTTGTCTTTTCCGGGCAGGGTGGCCGACTTCCGCATGGCTTCGTAAGCAGTTTCCATGTCAAAATCACGCAAGCCTTTCATCCATGTGTCCACAATGACCGGCAGACTGGGGTCGCCTTCCATGGTGAGGGTTTCCCGTCCGTAGAGTTCCCACTTGGGCAGCCAGCCATGTTCTTTGTACATGTCGATCATGGTACGCACCATGTCAATCTGACGTTCCGGATACACCAGTGTCATCAGCTGATGCAAGTTGCGGTAGGTATCCCACAAGGAATACACCGTATAGCGGTTGTTTGTGGTGGTTTTGGTTTCTCCCGTTTCCATTGCCGGATATTCTCCGTTCACATCCTGCAAGATATTCGGATGAATCAAAGTGTGATACAAGGCGGTGTAGAACACGGTTTTCTGTGCCTTCGTACCCCCTTCCACGGTGATGCGGCTCAAGTCGTCGTTCCACTTGCTGCGGGCACTGGCATGGATTTCATCGAAACCGGCTCCATGCTGCTCGGCCTCCAAGTTCTGGCGGGCATTCTCCATGCTGACAAAAGAAACACCCACGGCCACTTCTATCTGTTCGTTTTCTTCCGTGTCGAAGGTGAACCACGCACCGATGTCATCTCCTGCCAAATCACGGTCGTACTGTGTGTACAACTTGTATTTCCCGTTGTCTTTGTCCCATTCGGCCTCAATACCGTTCATCTTACGCTGGAATTTCCAATACCCCGTCTGTTGCGGAGCCTTGTTGATTCGCATCACGAAATAAATGGGAAATACCGCCTGCGGATTATAACAGAATGTACCCAACAGTTTCATGCCTTCTATCTCCCGGTCGTTCACCCGGCGCAGATAGGCACCCGACTCATTGGTCAGACCCTCTCCCAGATTCATCAGGATATGGCTCTTTCCTTTCGGGAAAGTGAAACGGGTCAATCCTGTCCGTGGGGTAGAGGTTGCCTCCACTTTCACGTTGTATTTCGTCAGCTGCAGGCTGTAGTATCCCGGTGAAGCGGTTTCCTTCTCATACTTGCTGCCATAGTGATGATAATCCACATCCAGTTCCCCGGTGGTAGGCATCAACAGCAGAGACCCCAGTTCGGGACACCCCACTCCACTCAGATTGACATGAGACAATCCCGTAAAATAGCTGTTCGTATAGTCGTAGGGTGTAGACCACCAGCGGGCATCCTTGTCATACTTGTTGTCTGCCGAGCCCATCACATTGAACGGAACGACCGACATCAGGCCATTCGGGCATACAGCTCCCGGATTACACGTACCGAAATTGGTGGTCCCGATAAACGGGTCGACATAATCTACTGGTTCCTGGGCATGCAGGCACACCCCAACGAACAAAAAATTCAGACATGCAATTAGTTTTTTCATAGGCTTAAAATAAAAAGGGCCCCTCCCACAGCCTCAACCATGGGAACGGTCCTATAAATGTTCATTCTTATAAGATGGAAGTACGTTTCACGAAATCAATGATTTCGGAAATGTAGCCGAAAGCCATTCCGACCACGGTATCGGCTGCCCCGTAATAGACTGCCACTCTTTCCCCGTCCTGAAGGGCGGCACAAGGGAACACCACATTGGGCACGTCGCCCTGCAGTTCATAAGGTGCTGCAGGAGCCAACAGATAATCGCGGGTGCGATAAAGCACCTTTTCCGGATGGTCCTTATCCAAAATAGCGGCTCCCATGGAGTAACGGAAACCGTTGCAGGTGGTAATGACGCCATGATAGAACATCAGCCAGCCTTCTTCTGTCAGGAAGGGCACGGAACCGGCTCCAATCTTCGTACACTGCCAGGCACTTTCCGGGAAAGGAGTCACTTTCATCACACAGCGGTGCTCGCCCCAGTATTTCATGTCGGGACTGAAGCTGATATAGATATCCCCGAAAGGAGTATGCCCGTTGTCACTCGGACGACTCAGCATGGCATATTTGCCGTTGATTTTCTGCGGGAAAAGCACACCATTACGGTTGAAAGGCAGAAAGGCATTCTCACACTGATAGAATTCCTTGAAATCGAAGGTATAACCAATACCGATGGTAGGGCCGTGATAGCCGTTGCACCACGTAATCCAATAACGGTCTTCAATCCAGGTGACACGAGGGTCGTATTTGTATTCCGACTCAATCATATCGGTGTTCCCGGGTTGGAACTTAATCGGTTCGTGATTGATTTCCCAGTGGATGCCGTCCTTGCTGAAACCTGCAAAGATATTCATCTGCACGGCCCGGTTGTCACAACGGAACACGCCGGCAAACCCATCCTTGAAAGGTACCACCGCGCTATTGAAAATGCTGTTCGACGTAGGTATCTGATACCGCCCGATGACGGGATTCTTGGAATACCGCCACATCACCTCCTTACAATCTGCCGGGCGTTCTTCCCACGGCATTACAAATTTGTCATTCATATTCTGTTTATTTTTATTTAGATTAGACATATTCTCGTTCACCCTCTATAAGTTTTCCCTCATTATCATACTTAAACGGGATGAAATACGTAATCAGAAAAGCTGGAATCGTGGCAATCAGTACAAAGATAAAGAAGGGCTCATAGCCTCCCGGCTTGTTGAACCATTCTCCAAGATTTTCGCACACCCAGCCGCTCAGCATGCCGGGAATCATCACCCCCAGATTCATGATACCGGAAGCAAAGGCATAATGCGCCATCTGGTGCTTGCCGGGAGCCACCTGCTGCATCATAAACAAGGAAAGGCCGACGAAGCCGAAACCATATCCGAAATATTCAAACACAATGCCACTGCAAATTATCCAACCACTTTCCGGCTGCAGATAGGCAAACAAGGCATACACCATAAACGGAAAGTTAAAGATGCAACACAACGTGAACAACGTATTCTTCAGTCCACGCCGAGCGATATAGTATCCGGCCAGCAAAGACCCCAGCACAAAAGCTGCCGCTCCATACGTTCCGTAATAAAGTCCGATTTCCTTTTCATTCAGTCCCAATCCTCCTACCTCACGACCGGCTTTCAGGAACAAAGGTACAATTTTCATCACAAATCCTTCGGCAAAACGGTACAGAATGATGAAGCAGATATAATATACAATGTGAGTCTTGCGGAAGAAATCAAGCAACACCTCTCCCAGTTCTTTCAACACCTCCCGACTGGTCATGGCTTCTTCCTTTTTTCTCTTTGCCTGCGTGGAAGGCAAGGCAAAGTAATGATAAAGCCCCAAAAGCAGCATCGTGGCAGAGAGGATGAGCAGAATAATCATCCAAGCCCGCTTGGTAGCACTCAGCATACCAGCTTCGACATTCATTTCAATAAGATAGCCGGCCAGATACACCAGCCCTCCCGTCGCCAGAATCTTGGCTATGTTATAGAATGCACCCTGCCATCCGATAAACTTGGCCTGTTCTTCATTGGACAATTCACTCATGTACACGCCGTCGCAGGCAATATCGTGAGTGGCCCCACTGAAGGCAACAATGGCCAGCAAGGCAATGGATATGCTGAAGAAATGCGGAAGGTTCAGCGAAAAAGCTACCAGCCCGAAGGTGACTCCCGTAACCAGCTGGGTCGCAATAACAAAGAATTTCTTCGTGCGGAACAGTTCCAGGAAGGGACTCCACAAAGGTTTCAACGTCCATGGAAGAAGAATTAATGAAGTCCAAAAGGTAATCAGCTTATCATCGACTTCCAGCCCCTTGAACATCAACACTGTGACCATATTCAACACGACAAAAGGAAGGCCCATGGCGAAATATGCCGTAGGAACCCATGTGATTGGTGATTTTTTTCTTGTATGATTCATAGGTAAACTTTTATGCAAAGCCATTTTCCCAGCCTTGTACAAAACATGTATCAAAGATACGGGAAAAAATCAATAAGGCAAATAAGTACGGGCTTATAGACTCACAAAAGATTTAAAGAAAGCAAAAGTAAAGAGTTCATTTACAGATATTTGTTCCAAAAACAAAAAAGGAGTTAAAGCCAATCGACATTCAAGACCCTAACTCCTTTTTTATTATTTCAAGAAAACTTATTTCTTCATGTTAGCTTCTTCCAGCCCATAATGTTTCTTGGCATCCTCTGCACGGAGCAACATGGCAATCACAATGGCACACACGCCAAAAATGGCAAAAATCACCATCGGGGCGGTGTAGTCATAACCCGTAATCACTCCAGCTTCATTGCGAAGAGTAGCAAAATGCTCAATCACCCAACCAATCAACCAAGGAACCGTAGTCAGTCCGATGTTCTGGATATAGAAGATAATGGCATATGCAGAGCCCAACTGTTTCATCGGAATAATCTTAGGTACGGAAGGCCACATGGCACTCGGAACCAAAGAGAAAGCAATTCCCAACACAATCATCACCACTACGGCAAACCACCAATAGTTCATAATGGGGAGTGCAAAAAGCACATGTACGGCTGTCAGCATGAAAGACCCGATAATCATCAGGGTAGCTCCACGGCCAATACGGTCATACAAGATACCGAACACCGGGGTAAGCAGGATGGTACCAAACGGCAAGAGGGCCGGAATCCACCCTGCAAACAATTCGGGCACGTCGTATTTATAAATCATCAACTTTGTGGCAAATTTCAGGAAGGGGAACACGCCCGCATAGAACATCAGACAAAGCAGGTTGATCAGCCAGAATCCTCTGCTGCAGAAAATCTGCTTCAAATCGGACATCTTGAATCCTTCTTCCTCCTTTTGACCGCTCTCCTTGCGTACAGCCTCGGCAGACGCATCTTCCTTGCGGTCCATCATACAATATACCAAATAGGAAGCAAATCCTGCACACAAAGCAATGGCACCGAACAATACAGGATAGGACACGTTACCCATCATACGGGCCACCGGCAGACTGACCCCCAACGCGAGGGCCGTACCGATACGGGCCATTGCTACCTGAAGTCCCATGGCCAATGCAAGCTCCTTACCGGCAAACCATTTGACGATAACTTTCGACACGGTGATACCGGTAATCTCAGCGCCCATACCAAAGATGGCAAAGCCGATAGAGGTCAGTGCCACCTGCATGTTCATGCCAAACAGCTGGGCATCGCCAAAATCAGTAGAAAGGGCATACCACTTTATCAACGCACCGACCAGCATCAATCCAGAAGACATGGTACCGGTGAAACGGATACCCATCTTATCCAAAATCACGCCTCCGAAGAAGAGCATCAGCAAGAAAACATTAATCAAGCCATAAGCACCGGAGAAAAAGCCATACTCCGTACTTGACCAACCTTCTCCACGAGCCACTGAACTAATGGTCTTTTCCACCGTAACCTGTTGCCCGTTTACCATCTCACGATACTGCATCTTCACCCCTGCTCCCAGCTTTTCTACCGTCAAATCGGGTTCAGAAAGCATGTTGGCAGCGGAAAACAACCGCACCTTGGCTACCAGCGTATCAGCCGGCATGGAAGTGTCATCCGTAAAATATACCACCTTACCTTTCGTCGTCAACAAGTTTTCCAAAGGTGACATCACATCGGTCAGGAAATATCCACACATCATTGTAAACGATACGATAAACAATGCCGTCCAACGTGCCGCCTTCGAATCACTCAATCTCTTCTGAATCTTTTCTTTCATGCTATTGTTCTATTTAATCATTAATTTCTCACAAAAAACGACGCAAAGATACGATTTTTTTACGTTTCTCTTTCATAATCCAAAATAACTTCTAACTTTGTAACAAATTGTAAGAAGAAAAGACAATACTCACTTAAATATTAACCCAAAACTAAAGCAGATATGAGAAAATTAAAACTTTCCGCTGCATGCCTCATCCTAAGCGGCAGCATTATATGCTCCTCCTGCATTGGCTCCTTCGGATTATGGAGCAGTTTAAAAGACTGGAACAATAACATCGGCAACAAGTTTGTCAATGAAATCGTATTCTTAGCTTTCCACATCGTACCAGTTTATGAAGTTGCCTATCTGGCCGACATCATTGTACTGAATTCTATTGAATTCTGGTCTGGTTCAAATCCTTTGGCTGAAAACATCGGAACTGTAAAAACAGTAAAAGGTGAAAATGGAGAATATCTCGTACGTACGAACGAAGACGGTTATACCATCACAAAGAAAGGGGAAGAAGACAAGCCTCTGAACTTGGTATATAACAAAGAAAAAAACACTTGGAACGTTTCTGCGGAAGGACAGACCTTTGAACTGATTACTATGAATGAAGACGGAACCATCACCTTCAAGCAGGAAGACGGCACTCCGATGACTGTTTCTCCAGATTTGCAGGGAATGATTTCTGCACGTCAGGCTAACAGCCAGTCACTGTTTGTGGCACGATAACAATTTATATTCTATTCATAAGAAAGGCCGTTACGGATTCGTGACGGCCTTTTTTCTGTCATTATGTTTCCTTTCAGCCAAGAGAATGAAAGTTTGGCAGTTCATTTTCTGTCAATCTGACAACAAGGAAAAGATATCGGAGCCACCAAGGTTTGCTTAAGTTTAAAAACAAGGAGGATAATTAAACGAGGTTTAAAATGGATGTTCCTCGTGGCATACCCAAACAAGAAAGGCACAGGTTTTGCAATCTCTTAAGCGGATCGCGGAAGCGAAAGCAGAAGCCCTCCAACAAGAAAATTGATAATAAAAACCACTTAAATATAGGAGATTACAACTATGATGCCGACTAGAAAAAATTACAATCAGAACTGGTTACCGAGTATCTTTAATGATTTCTTTGATAACGATTGGATGGTAAAGGCTAACTCTACAGCTCCTGCAATCAATGTAATTGAAAGCGATAAAGAGTATAAAGTGGAATTGGCAGCTCCCGGCATGACGAAAGACGACTTTCACGTTCAACTGGCTGATGACAATACGCTTACCATTTCAATGGAAAAGAAGAGCGAGAACAAGGAGGAGAACGACAAGAAGTACTTGCGTCGCGAATTCTCTTACAGCAAATTCGAACAATCCATGATTATCCCTGATGACGTGGAGAAAGAGAAAATCAATGCTGCTGTCAATGACGGTGTATTGACCATCGATTTGCCGAAAAAGACAAATGAAGAAAAAGTTCAGGCTCGTAAGGTTATTGAAGTCAAATCATTAGTGTCCACTAAAAAATCATAGAAGTTCTTTGAAATAATTGAAATTCAATT
>URWA01000024.1 GCA_900551445.1 uncultured Bacteroides sp. | reverse complement strand
TGGAAGCCGTATTTGGAAACCTCAAGAACAACAAGCACTTCAAGAGGTTCCATCTTCGTGGGCTGAAGAAGGTGGAAATTGAGTTTGGCCTGCTGGCCATAGCGCATAATCTTGCAAAAGTAGCCTCTTAGGAGGCTTCTTACCCAAAAAACGGTTTAAAATGATGAAATTTGCAAGAGGAAACTTGGAAACTCCTTTTTTTGAGGAAAATCCAAACGACTTCAATCTGATATGAAATGACAGAGGCCATCTCAATTCATTTTGAGACGGCCTCTTTGCACATAAAATAACTTATATTTTTGAAGGAAGCGAATCGGCCTTCAAAGATTATTCTACAATCAACTTCAAATGGGTGTCTCCCGTTTTGGCTTTCAGCCATTTCACTATCTTTTCCCTACTCTTTTGGTCAGGCATCCGCTGACAGTCGATAATCGCGTATGTCAGCGTATCAATGCGGGAGCTATCCACAGACAACCGCAGACTCTTGGATACGGACAGGGTCTTGATTTCCGGGAAAAGGACCTTGAGTTCCTGTCCCAGCTGCTTACCCAGCCAATCCGATCCGGAAAAATCAGCCAACTGTTTATGCAAGGTGTCAATCGCAACTTCTTGTTCCTTCAAACGTTTTTCACTGTTCCGATAAAAATCTTCCATCACCATCGACTTGATATTGCTGATGTCTACCGCATTACCGTCTCCCATACCCTGGAATACCACCAGATTGGTCTTGGCCAGGTTATAATCAGGCAAACGGTGTTGTGCGGCGGCAATCTGTTCCTTCGACACTTCCTTTCCAATCAATACGACCTTTATCTCCCGCTTGTCGTACGAAATCTCACGGCTTAAAATTTGAGAATCGGGGAACTGCAGTTCTTCGGCAATAAAATGACTCGCGGAAGTCTGATAGAAAGTTTCCCGCACAATATTATAAGTAAGGTACACGGCCGGACACATGGTACCGATGGTAATCCAGATAATGTAGCGCTTCACCAGTTTTTCACGGGCCTTGTCCACAAACTGCTTACGCTGAAAGTGCATCACCCGTACACCGATGTAAGTGGCCAGACTGATAAAAACAGAATTGATGAAATACAAATAGAAAGCTCCCAGAAAATACAACAGGTTCCCTGTGGCCAGTCCGAACCCCGCCGTACACAAAGGGGGCATCAACGCTGTAGCAATGGCTACGCCCGGAATCACATTTCCCTTCTCTTTGGTCGCCAGAGCCACAATACCGGCCAACCCGCCGACCAAAGCAATGAATACGTCGTAGATGGTGGGTGACGTACGGGCCAGCAATTCTGACTGCACTTCATCCAGCGGGGTAAAGGCAAAATAAATTGTGGCGGTGGTCACACTGAACAACGTGGCTACCAGATAGCTTTTCAAGGAACGTTTCATCAGTTCGAAATCGTTCAAGCCGATGGAAAGTCCCACTCCCATGATAGGCCCCATCAGTGGGGATATCAGCATGGCACCGATAATCACCGCCGTAGAGTTTACATTCAAGCCCAATGAAGCGATGAACGTGGCAAAAATCAGGACCCACAGGTTGGTTCCCTTAAACTCTACCCCGTTGCGGATGGTTTCCACCGTCAGTTGCTCGTCCTCCTTGCTCCGGTTCAAGTCCAGATATTCATTGAAAAATTTACGAAGCAGAAATTTTCGTTTATTTCCTAGTTCCATAACAGCCCGATTTGGTTACTTGATAAGTTTCGCCTCTTGCCTGTTACCGGAAGAAACGGCCGACAAAAGGTAAAGTTCTTAAAGGTAAGTCTTTTTTGATAATAAACGCAATAAACACCAAAATTAATATAGTGCGGTAAGCCAAACGCAACCAAAGATTCGCAATCGGTGTTTCCTGTGAGAGCACATAGAGTACCACAGCTACAATCAAATAGAGTGTCATATCCTTCAACGGATAATTCACTGGATACTTCTTCTGTCCGATGAAATAAGACAGCAAGGTAATCACTCCGTAACCTGCCACTGAAGCCCAAGCAGAGGCCACATATCCGTAGGTCGGTACCAACCAGATGTTCAGTCCCAGAATCACGGCACAACCAATCAAAGAGAAGTAAGCGCCCCAGTAGGTTTCATCGGTCAGTTTGTACCAGAAAGAAAGGTTGAAATAAATACCCTTGAAAATTTCGGCCAGCATGACGATAGCCACTACGCTCAATCCCTCCCAATAGTCGGAAGCCACCATATACTTCAGGATGTCCATGTAGCCCATCACAGCCAGGAAAGCCAGCAGAGAGAAGATAAAGAAGAACTTCATGGCCGAAGAGTAGACCTTCTTACTGTCTGCATCCTTGTTCTTGCCAAAGACGAACGGTTCGTAGGCATAGCGGAAAGCCTGTGTGAACATCGCCATTACCAGCGCCACCTTACTCGTGGCACTATATATACCCAGCTGCACCAATCCTTCCGAACGGTCATCGAACAGATAAGGATAAATCATCTTGTCGACCGTCTGGTTCAGGATACCTACCAACCCGAATATCAGAATCGGAAAAGAATAATTAATCATGCGTTTCATCAGTACCTTATCTATATGATAAGACACGCCACGCAGTTCCGGAATAAAGAAGAACATCTGCAAGGCCGACATAACTAGGTTGGACACGAAGATGTAACCCACCAGATAGTCCGGATTATAGAACCAGTTTACCGTTTCGGGAGCATGAACATTCAGCCATGGACAAACGAGCAGGAAGAAAAGGTTCAACAGAATGTTTCCCACGATGTTCAACAACTTGATGGAGGCGAACTTGATAGGGCGTTTCTTATAACGCAGATAAGCAAAGGGTATGCACTGGAAAGAATCGAGTGCCACCACACACACCATCATCGCAATGTAATCCGGATGATCCGGGTATTCCAACAATTCGGAAAGCGGATGCAGGAACACCATACACAGCACGACAAACAACAACGAAAGTCCTCCCACGAACAACAGGGAGTTGGCATATACCTTCCCGGCATCCTCGTCCGACTTGTTGGCGAAACGAAAGAATCCCGTCTCCATACCGAAAGTCAGCAACACCAGAATCAATGCTGTATAAGCGTATACATTCGATACCACTCCGTATCCTCCGGAGGCAGCAGGCAGCACGGCTGTATAGAGAGGTACCAACAAATAATTCAAAAAACGTCCTACGATACTGCTCACTCCATAAATGGCAGTATCCTTTGCCAAAGATTTTATTCCGGCCATATTCTTCAATTAATCAAACAGTGTCTTTCCACTGCTGTATTTACTTTTTCCTAAATGTTTATATGCCAGTTCGGTCACTTCACGGCCTCGGGGTGTACGTTTCAGAAATCCTTCCTTAATCAAGAATGGTTCGTACACTTCCTCCAACGTACCGGGGTCTTCTCCCAAAGCAGTGGCAATGGTGGTCAGCCCCACCGGCCCTCCCTTGAACTTGTCGATGAGCGTACACAGAATTTTGTTGTCTATCTCATCCAGTCCATACTGATCGATGTTCAAGGCTTCCAGTGCAAAACGGGCAATCTCCACGTCAATCCGTCCCGAACCTTTCACCTGCGCAAAATCACGCACACGCCTCAACAGGGCGTTGGCGATACGCGGGGTTCCCCGGCTGCGGGAAGCAATCTCTCCCGCTGCATCCACATCGCAAGGCACATCCAGAATACGTGCCGAACGCAAGATGATGCGCGTCAGAATGGAATCATCGTAATATTCCAGATGGAGGTTGATACCAAAACGGGCACGGAGCGGAGCTGTCAGCAGTCCACTGCGGGTCGTGGCTCCCACCAGAGTGAACGGGTTCAGGTCTATCTGGATGCTACGGGCCGAAGGGCCTTTGTCAATCATGATGTCGATGCGATAATCCTCCATGGCCGAGTACAGGTACTCCTCTACTACCGGGCTCAACCGGTGAATCTCGTCGATGAACAACACGTCGTTGGGCTCCAAGCTGGTCAGTACCCCGGCCAAGTCACCCGGCTTGTCGAGTACCGGGCCAGAGGTCACCTTGAACCCTACCCCCAGTTCGTTGGCAATGATGTTACTCAGTGTGGTTTTCCCCAGTCCGGGAGGACCGTGAAGCAATACGTGGTCGAGCGCTTCCGCCCGAAGCCGTGCCGCTTTTACAAAGATGCGCAGATTATCCACCACCTTGTCCTGTCCGCTGAAATCCTCAAACTGAAGCGGACGGAGTGCGTTTTCAAAGTCACGCTCTTTTCCGGTTGGTTTGTAATCGCGTATATCAAACTGTTCTTCCATAAATTCGTCTAAAAGTCTGGTCACAAAAGTACGAATAAAAGAAGAATCCCCGATGAAGAATCCCGAATTTCGTTTATATATTGTATTTTTGTCTACTACAAAAACTGATTGAACTTATGACATCAACCACTACCCCACTGAATGGGAACCGACTGATTTTTTTCTCTCCTACCCACACTTCGGCCCAAATCGCACGGGCCATCGGAGAAGGTATCGGCATGGGAAGAAGAATGGAAACCGACCTGACCCTGGATGAATCTTCCTCTCCAATCGAGATGGAAGGAGAATTGTGCGTCATTGTAACCCCGGTGTACGGCGGACGGGTACCTACCCTCGCCCTGCAACGTTTACGGCGTCTCAAAGGGAACGGGGCTCCTGCGATTCTCGCCGTCGTATATGGCAACCGGGATTATGAAGATGCTTTGTTGGAACTCCGGGACACCGCCATCAGCCTGGGCTTTGTGCCTCTCACTGCCGGAGCCTTTATTGGAGAACACAGTTACAGCACACCCGAACTGCCGATTGCCGCCGGACGACCGGATGCCGATGACTTGCAGCAGGCCCGCGAGTTCGGAAAGGACAGCCTGGAGAAATGGAACCAACTGCATACAGCCTTTACTCCGATTCCCGAGCTGACCGTCAAAGGGAACTTTCCCTATAAACCATGGACGCCGGGTGCTCCTGCATGCCCTACGTGTACGGAAGGTTGCTTTGCCTGTGGAGAATGTATCGAAGTTTGCCCCACCCATGCCATTCATTTCAATGCAGACCAGACAGCCATTGAAACGGACATCCATCAATGCATCAAGTGTTGTGCCTGCGTAAAAGTTTGTCCGAACAAGGCACGTGAGTTCAAGTCTCCGTTTGCGGCCATCCTCCACGAAAAGTGCAGTGCCCGCCGTCAACCGGAATTGTTTTTCTAATCTCAACCCACCGTTTACATGAAAGAAAGAGAAAAAAGAGTTTTGGTCGGCATGAGTGGAGGCATCGACAGTTCGGCTGCCTGCATCATGCTGCAGGAACAAGGATATGAAGTAGTGGGTGTGACCATGCGTACCTGGGACGTCGCGTCTCATTTTACTCCCGGCAACGACCAGCCCAATGAAGTGATTGAAGCACAACAGCTGGCTGCCCGTCTGGGTATCGAACACCACGTGGCCGATGTACGGACTGAGTTCCGCCAAGTCATCGTGCAGTATTTCATCGATGAATACATGCGGGGACGTACCCCCAACCCTTGTGTAATGTGCAATCCCTTGTTCAAGGAACGGATTCTCTGTGAATGGGCCGATCGGTGCAACTGTGCTTGGATTGCCACGGGACATTACTGCCAGTTGAAAGATATCAATGGTTATCGCTACATCCTGACCGGCGACGACCCCCTGAAAGACCAGTCGTATTTTCTATGGAAACTGCCGCAAGAGATTTTGAAACGGATGATGTTCCCTCTTGGCGGCATGACGAAGGCCAGCGTACGCGATTACCTCGCCTCCAAAGGTTTCGAGGCCAAAGCCCGTGGAGGAGAAAGCATGGAAATCTGCTTCATCGAAAAAGACTATCGGGAATTTCTGAAGGAGCATTGCCCCGACATTGACGAGAAAATCGGTCCGGGATGGTTTGTCGACAGCAAAGGGCTGAAACTGGGACAGCACAAAGGTTTCGCCTACTATACCATCGGACAGCGGAAAGGACTGGAAATCGCCTTGGGCAAACCAGCCTACGTATTGAAAATCAATCCGGCCAAAAACACAGTCATGCTGGGAGATGCCGACCAGCTCAAGACCCAGTATATGCTGGTAGAGGACTATAACGTGGCCAGTCTGGACGAGCTGCTCAGCTGTAAGGACCTGGCTGTGCGTATCCGCTACCGTAGCCGCTCGATTCCTTGCCAGGTGATTCTGCTGGAGAACGGGCAACTGTTGGTCCGCTTCCAGCAAGAGGCTTCTGCCATCACTCCCGGCCAGTCTGCCGTGTTCTACGAAGGCAACCGGGTACTGGGTGGAGGATTCATCGCTTTCCAGCAAGCCATCAAAAAGATAGGTGCCGAGAACGAAGCGAAATTCCTGAAATAAATCACTTCCATACCTAAAAAAGATGCCCGGACCGCTCCTCACAAGCCGTCCGGGCATCTTTATTTGTCCAAACTTTAAAGATTATTCTTTGTCACGATCCGGAGAAAAACGTACCGGGTCATTGTACTGCTCTTGCAGTTTGGCCATTTCCGCCTTCAGTTCCGTCACGATTCCCTCATATTCTTTCTGACCATACAAGTTGTGCATTTCGTGCGGGTCTTCCTGCAAGTCATACAGTTCCCATGTATCAATGTCATTATAGAAATGAATCAGCTTGTAACGGTCTGTACGTACCCCGTAATGCCGTTTCACCATGTGTTCGGCCGGATACTCGTAGAAATGGTAATACAAGGCCTTGCGCCAGTCTTTCGGATGCTCTCCTTTTAATAAAGGCAACAAAGAAACTCCGTGCATGTCCGACGGAACTTCCACTCCCGCCAATTCCAGGAAAGTAGGCGCATAGTCGATATTCTGCACCATTTCCGTAATGTCTCCCTTGCGGGTAAAGCCGTCCGGCAGACGCATAATCAGCGGGGTATGCATGGATTCTTCGTACATGAAGCGCTTATCGAACCAGCCATGTTCGCCCATATAGAAACCTTGGTCGGAAGTATAGACCACCAACGTGTTTTCCAACAGCCCTTTTTCTTTCAGGTAATCCAACACACGACCCACATTGTCATCCAGTGATTTGACCGTCTTCATATAGTCGCGCATGTAACGCTGGAACTTCCAGTTGGCCAGCTCCTTTCCTTTCGGATTCTTTTTATAGAAGTCGTCGATAATCGGACCGTAGAATTTGTCCCAAGCCGCACGCTGCGCACTGTCCAGACGTCCCAGGTATTTCTCATACAAGCTCTTTAAGCGGGAATCCTTGTCCGGACGGAGCATCTTCAAGTCATAAATCATATCCATATCCTTTACGATGCTCATTTCCTGTGCCGCAGCTGCTTCACGTCCTTCATAATCATCAAAGAAATTATCCGGCAACGGGAAAGTCTTGTCTTCATACAAGGCCAGGTTGCAGGTATCCGCCATCCAGTTTCGGTGAATCGCCTTATGGTGAATCATCAGACAGAAAGGTTTCTTCTCATCCCGCTTGTGTTCCAGCCAGTCGATGGCATCGTCCGTAATCAGGTTGGTGATATACCCATGCTTCTGAATGGTATCATTCTCCTGGGTGATGAAATCCGGGTTGTAATAATCCCCCTGCCCCGGCACTATTTCCCAATAATCGAAGCCAGAAGGCAAACTTTCCAAGTGCCATTTTCCAATGATGGCCGTTTGATAACCGGCTTTCCGCAAGAGTTTCGGAAACGTCTGCTGTGCACTGTCGAACACACAAGTGGTATTATCATAGAACTTGTTGCCGCAAGAATGTTTTCCGGTAAGCATACACGCCCGACTGGGACCACTCAGCGAGTTGGCCACAAAACTGTTGGTAAAACGCACACCTTCGTTTGCAATCCGGTCCAGATTGGGAGTTTCCATATAACGCGTGTCATAACAGCTCATCATCTGCGCCGTATGGTCATCGGTCATGATGTACACAATGTTGTATTGCTTCTTCTCTTGCTTGTCAGCCTGCTGACAGGCAGTGGTCACAGCCGATAAGGTTACCATACCGGCCAAGGGATAAAGTTTATTCATGTTATTTCTAGGTTATTCTGATTTATAAAGCGGAAATACGAAGTTTATAACTCATCGGTTTCTGCGGAATCTGGTATTTCAGCATGGTCTCCGGACCGCAACTTGCGTTACCCAGTCCCCGAAGTGCGGCATCCAGATGCAACACCACGTAAGGACGTTTCTCCAGTTCCCATGTATGCTTGCAGTTCATCAAATCCTCGTCCGTGTAACGCAACGCAGAGAACGATACATTGCCCTGCGTCTGGATACGAATACCTTTACCGGATACGTCCGTCAAATCCAGGCTGCGCAGACCTTCCCGGTTACCCATGGACTGCGGTTTGACATACTTTCCGCCCATCTCGTCTACCGTAGTAGTGTAACGGCCCACCGGGCAAGCGTCCTTACGGTCCACATAATTTTCCCAAGGACCATGTGCGTAGTAATTTACCTGCGTCAGCGTAGAATCCAGCAAGCATACCAGTCCGCAACGGCGCAAATTGGCAGTCTGCGGAGAGAAGCGTACATCCATATCCAATACACCGTCCGGAGTGAAAGTGTACACAATGTTGGTGGCACACAAAGAGCCTCCACGGGAAGTACGAACCTGTACCTTTCCCTTTTCCGTGCTCACTTCGCATGTGCCGGCTGCATCCAGTCCGTTGGCCACTTCCTTGAACATGTCATTCTCAATCCAGCGATGATTGTCGTACAGGAAACCACCGTTGTGGCTGATGATATCCTTACCGCCCATGGACAACTGAGTCAGCTGGCCTGTGGCCTTGTCAAATGTGGCACGTACCTTTTCATTCGCCACTGAAACCTGCTTCTCATCTTCCCGAACATCCCAGTTGTTTTTCTTTTTCTTCGCAGCCAGTTCCGGCAACGCCGCCCGTTCGGTCAGTTCAAACTGACGGGAAGCCACCTCATGTCCTGCTTCTGCCCATACGGTAGGCGACAACATCCGCACATGCAGATTTACCATCACCTCGTCGCCATTCTTCTGTGCACTCGACAGGCTCACACCTGCCAGCTTCAGACTGAGAGCCACAGAATCGCCCGGAAGCACCGCATCCAGTTTCAAACTGTCGGCACCCACAATCTCCCCATTCTTTACCGTTTCCCATTTCAAGGCAAACCCGTTCAACGGCAAGAACGCATATTTATTGGTCACTTGGATATTGGCTACATTGTGTGCCGCATCCATACCCAGACACTTGAAACCTACATACTGATAAATGGCTTTCACCTCCTTCAGTTTCGGTGATTCTTCCCGTGTAGCCGGGACAATACCATTGGAACAGAAGTTACCCTGGTGCGGGCCCGGGAAGTCATACCCAGTATGCAAGCGATAAATCCCTTTCTTCATTTCATGAGGTTCGTAAATCGCCTGATCTATCCAATCCCAGATGGCCCCCCCAATCGTAGCCTTACTGCCTTCAATGCTTTCCCAATATTCTTTCAAGTTACCGATGGCATTTCCCATGGCATGTGCATATTCACAGACAAAGAGAGGTTTTTCGAACGCGCTCACATGTTCATCCATCCAGTCCATGCTCGGATACATCTTGGAATAGAAGTCGCTGAAACGGTTACCTCCGTATGATTTTCCGTCGCGTGTACCTTCATAATGCACCGGACGACTGTCCAGCTTCTTAGCGGCCGCATAACAGTCACGGAAGTTCTCTCCACCTCCAGCCTCATTACCCAGACTCCAGAAAATCACACTCGGATGATTGCGGTCGCGCAACACCATCCGGTCGATACGGTCCACAAACGCCGGTATCCATGAAGCCATGTCACTGATGGACTGGTTGGCATGGTCTTCCAAGTCTGCCTCATCCATGGTGTACAAGCCATAATAGTCGAACATGGCATACATCTTGGCCGCATTCGGATAATGCGAAGTTCGGATGGTATTGATATTGTTCCGCTTCATGGTCAGCACATCCCACAGCATCGATTCGGTAGTCACCGCCCGTCCATACATCGGATGCGTATCGTGGCGGTTCGTTCCCTTAAAGAACACCCGTTTCCCGTTCAGGTACAACAAGGAACCTTTCACTTCAATGTCCCGGAAACCATATTTCGTAGAGAATGCCATTTCGTCCTTGTCACCCTGACGCTGTATCACCTGTACCGTGTACAACGAAGGAGTCTCTGCCGTCCACAAAGACAAGCCTGACAAATCGAACGAAACATCAGCTACACTCACCGGAGAAGAAGGTGCATATTTCACGGTCACCTCCGATTCGGCCACCTTACGACCTTCCGGATCCAACAGGCGAACCAACAGGTTCTTGCTACCCTTCAGCTTGTCCCGGTTGTCCAAAGACAATCTCACATTCATGGTACCGCTTTCATAATTCTTTTCCTTATCCAGCGAGCAGGTGATGTAATGATCGCGTACACTTACCTTCGGTACATTATATAAATAGACATCCCGGAAGATACCACTCATACGGAACATGTCCTGACATTCCAGATACGAACCGTCACACCAGCGGAACACCTGTACCGCCAACCGGTTCTCCCCTGTTTTCAAATACTGGGTCAAATCAAATTCGGCTACGTTGTTAGCCCCCTGTGAATACCCTACATACTTTCCATTCAGATACACGAAAGCGGCACTGTAAATACCTCCAAAATGAATGAACGTACGTTTTCCGTCCCATCCCTCCGGAAGATTGAAAGTACGCACATACGAACCGACCGGATTGATACCATAATTTTTTCCTCCATCATTAAAACCTTTGCGGGCCTGGATATAAGGCGGCGTATTGGCATGCGGATATTCTACATTCGCATAAATCGGACGGTCATAGCCCTGCATTTCCCAGTTAGACGGCACCGGAATACGGTCCCAACCAGATACATCAAAATCTTCTTTGTAGAAATCCAGCGGACGCTGAGAAGGTTCCGACACCCAATGGAAAGCCCATGTACCGTTCAACAACAGATAAGCCGGGTTATGTACCTCTTCCCAAGGACGGTCATAAAACGCCTTGTCGCTCAACATCTCCTTTTCAGAAGGATAAGGCATATACGTGGCATGACCGGCTTCCTTATTCTCTTCAAAACGGGTCTCATCTTCCCAATATACCTTTTCACGGGCAGCCATCCCCGAACCTTCCGGCATCGGCATACGGCTCACCTGTATCTGAAACAACGAAATTTCCATTTTCTCCACCTTCTTCCGGTCGGCCAGCGTCAACTTTCCGTTCTGATACACCAACATCAAGGAAGGCGTATTCGCCGGTACCAACCGTACAAACTTATCTGCCTTCAGTATGGTCCATAACTGCGCCTCGTCACTTCCATTGACTTCTGCTATCGCAAGTAGTTTGTGGTCCACATCCGCCCGTAAGGCTTTGTTGTCAAACACGTTTACCAACCGGAAACTTCCCGACAACTCCTCAATGTTCCATTGCTGCCCTTGGTCGGTCTGACTCAAAGACTTCAATGTGACAGACGAAGCACCCGCCTCATATCCCAACGCTTTATTCAACGCACTGGAAGGTGATACCTGATACAACTTGTTCTTATCGTATCTGCTTTGTGCACATACGTTCATCGCGGTTCCTATCAACAGTCCCACGATGAGCATAAAATGATAAAATTTCACCATAGAATCATACTATTTTTTAAGTGGAATACATATTAAATTCTTTACTTTTCCCTTGAATCCCATGTGGACATCGCCCAACTGTTTCAGAGGGAATATCAAGGTTTCCTGATACCATATACGGTCCTTTCGCTGACTTCTAGCATTAAATACTTCTCCTACACGTCCTTCCAGCCTTTCCTGAAGTTGTCCGTCTACAAACAAGGAAGTCCCTTTTGCGTCTCCCTCTACCCGTACCTTTGTCCACTTGCCGACAGGCAAACGATAGGCATGGAACACAAACTCATATCCGTCACGACGGAAAGCAAACTTACCCGTATTTTGCCAGTTGGTTACAAATTCCGAATGAGGTCCCTTGAAGAGAATGGCATCCACATTCGGAACAGCATCCGGACAAATCTCAAACTCCACGGCATAAGGATAACCGACTTCATCGACTGAAGTGGTAAGGGTATCCGTCCCCGAAAGTGCCACTTCTTTGTCTGTCAGCGTCAGATTTGTACGTTGGGGAACCTTCGCCAACAAATCCACCCCTGGTGCCTCGGGAGTAGACTGGCAAAGCGCCTCAAACTGCGCATACGGCACCTGCTCTACATTTTCTCCTTTCCACATCTTTTCGCAAACCACCTGCAAAGCTGGGAAGGTACGGAGATGCACATCCTGTTGGCTGATGCCATTGCCTACGCGGTCGTTCCATACAGCCATCATCGCTCCCAAGAAATTAGGATGACGTTTCGCCACTTTCGGATCTGCTTTCCTCATCATCTCGGGCATCCACGATTCATACAACCACTGATAATCCAAGAAATCATGATAATAATTTACGGCCGGCACCAGATATAACAGCGCGTCACAAAGATTCACCACCTTTGCGCCAGCTTCCAGACAGGTATTCACATCCATCCAATTATCATTCCAGGCACTTACCACTTTCCCTTTCAAATCGACAGGTGTTTCTCCTTTCATCACGTTCAGACTACCCCACAAACGAGGAGTCTTGCCATACTTGGACACAAAATCCATATAATGGTTTGTAAAATGACGGAACTGCTCTGCCTCTTTCTGATTATATTCATCCGTTCCGATATGCACTTCCGGTCCCACAAACACCGGATTTTCTCCCGACAGATACTCATCGAAAAGAGAATCCACAAAATCATAGACTTCCTGTTTGTATAAATCCAGATGGTCCATCCCGTATGCCTTATTATCTGCCGCCAACCGGGGATTATAATGGGTGAAAGCCAAAGAATGAGCCGGCACATCAATCTCCGGAATCACATTGACTCCGTAGGTAGCCGCCATTTTCTGAAAATCCCGAAATTCCGCCTTGGTATAAGAACCGTCCTTTGCCGTCAGTCCCGGATAACGCTCACTTTCCAGACGGAAAGCCGCATACGTCTTGTTCCAGTCATTTCCAAAGAACTCCACAAACCCGTTGTCATTCAAGTGAACTTGCAGTTCATTCAATTTATAGAACGAAAGAATCTTCACATAATCACGTAAATAGTCCATCGTAAAGAACTTGCGGCCCACGTCAATCATAAATCCCCGGTTGGGATACAAAGGGAAGTCCGTAGCCCGACCCTTCATCAGCCCTTCCGACTGATGGTAAATCATCTGCAACAAGGTACGTGTTCCCCAGAATACCCCTTTTGAAGTCGGTGCTTCAATCGTCACCTCATTCCGGATATCCATTCGATAGCCTTCGTCACCCAAAGTCTCATCCGGTTTACCCAAGGTCAGGCACACCGCTCCCTTTTCTTTCTTACCAGTTACCACACGGTAATCCCAGCCAAACATTTCCTTGAGGTCCTGCACCAATATTTCGGCACTCTGCCTTAATGCTTCTTCCTCGTCTGGAGACACGATTACCTTTCCCGATTCCGGCAACACCAGCTTACCTTTGGCCGGCTTCCACTGCTGCAACGCAGGAATCACCTGTGGAACACTTTGGGCCATGGCCACCATCCATCCACATAGCCACATCACACTACATACAATCAGATGCTTCATTCTATCAGATTTAACATTTATAATCATTATTCTACTTGTATCTCGTCAAAATAATAACGTGCCGGCTGCCCGGGCCGCATATAATGATAGGAAGGACAGGCTCCAAACCCTTTTGCCGTCACCCGCACGTAGCGGGCTTTCCGCTTATCGAAAGTAAAAGTCACATCCTCCACATAGTTCCCGTTTCTGAAGATATCCTCTTCCGAAAAATCACGTTGTCCTACTTGGGTAAAGCGGCGGTTGTCTTCCGATATTTCCACCTTCAGATACTTAGGTTTATGTACTGCCATCCCATAATTCGTCAGGCACCCCAATACCACCTTCTGCACAGGTTCCACCTTTTGCAAGTCTACCGTAAAAGTGGCCGACGAAAGATTATCCCACGTACACCACTCAAAATCAGACTGGCGCAAGCTTCCCCGTACTCCATTCGTCAGCAAGGAAGTTCTTGGGTTCTCACTCAGTACGGGTTTTCCCGTTGCCTTATTGCCCGACAGCGATAATGTCAGAATCTCTCCGGCTCTCATATCATCCCGGAACGAAGCACACCGCAAAGTGGTTCCCTTCTCCAAAGTTAAGGATTCCGTATATACAGGAGAATACATGTCTGGTTCCTTCCCATCAAGGGTATAGCGTATTTTCACATCCGTACGCTCACATTCCAGTTTCACCCGCAATTTCCCATTCTCAGGTATCACCGTATGCTGAATATTAAACATCGACTTGGCATAAACCACTCCTTTCTTCTTCAAATGTGCCAGGTAATTATCCAGTCCCAGCTGGAAATGTTCCCAGTCCTTGGCTCCTTTTGGCGACCATGCCACCTCAGCCAATGCCGCCAGACGAGGGAATACCATATAAGTCACATCCGTTGCAGTGGAACAAAACTCCGTCCACATGGAAGCCTGTACCCCCAGCAAATGTTTTTCATACTCCGGTTTCCAGTCAGCCTGTACAGGTTCGTAATCATAGACTCCCCGCATCGTATTATTCCCGAAATAAGTCAGCGGTTCAAACCACTGAGGTCCCTGATAACGGATCAGATAAAGTATGCGAGCCGGTGTCATCACAAAGTCCAGCCCTTTATCCGCCGCCTTCAATGCGGCATTGCCGAGCCCCTGCCAGCCTAAAATGACGGCCCCTTTCGGCAGCTGGCTGTTAGTCAGTTCGTCCCAGCCCATCAGAATACGTCCTTTACTCCGGATGTAATCGTTCAACCGTCCCATAAAATATCCCTGCAAGTCTTCCACCTCTTTCAGGTGCTCTTCCTGCATCCTCTTCTGGCACAGCGGGCACACCTTCCAATAAGTCTTGGTAGCCTCATCGCCTCCCATATTAATATAAGGAGAAGGAAACAGCTGCAACAACTCATCAATCACATCCTGCAAGAACGTAAAGACCCTTTCATTCCCGGCACAATAAATCATCTCCGGATTACGCCCTCCCAATCCGGGTAGAACCGTAATCTTGTCTTTCACTACGGGGCACGCCAGCTCCGGATAAGCAGCCAGTGCCGCACACGAATGGGCCGGCACATCTATTTCCGGAATTACCGTAATCCTGCGGTCCATGGCATACGCCACAATCTCCGCCATATCGTCCTGTGTATAAAATCCACCCCATGTGGCCTTTTCTCCCTCCTGCTGATTCAGGCGGGCATAAAACGGCAAGTTTCCTCTGTCCACTCTCCACGCACCGACCTGCGTCAGCCGGGGATATTTCTTGATTTCCAGCCTCCACCCCGTATCATCCGACAAATGCAGGTGCAATGTGTTCAGCTTCAGCATTGCCATACAATCCACAATACGCAAGACCTCTTCCTTTGGAATAAAGCATCGTGCCACATCCAGCATCATGCTCCGATAGCCAAAACGCGGTTCGTCTTTTATGCTGACCACCGGTACCTTCCACTCCTGATTCGCCAAAGCTGTTCCTTCTATGTCCGAAGGCAACAACAGCCTCAACGTCTGAAAAGCGTAAAAGAAACCACCCGGCTCAGACGCATACATCCGTATGCCCCTCTCCGTCACCTCCAGCCGGTAAGCCTCCTTCTTCAAATTCCGGTCGGTAACCAACGATATTGCCACATTCGCGGCCCCAATCTCTACACTAGGAGTAAATCCGGCCGGAACCGTAAACAAATCAGCGAAATCAGAAGCCAGGCTTTCCTGTTCCTCATTTTCCACAGAAATAACCGTCTCTTCCGTAATCTGAAAGAAACCATTTCCTTTTTCCAATTGTACAGGAGCCGGAACAAGATTCACTTGATGTTGTGCAAATAAATTGTCTGTGGCAAAGATAAAAAAGCTCAGCAGACATATTAAAAACAGTCTGTTCATAATTCAATCTAGAAGCATTATAAATATAAATTTAAGGTACTTCAAACTAAGAACAAATAAAATGAAGAGATTTTCCCATACTATTTATTTAAGGATTTTAAATTTAAGTACAAAAATATGCATTTTTCTTCTTATTCAGGTCCTTGACTCTTGATTTTTAAGTCTTAAAAATATCTATTAAGCTATAAGTTCAGGCCAAACAGATGAATATGGCTGATTCTGACAAACGAGATGTACATAAAACATCCCATCCTTTTGGAGAAAGCAACAGGACCATTTTTATATTTTCCACCCGAGAAACATAGGTTTCTCGTAGCCGAGCCATACGTTTTCCAATAGGGAAACGTACGTTTTGCTTATGGGAGACGTAAAAAACGTTCAAATAGTTATTCGTTTTCTTCCCAACGGTTCATGGAATCAGTAGAGCAACAAACCCACTTTTCTCTCCTGCCCATATCCACCGCCTTAAACACCAGGGACATTTCTCTTAATCCCCTTCCACACATGACAACTCCCCAATAATCCTTAATCTTTTAATAAGTAGGAGACAACTCGGCATGGCCAAATCGAAAAACTTTGTGTTTCATTTGTCTCTGCACTCGCCTTTCGCTATCTTTGCAAACCGTAAGGTTGCAACTTAAAAATAAACTATATACGTATATGGAAAAGAAATTCAAACGGACGACCGTGACATCGGCACTGCCCTATGCCAACGGCCCGGTCCATATCGGCCATCTGGCAGGTGTTTACGTACCGGCCGATATTTATGTGCGCTACCTGCGCCTGAAAAAAGAGGATGTGCTCTTCATTGGTGGTTCCGACGAACACGGGGTGCCCATCACCATCCGCGCCAAGAAAGAAGGCGTCACTCCACAGGATATCGTGGACCGCTACCATACCCTCATCAAGGATTCTTTCAAGGAATTTGGTATCTCATTTGATGTGTACGGACGTACATCTTCTCCGACTCATCACCAAATGGCTTCTGATTTCTTCCGCAAACTGTACGACAAGCATGAGTTCATCGAAAAGACTTCCATGCAGTATTACGACGAGGAAGCACATACCTTCCTGGCCGACCGTTACATCACGGGAGAATGTCCGCGCTGTCATGCACAGGGCGCCTACGGTGACCAGTGCGAGAAATGCGGCAGCACCCTGTCACCTACCGAACTGATCAACCCGAAGAGTGCCATCAGCGGAAGCCAGCCTGTCATGAAGGAAACCAAACACTGGTACTTGCCGTTGGACAAACACGAAGGATGGCTGCGCAAATGGATTCTGGAAGACCACAAGGAATGGCGCCCGAACGTGTACGGACAGTGCAAGAGCTGGCTGGACATGGGACTTCAGCCGCGTGCTGTAAGTCGTGACCTCGACTGGGGTATTCCGGTACCGGTGGAAGGTGCAGAAGGCAAAGTGCTCTATGTTTGGTTCGATGCACCTATCGGCTATATCTCCAACACCAAGGAACTGCTGCCTGATTCATGGGAGAAATGGTGGAAAGACCCTGAAACCCGCCTGATTCATTTCATCGGAAAAGACAACATCGTATTCCACTGCATCGTGTTCCCGGCCATGCTGAAAGCCGAAGGAAGCTACATCCTTCCGGACAACGTACCGGCCAACGAGTTCCTGAACCTGGAAGGCGACAAAATTTCCACTTCACGCAACTGGGCCGTATGGTTGCACGAATACCTGCAGGACTTCCCGGGCAAACAGGATGTGCTGCGTTACGTGCTGACCGCCAACGCTCCGGAAACCAAAGACAACGACTTCACCTGGAAAGATTTCCAAGCTCGCAACAACAACGAACTGGTAGCAGTATATGGTAACTTCGTGAACCGTGCCATGGTACTGACACACAAATACTTTGATGGAAAGGTACCGGCCTGTGGTGAACTGAACGACTACGACCGCGAAACCCTGAAAGAATTTGCCGACGTAAAAGCAGAAGTAGAAAAACTGCTGAACGTATTCAAGTTCCGCGATGCACAGAAGGAAGCCATGAACCTAGCCCGCATCGGCAACAAATACCTGGCCGATACCGAACCTTGGAAACTGGCCAAGACTGACATGGGACGGGTAGCTACCATCCTGAACATTGCCCTGCAACTGGTTGCCAACTTGTCTATCGCTTTCGAACCGTTCCTGCCGTTCAGCTCTGAAAAACTGCGCAAGATGCTGAATCTGGAAAGCTTCGACTGGGAACAGCTGGGACGTACCGACCTGCTGGCTGAGGGTCATCAGCTGAACAAAGCGGAACTGCTGTTCGAAAAGATTGAAGATGACGTGATTCAGGCACAGGTGGACAAACTGCTGGCTACCAAGAAAGCCAACGAGGCTGCCAACTACAAGGCCAATCCCATCAAACCGACCATCGCATTCGAGGAATTTGAAAAGCTGGACATCCGTGTAGGTACGGTGCTGGAATGTGAAAACGTACCCAAGATGAAGAAGCTGCTGAAATTCAAGATTGCCGACGGACTGGAAAACCGTACCATCGTCAGCGGTATTGCCCAGCACTACAAACCGGAAGAGCTGGTAGGCAAGCAGGTACTGTTCATTGCCAACCTGGCTCCGCGTCAGTTCAAAAACGGACTGGTAAGCGAAGGTATGATTCTCAGCGCAGAAAACTTCGACGGTTCCTTGTCCGTGACGACCACTTTGAACGAAGTAAAACCGGGAAGTGAGGTAAAATAATCCCGCTTCTCCCACTCCATTTATATACAAACAGACTCACGCAGATTTCTTTGGCCCGTCCATGGAGGTCTGCGTGGTTTGTTCCATTACATCCAAGAAACGAGCATGCCCGAACACTCTTTAAAAGAAAAAACCGCCAAAGGACTGCTTTGGGGAGGTATCAACAACGGAGCCATGCAGGTACTGAACCTGGCCTTCGGCATCGTGACAGCCCGCATTCTGAACGACAGCGACTACGGAATGGTGGGCATGCTGAGCATTTTCTCCCTGATTGCCGGCTCTTTACAGGAAAGCGGATTCACCGCGGCCTTGGTCAACAAGAAAGAAATCACCCATCAGGATTACAACGCGGTATTCTGGTTCTGTAGCGGACTGAGCCTGACCCTCTACCTGATTCTGGCCGGATGTGCCCCGCTTATTGCCGATTTCTACCACAATGACGCACTGGTTCCCCTGGCGCGTTACTCGTTCCTGGGCTTCTTCATTGCCAGTCTGGGGATTCCCCACAGCGCTTATCTCTTCCGTAACCTGATGGTCAAGCAGAAAGCCTTGTCGAGCATCATCGCCTTACTGGTATCCGGTACCACCGGTGTCACCATGGCCCTGCTGGGCTATTCTTACTGGGGAATTGCCACGCAAAGCATTGTCTACGTGGCGGTCATCAACCTGTGCTACCTCTATTTCTCTCCCTGGCGACCGACGTTCAATTTTGATTTCAGTCCCCTGAGAAGCATGGTCGGCTTCAGCAGCAAACTCCTGCTGACCAACATTTTCAACCATATCAACAACAACCTGTTCTCCATTATCCTGGGACGTTATTACTCTGAACGGGAAGTAGGACAATTCAACCAGGCCAACAAATGGAACCTGATGGGGCACTCCCTGATTACGGGTATGGTGAGCAGTGTGGCCCTCCCCGTACTGCGCCAAGTGGCCGACGACCCTGAGCGCCAGTGCCGTGTGTTCCGCAAGATGCTCCGCTTTACGGCCTTCATCTCTTTCCCGGTCATGCTGGGCCTGTCCCTCATCGCCCCGGAGATGATCACCCTGACCATCGGCAGCAAATGGCTGCCCAGTGCCCACATCCTGCAACTGTTGGCCATAGGGGGTGCCTTCCTGCCAGTGGCCAACCTATACACCAACCTGCTCATCAGCAAGGGAAAATCCAACCTCTTCATGTGGAACACCATCGCACAGGGCACCAGCCAGCTCGTGGTGATGTACCTGCTCTATCCATACGGCATCCACCGCATGATTCTGGTATATATCGCCATCAACGTAGGGTGGCTGCTGGTATGGCACTATTTCGTGTGGCGGGAAATCAGGCTCAGCCTCTTCCATGCCGTGAAAGATGTCTGTTCGTTCGGCCTCATCGCCGCCCTGATCATGGGAGGTGTCTATTTCCTGACCCGTTCCATCGAAAACATTTACTGGCTGGTGACCCTGAAAATCCTCTCTGCCGGCATCCTGTATCCGCTCATTATCTGGCTCAGCGGTTCCGTCACCTTCAAAGAAAGCCTGAACTACTTGCTCAAAAAGAAAAGCTAAATGAAAACTGTATCCATCGTACTTTGCTCTTACAACGGCGAACGCTTCCTGAAAGCACAGTTGGACAGCATCGTCCGCCAGACTTATCCCATCCACGAACTGATTATTCAGGATGACGGGTCTACCGACCATACGTTGGACATCGCCCGGGAATATGCCGCGCAATATCCTTTTATCCGGATTGAACAGCATGCGCAAAACCTCGGTTTCAACCGCAACTTTGAAAGTGCGCTGAAAAAGGCAACCGGAGATTTCATCGCCATTGCCGACCAGGACGATATCTGGTACCCGGAAAAAATCGCCAAACAGGTAGCCGCCATCGGCACACACGACCTCTGCATTTCCGGCTATCACACCGACCCCACTTATCAGGAAGGTCAAATGAAAAAAGTAGTCATACCCCGCCACAACCTGGAATACCTGCTGTTTTACGACAGTACCCCCGGACACAGCATGCTGCTGACCCGTGACTTCATCCGGCAGGTCTTTACGGAATGGGACGGGCACATCCTTTACGACTGGTGGCTGAGCGTCAATGCCCAACTGGGAAAGGGTATCGCCTGCGTAAACGAGCCCCTCAACTGGCACCGCCCGCACCAAGGCTCTGCCATCAACCGGCTCAATGCGCAATATGCAGCCTATCTGGTCAAGAAACCGACCTGGCAACCCTATTTCTATGGTTTCCGCAAGTTCCGTGAGCAACAGCGACTGACTACCTGGCAGTTTTTCTACGGCTACATCCACCGGCATACCAGCAAGGACAAGCACGCTTTAGCCCATCAACTCAGCGGCCTGTTACTGAAAAAAAATCCAATCAGCCTGTGCCGTCTGTGTCTGCTCTGCATGCGGTTCAAACACCTGATTTACTTCTATCCACAGCAAAAAGGACTGATCAGCTACGTGAGAAGTTTCTGTTACCCGATGATACGGGCCTACGGGAATACTTATTTTTACCTTTAAATTGGAGAGGTGAGCAAGATTTCGTATTTTTGTCACAACTTATCGTCCATAAAACGCATGAAAAAGAACATTGCAGTCATATTAGCCGGAGGAGTAGGAAGCCGTCTGGGACTTTCCACCCCCAAACAATTCTTCAAGGTGGCCGGAAAGATGGTCGTGGAACATACGGTAGACGCTTTCGAGCGCAATCCCCACATCGACGAAATTGCCATCGTCTCCAACCCGTTCTATATCTCTGAATTTGAGAACATCGTCATCAAAAACGGATGGAAGAAAATCAAGAAAATCCTCAAGGGGGGGAAAGAGCGGTACGATTCCAGCCTCTCTGCCATTGAAGCCTACGCCGGCAGTGATGTCAATCTGATTTTTCATGACGCCGTACGCCCGCTCATCAGTCAGCGTATCATTAACGACGTGATTGAAGCACTCGATAAATACGAGGCGATTGACGTGGCCCTCCCTTCTGCCGATACCATCATCGAGGTGGAAGATGACTTCATCTGCCAGATTCCGGACCGTTCCCGGCTGAGACGCGGACAGACTCCGCAGGCTTTTGCCATCGACACCATCCGGAAGGCCTACCAGATTGCGCTGAAAGACCCGAACTTCAAAGTGACGGACGACTGTGGCGTAGTGAAGAAATATCTGCCGGAAGTACCCATCTACGTGGTACAAGGGGAAGAAAGCAACATGAAGCTGACCTACAAGGAGGATACGTATCTGCTCGACAAGTTCTTCCAGCTCCGGAAAAGTGAGCTGAACCACGAACCGATTCAAGAAGAGACCTTCCGCGACAAAGTGGCTGTCATCTTCGGAGGAAGCTATGGCATCGGGGCCGAGACCGCCCGCATGCTGCAGGAAAAAGGCGGAAAGGTGTACTGCTTCTCCCGCAGCCTCAACCACACGGACGTAGGCAACCGTCAGGCAGTGAAGGAAGCCTTGGAATCGGTCTACCAGAAAGAGAAACGCATCGATTTCGTAGTCAATACGGCGGGGGTACTCAACAAAGAACCGTTGATTTCCACCTCTTACGAGACCATCCAGTCGGCCGTACAGACCAACTACATGGGTACGGTCCACGTGGCCTTGGAAGCCTTCCCCTACCTGAAAGAGACCAAGGGACAACTGATTTTCTTCACATCCAGCTCTTACACCCGTGGACGGGCTTTCTACAGCATCTATTCGTCGACGAAAGCGGCCATCGTGAACTTTGTACAGGCCATTGCCCAGGAATGGGAAAGTTTCGGTATCCATATCAACTGCATCAACCCGGAACGGACCAAAACCCCGATGCGGGTACACAACTTCGGCATCGAGCCGGAAGATACCCTGCTGTCGGCAGAAAAAGTGGCCGAAGCCACTCTGAGAACCTTAGCCTCCGATTATACCGGACAAGTGATTGACGTAAAACGGGAGACATTATGAACAATCCGTTCCTGACTGAATATGTAAAGCAACACCTGAGAGAGTGCCAGTTGAAGCAGCTCTCCATCCTGGAAGAAGTGGACCGCATCTGCCGGAAGCATCAAATAGACTACTGGCTCGACGGCGGCAGCCTGCTGGGTGCCATCCGTCACGGAGGATTCATCCCCTGGGATGACGACATCGACATCGCCATGACCTTGGAAGGGCTGAAACAGTTTATCCGCATAGCCCCTCAGGAACTGCGTGAAGGACTCTTCCTGCAGACTTCGGAAAGCGACCCTACCCACAAGGAACCGATTGTCAAGGTGCGCGACCTGAACTCGCTATACATCGAAAGCGGAGACAACATGCAGGCCCCCTACCAGAAGGGACTTTACATCGACATTTTCCCCTTTATCGATTATCCCAGCGTACCGAAGTCATGGGTAAAGAAACTGACCAAAGGCATTTCTACCAGCTACTCCATCCTGCACAAGGCGCATTACTATTCTCTGCGTGCCTTTGCCGAGTACTTCTGGTTTCATGCCAAATACGGTCTCTACCGGACCCTCTGGAGACTGCTCAACCTTCTTTATCCGAAAGGTACCTATATGTCCAATATCCTGATCAACAACGGATATGGCATCATGCACCGCAAAGACTCCATCTTCCCGCTGGGCCGCATGACCTTTGAAGGAAAAGAATTTCCGGCTCCGCACAATCCGGACGCCTACCTAAAAGACCTCTACAAAAATTATATGGAAATCCCGCCAGAGAATAAACGCAAGATACATGCCATTTATGTACACCCGGAATTGATTACTCATGGAAACGACCGTTAAACATACGCACAGTCATCCGGCCCTCGTGGAGGTGGCCGTATTGATTCTGTTCTTCAACCGTCCCGAACCACTCAAGGCCGTTTTTGAACAGGTAAGAAAGGCACGTCCCTCCAAGCTGTTCCTCTATCAGGACGGTCCCAGAGGAGAAAAAGACCTGCCCGGCATATTAGCCTGCCGAGAAGTCGTGGACGAGATTGACTGGGACTGTGAGGTGCACCAATGGTACCAGGAACAGAACTTCGGTTGTGATCCCTCCGAATATCTGTCACAGAAATGGGCATTTTCCCATGTGGACAAATGCATCGTATTGGAGGATGACGACATCCCTTCCGTCAGTTTCTTCCGCTTCTGCAAAGAACTGCTCGACAAATACGAGAACGATACCCGCATCTGCATGATTTCCGGCATCAACTACGATGAAGTGACGAAAGATGTACCCTACGACTACTTTTTCAGCACCACTTTCTCCATCTGGGGATGGGCCAGCTGGCGCCGCGTCATCGACCAATGGGACGAGCACTACAGCTTTCTGGACGATACATTCAACCTGCGGCAACTGGAAGAATACATCAAGGAACGGAAGTACCAGAAAGAGTTCATTGAATTCTGCCGGCATCACCGGGAAAGCGGAAAGGCTTATTACGAAAGCATTTTCCATGCAGCCATGTTCTTCAACTCCGGCTTGAGCATCGTGCCTACGAAAAACATGATTCACAACCTGGGTGCGACGGCAGGCTCCACCCACTTCGGCAGCGGCAATAACCTGCTCCCGAGAGGTTATCGGCGTATCTTTACGATGGCACGCCATGAGCTGGATTTTCCACTGAAGCACCCGCGTTATATCATTGAGAATGTAGGCTACAAAGACCGTATGTTCCGCATCATGGCATGGGGACATCCCTGGATTAAAATCGGCCGTTCGTTCGAGGAACTTTATCTCAACCTGCGCTACGGTAATTTCAAGAATATCAGTAAAGCCTTGCGCAACCGCCTCAACAAGTGGCTGGGCAGAAACAAATGGCGTTAATATCTAGATATGAATCCAAAACTCAATATTTATTTCTATCACACCCGACTCACGCGGGAAAGCTACGAGGAATGGAAAAACTTCCGGTTTCCCGGACACATTCTCTATGGCCTGCCCTTGCTGGAGAACCATGGCATACACTCGGTGATGCACCGTTACAAAGCCTTTTCCAGCCGATGGAAGCTGATGCTTTATGCCACCAAAGAGATTCTTTTCTGCAAAGAAAAATACGAGGTGCTTTACGGTACTTCTTTCCGAGGCTTGGAACTGATTATCTTCTTGCGGGCCCTCGGACTGTACCGGAAGCCCATCGTGATATGGCATCACACCGCCCTCCGCAAATCGCCTAACCGGCTGAAAGAAGCCATCTCCCGTTTCTTCTACCGGGGCATTGACCACATGTTTCTCTTCAGCCGGAAGCTGATTCAGGACTCCATCGCCACCCACAAGGTACCGGAACACAAGCTGGAACTGATACACTGGGGACCGGATCTGGCATTCTACGACCACCTGCTGAAAGAACTGCCTCCACAACCACGGGAAGGCTACATCTCGACCGGGAAGGAAAACCGTGACCTGAAAACGATGCTGGAAGCCTTCTCACAAACCGAAGAAGACTTGGAAGTATTCATTGCCGAAAAATGTGGGAACCTCAATTATAAGCAAATAGCCGACAGCCTGACACTGACCGACAACATCCACCTCCACTATACCGAAGGAGTCATCCCCTACGAGCTGGCAAAGAAAGTGGCCCGGAAAAAAGCCATTGTCATCTGCTGTCTGGACTTTCCCTATACCGTCGGATTGACCACACTGGTAGAAGCATACGCCCTGGGGATTCCGGTCGTCTGTTCGAAGAATCCCAACTTCGAAATTGACATCGAAAAAGAAGGTATCGGTATTGCAGTGGAATATGGGGATGTGGAAGGCTGGGTAAAAGCCATCCATTACCTCCGTACCCATCCGGAAGAAATGGAACAAATGGGACGGAACGCCCGCAAACTAGGAGAAGAACGGTTTAATTTGACTATATTCAGCAAGGAAATTGCCGAAAGACTGTTGCACATAAGTGCAAAAAACTCCTAACTTTGCAGAAAACTTGAACGACACGCCATGAGAGTACTTATCATCAATACAGCTGAACGTATAGGAGGTGCCGCCATTGCCGCCAACCGGCTGATGGAAGCCTTGAAAAACAACGGGATAAAAGCCAAGATGTTGGTCCGCAACAAACAGACTGACCAGGTAACTGTCGTCTCACTCAAGAAATCATGGCGTAGAATCTGGCAGTTCACTTGGGAACGTATCGTCATTTGGGCAGCCAACGGATTCAAGCGCCACAACCTGTTCGCTGTCGACATCGCCAATACGGGTACCGACATCACGTCCTTACCCGAGTTTCGCCAGGCCGATGTCATCCACCTGCACTGGATTAATCAGGGGATGCTCTCACTGAAAGACATACAGCGTATTCTTGCTTCTGGAAAGCCCGTGGTATGGACGCTACACGACATGTGGCCTTTTACCGGCATTTGCCACTATTCAGGAGAATGTGAGAAATACACCACGGAATGTCATGACTGCCCGCTCTTGTTGAAGCCTCATCATCATGATTTGTCGGAAAAAACTTTTCACAAGAAACAAAAGCTCTATGCTACGGCACCTATCACGTTCATCGCCTGCAGCCGATGGTTGGAAGCCATGGCCCGTAAAAGTGCCCTGCTTCAGGGACATAACATCACCAACATTCCCAATGCCATCAACACCAATCTGTTCAAACCACGGGCCAAAAAGTTTGCCCGCGAGAAATTGCATCTTCCTGTCGACAAAAAACTGCTGCTGTTCGGTTCAATGAAAATCACCGACAAGCGAAAAGGCATCGACTACCTGATAGAAGCCTGCAAGTTGCTGGCCCAGCAGGAACCGGAACTCAGTAAGCAGTTAGGCGTAGTGGTACTGGGAAGCCAGGCCGAACAGTGCAAGTCACTCTTCCCCTTCCCCATCTACCCGATGAACTATGTCAGCAACGAAAAAGAACTGGTGGATATCTACAATGCCGTCGATCTTTACGTGACTCCTTCCTTGCAAGACAATCTGCCCAATACCATCGTGGAAGCGATGGCCTGCGGTATTCCTTGTGTAGGATTCAATGTAGGCGGTATCCCACAAATGATTGACCACCTCCATAATGGCTATGTAGCTCAATACAAATCGGCTGAAGATTTGGCCAATGGCATCTGCTGGACCCTCACCGAAGGCGACTATGAGACCCTGAGTTCTGAGGCTTATCGCAAAGCGGTGACCACTTATTCAGAAAGCACTATCGCCAGCCAGTACATTCAAATATACAATCACATTACCGGAAAAAATGCATAATTTTCACCACTTACATCCTAAGTTCTCTATTATTACCGTCACTTACAATGCCGGAGCCGTATTGGAAGATACCATTCAAAGCGTCATCACCCAGACGTACAAGAATGTAGAATACATCATCGTAGACGGAGGGTCGAAAGACCGCACGCTACAGATTGTCGACCAGTACAAGGAACACATACACACAGTGGTGAGCGAACCGGACAAAGGACTGTATGATGCCATGAACAAAGGTATCAAGCTGGCTACCGGTGATTACCTCTGTTTCCTGAATGCCGGCGATGAACTGCACGAAGACGACACCCTCCAGCTCATGGTACATTCTCTTACGGAATCGACCCTGCCGGATGTGCTATATGGCGACACGGCCATCGTGGACGAAGAAGGACACTTCCTGCACATGCGCCGTCTCAGCCCCCCCGAAAACCTGAACTGGAAGAGTTTCAAGGAAGGTATGCTGGTCTGCCATCAGGCCTTCTTTGCCCGTCGTGACCTGGTAGAGCCCTACGACCTGCACTATCGTTTCTCGGCCGACTTTGACTGGTGCATCCGAGTCATGAAGAAAAGCAAGGTGCTCCATCATACTCACCTGATACTCATTGATTACCTGAATGAAGGAATGACCACCCGCAACCATAAGGCATCCCTGAAAGAACGCTTCCACATCATGTGCAAGCATTATGGGGTGGTATCTACCGTCATGCACCATGCCTGGTTTGTCGTCCGGAACTTGAGAAACAAAAAACGTCCTGCTTCCAATGCGTAAGCATCTTCCACAGGACGTTCGTATTTTCAGAAAGCCAAGGCTGCTTTTTATGCCTTCTTCCGCTTCTTAAAAGCCAGCAGCACGGCTATAATTACCGCCAACAACAGAATTCCCAGTGCCACGAAAGCAATCATTTCCGTCACATGCAGTGATTTCGGGTCGAACGTAAATTCTACCACATGCTTGCCAGCCGGTACGTTCATCGCACGCAGGATGTAATCTGCACGGCCATGAGGTACCTCTCTTCCATCAATGAACGAGTGCCAGCCCGGATAATAAATCTCAGCAAAGACCACCGTTCCTCCCTTCGGTGAATTGACTTCATATTTCAGGGCATTCGGTTCATAATTCGTCAGCACAATGGAGTTCAAACTGTCTGCTCCGGCAGAGGCCTTCACTTCATTCTGGAACTTCTTGTCGACCACGGCTACCGTTGCCGGATTGACGTGATGCAAGGCCTCTATTTCCTCATTGGCATTGTTCACATATTGCACCTTCTCCACAAACCAGGCATTGCCCAAAGCATGTGGATTGAATACCGGAATGGTTTTCCCCTGCTGCAACGGAATGATGAAATAACGCGTGTTCAGCATGTTCAGCACCGGTGTCAGCGTATCGCCTACCTGACTCAAATCGGCATTTACAGCCGGCAGGGTCTTGAACAAAACTGTAATCTCACCCTGAATGTGCTCGTCAATCATTTCCTGATAACGACGGAGCTTGGCGGCATGATATCCACCGATACTCTTGTGCCAGTAGGCCGTATTGTTTTCATTGAACGTATTGACGGACAAGTTCAGCACACGGTAGTCCAGTGATTTGTCTTGCAAAATCTCCCGGTCAGTTTCCGACGGTTCCAAGAAAGGCTGCATCTCCGTACCTTTTGCCACGAACTGTTCATCGTACAGATAGCGTTTGTTGACACTCCACATATCTACCAAACACAGCAAAGCCAGCAGGCCCACCAGCAGTTTGGCCTTCAATTTTCCAGCACAATAAGCCCACAACAATACTGCACCAATCACTATCACGAAGAAGCTGCGCCATGCATCGGAAGTGAAGATGGATTTACGTATTTCTTCCAGATTGACCAGAATCGGAGCCAGCTGGTCGGCCGGAATGGCATTCTGCAACGCGTTCATTTCGGCAGTAGAGACATACGAAGGGAAGAAGAAGCTCGGTGCCAATGCAAACAGCAAAGACAAGCCACCCGTCAACACAAACGAGATGTAAAAGGCTTTGCGCGATTCATTCCACAATTGCGGACGTTCTACCACTTCTTTCAACGCCATGATGGCCAGCAAAGGAATGGTAAATTCTGCAATGACCAGAATAGAAGATACCGCACGGAACTTGCTGTACATCGGGATATAGTCGATAAAGAAATCCGTCAATCCCATGAAATTATGCCCCCAAGAGAGTAAGATAGAGAACACGGTACCAACCACCAAAGCCCATTTCATCGGACCTTTCACAATGAACAATCCCAGGATGAAAAGAAACATCACGAAGGCACCCACATACACAGGTCCGGAAGTACCGGGCTGTTCACCCCAATATTGTCCCAGCTGACTATACAACCCCATGTAATTCGGATCGGCCTTCTCCATGGCCTTCTCATTGTTTGCTAACGGAACAGAAGCACCTCCTTTTACATTCGGCACCAATAAAGAGAAAGTTTCCCCGATTCCATAACTCCACTGGGTAATATAGCTTCGTTCCAGTCCGCTGCTTGTCTGGTCCGGATTGTTTTCTTTCACCAGTTCGCTCTTGCCACGCATGGTCTCCTTGCTGTATTCATACGTGTGATACAGGTTCGACAAGTTCACGCAGACCCCTACCAGACCAGCAACAATCAAGACTACAGTCGCTTTGATAAACTGGGGCATCTTCTTTTCCCGCCATGCCATCACGCCATAGGCGATGGCCATAAACAGCATGACAAACAAGAAATAATAACTCATCTGCGGATGGTTGGCCATAATCTGAAGTGCGACAAACAAAGCGGTCACGATACCTCCCGCCAGCAGTTTACCCCGATATGCCAATACCATACCGGCAATCGTAGGCGGAATATAAGCCAAAGCCACAAACTTCCAGATATGTCCGGCCGCAATGATGATGAAGAAATAAGACGAAAAGGCCCAGAGAATGGCACCCAGTGCCGACATCCATACCTTGAAATCAAAAGCCCGCAACAGGATATAAAAGCCCAGCAGCATCACAAACACATACCACACGTAGGTCGGCAAAAAGAGGTGATACACCTTCTGAATCCAGCTCAACGTATCGGTTGAATCGTAACTGGGCGACATCTGATAGGTAGGCATACCGCCAAAGATGGCATTGGTCCACCGGGTCCGCTCACCTGTCTTCTCCAAGTATTCACTCATCTCACGTCCCGAACCGATACCGGCCACGGCATCGTGCTGTGCCAGAATACGTCCTTCGGTCACTGCCGGAAAGAAATAAGCAAACGAAATGATAGCAAAAAGAACGATTACTACCACGTCGGGCAGTAGTTTCTTGAACAAGTTCATATTATTCATAATTAATGTTTTCGGCAGGCAAAGATAACACAATACTGCCTGAAAAGTCGTAAATTTGCCCCTGAAAATCTTTTTTAACGCATGAAAATAGGAATCATCACCGCCATGTCTTCCGAACAGAAGCAACTGGCCAACCAACTCAAGAACAAGACTGAACGTAAAGAGGGCCCCTTCACCTACATCGAAGGCTCCATCAAGCACAATACCATCATTCTGATGCAATGCGGTATCGGGAAAGTCAACGCTGCCGCAGGTACCGTGGAACTCATCCGCACGTTCCAGCCCGACTGCATCATCAGCACCGGAGTGGCAGGAGGAATTGACAACTGCCTGAAAATAATGGATGTGGTAGTCAGCCAGCAAATCGTGTACCACGATGTATGGTGCGGCGAAGGCAATGCCTACGGACAGATACAGGGTCTCCCGACGTTCTTCCAGGGCAACGAAACGCTCTATCAGTGTGCGCTCTCACTGGATACGGAAACAGCCATTCACGGAGGTCTTATCTGCACGGGCGACAAGTTCATCACCGACCGCAGCGAACTGGACGAAATCAAGCGTAACTTCCCCGAGGGACTGGCTGTCGACATGGAGTCGGCTTCCATCGCCCAGGTATGCTACCTCTATCAGGTGCCTTTCATCAGCTTCCGCATCATCAGTGACACCCCGGGAGCCGACAAGCATTTTGAGCAGTACCTGAACTTCTGGGGAGAGATGGCCGACCGCTCCTTCCATGTGACCGAGACTTTCTTGAAAGCATTACCCAACAAACTATAACGAATCATGAAAAAGATACCAAGCTTTACCGTAGACCATATTCATCTGAAACGTGGTATTTTCGTATCCCGTAAAGATGAAGTCGGAAATGAAATTGTCACCACTTTCGACATCCGCATGAAAGAGCCGAACCGCGAACCGGCGTTAGGCCCTGCGGCCATCCATACCATCGAACACCTGGCTGCCACTTTCCTGCGCAACCATCCGGTATGGGCCGATAAAATCATCTATTGGGGCCCGATGGGCTGCCTCACCGGAAACTACCTGGTAGTGAAAGGTGACTTGCAATCCAAAGACATTGCGCCGCTGATGACCGAAACCTTCCGTTTCATTGCCGACTATGAAGGCGAAGTGCCGGGTGCCACTCCCAAAGATTGCGGCAACTATCTTATGATGAACTTGCCCATGGCGAGATGGGAAGCTGCCAAGTTCCTGCACGAAGTGCTGGAACAGCTGACCGAAGCCAATCTGGAATATCCGAAATAGGAAGAGACCCATACATAAAACCTAAAAATGGTATGTAAGGTAAATAAAACACTACCTTACATACCATTTTTATTCGAGCCATTCCTAAATGAGTCAGAAACAAACACGAACCCCTTCAACTCACTCTGAATCCTGAGATGAAGAAGCAAGTATCAACTTACCTGTAACCGTATGTTCACCTCCCATATCATCCTTATATCTGAAATCTACAGTAAAGGTTTTCTCTTCAGGGTCATACATACCGCTCCCTTCCAACACATCGATATTCTTCCAACCTTTAACAGTTAACGAGTTATCCTCATTAATGCTAAAAGTTACACCTTCATTATCTACATTAGCAATATTTTCTGTCCCTGAATTATAGATTCTGATTGTATTGGCGTTCACTGCTACAGCAGTCCGCAGTAAGCTAAATGCCACGCCATCCTTTTCTCCCTCATAATTGTAGTTCCCAGAGTACTTATTATACGTCGAAACAGATATCAGGACTGTATTATTAGGCTCTGCCAACTGATACTCAGAACAGGACTTTATTTTCAACGGTATCACATACAAAGAATCGCAAGCCAGTCCTACTGTTTTAATCTTTATTGGAATTAACGATTGTGCATTACCAGCCGAAACAACCACATGCATCGACTCTATTTTATACAAATCATGCGGCATAGCTTGATACTGAATATCCTTTTCTGATTTATACTTCTTATTATACTCATCAATGGCAGAAAAATCCTCTTCCAATTCTACAGCCACATCCTTATCAGGAAGAAGCGAACCACTCACATAAATTGAGGTGGTGATTTCCATCTCCTCCTCAGTCAAATCTACTTTTCTGGACAAAAGGTGTCCCTCTTCTCCACTTCCAACAATATACACTTGTTTAATATAATGTTCCATTTCAAGCATATCCTGTTCTCTACATCCAGTAGATAGAAATAACAGAAAGAGCACGGAATATAAAATCAAATTTTTCATTTTCATTCTATTTAATTATTACCAATTTGGGTTCTGTGTCAATTTAGAATTATGATCTAATGCAGTTTTCGGTATTGGAAAGAAATACATTTTCTGACTGAACACACGTTTCATAATTGCCTTGCTATCAAGAATAGTACGCTTATAAAATTCCTTTCTCTGAGAAGTCCTAGCCGAAGTATTATAACCCGTAATTTTAGCGTTATAAGCAGCCTCCGCATCTCCCCAACGGCGCAAATCATGGTAACGATAACCTTCCAGCGCAAACTCAATTTTTCTTTCATCTTTAATAATCTTCCGCATCTGGTCAACGTTATTAAGTTCTGCATCCGTTATACCAGGCAAACCCGCCCTGAATCTAATCATATTAAAATATTTTCTCATTTCTTCCACATCTCTAGTTACGGTAATACCCGTCTTCTCATCAGTATAACTTCCTTCCAGTTCATTCAAAGCTTCCACATAATTCAATAAGATTTCAGCATATCGGATAATAGCAAAAGTCTTAGCTCTACTTGTTCCTTTTATATTATCTTCCTGGTGAATATATTTCCGGCAAGTATATCCAGTATGATTATAATCTTCTGGAAAACTTGGATTCGGACCTCCATTACCATCATAATAATAAGTCACTTCGATATTTGTAACATTATCACTTCCAACATAGGCTGTTCCAGGCCATAAACAATGATTGTAACCAATAGTCGCATAAAATCTCGCTTCTCTATATCTGTCAACTTTCGCTGTGTTCGGCAATAATGAATAACCATCCGACACCGTCCACGCCTCTTCAATACGGTCACTTGCCTCTTCTGCTGAAGGATAAGGATAGTCCGCACTCGAATGGTCAATTGTATTTCCGTCAATCATCTTATAAGAATCAATCAAGTCCAAGCACACATTCATACCATTACCTCCACCTAACATATAGGGAGTCGCAATCCATTGGTTAGAATTCTTATTGGAACCTTCTCCTACAGTCATATTACAATAGTAAATATATTCCGGCACCAATTCCGCATTAATAGAGCCATCAAATAAGCTCTTATATGATTGATACGGATCTATATTGCCAGCCCCATTAGGGAAATCTGCACTTGATACAGTAGAAGGCAATTTCACAGTCTGTTCTGTACGTGCCACCGTATTCAGACTATATAAGTTCAAATCAATGACCCTTTTGGCTGCAACTGCTGCCAATGCCCATTTGCCATTGTCATACGTCTGATTAATAAAGTCCTTTCCATCCTCAGTTTTCCAGTCAGCATACCGTTTGTTCCCGTTGTACCAAGGACTGGCTGCATAAAGGCGGATACGGGAAATCAGAGACAAAGCAGCCCCTTTAGTGGGTACATACTGATATGCTTGGGTACGGCTTTCCGGCAACAAATTGGCTGCCTGCTCCAAATCATTACAAATATAATCTACACATTCATCATAAGTATTTCTTGGACACGAAGCATCTTCAGCAGGGGTATCTACTTCAAAAGGAGTATCTGGAACAATAGGAACAGGACCATATTGTCTTAACAGACAAAAATAAAAATACCCCCTCAAAAAATGGCCACGTCCCGTATAATCCCTTCGTTCCATATCGGTAAGATCTTTACACTCTCCAATCCTTGAAAGTAGTATATTTGCTTTTCTTATTCCTTTATAATAATGTCCCCAATTATTAAAATGCTCAGATTGCGCCGTTTCATTTCCTAATAAAAAATACATTCCGGCATGTCTTCCGTCCTGCCATGAAGCAAAACATTCATCCGATGCAAGCCCAAATGGGAAAGGAGATTCAGTAAACAATTTACTTTCATCTGGAAGATAAGTAGCAATACCATTTATATATTCATTTACCAACACCTTATTCTGAAAAACAGAATCAATTGTATTTTGATCATAAAAATATGAATCCACATCCAGATATGATTCACATGATGTCATGTTAACAGCAATACACGCCCCTAGCGCTGTTATCGATAATATTTCTTTTAATCTATGTTTCATTGTTATATTAGAATTGTAAATTAGCTTGTAATGTAAATACTCTCTGCAAAGGATACACAGCTCCATTCCCTGAAGCTTGAGCTGGATCCCAAAGTTTCACCTTATCCCAACACGCCAAGTTATCGCCAATAAGGCTCAACTGAAGACCTTGCAATCCTATTTTCTTTATTTGAGGACATGTGAAATCATACGTTATCTGCACATTCTTCAATCTTAAGTAGCTTCCATCGGCCAACCAAAAAGTAGAATTACGCTCATTATTCGCGTTAGGACCGTATGTTAAACGAGGAAAACGCGCATTTGGATTCTCCGTTGCCGGATCTCCTGAATAAGATGCTGGAATCCATCGATTCGAAGGATCTGCCACTATACTTAACACATTTCCAGTTTGCTTGCCAGTAAACGGATAAAAACCATTACCTCCGTACATAAAGTCCACAATACCCACGCCTTCAAACAATGCACTTATCGACAAACGTTTGTACCTTAATTCCATGGCAAAACCATATTGAAGTCTCGGCACATTTGAATTTCCAATCAAGACTTCATCGTACTCATCAATGACTCCATCTCCGTTAATATCTTTATACTTGATATCACCAGGCATTACATCCGCCATAAAAGTCTGTTTCGGGCTATTATCAATATCAGCCTGGTCTTTGAACAGACCAAGAGCTATTAAACCTCTTTGATTACCATAAGGAGTCCCGACCCACGACTGATAAGGATATTTCACACCACTTTGTTCATATTCCGTCAATTTATTGTTTGTATAGGTAAAATTAGCTCTAACAGTCAAGTTCCAATCTTTATTAAACTGATGCATATATGAAATATTACCATCAGCTCCCCAACTTTCCATTGCACCAACATTCGCCCAAGGAAGAGTTATCAACCCCATCTCATCGGGAATACTGGCTCTCTGCTGGAAGATTCCAGTACGATTCTCATGAAAGAAATCGACCGTCAAATCAATCTTCTGCTTGAAAAACTGTGCATCCACACCCACATCAAATTTCTTTGCTTTTTCCCACCTCAGGTTCTGTGAGGCCTCTTGCGATTCTGTGATATTATCTCCACCACCCCAAATACCAGCACCTGAGCCTTGTGACATGGTACTTAAAAACGGGAAACGTACACTACTATTAATTCGGTCATTTCCCACAATACCATAAGAAACCCGGAACTTCCAAAAATCAATGAACTTCATATGATCCTGCATCCATTCATACTGAGTAGGTACCCAACCACCAGATATTGCAGGAAATACACCAAACTTCTGCCCTCTTTCAAAAGCTTCAGAACCTGTATAGCCTAAATTTCCTTCCAAAAAATAAGTATCTTTAAATGAATAAGTAGCTCTGGCGGCCAACCCCGTATAACGTTTCGGAATAGAAGCAATCAAAGTTTGTGCTTCACCTGTCACAAAATCATCCATATAATACAATAAAAGCCCCCCTACTCTATGCTTCTCACTAAAGTTTCTCTCATAATTTATACGGCCTTCAAAATAAATCTTCCGGGTAGTCAAATTAGCAGATGAATATATATCATCTTTTCTGCTGACTTTTTCAATTAAATCTAACGTACCATCTTTTTTTCTCCCCGTAGCATAGTATAATGCAGGAGTTTTCAACTGTGTCTGATTCAATAACGAATAAGTATTTATAGACATTAAAGCATCTATTTTCAGCCCTTTTATCCATTGATCAAAATCCTGTGTCAGCTTCAATCTTACGGCATTGGTCATTTCACTTTTCTTCTTATAGCCTGTGTAATTTAATAAGACATAAGGATTCTGCTGATCAGCATTTGCCCCGTAAGCAGGAAGAGACCCATCCGAATAAATGACCGGCACAGTCACAGGAGTCATATTAGCCTGTGCATCCCACAAAGCCTGGTTATTATCTCCATATCCAGGGAATGAATTATTCACGATAATAGATTCCAATCCCAATTCCACAATAGTAGATTTAGTAAGATTGGCATCAATATTAGCCCGAAAGTTATATTTATTATAACCAACATTGTTATCATAATTCTTAATGCCTTTATCCTGCTTATAAATGGCATCTTTATGCTGAATCCCCACGCTCATATAGTATCTGGCATTGCTACCACCTCCATTGATACTAATATGATGCTGATTATTCCATACATAATCTTTAAGCATTACATCACGCCAGTTCACATTTGGATACAAATCCGGATCCAGTCCGGTCTGAAAAAGTTTTAATTCTGCCGCATCATACACTGGACGTCCACCACGCACTACAGAAGCTTCATTAGCCAAACTAGCATAGGTCAATGCATCTACATACTCTGGAGTTCTTGCTGAATATGAAATACCAGCATTACTTTTTATACTAATCGACAGTTTACCAGATTTACCTCTTTTAGTAGTAACTAATACTACTCCATTTGCACCACGAACACCATATACAGCCGTAGCTGAAGCATCCTTCAACACAGTAAAGCTCTCAATATCTGCAGGGTCTAGAGTGTTTAAGTCACCTTCAATTCCATCGATCAGCACCAAAGCCGAGGCTCCGGCACCAAAAGTACCAATACCTCGTACCCAGAATTCTGAAAAATCACTACCAGGTTCACCACTACGTGTTACTGAGATAATACCAGGTACTCTACCACCAAGCATATTAGTTACAGATGCAGCAGGAACCTGTAAGTCACTACTCTTTACATTAGTTACTGCCCCTACAACTGAAATTTTTCTTTGAGTTCCCCGACCAATAACTACAACCTCTTCTGTTTGATTCACATCCTCCTTTAATGCTATGGTCTGTCTTGTCATATCTTTTGTTACCAATAACAACTGCTCCTTATATCCTATGTATGAAAAAACAAGGGTCGTATTAGTAGGTACATTTTGTAAAACAAAGTTACCGTCCAAATCAGTAATAATACCTTTTGTCGGGTTATTTTTATACTGAATAGTTACCCCCACCAACGGTTCACCTTGTTCTGTCATAACTACCCCCGACACAGTATGCCCACTTTGGGCAAACATCGATAAAGCACTAAGCAGTATAAATACGAATAGCGTTAAAAATTTATTTTTCATTTTATTTGACTTTAAGATTATTCAATAGCTAGTTTACGAACGTTGTAACCTGCTCCTCCCGCAATATATAGATTATCCTCAGAATCTACTGCAATATCCGAAGGATCACAGAAAGAAGCTTCCAAAGGTGTTCCATCTATTTCTACGTCTCCTGATTTTGTACCTCCGGCAATCGTAGAAACATATCCTGACGGATAGGCAATCTTACGAATAGACTGATTTCCCAAATTAACAACATAGATATTCCCTTCACTATCTACCGTCAATCCTCTTAACCACTGAAATTGAGCATCCATTCTGTCACCATCGATATTGCCCGGATGATTCAAAGCCCCAGCATATACATCCTGATGCCACTTACCCGAAGCATCTTGATAAATTTTTAACACGGCATGACCAAAATCTTCCGTTGCATAAAAGCAATCCTCCACTCGACTATAGACTAAATAATTCATCGTGCTTCCACTGGAATAATTAGACTGTTCTAAGATTTTTTCGACCTTCAGATTTCCAGACGAGTCCTTCTCTTTTAAATTTACTTTCACAAGAACCCCTACATGATTTCTGATAAAAAGATTACTGTCTGTTTTATCCAAGGCACACGACCATTGTTCACCATCCTTCAATTCCGTTATATTACCTCGAATAAGTTCAGGCCCCCAATTATTGGTTCTTGTAAGACGATAAATCTTCCCGGCATTCTTATACAATTCCACGACATACATCGTATCTCTTCCACTAGTAATAGCTGGCTTACACGTACAAAGTCCACTTAACACTGTTATTACCTGATTATCAACTTGCGAGATAAGTCTAATGCGTTTGACATGTGTCTCTACAGCCATAATATTATCTCCAGCTACCACTCCAATACCCATCACGTCATTGAATAAAGCATTAGACAATGTTCCATCTTTATAATCTGCTTTCTTATATGTACCACATACAGTAGATACCTTCTGTACTTGATTATATCTAAAAGTCTTATCCGTTGTAATTTCTTTTCCATCTACCACAACCTTCACCGAATTTTCACCATCCGGCTGTTTAGGAGCCAAACAATAAATGGATGTTCCATTTGTAGAAATAACACTAGCTTCTCTGGTATCAGCAAAAAAGACTTTAATTTTAGAAGCATCTACCCCAAAATTTCCTTCAATAATAACCTGCTCATTAAGTTCTCCTTCCGAAGGAATAATCCCTGTTATAGCTAAGGGTTTTGAAGGATCATAGTTGTTTTTAACGTCAGGAAACTTTTCAATGTTATTACTTGCACAACCCGACCATAAAAGTACAAGTGCTAACAATATCAGACTTAAGTTCTTCATAAAAATTATTTATTAAAAAATTGACAATTACATCTCTCATACATAAATTTTTTTGAAGCAATAAAAATGATTCACATTGAGTTTTCATACTTTAGACTTACATCTAAGATTAAGTAACACAAGTGTATAGAATCAACTATACGAGTTATAACTTCGGTTTGAGCACATAAAGCCATCACAGAGCCTTGCCACACGAATAGCCAAAAATTCTTTAAGTTCCTCATAGATTAAACGGTTAATGAATGTGAAGGCAAATATATAGAAAGATAAATTCGTCCATTTATACAAATCTTGCATCTAGCACTCACAAATGATGCAAAGCAAGATTTACATACTAAAAAGCAAGATTTACGTTCACTATTACTCCTCACTTACCTTAACTTATTCCCCAAAGCACAAATAAAAAGGGGCGTCCTATCATAAAGACGCCCCACTCCTTTTATACAAAAACTTAATTTAACATCATTCAGCCTTTAATACCACTTCCGTTCCTTTCAAAAGCGGAGAAGTCAGTTTGACCCGGATTTCTCCTTTCTGTCCTGTAGTTTGGATATAAGCCAGCAAACGGCCATGATAAGCCCGATGACGGTTATCCGTATAATCACTCATATCACTATTATCTGAGCCTTCCAATCCTAAAAGACGAGCGGGACCCTCAATTTCACAAGTCACTTCGTTGTCTCCCAATTTCACCACAGTGCCCTGCTCATCGACCACTTCAATCGTAACATGAGCCGTAGCTTTTTCCGGCGACAACACGTCCTTATCTACCGTAGCCCGCAGCGCGTATGGACGTCCCGAAGTCTTTATGGTATAGGTAGAAAGCACCTTTCCGCTTTCATCACAACCTTCGGCACGAAGTTCTCCGTCCTGATAAGGAATGTCCCAGTAGATGATTCCGCTCTTGTCATCGTAAGGCTTCATCGGTCCGACTTCCTTTCCGTCGAGCAACAGGCGTGCCTGTAGTGCGTTGGTATAACATACCACCCGAATCAGCTGGCCCGGAGCATAGTTCCAGCTGTCCCAGGCATCCATGGAAAGCCAACTGTGTCCCGGCTTCACCGGATAAGTACCGATGTATGTCATCGGTTTATCGCTCCACAACGAAGCCCGGAAATAACCACGCGGCTTCGCAAAACTACCGAAGTCCAGCAAACCTGTATACAATCCACGGGACGGCCATCTTCCGGCCTCACCCAGATAATCAGTACCCGTCCAAAGGAACTGTCCGAAAATGAAATCATTGTCACGAACAGCATGCCAGGCCTCAATGCCTACTCCGGTTTCACTTCCGTAAATGATACGCTTCGGGTAAGTTTTGTGGTCTTCTGCATAACGGTCTTCCGTATAATTATACCCCACCACGTCTACCGCTTCCGGATAAGCCGTCTGGTTGGACATGATCACACCGGCCAATGCTCCCGTAACCGGGCGTGAAGTATCTACGGCCCGCACACAAGCCGCCAGTTTCTGGGCAATCACCCCAATCCGCATGGCATCAGGGGCATCGGGCTTGTAACCTCCGAACATCGGCTGGTTAATCTTTGCTCCATCCAATATCGGATGAGAATAAGGGTCATTGGGATAATCCACCTCGTTTCCGATACTCCACAAAAAGACAGACGGATGATTCCGGTCGCGACGTACCATATCCGTCACATCCTGTTCAATCCATTCTTCAAAAAAGTCGAAAGAACCGTCATAACTGGGTTCTCCCACATTCCATCCTTGAATCCATTTACGTTTCGGAAATTCCCATTCATCGGAAGCCTCATCCATGACCAGAAATCCCATACGGTCACATAAATCATACAGCACCGGAGCCTGCGGATTGTGGCTCATACGGATGGCATTCGCCCCGATTGCTTTCAAGTTCTTCAAACGTCTTTCCCAAACCTCCGGCGGTACGACTGCACCCAGCACTCCGGCATCATGATGCAGACACACTCCTTTCACCTTCATCCACTGTCCGTTCAATGCGAATCCCTTGTTGGCATCAAACTGAAGTGTACGCAGACCTACAGAACTAACAGCACCATCCATCCGCTTTCCATCGCAATACAGCTCAGCCTTCAATGTATAAAGATAAGGATCATTCAGGTTCCAGCGATGCGGCTTCTTCACCTTCAACGAAAGGGTTTGCTTGGAAAGTCCCGTTTCATGACCAGCCACACTTTTCTGGCTCTCTGCTACGAGCTTTCCATCCGCATCATACAAGGCAGCTTTCACCTCGAGTTTTCCCTCAGCCTTTACGTGCTTTTCGACTTCCAGTTCTACTGAAACGACAGCCTGCTTGTCGGTAATCGAAGTAGCCTGCCAGCCTAATCCCCATTGTGCCAAATGAATCTCCGGTGCCGCTACCATCCATACATCCCGGTAAATACCCGAACCCGTATACCAGCGGGAATCCGCATACCGGCTATGGTCTACACGCACGGCCAGTACATTGTCGCCTTCTTTCAAATACGGAGTCATGTCGTACATAAAAGAAATGTAACCGTTGGGACGCTTACCCAGGAGATGTCCGTTCAAATACACCTCACTCCGGTTATACACACCTTCAAAATAGATATAATGACGTGCGGCCTCATCAGTCAGCTGAAAATGTTTCCGGTACCAGCCTATACCACCCGGCAGATAGCCCGTACAACTTGCCAGCGAAGGTGAAAGCTGTCCTTCAATGGACCAGTCGTGCGGTAAGTCCAGCTGCCTCCATTTGCTGTCATCATACGAAACAGATGCACTCAGGCTATCATCCGAGAGACTGAACAACCAGCCATCATTAAATTTTTTAGCCTCTCCGAAAGAGACTTGGGCATGCAAAGAAGGACATACAAACAAAAAGAATAAACAAAATAAGAACAACATATTTTTCATAACTCATTCTAATTATTTAAATCATCTATAGAATAAAATTAGTTATCCAAAAATAATAAGCAAACGTTGAGTCTTAGGAATGAATTCTATCATTCTACGCATACAAATCAATCATTCTACCGTAAAACTATTTACAATCCAACAAATATTTATACTTTTGATTTTATTATTAAACAACCATAAATATGAAAGACCTTATTATTTTATTCAGCCTTATTTATGTACTTCCAATTTATTCCGCCCCATATACAATAAAAAAGCTAGGAATGGAAAAAGGACTATCCAACAATTATATCACAGATATCACTGAAGATAAGAATGGATATCTATGGTTTGCCACAGAAGAAGGATTAAACAAACTAGAAGGAGGCCATTTTACTTCCTTTTACAAAGGTGAAGGGTTCCCATTAAATATAACCGGCAATGAACTAAACTGTTTATTTGATGATCAGACAGAACCTATTTTATGGATTGGAACACAACGAGCCGGATTAAACGCATTCAACTACCAAACAAACCGACAGACAACATATCAACACGATGATAAAAACCCATATAGTATTGCCACAAATGATGTAACAGGTATTTACGCAGCCTCAGATGGCAATCTCTGGATAACGACTTATTGGAGAGGTATAGAATATTTAGAAAAGAAAAGCGGAAAATTTACCCATTATAATCAACAAACTGTTCCCGGACTTCCCAGTAATACAGTATGGACTCTTTTGGATGACAACAAAGGCAATCTATATATCGGATATGCGCATAACGGGCTCAGTATTCTTTCCATCCAATCAAAAGAAATTAAAAACTTCACCCATGATAGTTCAAAAAAGAAAACACTACCCAGTAATAATGTTCAATGCATATTCAAAGACAATACAGGGAATATATGGATTGGAACCGATAAAGGACTAGCTCTTTTTAAAGTTGATACGGAAGAATTTATTTGTCTGAACAGAAAGGACTCACCTCTTTCACACCGTATTTACGACATTCAACAATTCAATGAAAACCAACTTTGGATAGCTACCGAATTTGGAGGAATTGCTATAATAGACCTCTCCAAAAACATGTTTAATATTGAAGAAGGTATTCAGCTCATCCAATCAGGTGATAGTGAATATTCTTTGAATAATTCTACAGTACGCTGCTTATTTCAAGACTCCCATCAAAATATTTGGGCTGGCACATGGGGAGGAGGCGTCAATTTCCTCAGTTCTGATGATTTCATTTTCAACTCATTCCGCTATTCACCAGGAAATCCAGGAAGTAATCTTAATGCTCATATAGCCAGTGCTATTTGCATAGACTCTAGTGGAGCATTATGGGTCGGGACAGACGGTGGTGGAATCAATGTCCTTACTCATGGAAAAAGGACTGCCACATATACCACAGAAAACAGAAAACTTAGTGGAAATTCTATACAAACCGCCTTATGTGACAAAAAAGGGAATCTTTGGTTCGGAATCTTTTATGGGGGAATCATGTATTACAACATCCACAGTAGAACTTTCCAGCAAATATTTTCTAAAGAACAATCCACACAAGATGTACGATCCCTTTTTGAAGATGCAGAAGGAATTATCTGGGTAGGTACAAGTGAAGGAGTTTATCAGATTGACCGAGATTCAAAAAAAATTATAAACCATATCAATGTACCTGACAACCTCGTCCGCACGGTAATAAAAGATAAAAAAGGACAACTCTGGATTGGAAGTTTTGGTGGAGGCATATTCCTGTGTACGCCACAAGGAAAGCGATTAAAAGAATTCAACACATTTCTTCACTTTCCATCTAATACTATCAACCAACTTTTTGAAGACTCCTCAGGAAGAATATGGGCTGCAACAGGAGAAGGACTTATTCAGTTTGAAAATATCCCTCCATGGAAATACAAGGTTTACCAACGAAATGAAGGACTTGCCAATAGTTATATTTGGGCAATAACTGAGGATAAATCTGGCAATATTTGGTTCAGTACTAATAAAGGCATTAGCTGTCTAACAAAAGATAAAAGAAACATCTATAATTACAACTATAAAGACAATATCCCAATAGCCAGTTTTACAGGCGGAAGCGTGTGTAAAGACGCAAAAGATAGAATCTTTTTCGGCTCTACCGACGGGGTATGCAATTTCCAACCTAATCGCATTCTAGAGAAACGGCTATCTCCCAAAGCTATCATCGGGAAAATAACTATTTTTGAACCTCTAACAGTTGAAAACAATCATGAAACTGTAGTATCATTAATCAACGCCAATCAAATTAAACTTAAGTACGCTCAAAATAATTTTAACATTTCATTCAATATATCCAATTACGCTTTAAATGAAAGAATAGAGTATGCTTATATGCTAAAAGGATTGGAAAACTCTTGGTACACGGTAAAAGGCCCCGATTATGTGACCTTCCGTAATTTACCACCAGGAAAATATCAATTTCTTATTAAAACCCGTATACGAAATCAAGAATGGTCTAATAATATATCTCATCTGGAAATTATCATTGCCCCTCCTCTCTGGTTGTCATGGTGGGCAAAACTACTCTATATAGTAGGTGGAATCGGACTTCTTATAGGAGTATTTTTAATCTACAGACACAAATTAAATCTGGAATATCTTTATGAATCAGAAAAAAGACATCATGAACAAGAACAAAAATTAAATGATGAGCGACTAAGATTCTTTACGAACATTACTCATGAACTACGTACTCCGTTAACACTCATTTTAGGGCCACTAGAAGACATGGTAAAAAACAATGGGCTCTCCGAAAAAGACAAACATCGTATCTCTGTCATCCATCAAAGTGCCGTCAGGTTGTTAAATCTAATCAATCAGATACTTGACTTCCGGAAAACAGAAACACAAAATAAAAAATTATGTGTTTCCAAAAATAATCTAACATGGACTGTATATGAAATTGGACTCAAATATAAAGAACTAAATAACAACCCAAACGTACAAGTATTAATTGAAGCAAAAGAAGAGAACATGGTCTTATTCTTCGATAAAGAGGTTATTACAATGCTTCTTGACAACCTGATTTCCAATGCCTTGAAATATACTGAAAAGGGATATGTACGTGTACGGGCTGAATGGGTCACGGAAAACGACATACGATATGCACAGCTTTCCGTGGAAGACACCGGCTATGGTATCGGGAAGGAAGCACTCGACCATATTTTCGAACGCTATTATCAGGAAAGCGGGGAACATCAAGCTTCGGGAACAGGTATCGGACTTGCCCTGGTAAAGAATCTGGTCACCCTGCATGAAGGAGATATCCAGGTGAAAAGCCTCCCCGACATCGGCACCACCTTCTATCTGCGCTTACAGGCCAACAATACTTACCCAAACGCCTTGCATGGGGAGGATGTACACACGGACATACAGGAAGTGAAAGAAGGAAATATCGAGAAACTGGAAATGGCAGACAACACGAAAAATTCACGTCCCATCGTACTGGTGGTGGAAGACAATGCCGACATCCGTGACTATATTGTCGATGCCTTCACGGATTTATATGAAGTGAAAACGGCCTCTAATGGAAAGGATGGACTGAAAATAGCTACCGAATGTGCCCCCGATATCGTCGTCAGTGACATCATGATGCCTGTAATGAACGGCATCGTAATGTGCCAGAAGCTGAAAACGGATATCCGTACCAGTCACATTCCTGTCATCCTCCTCACGGCAAAAGACGGTATCACCGACAAGGAGGAAGGGTATCAGGCCGGTGCCGATTCCTATCTCACCAAGCCCTTCAGCGCCAGTCTGCTACAGAGCCGAATCAGCAACCTGCTGGCACAGCGGAGACTACTGTCCGAACGTTTTGCTATCCGACCGGAAAAGCCACAAAGCATGGAGGAAAAAAGAGCCATCATCACGGAGTCGATGAACAAACTGGACAAAGAATTTCTGGACAAGATTACCCATATCATAACGGAAAGCCTCTCTGCTGCCGAAAATGTAGATATCACAGTTTTGTCTAACGCATTATGTATGAGCAGTTCTACGCTTTACCGGAAAGTGAAAGCACTGACAGGAATGTCTACCAACGAATATATCCGGAAAATCAAAATGCACCTGGCAGAGAAATACCTGCTGGAGGGCAAATATACCATCTCCGAAATCGCCTTCAAAGTGGGAATCAACAGCAACGTGTATTTCCGCCAGTGTTTTAAAGAAGAATTCGGCATGTCGGCCTCCGAGTATCTGAAGCAACTGACAGGGGCTTCTATCGAAGATACGACCGACGAAAAGGAAGATTGAGACCCATTTTCACACCCGATAAAAACGTCCTTGCGTTTGATTTGAAACGCCTTTACGTTTGGTTTAAAACGTCCTTGCGTTTTACTTTAAATGCACTTGCGTTTGAAGACAAACGTCCTTGCGTTTAAGGACAAGCGCAAAGGCGTTTTCCAGCACAAAAGAACGCATAAAAAAACGGCTGTCTTCACGCGGAAAACAGCCGTTCTTCAAACATTATATCAGAATCTTATTATGCTTCCTCTACTTCACCTACTTGCTTCGGCATCTTGTGTCCCATAGTCAAGTAAGCTACCGGAGCAGCCACGAACAAAGAAGACAATGTACCGATTACCACACCCAGGATCATGGCGAATGCAAAGCTACGAATGCTGTCACCACCCAGGATGAAGATACTCAGCAACACAATCAAGGTACTCAAAGAAGTGTTGATGGTACGGGCCAAAGTGGTATTCAATGAATCATTGAACAACTGGGCACGTTCGCGTTTCGGATACAGACCGATAAACTCACGTACACGGTCGAAGATTACCACTTTATCGTTGATAGAGTAACCGATGGCCGTCAGGATGGCACCAATGAACGTCTGGTCAATTTCCAACGAGAACGGCATCCATCCGTAACACAAGGAGTAGGCACCGATAATCAATACCGTATCCACTACCAAGGCTACTGTAGCACCAATACTGAAAGCGATGTTGTTGAATCGAATCAAAATATACAGACCGATAGCAATCAAAGCCAGCACAACCGACCAGATAGCGGAAGTCTTGATATCATCGGCGATACTAGGACCTACCTTCTGAGAACTGATGATAGAACCTCCGGCACGGTTATCACGGTCGATGAAGATTTCGAGCGTAGTACCCTTACCCAGCAAGTTACCTTCTTTCAATGCATTGTAAAGGAACTCTTCGATTTCAGTATCGATTGTCGGAGAATCTTCATTGATGCGGTAGTTGGTCGTCACACGGATGGTCTTTCCATCTGTACCCAAGGCAATGGCCTGTACGTTGGCATCTCCCACTTTCGGCTGCAGCAGGTCGCGTACGGTTTCCGGCTGTACCACTTGTTCAAACTGAACTACGAAGTTACGTCCACCAGTGAAGTCGATACTCTGTGCGAGTCCACGAACAAAGAAGGAAACAATACATACTACGATGATAATTCCCCAAACCGTGAACGAACGTTTGGTGATACCCATAAAGTTATAGTGTACATTCTGCATCAGGTTCTTGGAAACGCCTGTAGTGAATGTCAGGTTCAACCATTTTTCCTTGTTCATGAAGTGTTCGTAAACCAGACGAGTCAGGAACACGGCTGAGAAGAACGAACAGAGGATACCGATAATCAGGGTAGTGGCAAAACCACGGATCGGACCGGTACCGAAGTTGAACAGGATGACACCTGTGATGATAGAAGTCAAGTTAGAGTCGAAGATGGCAGAGAACGCGTTCTTGTAACCTTCGGCCAAAGCCTGCTTGGTTCCCTTGCCTGCACGAAGCTCTTCTTTCGTACGTTCATAAATCAATACGTTCGCATCCACGGCCATACCCAGTGACAATACCATACCGGCGATACCGGACATCGTCAAGGCAGCCTGGAAAGAGGAAAGGATACCCAATGTGAAGAAGAAGTTGATGAACAACGCACCGTTGGCCACCATACCCGGAATGAATCCGTACATCACACACATGTAAGCCATCAGGACAATCAAAGCCACGATGAAGGATACGATACCCTGGTTGATAGATTCCTGTCCCAGAGACGGACCTACGATGTCTTCCTGTACGATACGAGCCGGAGCCGGCATCTTACCAGATTTCAACACGTTGGCCAAGTCTTTTGTGACTTCCGGAGTAAAGTTACCCGTAATCTGTGAGTTACCGCCAGTAATTTCAGAGTTTACACGCGGTGCACTGTATACATATCCATCCAATACGATGGCGATTTCCTTACCGATGTTCTTCTTTGTCAGGGCAGCCCAGCGACGAGAACCTTCTGTGTTCATAGACATGCTGACGCACGGCTTGTTGAACTGGTCATATTCGTCTTTGGCGTCTGTTACTACGTCACCTTCCAACGGTGCACGTCCGTTACGTTCAGTCGACTTGATGGCATACAATTCGAAGATACGTCCGGTCTTGTCCATATCAGAAGCTTTCACACCCCACATCAGTTTCAGGTCGCGCGGCATCACTTCCTTCACGGCCTTCATGTTCAGGATGCGGTTTACATCAGCTGTATCTTTGTAATCGGCATAACCTACGATACAACCTACTCCGCTCTGGTTCAGCTGCAGTACAGACAACAACGGATGTTCTTTCTTCATCTGTTCCATATCTGCACTGGAAGCAGCCGGTGTTTCTCCCTTCAGGGCAGCCGTCAAGCTGTCTTTTGCAGAAACGGCAGAAGCCTGAGCCACTGCAGTCGTATCGGCTTCGGCCTGTACAGAATCAGCAGGAGCCTCGTTGTTCAGCAAGCCACGGGCACGGTTGTCGGCAGAAGCCAGTACCGGCACGATATCTTTTGCTTCGAATGTTTCCCAGAATTCCAAGTTGGCAGAACCCTGCAAGAGTTTTCTCACACGTTCCGGCTCCTTGATACCCGGCAGTTCCACCATGATACGGCCCATCTTTCCTTCCAGTGTCTGGATGTTCGGCTGAGCCACACCAAAACGGTCGATACGTGTACGCAAAACATTGTAAGAGTTGTCTACGGCAGCTTTTACTTCCTCGCGCAATACTTTCTCTACCTCTGCATCTGTACTACGGGTATTTACTTTATCTTTCAATTGTTGAGTGGCGAAAAGTTCAGCAAGTTTGCCTTCCGGAGCCAGTTTTTTGTATTCTCTGATAAACAGGGTCACGAAATCTTCCTGACTGTTGATCTGCAATTTGGCAGCTTCAGCCACAGCCTTGTTAAAGGCTTCATCTGGTTTGTTGTCGGCCAACGCCTTCACTACGTCCGGAACGGAAACCTCCAGAATGACGTTCATACCACCTTTCAGGTCCAAACCCAACCCGATTTCCATTTCACGACATTTTTTCAGCGTATAAACTCCCAACCACACCCTCTGATTCTGCATGGAATCCAGGTAATGTGCCGAACCCTTCGGGTCCTCAGCCGCCTTGTTCATCTGATAACGGGTAACGAATGAGAATGAAAGGTAAAAAGCACACGCAAGGGTCAGTAATACCGCAAAAACCTTTACAAATCCTTTGTTTTGCATGTTACTTTAATTTATTATATTTACTTTTAAAATTTGATACGTTTATTCAAGGTTGCAAATATAGTTTTTTTTCATTAGATATGCGGAAACGATTGTAAATATTTAAGCCATAGAGCCTAAAAAAGGAGCTATTGCTTGCAAAAATTAAGCAATAGCTCCTTCTTTTATTTATAAAGTATAGGGTAACCCCTATCATTCAGGCATTTTATTTCAATCCACGTGCCTGCAACAGCGGTTCGATACTAGGTTCTGCCCCACGGAAAGTGACATACAGCTTCATCGGATCGTCGGAACCACCTTTCTCCAAGATGTTCTTGCGGAAAGAAGTAGCTGTAGCCTGGTCAAACAGTCCGTGTTCCTTGAACGCTTCAAACGCATCCGTATCCAGACGTTCTGCCCACAGATAGCAGTAGTATCCGGCTGCATAGCCACCCATGATGTGATTGAAATAGGTAGAACGGTAACGAGGTGCAATTTGCGGAATCAGACCGATTTTATCCATCAGCTGCTTTTCAAACTGCAGTACGTCAAAGCCTTCCATGGTAGTCAGACTGTGCATTTCCATATCCAGGATAGCCGCAGCCAGCAACTCAGTCGTCATGAATCCCTGGTTGAACAAGGCTTGGTTTTCAATCTTGGCAATCAAAGAATCAGGAATGGCCTCACGGGTCTTGTAATGTTTGGCATACATCTTCAACACTTCCGGAGCCACAGCCCAGTGTTCCATAATCTGTGAAGGAAGTTCCACAAAGTCACGTGCCACTGAGGTACCGGATACACCTTTATACTTACACTGTGTCAGCAAACCGTGCAGGGCATGTCCGAACTCATGGAACATCGTACGAGCCTCATCAATGGTCAGCAAGGACGGAATGTCACCGGCCGGTTTGGTAAAGCTGGCCACATTGTAAATCAACGGGCGGACACCTTCCTGTTCTTCACGGAAGTTGCTCATCCAGGCACCGCTCCGCTTGCTGGCACGCGGCATATAGTCACTGTAGAACACACCCAAGAGCGAGCCGTCTGCGTCCTTCACAATGTAAGTTTTCA
>URWA01000023.1 GCA_900551445.1 uncultured Bacteroides sp. | reverse complement strand
AATTGAATTTCAATTATTTCAAAGAACTTCTATGATTTTTTAGTGGACACTAATGTAAATATTTCAAAGATTAAAATCAATACAGAAGATTTAGGCCGAAATATAGAGATTACATTAATAAAACTAATCACCGAAGTTATTTATTATTCTTATGGATATATTTCTGTGTCAGAATATAAGAGAATGTGAATAAAATATACCCATAATATGTTTCTGGCAGTCAAACTTTATCTCATTGCCAAGAGGATGTAAATATGATTCTTATTATATTTTCTTATAAATCTTCTAACTTACTTACATTTCTTATAAACGCCTTCGTAGGCTAAAAGCCGGGATATTATGTGCAGGGATTATAATAGTCGTGTTCTGACTTATATTGCGTACGTTTTTTCAGTTCTGTGCTTCAGGATAAAACTTCCGAAACCTTCATATATACAGGTTCTCCTTTTTCCACTGAGTCCTTTGTCTCTTCCATCAGGCTTTCCACGATTGCCATCACATCCTTTTTGTTGATACTTGTTTCCAATACAATAATGGTATTTACGATTTATGCTTTAATCACTTCTTATTAGTTATGCAGTTTTTATACTCTATATTCATTGTCACTTGTTATAGAATAAATATTCTTTATGGCATTCAGGAAATATGGGAATCTAGTACCCCATTGATTATTTACTACTATTTGTATGCCATCTAATAAAGTTATTATATCTCCAGCATCTAGGAAATATCTTTTTTTTATATCCTCTGATTTCTTAATCATTTGCTGTACATCCGTATATTTTTTTATTACCCCTCTGCTTTTACTATGAATTTCCGGATAGAAAACCTTTTCCAATTCATTAAATGTTATTCCTGGATGTTTTTTGATATAGTCCTTTATTATCTCCAGTACAAACTTTCTTTTATTATAGTATTTTATTCCACCATCAAAAGAGAATCGAGTTGTATCTCTTGTTTGTGAGCTGTTATTCTCAGATATATGTTCTTTTGTTACAGATACCGGAGGATATTGAATAGCTTGTTGGTTTTTTATTTCACTTGTTTTGATATTCACCTGTATATCTATCTTCGTGAGTTCTTTATCAATTCTTTCTTCAGTGAATCCTTCTGATAACAGCATATTCTTTATCAGTTCTTTTACATTTTCTTTTGCATCCTGCATAAAGTCACTCATTCTTTCTTTAAGCCTAGCGTATTCCTGTTTCCGTTTTAGTGACTCCTTACAATAGTTTTCTATCTTTTCAGAACTGCATTGCTCGTATGTGAACAGTTCACAGAAAACGTCTCCGTTATTATCTGTATCTTTTATGTTTATAGTCATTACGAGTACAGGGTTTGCTATGGGATTCTCTTTGTTGTCCTGGGCATCGTAATATAACTGTATTTTCTCTCCTATATATAATCCAAAGTTCAGACGGAGCTGTCTCATGTATGAAAACAGTTGCAGTTCCTGTCTTTCACTCTTTATGTTGTCTGGTCTCTTTACCTCTACTGCTATAATAGGTACGATGTTGCCATTCTCGTTTTCTTTCTGCAATACTATATCAGGTCTGATGAAATTATTACTTCCTATAGGTATAGTCACTTGTGACTGCAATGTATTATTTGTCTTTCTCCATCCGAGTATTTTGAAACAATTTTCTATCTCCCTTTGGTAAGTTGACTCCATTACCCCATTCGTGATACAATAACTTAACACATCACATATTTCAAGCCAATTTTCTGTCATTATAATATCCTTTGTATAACCAACTTCAAAGATATGAATTTATAAATTATAATTTGTCCACAATACCGCATTTTTTGCTTTCTACCAAGAAGTTCCACTTTATCCTCAGACTATCTCCCATATCCTCACTCCCACGTAATTTTACTTCCATACAACCAAATTATAATTCCAACATAACCAAATGTCAATTCCCCTCCTTCCCCATTCAAATTTTCTAATTCAGTCGCTCCAATCCCCATGCTTCCCTTTTTCCCAAGGAAAAGTATCTACGCAAATCCAAAAAGAAACGAAATTCAAGAAAACAACAACCACTATCACACAAATAAGAAATAAGCCACGCACATCATCCACAAAACACAAGCAAACACACACAAAAAGAAACTCCCATTTTCACACCCCAATCCCCCCATTCCACAAAAAAACTCCTCAAAAGTCTTCACCCACGCCCCCTCTCCAGAAGCCCCCAAAACCACTTTCCCAAAACACAAGTACATTTTCCCTCAAACACCTTTGCGTTTTCCTTCAAACGTCAAGGAGTTTTACCTGAAACGCTTCGGGGTTTTCGTCCAAACCCCGAAGCATTTTGGCTCCAAATCCGGCTTTTCAAGCCAATTTTCCCGCATTTTCTTCTCCAGATTCATCCGAATACCCGTTTTCAGACAGGAAGTACCCCCTCTACAAGCCTTCTGAGAGGGGGGATACACGGCCATACACAAAAAAATACGAAATTCCATTCTTCAAAAAGAAAGCAGAATTTCGCATTTTAAATCTTATTTTCAGCAAGAAACGAAAAACAAGCACAAAGTGATTTCCCCGTTCAATACATCTCCCAGTACTTTTCACACTCGTGAAGGTAGTCCGTTTCCGGATGGGTACCGAATACCAGCGCATAGAAGGAAGTACCCCGCAATCGGGCACGGTGGATATCAGCCAGCAACGCATCATCGGGAGGGGGCATCTCGAAATCGGAAATCAGCACTACGTCGGCCCGATGCCAGCCGTGGGTACGCAGCATCATCAGCGCTTCGGAAAAAGCCGGACGCACATCGGTACCGCCGTCGAAACGACGTTGCAGGAAGTCCACCAGCACAGGGAAATCGGTCTTCAAATCGCGCACCAGAAGGGTTTGGATGTCTTCCGAGAAGTTGATGACGTAACATTTCCGTGAGGTGGCTTCCGTCAGTCGGGCGATGGCCAGCACGGCCGACTTGGCCAGGCGTTCGCGGCCTTCGCGCATGGAACCGGAGGTGTCCACACAAATGATGTAGGGGCCCTGGGCACTGACTTTCTTCTTCTCCGGCGAACGGTCGGAACGGTCCTCACGGGAATAGGAGTCGAACTGTTGCAGGCGTTTTTCCACATAGCGCTGCATGAAGAAGGGATAGAGCACCTCGTCCGTGAGGTAGCAATACTCCACGGGCAGCAGGCTGTTGAGGTCGTCGCCCAAGGTCACTCCTTCCACGTCGCTTTGGGCGGCATGATGAATCAGGCTGTCGGCCCGGAGTCCCGACAGGGAGTCGAAACTTTCTTTCCGTCCGCCCACGTTCTTCCCCAGGCAACGCACCAGCTCGCGTATCTGGCGGTTCTGCTCCATGGCTTTTTCGTAGGGCACCACTTTCTGATAGAGTTCCGGATGGTTCCGCAACAGCCATTTCACGCGCGAGCCCCGGAGATTGCCTTCCGTTTTCAGACCGAACGACTTGTCCAGCAGGGCAAACCCGTCGCACAGGCGGAAGAGGTGCTGGTACTGGTAGTCGTATTCCTTCACCGAGAGCAGATGGTGCCACTTGTCCAAGAAGAGTTCCTGCAAGGCCGCACGTTCTTCGCTTCCTTCGGGAAGCTGGGAGAGGCGACTGATGTAATAGGACACATCGAGTTCGGCCAAGGTATAGCGCTTGCGGAAGGCCGTTTCCATCCGTTGCAGGAAGGTCAGGAAATCGGCCGACGAAAGGGTTTCGTTGGCATAGAAGACTTCCCATTCAGGGGTATAGCGGGAATAGAATTCCTGAAGCGAGGGCACCGTCTTGCGGTAATAGTCCCACACACATTCTTCCAGTTCGCTCTCCAGCACCGTCCGCCCCTGAAGATATTCTTCCATCCGCGCCCGGCTTCGCTCACGAAGTTGCTCCAAATAGGCTGTTTTCAGGTCTTTCAGACGGATATTCCTCGTTCTCTTTCCGGTATGCATGTTTCATTTCCTCCAATTCGTTCCGATAGCGGAACAGGGCTTTCGTCGGCTCGCCCAGTATCCGGCTCATGGCTTCTTTTTCTTTTCGTCCGACAAACAGATGGTTCGCGCAATAGTCGGCTTCTTCTTTCACCCAGTCGCCGCAATGGGCTTCCACGTGACTGAGCTGCTGTTCCAGCCGACTGAAGCGGGCGGGAAGGTCTTCGTGCGACTGTACTTCCATGGCGGGCAGGGCGGTACAGTCGGGCGTGCACAGCAAGGGGTATTCATAGTCGTTGATGAACACCGAACGGCGGCCCCGACGGAGGGTGTAGACTTTCGAGGGGGATACCTTGCCGCGCATCGAGGGGTCGTATTTCTTCAGCACGTAACAGTCGGTCTTGTACTTGTCCTTATGCAGGTAGAACTGCTTGCCGGTATCGTCCAGTTGCTGGTAGTCGGAAGCGAAGAGAAGCAACCGTCCGGCCAACCGCACGCGCTCCACTTGGTAATAATACGCATCGACCAGTTGCAGTCCGGCATCGGCCCGTTCGCGCAAGGCTCCTGCGGAATCGAGTTCTTTCTTCAGGGCTTGCAGGTCGGCTTCAATGCCGGAGAGGTTCAGCACATAGCCGCGCACGCTCTCGCCTACTGCCGTCAGCACGGCATCGCGCACCCAATCTATCTGTCCGGTCTCGTTCCACAGGCAGTGTACCATCAGCAGGCAGTCGGACAGGCGGACTTCGGTGTTTCCTTGCAGGAAGGCGGAGGCCCTCAGCAGGCGTACGATTTTCTTCCAGCGGCGGTCGGACACATACAAGGCGGGCGAAGCGGGTACATCAGCATTTTCCAGCTGACGGTTGTAGTCTTCCAGCTTATCCTTGAGGGAATGAATCACTTCCAGCACGGAATAGTGCAGACCGACGGCCTTCATCTGTTCCTGCCACCGACGGTATTCTTCGTCGCTCACGGCCAGCTGCTCGTCCACCTCCGGCTCGCTTTCATCGGCGGTCAGAATCATCTGGTCAAATTCGGACAGGTCTTCAATGCCGCCCACTAACTTGCGCACCAGGAAACGGTCGTACAGGGCTTCCAGTCCTTGTCCCGAAGCGGGAAGTTCGTTCGAGGCGGCAATCAACCCTTTCATGGGCACCTGTACGGAAAACTGTCCGTTGCGGTAGATTTTCTCGTTGATGACGGTCAGCAGGGCATTCTGAATGGCTGGACCGGCTTTCCAGATTTCATCCAGAAAGACCACGGTGGCGGTGGGCAGATAACCTTCGGTCATGCGCTCGTAGGTGTCCTCGTTTTTCAGCTTGGCGATGGACACGGGACCGAAAATCTCATCCGGGGTACTGAAACGCGACATGAGGTATTCGAACGCGGTACCTCCGCGGAACATAAGTTTCAGCCGACGGGCTACCATACTCTTGGCCACTCCCGGAGGGCCCAGCAGGAAAATACTCTCTCCAGCCACAGCCGAAAGCAGGGCCAGGGCCATGACTTCTTCCTTGCCGTACACCCGCTCGTTGAGGGTGTCCAGCAGTTGCTCGATGCGGTTTTTCAGCGTTTCCATTTGACGTAGAGTGAGGGTACAAACTTATGGTGCTGCGACAGCACGTTGAGGGTCTGGAGCACCACCGACAGCACAATCAGTCCCAGTCCCAAGTAGAAACTGAAATTCAAATCCTTGGCCTCCTGGAAAATAATCATGGCACCGATGATGCTGTATATCGGCTCAAGGTTGTAGCTCAAGTTGACCGTAAAGGCGGAAATGACTTTCAGCACCTGAATCTGGAGGATATAGAGTCCGACGGTACAGATTGAAGCCAGACAGAGCAGGTAAATGAAGTCCTGCGTTCCGGGCAGAATGGAGGCCACGGGAAAATAATGGAGGTAGAAAGGCAGGATACACGACAGGCCCAGGAAACCGCCCAGCATCTCGTACATCAGCATGGTGCTGGAGGTATAGTTCACGGCCACTTTCTTGTTGACAATGGTAAACAGCGAAGCCAGGGCCGACGAGATGACGCCCATGCAGATACCGGTCCGGTAACGGGTGTCGAAATGGAAAATCAGCACGATGCCCCCCACGGCCACCAGGCTGAACAGAATCTCCCGCAAGGAAATGCGGTGACGGTTGATAAGGGGCTCAAAGATGGCGGTAAAGATGCTCATCAGCGACAGGCAGACCACACCGATGGACACGTTGGAGGCCTTGATGCTTCCATAGAAGAAAATCCAGTGGCTGGCCAGCAGCAGCCCCACGGAGGCAATCTTTGCCACATCGCCGAAAGTGACCTTCCGCAACTTCTTCAGGCACGAGAGCAGCAGAAAGAACATCACGGAGGCAAACATCATCCGGTACCACACGAGCAGTCCTTCGTTCAGGGAAATCAGTCTCCCGAACACGCCCGTCCCTCCGGCAATGAGAATGGAAAGATGCAGTTTTATAAATGCTTCCTTCATAATGACAGAATCTAATGTGATAACTATACAAGAAAGCGAAGAACTCCTCGCGCATGACCGGCGGAATTCTTCGCTTCTTATGTGGATTTACTGAATAATCGTCAGCTGATTACAGCGGCATGTTGCCGTGTTTCTTCGGCGGATTGCTCTGGCTCTTGTTCTGAGTCATTTCCAATGCCTGAATCAGTTTGTAACGGGTATCTTTCGGCAGGATGATTTCATCGATATAACCCTGTTCGGCCGCACGGTAAGGATTGGAGAATTTTTCCTTGTATTCTTCCACTGCCTTGGCCTTTTCTTCCGGAGTAGCCTTGCGGTAGAGGATGTTTACGGCACCGTCGGCACCCATTACGGCGATTTCGGCTGTCGGGTAAGAGAAGTTCACATCGGCACCGATCGGCTTACTGTTCATCACGATGTAAGCACCTCCGTAAGCCTTACGGGTAATCACGGTAATCTTAGGTACGGTAGCTTCTGCGTAGGCATACACAATCTTCGCTCCGTGACGGATGATACCATTGTGTTCCTGTGTGCATCCCGGCAGGAAGCCCGGCACGTCTTCGAACGTCACGATAGGAATATTGAAGCAGTCGCAGAAACGGATGAAGCGGGAAGCCTTGTCAGAGGCATCGATGTCGAGCACACCGGCCAGGTAAGCAGGCTGGTTGGCCACGATACCTACGGAACGTCCGCCCAGACGGGCAAATCCGACTACGATGTTCTTGGCAAAGTGAGGCATCACTTCAAAGAAATAATGGTTGTCGACCACCGGCTCGATGATGTTCTTGATATCGTACGGCATGTTCGGGTCGTCCGGAATGACTGTCATCAGCGATTCTTCCGCACGTCGGATATCGTCGGTGCAAGGAATCATCGGCGCATCTTCCATGTTGTTGGAAGGAAGGAAGCTCAACAGTTCGCGGATGCTCATCAGGGTTTCTTCTTCCGTATCGCAGAGGAAGTGTGTCACACCGCTCTTGCTGCTGTGGGTATAGGCACCACCCAGTTCTTCCTTGTCCACTTCTTCGTGGGTCACGGCTTTCACTACGTCCGGACCGGTGATGAACATGTGGCTCTTTTCCTTCACCATGAAGATGAAGTCGGTCAGGGCCGGAGAATAGCAGGCACCTCCCGCACACGGACCCAAGATGGCTGAAATCTGCGGAATCACACCCGAAGCAATGGTGTTCTGATAGAAGATGGAAGCGTAACCGGAGATACTGCCCACACCTTCCTGAATACGGGCACCACCTGAGTCGTTCAAGGCAATGACCGGAGCACCGTTCTTCAGCGCCAGTTCCTGTACCTTCACGATTTTCTGGGCACCGGTCGCACTCAGCGTACCGCCATACACGGTGAAGTCGTATGCATATACATATACCAGACGACCGTCAATCTTACCGTAACCGCATACGATACCGTCGCCCGGAATGTGTTTCTTGTCCATGCCAAAGTCTGTGCAATGGTGGATTACGAATTTGTCAATTTCATTGAACGTACCCTTGTCGAGCAACATGTCGATACGTTCGCGGGCTGTCATGTGACCGTTGGCGTGCTGTTTTTCCACGCGTTCTACACCGCCGCCCTGAGAAGCCAGCTTGTCCAGCTCCTCAAATTTCTTATATTGTTCTGCTGTTGTCATTGTTCGTCTTCTTTAATTACATCCAACGTCATTATTACCTGATTGCTGTTGACGGAGTCTCCTTCGTTCACGAGGATATCCTTCACCACACATTCACTGTTCACCTTGTAGTTGCTCTGCATCTTCATGGCTTCAATCACTACCACGATGTCGCCAGCCTGCAGACGGTCGCCTACCTTTACCGGAATCTTGACCACCTTACCCGGCATCGGAGAAACAATCTTGTCCTGTTGTTTTTCTTCCCCACCCTTGCGCATGCGCAGGTACTTGGCCTGTGAGTCGATGATGTCGATGTTGTATGACTGGTAATGTGCGTTCACGGTATAGCTTTTTCCGCCTTCCTTACGAATCAGTTCGGCGTTGTACGACTTTCCTTCGTGCAGGATGGAACAGCTTCCGTTTTCGGCCATCACGATGTCTACATCGTAAGGCACTCCGTCGATGGTCAGCTGCACCTTGTTGCCTTCCTTGCTGACCAGTGTCACGTCCGCAACTCTGTCACCTATATGTATTTCCATAATCTTCTACTTTTTAATTAAAACACGCTTAGATTCGCAATACTCCTTTTTTCAGACCGAATTCGCGCCAACGGCTGATCGGACGGTTATCGCTGGATGCCGACTTGTTTTCTTCCAGGTTCATCAGGTAGTCGATGTAAGCGGCAATCATGGCAATGTTTTCGGTTTCTTCCTCTTTCTGTCCGGCCCACTCACGGAGCATATCCTGGTGTTTCGGAATGAACAGGGTATTGTAATGTCCTTCCACGAAGTCGGGCACGTTCATGATATGACGCAGGTAACTGATGTTGGTCTTCAGTCCGGTAATCTTGTATTCGTACAACACGCGGCGCATACGTTCGATGGCAAACTCACGGGTAGTAGCCCATACAATCAACTTACCAATCATCGGGTCATAATAAATAGGAATTTCGTAGCTTTCGTACACGTAGCTGTCGATACGTACGCCGATGCCGTTCGGCTCAATCAGCTGACGGATGACACCCGGAGAAGGCATGAAGTTGTTTTCTGAATCCTCGGCACAGATACGACATTCAATGGCATGTCCGCGCTGCTGCAGGTCTTCCTGCTTGAAGTGCAGCGGCTCGTTGTTGGCCACACGAAGCTGTTCCTTTACAAGGTCCACGCCTACCACTTCTTCCGTAATCGGATGTTCTACCTGCAAACGGGTATTCATTTCCAGGAAGTAGAAATTGCGGTGCTTGTCGACCAGGAACTCAATCGTACCGGCTCCTTTGTAATGCACAGCCTTCGCCGCAGCCACAGCTGCTTCACCCATTTTCTGACGCAATTCAGGAGTGACGAAAGGAGAAGGAGTTTCTTCCACGATTTTCTGGTTACGGCGCTGGATAGAACATTCACGCTCAAAAAGATGTACGGCATTTCCGAAATTATCACCCAGAATCTGGAATTCGATATGATGAGGTTCTTCTACAAATTTTTCCAGATAGACGGTATCGTCACCAAAAGAAGACATAGATTCCGAACGGGCTGTGTTATAGGCTTCTTCCACTTCGTCCACATTGTGAATCAAGCGCATGCCCTTACCTCCACCACCCATGGAAGCTTTCAACATGACCGGATAACCAATCTGATTACAGATTTCTTTGGCCTCTTCCACACTCTGCAACGGTTGTTCTGTACCCGGAACGACCGGTACACCGGCTGCAATCATGTGCTTGCGGGCAGAAATCTTGTCACCCATCGCATCCATTGTTTCCGGATCCGGACCGATAAAAATAAAACCTTCCTGACGGCAACGACGTGCAAACTCTGAATTTTCAGACAGGAATCCATATCCCGGATGAATAGCATCCACTCCATGACGTTTCGCCGCCATGATAATCTTATCTATGTTCAGATAACTTTCGCGAGACGCAGCAGGACCTATCAGACAAGCTTCATCCGCATAAAGTACGTGGCGAGCCGTTCTGTCGGCTTCGGAAAAAACTGCCACGGTACGAATGCCCATTTCACGGCAAGAGCGCATCACGCGCACAGCAATTTCACCACGGTTAGCGATCAATACTTTGTGTATCATGCTTTATGTTTTAATTATGATTTCTGTGATACCGGATCGTTCTCATACGACCCAATTCCCTGATTATCCACGCACTGAAAAATTCATTCGTGCACAGATAACCTAAAAACTGTGCAAAAATAGCAAAAAAAGAGACACCGTTCCAACGAATGTCTCTTTTTTTGCCAAATGGCTACTTTTTCCCTGGAAAATACCTACAGATGAGGAGAAAATTAGCTTTCTAAAAACAATAACGCAAAGTCGAGTTTACAAAACAACGGAATACAGAATATGAATTTTTATTCCTAAAATATTTTATAAATTCTCATTCTACAGGCCGGGGATTACCTAAACAAACTGGTTTATCGGGCTTGACGGACCGTATAAATCACTTTTCCGTCTTTATTTATCATGTGCAGACACAATTCTTTCTTGTCGGCCGAAACCAAAGAGAAACCGGATTCACCACTACAGAACTGGGTTCCGTCGACGGCCTTCACCTTGCGGCTTAACGAGCCGGAAGAATTTACCACATAATCGATGGCACTTCCCGGTTTGCGGATGTGCTGGAAGTTATGAATATGACCGCACAGGTACATATTTACATTTTTATGTTTACGCAAAACGGTATCCACTCTTTTTTCCATGTCCAGACGTTCTGCGTCGCTCTTGTCGGTATCTGCAAAAATCGGATGATGCCCTACGACCAACACCCAGTCTTCCTTGGCCGCAGTGAGCACAGAGTCCATCCACGCCAGCTGTTTGTCCATATCCTGCTTGCAGGCATCCGGATATTTCTCCACATCTTTCCGGTACTTGTCCAGCAAAGGGGCGGTGTCAATCATAACCAGACGCACAGTGACATCGTCATTCTCCAACACCTTTGTGTAATAACGGGCGGGCATTTCCCAGCGGGCACTTACCTGTGCGTAATCCAATACGGCCTGTGTATTGCCACGGTATTCATGGTTTCCCATAACCGGATACCAGGGAATCATCAGTTCCGGGTGGCTGTATATCAGTTCATAGTTGGTCATCCACAACGGGTCGTTCACGCTGCGTACACCTTCAAAATGGTGTACATCCCCCGCAGCGACCACTGCTTCAATATCGACATTCTCTGCCATCTGTCCCATCAGTTCGGCGATAGGCTTCTGGTCGTAATAACCGTTACGTCCCAAGTCATTGGCCAACAGAAAGTTTACCGGCTTTTCCAACGCCTTCCATGCAGAAGCATCCTGCGCAAACGCCACCAATACAGACAAGGACAAGCAGCATGTCCAGAAAAGTTTTTTCAATGAAATCATAAATCAAGCATTTAAATGAATTGAGATATTCAAAGAATAAGCCCGAAACAGGCTGTCCGGACTTATTCACTTGAGGAAAACGCAGTCACTCTGACTGCCTTAACAAAACCTAGAAAAGGAATTTATCATTTTGTACCATAAGCACCGAAGTGAGCTTCCACTTTCGGAGATGTATATGTCTGGCCGTTTACGCTCAAACCTTCTGTTCCAAAATAAGGAGCCAGTGCCGCATCGTTTCCGTCGTAAGCGCCCAACAAAACCGGAGAACCAGCCTGTACGTGGAAGTCCCAAGCCTCATCGTACACGTAATCTGTCAAAGCTACGTCGTTAATCGGGAAGTTGACAAATTTCGGGTCATTGGCCGCACATTCTTCAGCAGTCTTTGTTATCAGGCTGTGTACATCGACTACACCTTCATTATAATTTTTATGTGCGTATGCATATCCAGCCCAAGAATAAGCTACTCCTGACTCTTCTTCAAACACTACATCACTTTTCTGTGTTCCAGAAGCATAATAATTGTAATCGATTACAGAACTGCTATTGTATCCTCCATCCACTTTATTAGCATCCTTATAATTCGGAGTCATGGCTCTGAACTTGCAGTTTACCATCAGGTTATTGAAGACATTTGCCAAGGCATTCTTTTCGACATACACGCAACCACCTTTTTCACCGTCACGACGCCATCCGGCATTGATAATGGTATTGTTGTAAGCCTGGATTTTAGCCATTGCACGGTCTTCGCTCTGACCGGAGCTAGACAGTTTCAAACCATTGGTATTCGGGCTGAACATCACGTTGTCGGCTACATCGGCCACGCAACCGGCTTTCACGTTTACAGCTTCTGCTCCGTCATATCCGTTGGCGGCAAAAATATTATGGGCAATAATAGCATTTCCTCCCATCAAATAAATACCATCTGACCAACCGTTACGCAAAATGGAGTTTGTAATCACATAATGTCCGTTGATATTGTCAGTAGTTATCTGAGGATACGCATCGTCTCCTGCAGTGTACATACCTGTACTAGCAGCTGGAGAACCTTCTACCACCTGGCCTCCTGTATATTCTATGACTGTATGGTCTATCAGCATTTCCCCGCAAGTAGAGGTGGCCACAATACCTCCCCACATTCCTTTCAAAGCATTCTCATTCGTACGTTCATCTTCCGCAATTGAGAACAAGATAGGTTTCTCGGCTGTTCCTTCACAATACAAATTTCCGTTTACGGTAAATTCTACGGGTACATGATTGGCTCCCACTCCATCGGTGCTTACAATGATCTGTACACCTTCTTTAATCACCAGACTCTTTCCTTCCGGCACTGTATAATGATCCGTAAGCTTTACAATAGTATCAGCAGGCCAAACAATGACATTGTCATTGTTTTCATCATTACCATCTGTATTCTCGGTACCGTCACCATTCGCAATAGGATCTTCTTCCGTACAAGCGGTCATAAAAGACAACGCTACCAAAGCTGTACTTGCCAGCAAATAATTTTTCAGTCTCATCATGTAATAAATTTAGTTACTAGTTAAATTTTATATTTGATTATAGTTTATATCTGATCCCCAGCATGAACGACTGTCCATGCCATTCTTTCCGTTCAATCACGTTGCCGTTCTTACGTTCATAGTCCACATTTTCTGTATGCGGTCCCTTTTGAATGAATCGCAACAAAGGAGTGTCCAGCAGATTGGACGCCTTGGCAAAAATACTGATGCCGTTCTTGAAGCTCTTTTCCACAGATGCATCCAGCTGCATGTAGCCGTCTTCCCAAATATCATCGTTATACCAGTTGGAAATATCGCTCAAACGTTTTCCAGTGTAACTTCCGGCAATCTGTCCTTCCCAACCATATTTGGTGCTTTTGAAAAGCAACGACAAATTCGCCACATGGGCCGCCTGGCCGAACAAAGGACGTGTCTGCGAAATGCTCTTTACATCGTTGCCGTCCATGATACGTTTATCGGTCGTAATCGTAGAGTGAGTGTACGTATAATTAGCCTTGATACCGAACCAGTTGAAGTATTTCATGATGTCCACTTCCACACCCAGGTTGGTCGCATCTCCAAAGTTCATCGGTTTGTAGTAGGTATCCTGTCCCTCGTTGAGCAAGCCATATTCAATCGGGTTCTGCAACCGTTTATAGAACATGCCCACCATAAACTGTTCGGATGATTTCGGGAAATATTCATAGCGCAGGTCGATATTATCGGCCACGGTATGTTTCAAATCCGGATTACCTTTTTCCTTGTAGTCTTCATTGATGATGCTGTAAGGCACAATCTCAAAGAAGCTGGGACGGTTGATAGACCGTGCGTACGAGAAACGCAGGTTAGCATTCTTATGCACTCCATATTTTGCATGAAAGCTGGGCAGCACATCCGTATATTTCTGGTTTCCTTCCGGATTCACATTTTCAGTCGGGAACTTCAACACATATCCTTGGTTGGTATGTTCCACACGTACTCCTGCAATGAATTCCCATTTACGATACGTGTATTTCACCATTCCGTAACCTGCTCCAATCTTTTCGGATGCATCGTAGTTCAACGGGTCACTGATGTTACCGTATTTCAAAGGAGTAAACAGAATCTCATCATAGTTATTCCAATCTTCCCCCTGATATTGCGGGTCCTTCACACCTGTTGCCGAGTTGAAGGTATATTCATTGAAAAAGCTGTCACGCTTCTTGTCGCGGTACATACCTCCGACAGAGAAATCAAAGACAGAACCACCGTCCAATTTCAGTTTGTACATCAAGTCCACATATCCCGCCTTATCTTTATCCGAATTGTGTTCCCAACGCCGGGTAGCCGCCCCAGAAGTCTGTACGTGACTGCCTTGCAAGAATATCTCCGCATTATCCGGAGTCTCACTGTAGGCTTTCGAGATCACGGCCGACCAGTTCAGGCGAAGCGCTTCATCGTCCAAAAAGGAATGTTCCCCTTTCAAGGTAGAGTTGATGATATACTGATGGTTCCATTTCATACGTACGGCTCCTTCCTTGTCGTCATGCCCGTCGCGCACTTCCGCCTCACGCATATCCATGTAGCCGTTGTACCAGGTCAGTTTATGATGTTCGTTAATGAAATAGTCCAATTTGGCATGCGCCCCGATACGGGTCTGCTGGGAAGAGTAATTACGATACTCGATACCGTTGTGAGTGGTGCCCGGCTGATAATACAACTGGCTTTCCTTACCACGATAGGTATTCAGGAAACTTCCGGCCAGCATCACGCCCAGCTTGTTCTGAAAGAAACGGTCGCCATAAGAAATCCCGGCAGTCAAATCCGGCAAAGGCTTTTTCCAGCTCATCCGTAAGTTATCGGTCGTAAAATTATCCATGGTCACCCGGTTGTCTTCCGGCATCCCCATCTGTTCATAAGGCGACTGTTTGACGATGGCCCCATGGTTGAACGACTGAAAGTCACGGCCGAAATACATAGCATTGTAACCGGTCGACAAATTCACGGTAAACTGCCGTTCCGTAGGTGCATCCTTCATTATCAGGTTAACAGCTCCTCCGATTCCATCACCTTCCATATTAGCAGTCAGCGATTTGGTCACTTCCAGACGGTCAAGCATCTCCGAAGGGAAAATATCCAGCGGCACGAAACGGTTCTTGTTGTCCGGACTCGGAATCTTCACCCCATTAATCAAGGTATAATTGTAACGCTTGTCCATACCACGCAGAATCGCATACTGACCTTCTCCGCTACTGTTCCGCTCGATGGTCACTCCCGACATACGTTGAATCACATTCGCTACCGTGATATCCGGAGAAAGTTCAATGGCTTTGGCACTCATCACGTTAACCACATTCATCGCCTGACGTTCAATGCCGCGTGCACCCGCTTCCGTTCTTCCCGGATTGGAGGCCACCACCACGACTTCATCCAGTGCCACATCATCGGTCTTCAACGGAATCACGATTTCTTTCTTGTCTGGAGTGATGGTCACCTCATATTTTTTGTATCCCACATAAGAACACACCAATGTATATTTATCCCGATTAACAGACAGATTAAAACTTCCGTCCAACCCCGTAACAGCTCCCTTTCCGGGCTCTTCCTTTACCATTACCGATGCACCGATAATTTCCTCTCCTGTCTGCGCATCCTTAATCTTTCCTTTTACCACACTGGCCTGCACACCTGCAGACATCAGTGACAACAACGCCAAAACTATACTTGCTTTCATTTGCTTTTCTTATTTGCCGCAAAAGTACCCCATCCCATTTTCATCCGTATTGCATCGAAATTTCTTTTCTGTTACATTTAGGCAAGAGATACGTATAAAAAAAAGAGGTATCCCTTTCAAAAAGAAATACCTCTCCTTACAATATGTATAATGCCTCCAAACTACTTCACCTCTGCCGGAAGCTGAATACTTTCCACTACTTTTTTCCAATAACTCCGTACGTCTTTCCAAGCATAATAGGGAGTCCTCTCACCGGGAAGCGGCAATTTCACCTCACGTTCGTTCAACAACACCTTGACCAGCACCTCTTTCCCCCCTTTCTTACGGTAGAATATCAGTTGCACATTTCCACACATCGGAATGAGGCGATAGGTACGGTACGTATCCGCAATGCGCTGCCAGTCTGCCGTGGAATCCTGCAAGTCATTGATGCCCATCAGGACCGCCAAAGGAGCCAGGTTCGTGTCGTGCCCATAACGCAACGTCACCCCATTCTTTCGGGAAGCTATCACGGTATCGGCCGTTTCAATGAAATTCTTCAGCAGATTTCTTTCAAGCTTGTACATGCAGTCGTCGCTCAATGGAGAGGCTCCTTTCTCATAGTACCATTCAAAGTTGTTGCGCTGCCACAAGTCATACCGTTCCTGCGGAGTGAACAGGAAAGACAAATCGGGCTGACAGTCGCTGCTCTGGCTGATGCCATGCAACTCAAACAAGTCCGTCATCAGCTTCACCGGCTGGATATGAGCCTCTACGTAAGAAGAATCGCGAAACAGCTGTTTCATCAAGCGTGCCGGATGCACATACACGCTATCTGCCGCACGATACACCGAGTCACTGTTCTCCAAATGCTGTGCTTCATACAAAGGATTCTTGTACTTTATATAATAGGCATCCGCCTCACTGGCCTGCGTGGTGATGTGCAGCCTGGGGTTCAACCCCTTCAATTCCACACAACCGGCTGCCATGGAAAGAAAGGCCCGTGTTTTATAGGTAGAGCGTGCATCCACATGCACTCCCTCACTGAATACCTCCGGATAATGCCGGTACATCCGGTCTATCAGCTCCCGATGTTGCCGCGCCCCTTTCGGCGTCAGTTCGCCGTAACGTGCTTCAGCTTCCTGGGCCAAAGCCGCCACCACCTTCAATACCCGCTTTCCGTCTGCGGTCAGCACCCCGGCCTCATCCGCCGCAAGGAGAAGCGACAAAGGCTGAGTATATTTCTTTTCCTTCGTCAGATAACGCGATCCATGACGGGCGAACATCGAAATATAAAAAGGAGTATAACCCGCGGGAGCAGGCGTAAGCTGCACATCGGGTGCCTCATAGGCATAGTATTTCCCTCCCGCCAGTGCCGGATTCTCATCAATCTCTTCACGTGCCGTCTGCCCCTGCATGCACAGAGGGAAAACCAGAAACGGCAGTATCCATCCTATTTTTTTCATAAGCCTTTTTGAATTTGAAGCATAAAAATAGCCGTTTATTCCGCCTGATCCTTTCCATCCGGTCCGAAAATGAATCACCCCAAGCTTACTGAAACAGAAATGCAATCCCACTGTCACCCGATTGAGACAAGCGGACCCTACTGAGCCTTTTCTCCCTCCAAGCTGACAATTTCCTGCAGAATACTCACTGCATCTTTCACATTGGTCACCTTGGAGACCACCATGCTCCGGCGTCCGTTCTGTTCCCGCAAATTGCAGTAACGAGGATTCTTGGACATATACGCGATAATCTTTCCGAAAGCCATACTCTGATAATACGGACTGTCCAGGTTGCTGACAAAAAAGAGGGTCATACGCTGGGCCTTCAACACCACTTTCTCCACGCCCAGGCGCTTGGCCAACCGCCTCAACGGCACGATACGCAGCAACTCTTCTCCTTCGGGTGGAATCTTGCCAAAGCGGTCGAGCAATCGGGCCCTGAACGCCTCCACATCCTTGTCCAATTCCAGTTTGTCCAGCTCCCGGTACAACAGCATACGCTCACTGCTGCTCGGAATGTATTCATTCGGGAACAGCAATTCCAGGTCACTTTCCACGGTACATTCATCCACGAACTCTTCACCGCTGATTTTCTCTTCTCCGGCCTTGATTTCATCCGCATACAAGTCGGCAAACTCTTCGTTCTTCAGTTCAGTTACCGCCTCGTTCAGAATCTTCTGATAAGTTTCATATCCCAAGTCGGCGATGAATCCGCTCTGTTCAGCTCCCAGCATGTTCCCGGCCCCACGGATATCCAGATCCTGCATGGCAATGTGAATACCGCTTCCCAAGTCACTGAAATTCTCGATGGCCTGCAAACGCCGTTTAGCCTCTGGTGTCAGTGAAGACAATGGAGGAGCCAGCAAATAGCAGAAAGCCTTCTTGTTGCTTCGTCCCACACGTCCCCGCATCTGATGCAGGTCGCTCAATCCGAAATTCTGTGCCTGGTTGATGATGATGGTATTGGCATTGGGTATGTCGATGCCACTCTCAATAATGGTTGTAGCCAACAGCACATCGTAGTCATAGTTGACAAAATCGAAGATAATCTTTTCCAGTTCCTCCGGCTGCATCTGTCCGTGTCCGATGCACACCCGGCAGTCCGGAATATTACGCTGAATCATGGCCTTCAGTTCCGCCAGATTCTGAATCCGGTTGTTCACGAAAAAGACCTGTCCGTTACGGCTCATCTCAAAGTTGATGGCCTCGGTAATGATTTCCTCATTAAACGTATGCACTTCCGTCTGAATCGGATAACGGTTGGGTGGCGGAGTCTGGATAACAGACAAGTCACGGGCTCCCATCAGAGAGAACTGAAGCGTACGCGGAATCGGCGTGGCCGTCATGGTCAACGTATCCACATTCACCTTTATCTGACGGAGTTTCTCCTTCACGCTCACCCCGAACTTCTGCTCCTCATCGATAATCAGCAACCCCAAGTCCTTGAACTTCACACTCTTCCCAATGATTTTATGCGTACCAATGAGTATATTGATACTTCCTTCGGCCAGTTCCTTCAGGATGCGGCTGGTATCTTTTGCCGTACGCGCACGGCTCAGGTATTCCACCTTGCAAGGCATCCCCTCCAGCCGTTTCTTGAAAGTCTGGTAATGCTGGAAAGCCAACACCGTGGTCGGTACCAGCACCGCCACCTGCTTGTTGTCGGCCACCGCCTTGAAAGCCGCCCGGATGGCCACCTCCGTCTTTCCGAAGCCCACGTCCCCGCACACCAGACGGTCCATCGGCTTGTCGCTCTCCATGTCCGCCTTCACGTCTTGAGTAGCCTTCAGCTGGTCGGGCGTATCCTCGTACAAGAAGCTGGCCTCCAGTTCGTGCTGCAAGAAACTGTCGGGGCTGTATTTAAATCCTTTTTCCTGTTTACGCTGCGAATACAATTTGATCAAGTCACGGGCAATGTCCTTGATCTTGGTCTTCGTCCGTTCCTTGATTTTCTCCCAAGCACCGGTTCCCAGCTTGCTGATACGCGGCTGTTCGCCTTCCTTGCCTTTGTATTTCGAGATTTTATGCAACGAATGGATGGACACGAACACCACGTCGTCATTCTGATACACCAGTTTGATGACCTCCTGCGTGGTATTCCCGTTCGGGATGCGCACCAGTCCCGCAAAACGGCCGATACCGTGGTCGATATGCACCACATAGTCACCCGGCTCAAACGTGTTCAGTTCCTTCAGCGACAACGCCACCTTTCCGCTGCGGGCCTTGTCACTGCGCAGATTGTATTTATGGAAACGGTCGAATATCTGATGGTCTGTAAACACACACATCCGAAGGGTATGGTCCACAAAGCCCTCGTGCAGCGTACGGTCCACCGGCTCAAACGTAATCTGGTCGCCTCTTTCCTGAAAGATATCTTTCAACCGCTCTGTCTGTTTGGCACTATCCGAACAGATATACAAACGATAGCCCCGTTGCAGGAAATCAGTAAAGGAACTGGACACCAAATCAAAATTCTTATGGAAAATAGGCTGCACGGAAGTCTCGAAAGCAAGCCGTGCCTGAGGAGTTCCTACGGCCTTATGCCCGAAATCAATCCGGAAAAATTCCAAGGCACGCACCGTAAACTCTGCCCCGTCAATCAGTTTCCGGGAAAGATCCATCAGCTCCGTCTGCTCTCCTTCGTAGGCTTTCAATGCCTGAGGCGATACGGTCTCGTCATGAACCGCCTGGATGCGTTCGCGTACCCAAAGCAAATCCTTTACCCAAAGAATCGCATCTTTTGAAACAAAATCCAAGAAACAGATATCCGAACCTTTCGAGGTAGACAATTCCGGCACGATGCTCACCGACTCCTTTTTCTCTTTCGACAGCTGTGTCTCGACTTCAAACGTCCGGATGCTGTCAATCTCATCGCCGAAGAAGTCGATTCGATAAGGATATTCCGATGCAAAGGAATATACGTCCAGAATACTCCCCCGCAAGGCAAACTGTCCCGGTTCGTAGACATAGTCCACATGTTCAAAGCCATAGCCGGACAGCTTTTCCATGAGTTTCTCCGTCTCCTCTTTCTGCCCCACCTTCAATGTCAAGGTCGATGCGGAAAGCTGGTTCCGGGATACCACTTTTTCGGCCAAGGCTTCCGGATAAGTGACCACTGCCACCGGCTCCTGCCGCTCCAGACGGCTCAGCACCTCCGTACGGAGAATCTCGTTGGCCGCATCTTTCTGCCCGTATTTGATGGCCCGACGGTAAGAAGAAGGGAAAAACAGGATGTCCGCATCTCCGTTTGCCTGTACCATGTCATGGTAAAAATATCCCGCTTCCTCCAGGTCATTCAAGATAAATACATGAATGCCCGGCACCGACTTGATGCATACCGAGGCAAACAAGGAAGCACACGAACCGTGCATACCTTCCAGAAATACATTTTTTACACTCTTATCCTTACACAAAGAAGCCAAACCAGCGATATTAGGATGTTTGGCATAAATATCCTGAAGTTCTTTTATACTCATCGTTCCATCTATAGATGGTGCAAAAATAGCAAATCTCGTTTGAATATACACACAAAAAGACAAAGAATGAACCAGAATTCACTGTTCAGAACTTAAAACTGATGCTCCCGTATGGCAAACAATTACTATGCCAGTGTACCGAATAAAAATTCAGGATGTCTTCTTCCGAAGGGTTACCCACCAGATTATAGACTCCCAAACGAAGTAAAAGCAGCTTTTCATCAAAGGATTTCCGATAAGAATACCCCACATCCACCCGATAGTTGAGCGGTTCGCGTCTTTTCCGGAAATCCTCGGCAGGCAACAGTTCAAAATCTTCATCCAGTTGCATGACCTTTCCTGAACGCAACGTCCCCCCTACGGAAAATGAGGAGCGTTTCGTCAGCTGGTAGGAAACGGCTCCGGCCAACTGATGAGGCACATCGTACAAGGAGGGCATCTTGCCTCTTTCAGGCATTTCGCCAAACCATTCCCGACTCCGGGAATACGCATACGAAAGCTGCCAGGTCCAGTGCTTCCACTGCTGGTAGTAATACCCTTTTATCCCATAACTGTCTCCCCTTCCCACCATCAGATACTGTTTCCACGGACCATCCTCAATCCACGTGTCCGGGCGCAAAGCCAGCACATTCCTTCTCGTCTTGTAGTAAGCAGAAAACTCCAGCTGTCCGTCTTTCAGAAAATGCTTCCATCCCACTTCATAATGTTCGGAAGAACGAGGCTTGAAACCGTCAATGCTGGGCATCCTGAAATCCGTAGGCAAAGAAAAACTGTCAAAACGAAGGAAATGATAAAACTGCTCCATCTTTGAAAAGTTCACATACAGCAGATTTTTCTCTGAAGGGAAATATTTCAGCGAGAAACGGGGCTGGATGCTATAGAATGAACGGCTGTGCTGCGGATAATACCCCACCCCATGCACTCCTACCTGCACAGAGAGTTCAGGCGAGATGCGCAACAGGTTGTCATAATACAAGGAAACCTGGTTCACGGGTTCATGACGCACCGTCATCTCTCCCCCTTGCGAAGCCAAGTCGTAAATCTCATACGCATATTTTACTCCCCAGCGGGCATGATACAGATTCTCATACGCATAACTGAAGTCTGTCGCCACATTCAGCGACTTGATGCCGCTATGCACATAGCTTTCGCCGTCGTACCCCATTTCTCCCATATAGGCCCGGTTGTTATGAGCGGAATAGAATACGGAAGTGGTATTCCCCAGACCGCCTTTTTGTGTCGTATAAGACAGCTGGTAAACCTGATTGTCCCAGCGCAACACAGAAGCATTCTCTCCGTTCTCCTTAATCGGCAAACGGTAGTCGTCCCGTGCACCGTAAGCCAGCACATTCAGCGTACTGACGGGAGAAAGGCTATAAGACAATTTCGCATTGTAATCATACATGGAGTGGTTCAAGCGGTTTTCTTCCGACAACAGTCCATCGAAAAAATCCAGCCAGCTGCGCCGCGCGCTCACCATATACGAAAGTTTCTTCTTGATAATCGGTCCCTCCAGCGTGACCGAAGCAGCCGGCATATCCAGCGTAAGCGTACGCACATGCTCGTCTTTGTTTCCTTCTTTCAGGTTCACTTCCGTCACGGACGAAATTTTCCCTTCCAGTCTGGTAGGGAAAAAACCTTTATAGAACACCATGTTTTTCACCGCATCACCGTTGAAGACCGGCAACAGGGAATTGAAATGGCCCGGATGGAAAACAGGTACCCCGTCCAACAGCAACTGGTTTTCATCGTATCCTCCCCCATCCACCATAAAGTTATGCCCTGCCAAGGAGGAGGTCACCCCCGGCAGAATCCAAATCTGAGAAAACAAATCGTTCCCGTTAAATGAAAGCAAATTAGAAGGTGTCAGTCCATTCAGCTCATTTTCCCGCTTACCGGACTCAACCGTCACTTCCTCTATTTCAAAAAGCAACGGCTTCAGATGGGTACGGACAAAGCAGTCTTTTTCCACCCGGACCGCACGGGTCTGCGGAGTGTAGCCCATATAGGAAGTCTTCAAGACATACAGCCCTTCCGGCACATACAGCCGGAACATCCCGTTTTCGTTCGAGATGGTATTCCATTGCTTTCCACGCCTGTCTTCCAATGTCACTACCGCCCCATACAGCTGTTCCTCGCTTTCCTCCTCACACACGGTACCGCTGACATAATAGTTTTCTATCCGGCGTGCCTGAATCACTAACTTCCGGGGAGGTACAAAAGCCGTCTTTACCTGATAACCCGCCAGGATCTTATCCAGCAATTCCCGTACGGTCATTTTCTCACTCCGTTCTATCCGGCAGACTTTATCCATTTCTATCTGGGCCGCATTATACGCCAGCACGATGCCTGTGTACTTTTCTATCCAGCCAAACCACTGCGACACGGTAGCGGAAGAGCCAGGAACTTGAATCCACTCTTCCGCTACCGTATGTTCTGATTTGACTTCCTGTCCGCTCACTTGCTGGAATCCGAAAGCACTCATCATCCATAACAAGAGAAACAGCCATCTATTTTTCATAAAGCCTGTAATGTTTTCCTTCTACCAATGTCTCACATTTGCACCCACAAAGAAAAGCCAGTTCGCTGGCAATATTCGTTTCCGACAGACTGATCCGGGTGGTAATCAGATTCTTTTCCAACCCTTTTTCCAAATCAATTCGTACCCCCGTCTTTTCAGCAATGACTTTTACCACCTCCGTGACCGGTGTCTGCTCAAAGACCAGCACCTGTTGTTTTTCTCCAAACACATCCTGCGGACGTGAAATGGTGTCAGCCTGCAAGGTCCCGTTCTTCAACTCCGCCTTCTCGTTGGCTTCAATCACCACTTCCTGACTGGAAGCCTCCACCCGCACTTTACCGGTCTTGACATAAACGCCCGCTTTTTCCTGCTGTGTCACATCCACCAGAAACGAAGTGCCCAGCACTTCCACATTCAATAAAGCGGTTTTTACCTGAAAAGGTATCCCGTGCATTTTCTTCACCTGGAAAAAAGCCTTGCCCCGCAATTGGGTGTGCCGCCCTTCCTCCTTACCGGAAAAAGAATAAGCCAGTGTAGCATTCGGATACAAGATTACTTCCGAACTGTCGGGCAAAAGCACCCTTTGTACCTTCGTGCCCGTATTGGCATAACGGATGAGCTGTTCCTCCGTTCCTGTACGGAGAAGATAGAAAGTACCGATTCCCAATAACAGCAGCAAGGATGCCGCGGCAGACCAGATAAAAGTCATCTTCCGCCGGAAAGCAACCGTCTTCGGACGTTCCTGTAACCGAGGTTCGATTTTCTGCCAGGCCTTTTCGGCATCAAAGTGAATCTCCTTCGAGACCCTTACCGGTGTCTCCATCAGCTTTCTCATTCGTTCAAATTCCTGACCATTCGCCGAAATCCACTCATCCAGTGCACGTTGCTGAACAAGAGTCAACGGCTCATGTGCAAAATAACGGGCCAGCAATTCATTTATATCTTCATTCTTGTCCATACTCATTTACGGTTTATAATCATGGATAAAATGGAAACAATGACCGTCACCAGCAGAAAACCATGTTCAGCCACATAGACACGCAGCAACTTGATGGCCTTTGTCATCTGATTCTCCACGGTTTTCTCCGACAAAGCCAGTTTTCCGGCAATTTCACGATACTTCAAGCCCTGAAGCTTGGCCAACAAAAAAATCTCCTTGCATTTGGGAGGCAACGTGGCCAAAGCCGCATGCAGCAAATCCTCAGGAGAACGTTCTCCCTCCTCCGGCATTTCATCCGGCAGACAGCTGGCAGAAGCCGGATGGTCGTCTATCGACACCGTGTCTTCCCGCCGCTTCCGAAGAAAGGAAATACAACTGTTTTTTACGGAAGTGGTCAGATAGGCCGCGAATTCTTTTTCCGGCATGGCGTCAAGTTGCTTGTTCCACACACCGATAAAGAGTTCCTGCACGATGTCTTCCGCATCGTCCGCGTCAGAAACATATCCATAGGCTATATGGCATAGCCTTGAATAATGTTCCTGAAAACGGGATTTGAATATGTCCTTTCTATTGGCTTTCATTCTCGTGATTCAGTCAATATATTTATTTAAAACTTCAAGCTAACGCCCGCCGTCAAAAAGCCTTTATGTCCCAGTCCGGCCTCCACAAAACCTCCTACACGGTCGTTACCTACTCTCAACGCAATCGGATTTACCTGATACGCAAAGGAAGTACTCAAATCGGCTTTCTGCACCGCCTTTTTTCCGGCATCGGTCAATGCGTTCTCCTTGTGACGGCTCAAGTTCACACCGGCAGCAGCCGTTCCATACAGTTCCACCAATCCTCTTTTATAGTACACAAATTCCGCAGCCGGGAGCACCAGGAAATTCAGGTTGCTTTCTTTCAGAGAAGGAGCCGTTTCTCCCGCCAAGGTCAACTTGCTGTTTGATTTAGAGAATCCCAAATCGGCACCTACCTTAAAGCGTCCGAAGGAGTAACGATAACCCAAGCCATATACCAAACTATAATTTGAATCTGTACGCTTGCTGCCGGTCACTGCATCCAGCAATCCCATGCCCAACACGTCGACCGTTCCCTGAGTCAAACCGTCACTCACCGAAAGACGAATGTCATGGCGGTTTTCAGAAGGTGTGAAATTCTTACTATGTTCTTGTCCTTTTACCAGGTTCGCACTTGCCAACATACACAAAGATAATGCAATAAATTTAAATTTCATAAGTTCCAGTTTTTTAATCATTAAAAATTATGCAATTCTTATTCAATTTCTATCGATGAACAGTCTTGCGTTTAGTTTCTCTGTTGTTTCACTTAGCTAGGTGATTTCGTTTTCATAACGCAGCCTACCGGCAAAACCCCTATCCGCAAACTGAAAAAAATTCAATTTTTTCTGAGAAAAACCCGAAAGAATCACATAATCATCTCATAATGAGAAGAAAAGAAATTCTCCATAAAGCGTTATTTTTTCTTTTATGCAAGCCCCAAAATCGGAAAAGTAAGAAATAATTATTACTTTTGTCTCCCAAGGAAGGGGGTCGAAAAAGACTCCTCTCCATTATTTTTTAGACTTCTGAACAAATATCATGCACAAGGAAATCATTCAACTCTTACACGAGAAAAGACTCAAGGAAGCTTTCTCCAAGATTAAAGAGGCTGCAAACACGCTGAATAACTGGGAGCTGAAGTCGCAGATTGAAGCCCAACAGACGACTTATCACTATATGCTTCAATATACGGAAATGGGGACGCAGGACCCCCAACGTGAAACCATCTACAACCAGTTGCTATGCAAGGGATATGAGCTGGCCGACAACACATATTTCCTGAAAGACCAGGAAAAGGCCTACGGCTATTTTGCGGATAAATTCAGGAAATTCGCACAGACACCGCCACATTCTTTCAAGGAAATCGGTTTCATGCTGGAAGCGGCCAGACACCCGTCTCTCTCCCCTCAGACCCCTGAGGAAGAAGAGCAGGCTCTCCAAAACTATACCCTCCACCAGAATGTCATCGACGAACTGTTCAACAAGATATGGGTTTCCACCCAATGGAGTGAAGAAGACTTCCAGGAAGCCCGCGCACTGTTCCTCAGCTCTTCCATGGCAACCAACGACAAGGCGGTGATGACCAGCGCCGTAACCCTGAGCCTGCTGCAGCTTTTCGACCAGCGGAAATTCCTCTGGCTGCTTTTCGCCTATCAGCAGGGCAGCGAATCCGCGGTCAGCCAACGGGCTCTGGCAGGCATCGCACTTGCCACCTATTTCCAGTCGGACCGTATCCGCCTGTACCCGGAACTGGTATCTGCGTTGAAGCTGATGGAAGACAATCCGACGCTCCTGAAACAGCTGCATGACATACAAATCATTTTCCTTCTTTCGCGCGAAACGGAAAAGATTGACAAGAAAATGAGGGAAGAAATCATTCCCCAAATGATGCGTAATCCCCAATTACGCAACCCGGAACTGAAGGCCATCGAAATAGAGGACATCGAGGACCTCAATCCGGAATGGCAGAAAGACATCGAACAGATGAACAATCAAATGCGCGAGTTGGGTGAGTTGCAGATGGAAGGCGCCGATACGTATATGACCGCTTTCTCCCAGCTGAAGACCTTCCCCTTTTTCCAGGAAGCGGCCCATTGGTTCTATCTGTTCAGCTTGAAAGTGCCCGACCTGTACCGAATCTATAAGGGAAAGACGTTCAACGAGAAATCCTTACTCGGACTGATGATCAGCTCCCCGGCGTTCTGCGATTCCGACAAATATTCCTTCTGCCTGGCCATGCAGTCGCTGCCTCACGACCAGCAGACCTTCATGCGCTCCAAACTGAACGGAGAAGACCTGATACCCAATGACCTAAATCTGAACGAGAACCTGGAAGAACAGAAACTCAACGCCGTCCAACGGCAGTACATCCATAACCTGTACCGGTTCTACAAGCTATGGCGGTTCAGACAGGAGATGCACGATATTTTTAAAGACAAGCTGGATTTCTGGAACAATGACCTGTTGCGTCCCTTGCTCCTGAAGGGAGAATATCATGGCCAGATTGCCGGCTACCTGTTCTCCAAAGGCTATATGACGGAAGCGGCCAATCTTTATGAGACCTTGGCTGAAAAAGACCCGGCCCATGCCGAGACCTGGCAGAAACTAGGCTTCGCTTACCAGAAAAACAAGGATTACGAGAAAGCCATCCGGGCCTATCTGCAGGCAGATGCCTTAAAATCCAACCATTTATGGACGCTCAAGCAACTGGCACAATGCTACAAACAATCGGGAGATTATGCCATGGCTGTCACCTTCTACCGGAAAGTCCTGGAGACCGACCCTGACAACCTGCACCTCCTGATGCAGACGGGACAATGCCTTGCCGCCCTCAAGAACTATCCGGAAGCTATCAAACTGTTCTATAAAGTGGAATTTCTGGAAACACATCCGGAAAAAGCACGACGGGCCATCGGCTGGTGCTATTTCATGTCCGGGAAATACGACGATGCCCTACGGATATACGAAAAACTGCTTGCACTGGAAAGCCCCCAGGTGAACGACTGGCTGAACTCCGGACACGTCTACCTGACCATGGGAAACATCCCTCAGGCGCTCACCCATTATCGGAAGGCACAGGCCGGATGTGAATCGGAAGAGGACTTCACCGCCTTATTCCTGGCCGACAAAGCGGCCTTGGAATCACAAAAGGTGACAGAAAGCCAGATTTACCTGATAGCGGATATTCTGCGAAAAGAATAAGACTAATCCTGACACAGTTCATTTTACACTACCTATTTACCAATATGATTGAAAAAAATTATAGATATACATCACTTTTTTTAGGGACTTTTTTGCATTGTTCGGAATGATGTCAATGTACTATATGCTCACAGAAACTTCAATAAAAAGTATCATCAAACCTTGTTTGTTTTATGCTTTTACTGTGGCTATTTTTAATCTGATAAGGACCCTATTTAGAGATAAAAATAAAAAGAACAAGTAAGCTTCAAGCATTATTTTGTTGTAAGCATACAAGGATGGAAGGAGAATTTTCAACCGTATTTAGATAAAGACCGAAACCAGTCCGATAAGGTTCACTCCCTTACCAGACTGGTTTCTATTTTCTTGATATAAGCCAGGGCCGCACCTATCGCTGTCTGGTATTCGGCATATTCCGGAATGATGAAACGCACGTCGTACATCTGCCCGATGGTTTCAAATACCGGACGGCACTGGGGAAGCTGCGTCAGATTGCCTATCAGCACGAAATCGTGGATTTCCATTTCCATAGCCGACAGTACGGCAGCCTGCCCGATGGACTGCAGAACCATGTGCATCAGGCCCAAGGCCAGGTCTTCCGGCGAGGCATTGTTATCCAGTTTGCCCAGCAACGAAGCTGTCGCATCCAGGGGAAGGCCGGGCAGGGAAGTCCGGCAAATATCCTGAATCTGCAAGTCCACGTTCCGCAAATCGCCTTTCTCGGCCAGTTCTGATACCCACAAAATGTCCTGCGTATGCAGCAACAGACGCGACAATCCCATCAAGGTACCTCCTCCGATACCGATGCCGCCTATGTGACGAATCTCCTCATTTTCCACACGCACAAAGGATGTGCCCGTACCCATGCTCACCACCATCAGTTTGTCCAGTCCGGTGGCATACTGCGCACTCAACCCGTTGGCAATAAACTCGTCCGTCCGGGCCGTAGGCAAACCGTACAAGGGCTGCTGTATATAGGAACTGCCCACTCCGGTCAGCATCACCTGTTCCACCTCCGAGAGCTGGATGGAATGGTCGTATATGTACTTGCCAAAAGCCCCGAACAACGAAGTCACAGGGTCGGCAGCCGTCACAAACATCGGATGACAAATAAGGCCGTCTTTCATGCCTACAATCTTGGTGGTACTTCCTCCCACATCTATACCTATAATCATAACTTTGATTTCAAATCTTATTTTACAAATACGGACGCAAGTCTACAAACTTTTTTTTGTGAAAGTAGATACGTCGCCTTCTTTTTTTCATAAAAAAATTAGGAGGAAGTACCGATTCCCCGCTGGAATACCTTAGAAGGGCATTTCCATGCTCCCGGTAAAGGGGTAAAAAAACGCACTTGCGTTGAATCAAAACGCTTCGACGCTTTCCTCCAAACGCCTTTACGTTTTACTTAAAACGCACTTACGTTTTACTTGAAACGCACTTGCGCTTTAGGGCAAACGCACTTACGTTTTTCCGAAGAAAAATAAAACACTCGAAAAGGAATCCATATTTTATATGTATATTTGCACGACATAATAGAAACACCATGCAGACAAGTGACAGTATTGTGATAATTCCTACTTACAATGAGAAGGAAAATATCGAAAATATCATCCGGGCAGTATTCGGACTGGAAAAATGTTTCCACATTCTGGTCATCGAAGACAATTCTCCCGACGGTACGGCCGACATCGTTCGCCGGCTGCAAAAAGAATTTCCCGAACGCCTGTTCATGATTGAACGGAAAGGCAAGCTCGGACTGGGAACCGCTTATATCACCGGCTTCAAATGGTCTATCGAACACGGATACGACTATGTATTCGAAATGGATGCCGACTTCAGCCATAACCCCAACGACCTGCCCCGACTCTACAAGGCCTGCCACGACGACGGTGCCGATGTATCCATCGGTTCACGCTACGTGAGCGGAGTCAATGTGGTCAACTGGCCGATGGGAAGAGTACTGATGTCGTACTTCGCCTCCAAATATGTGCGGTTTATCACCGGCCTGCCCATTCACGACACCACTGCCGGTTTTGTCTGCTACCGCCGGAAAGTGCTCGAAACCATTCATCTGGACCGTATCCGCTTCAAGGGTTACGCCTTCCAGATTGAAATGAAATTCACAGCCTTCAAATGCGGCTTCCACATCACCGAAGTACCTGTCATCTTCATCAACCGCGAGCTGGGTACTTCCAAGATGAACAGCAGCATTTTCGGAGAGGCCGTGTTCGGCGTCATCCAGCTGAAATGGGACAGCTGGTTCAAGAAATACCCCAAAAAATCTAATTGAAAAAAGTGTTTATGAAACGTACGTGGATACATCATGCAATCATTGTAAACGAAGGACGTCGGTTTGCCGGTTCCGTGGTTATTGAAGGAGAGAAAATCCAGGAGATTATCGAAGGAGACGGGAAACCCGCAGCCGACTGTGACGAACAGATTGACGCACAAGGATGCTTCCTGCTGCCGGGAGTGATAGACGACCATGTACATTTCCGCGATCCGGGACTGACGCAGAAGGCAGATATGGCCACCGAAACGGCTGCGGCTGCGGCAGGTGGAGTCACCTCTTTCATGGATATGCCGAACTGCAACCCGCAGACCACCACCCTGGAGGCGCTGGACAACAAGTTTCAGGATGCTGCCACCAAATGCATCGTGAACTATTCGTTCTACTTTGGCGCCACGAACAACAATACCCACTTGCTGAAGGAACTGGACAAGACCCGGGTATGCGGCGTGAAGCTTTTCATGGGAGCCAGCACGGGCAACATGCTGGTAGACCGCATGGAGGCATTGAAAAAGATATTTTCGGAAGCGGGTATGCTGATTGCCACGCATTGCGAGGACCAGAATACCATCCGTCAGAATACTGAACACTATAAACAACTATACGGAGAGGACCTCGACATCTCTTTCCATCCGCTGATACGGGATGAGGAGGCTTGCTACCATTCTTCCTCACTGGCCGTAGCCTTGGCCAAGGAAACCGGTGCCCGCCTGCACATTCTGCACATCAGTACGGCACGCGAACTGAGTCTCTTCGAAGACCGTCCGCTGACTGAAAAGAAGATTACGGCAGAAGCCTGTGTGTCACACCTGATGTTCTGTGACGAGGACTATGCCCGACTGGGAGCCCGCATCAAATGCAACCCCAGCATCAAGACGAAAGCCGACCGCGATGCCCTGAGAAAGGCACTGACGACCAACCTGATTGACGTGATTGCCACCGACCACGCCCCTCACCTGCTGTCGGAGAAACAAGGCGGTGCGCTGAAGGCGGTATCCGGTATGCCTACCCTGCAGTTCTCGCTGGTGAGCATCTATGAACTAGTGCACGAAGGATTGCTTTCGATGGAGCAGCTGGTACAGAAAATGTGTCATGCGCCTGCCCAGCTTTTCCAAATCAGCCGGAGAGGTTTCATCCGACCGGGGTATCAGGCCGACCTGGTGCTGCTGAATCCTCACAAGGAATGGACCGTCACTACCGACTGCATTGAAAGCAAGTGCGGCTGGAGTCCGATGGAAGGACGTACCTTCCACGGGAAAGTAGAGAAAACCTTTGTCAACGGAGCGGTAGTTTATGAGAATGGAAAGGTAGACAAAGCCCACCGTGGACAGGCCCTGAAATTTGAACGATAAAAGAAATTGCATGAAAACAGACATCACCACCGTCCGTTACGACATACACGACCTGGCCGAGTACATCAACTGGATCTATTTTTTCCATGCGTGGGGGTTCCAGCCTCGCTTTGCCACCATTGCCGACATTCATGGCTGTGATGCCTGCCGGGCCGGCTGGCTGGCTTCGTTTCCGGAAGCCGACCGTGCCAAGGCTGCCGAAGCCATGCAACTACACAAGGAAGCTGTACGCATGCTCAACCACATCGACGGGAAATACGGCGTTTATGCCCTCTACCGCCTCATGGAGGCCAATGCCGACGGAGACAACCTGATTTTGGAGGGGACGTCGTTCCCCCTGCTTCGCCAGCAGACCCGTGTACGACCCGACGACCCGTTTCTCTGCCTGAGCGACTTTGTACGCCCGCTCTCATCGGGCATCAAAGATACAGTGGGCGGATTTGCCACCACCATTGACCCGGCCATGGAAGAAGAGTTCCTGCACGACGATTACCAGGCTCTGCTCATCAAGACGCTGGGAGAACGCCTGGCAGAAGCAGCGGCCGAGAAAATCCATGAAACTGTGCGCAAGGAGGTCTGGGGATATGCCAAAGACGAGCATCTCACCATGAAGCAGCTTCTGAATGAAGATTATCAGGGCATACGTCCTGCAGTAGGCTATCCCTCCCTGCCGGATATTTCAGTCAGCTTCCTGCTCGACCGCCTCATCGACATGAAACGCATCGGCATCCGTCTCACCGAAAACGGGATGATGCAACCGCATGCGTCGGTATGCGGACTGATGTTCGCACATCCGGCTTCCCGCTATTTTTCCGTGGGAAAAATCGATGAAGAACAACTCATGGATTATGCTGCCCGACGGCAAATGGAGCCCGACGTATTACGCAAATACCTGGCTGCCAACTTACAATCCTAACCCATTCAAACCTGCCAATATGATTTTATTAAGAGTATCACTTCTGTTTCTGGCCTTGTTCCTCTTGCCCGACTGGTATATCTGCAGGACCTATCTGTCGCACTGGCACAATAAAAAATGGAAACGAAGATTCTGGTGGCCTACTCTCGTGCTGCTCTTGATTCTGGCAGTGTTTCTTATCGGGCACGACCAACTGCATGAGTATTTCGGAACGTACCTGATTGTGGCCTTGTGTGTCACCATTCCGAAGACTCTCTTCATGCTGACGAGCATCTTGCTGAGACTGCTCCAGAAACTTTTCCGCTGCCACCTGCCTCACGGCAGCATCTCGCTGGTACCCGCGGTACTCATCTTAGGATACATTCTGTTCGGTGCCCTCAAAGGCAAGGAATATTTTCAGGTGAAGGAAGTGACTTTCTGTTCGCCCGACCTACCGGACGCTTTCGACGGCTACCGCATCCTGCAGCTGTCGGACATCCATTCCGGAAGCTGGAAAGGCAACGGGGAAGCACTTCGGAAAGCCATTGCCCTCTGCAACCAGCAAAAAGCTGACTTGGCCGTATTTACCGGCGACCTGGTCAACAGCCGGGCCGACGAACTGGTGGAATTCATGCCGATATTCTCCCAACTGAAAGCGCCCGATGGCGTGTATGCCGTGTTAGGGAACCACGATTACGGCACCTACGCAAAGTGGGAAAACGAGCATGCCCGTCTGGCCAATGTAGACAGCCTGATTGCCCGCGAAAACCGCATGGGCTGGAAAATGTTGCTGAACGATTCGCATATAATATATAAAGGTAAAGACTCACTTGCCCTGGCGGGAGTGGAAAACAGCGGAAAGCCTCCCTTCCCCGACCGGGGAGACCTGCCCAAGGCCCTGAAAGGAACCGACGGCATGTTTACGGTGTTGCTAAGCCACGACCCTACCCACTGGCGGAGAAAGGTGCTTCCGGACACATCCGTACAGCTGACCTTGTCGGGACACACCCACGACATGCAAATCAGCCTGTTCGGCTTTTCCGTATCCAAATTCATCTATCCGGAACACCGGGGATTGTATCTGGAAGGCAATCGTGGCTTGTATGTCAACATAGGACTGGGCTATGTGCTCTTTCCCATGCGGTTGGGAGCCTGGCCGGAGATTACGGTCATCACATTAAAAAAAGCATATTCAACTAACCCTCAAAATAACCACATCAAATTATGAGATTCTTATACATCATTTATCAAATCTGTATCGGACTACCCATTTTTCTTGTACTAACCATTCTGACCGCACTGACCACCATGTTGGGATGCTGGCTCGGCAACGGCCATTTCTGGGGATATTATCCCGGCAAAATCTGGTCGCAGCTTACCTGTTTCCTGTTTTTGCTCCCGGTGAAAGTGGAAGGGCATCAGCATATAGACCACAAGACCTCGTACGTTTTTGTAGCCAACCACCAAGGGGCCTTCGACATCTTCCTTATCTACGGATTTTTGGGCCGGAACTTCAAGTGGATGATGAAAAAAAGTTTGCGCAACATTCCTTTTGTAGGAAAAGCTTGTGAATCGGCCGGATTCATCTTCGTCGACAAATCCAGTCCGCGAAAAGTGTACGAAACCATCAAACGGGCCGAGAAGATATTGCAGGGAGGAACTTCGCTCGTGGTATTCCCGGAGGGAAGAAGAACTTTCACGGGACACATGAACGAGTTCAAAAAAGGAGCCTTCCTTATCGCCGACCAGCTGCAGATGCCTGTAGTACCCATGACCATCAGCGGTTCGTTCGACGTACTGCCCCGCACAGGCAAACTGCTTTCCTGGCATCCGTTGAAACTGACCATCCATGAGCCTATTTACCCCCAGGGAAAAGGACAGGAAAACCTGACCCTGCTCATGGAAGAGTCTTATCAGGCCATTGAAAAGGATTTGCCGGAGAAATACAAAGGAAAGAAATAAGAAAAAGAAGAAAAAAATATCGGGTAGCAAGGAAATCTCTTTCTACCCGATTGTTTTTTAATGAAGAGGGACATGCGACATATTCTCACGCGCCACCGACACATACTCTTGTACCATGTAATTATTCTTGAAAGAGTCGGGAGCCCCGTCTATAATCTCTTGCATAAGCGGTGTCAAAAACGGATAAGGCAAACTGTTGCCTAACATCAGAAAGACACCCGGACCCAGCACATTCTCATAATTGTCCTGGATGAAAGTCTTTGCCAACTGGTTCATCTCTTCCGACAGCTGGTCCCGTTTTTTCTGGATTTCCTCATGAACGGTCTGCAAGTCCTTTCCGTCCATAATCATACGGCTTTCTTCATGTTCCACCTCGTAGGCACGATCGTCGAGCGAATTTTTCTGCATCACGAAGTCGTTGAAACAATCATTCAGTGGAGTCCCCTTGATCGTAATCCCCGCATTATCAATCTGTACTTCGATACGCCCCGGTTCTATCACCAAAGGCATAATACAGTCATCATCCATATACAAAGAGGCCAGTACCGTAGAATCCACTTTTCCCTGCATCTCGAATAAGCCATGAATCACTTCAGCCGAGTCAATGTTGACCAATCTATCACCCACCGGGATTTTTATGAAAAGCATTTTGCCGTCCAACACAGAAACAGATGAAGTACCTTCTATCTTATATTTCTTACTGCAAGAGGTGCAAAGTATTGCACACAACAGAAAAAAATAAAGTTTATACATGCTGAAACCTTTTAAATTTGTGAGCAAAGGTATAATCTTTCAAGGATGAGCCGAAATAAATTATCAAAATTTATACTAAGATAGTGGTTTATTACCTTTTCATTCAGCCACATGAAAAAGGTGTACGTTTTTTTGCTATTTTTGTGCTCTTGAATTAACAATCATCACAATATGAAAAAACTAAAAGTACTCGCACTCGCACTTATTTGTGCCGTCTTCTCTCCGGCGAAAGCCGATGAAGGGATGTGGTTGCTCCAACTCATGCAGGAGCAGAACCTTGCCGACCGAATGAAAGCGCAAGGCTTGAAAATGGACATCGCGGCCATCTACAACCCGAACCAGATTACCTTGAAGGATGCCGTAGGAATCTTCGGAGGTGGATGCACGGGCGAAATCATTTCTCCCAACGGATTGATTCTGACCAACCATCACTGTGGCTACGGTGCCATCCAACAACATAGTTCCGTGGAACACGATTACCTGACCGACGGATTTTGGGCAAAAAGCTATCAAGAAGAATTGCCGACACCGAGACTGACCTTCAAGTTTGTAGACCGCATCGTGGATGTAACCGACAAAGTAAACGAAGATATCAAAAAAGGCAAAATCAGCGAAACGGAATCCTTCGGAAGCAAATACCTCAAGAAACTGGCAGATGAAGAACTGAAAAAGAGCGACCTGAAAGGAAAACCAGGCATTTCTACCCTGGCACTTCCTTTCTATGCAGGAAACAAGTTCTATCTGTTCTTCATCAAGACTTACAGCGACATCCGCATGGTAGCCGCTCCCCCTTCATCTATCGGTAAGTTCGGTGGAGAAACCGACAACTGGATGTGGCCGCGTCACACCGGCGACTTCTCCATGTTCCGTATCTATGCCGACAAAGACGGAAACCCGGCTGCATACAGCAAGGACAATGTGCCTTTGAAGGTTAAGAAACACCTGACGATTTCGTTGAAGGGACTGCAAGAAGGCGACTATGCCATGATCATGGGATTCCCCGGAAGCACCAGCCGTTACCTGACTGAAAGCGAAGTACGTCTGCGCATGGAAGGCACCAACATTCCGCGTATCACGGTGCGTGAAGCCCGCCAGGATATCCTCCGCAAGGAAATGGCAGCCAGCGACAAGGTCCGTATCCAGTATGCCAGCAAGTTTGCCGGTTCCAGCAACTACTGGAAAAACTCCATCGGTATGAACAAGGCCATCGTAGACAACCACGTGTTGGAAGCAAAGGCTGAACAGGAAGCAAAATTCGCCGCTTTTGCCAAAGAAAAACAGAATGAGGACTATGCAGCAGTAGTCGGCAAAATCGATGAGTACGTAAAACGTGTGACTCCGCTCCGTACCCAGCTGACGTATTTCACCGAAACTTTCAGAGGGGGCATCGAATTTACACACAGCTCCAAGATGGACGCTTTGCAGGACTTGGCTGCCGCACTGAAAAAGAACAAGAAGAAAGACATTGAAAAAGCCATCGCTACCCTGAAGGAAGCCTACGCCGATATCCACAACAAGGATTATGACCACGAAGTAGACCGGAAAGTAGCGAAAGTCCTGATTCCGCTGTATGCCGAAAAAGTACCGGCAGAAGCCCTGCCTGATTTCTATCAGACCATCAAGACGACTTTCAAAGGTGATTACAATGCGTATGTAGATGCCCTCTACGATAACAGCATCTTTGCCAACGAAAAGAATTTCAATGCGTTCATCGAAAATCCCACTGCAGAAGCTATCCAGAACGATTTGTCGGCTGAATATGCCAATGCTGTCAGCAAGAAATACAAGGAACTGGCCGACAAGCTGGACAAGGCAAACGGCGACATCAACCTGCTGCACAAGACCTATGTACGCGGTCTTTGCGAAATGTACGCACCGACTCCGAAAGCTCCGGATGCCAACTTCACCATCCGTCTGACTTACGGTAACGTGAAATCTTATGACCCGAAAGACGGTGTACACTACAAATACTACACGACCCTGAAAGGCGTGATGGAAAAAGAAGACCCGAACAATCCGGAATTCGTGGTACCGGCCAAACTGAAAGAACTGTATGCCACCAAGAACTACGGACGTTATGCCTTGCCAAACGGCGAAATGCCGACCTGCTTCCTGACCACCAATGACATTACCGGCGGTAACTCAGGTTCTCCGGTCATGAACGGCAACGGGGAACTGATTGGAGCGGCTTTCGACGGTAACTGGGAATCGCTTTCCGGCGACATCAACTTCGACAACAATCTCCAGCGCTGTATCGCCGTAGACATCCGCTACGTGCTATTCATTGTGGAAAAACTGGGAGGTTGCAAGAACCTGATTGACGAAATGACCATCGTAGAATAATGAAACATAAGTTTTTACTCACTTTATTTGCCACATTCACCCTCGCCGCCCATGCGGACGAGGGAATGTGGATGCTGACCGACCTGAAGCAGCAGAATGCAGCTGTGATGCAGGATTTGGGGTTGGATATTGCCATCGACAAGGTGTACAGTCCGGATAATATCAGCCTGAAGGACGCCGTAGTACACTTTGGAGGAGGATGTACGGGAGAAGTCATTTCTTCCGAAGGACTGGTACTGACCAACCACCACTGTGGATACGGATATATCCAACAGCACAGCTCGGTGGAACATGACTACCTGACCGACGGCTTCTGGGCCATGACGCGGGAACAGGAACTTCCTTGCGAAGGACTGAACGTGACCTTCATCGACCGGATACTCGACGTGACGGAATACGTACAGAAACAGCTGAAGAAGTCCAAAGACCCGGACGGAACGAATTATCTTTCCCCTTCTTTCCTGGCAGGAGTGGCTGAAAAGTTTGCCAAGAAAGAACACATCCGTACCGATGCGTTTACCACATTGGAGCTGAAACCGTTCTACGGGTCCAACAAATATTACCTGTTTGTCAAGACCTCCTACAAGGACGTACGTATGGTGGGAGCTCCTCCCTCTTCCATCGGAAAATTCGGGGCAGACACTGACAACTGGATGTGGCCACGCCACTGCGGGGATTTCTCTATCTTCCGTATCTATGCCAGCAAGGACGGAAAACCGGCCGAATACAGTGCGGACAACGTGCCTTTGAAAGTCAAGAAACACATCGCCATCAACCTGAAAGGAGTGAAAGAAGGTGACTTTACTTTCGTGATGGGATTTCCGGGACGCAACTGGCGCTACATGATCAGCGACGAAGTGGAAGAACGTATGCAGACTACCAACTTCATGCGCGACACCATCCGCGGCGTACGCTTGCGGGTGTTGGGCGAAGAAATGGCCAAGGACGCGCACACGCGCATCCAATATGCAGCCAAGTATGCGTCATCAGCCAATTACTGGAAGAATGCCATCGGCATGAACGAGGGACTGGTACGTCTGAAGGTGCTCGACCGCAAGAAACGGGAGCAGGAGCAACTACTGGCCTTCGGGGATTCCATCGGCAACGACAGTTACCGGAAAGCCTACGAAACCATCAAGCAGATTGTGGCACAGCGTCATGAGGCAGTCTACCACCAGCAGGCTATTTACGAGGCTTTGATGCTAGGCACGGAATTTTATAAGGTTCTTGATACGGAAGCATTGAAAGCGGCTCTGGAAAGCCAGAAGCAGGAAGACATTGACGAGGCCGTGGCCGACCTGAGAGAAGCCGGAAAGAAGTTCTTCAACAAGGACTACAGTCCGGAAGTAGACCGCAAGGTATCCAAGCAACTCATTGCCTTGTATGCCCGTCTGATACCGACCGCACAACGGATTGACATTTTCCGGACCATCGACAAGGACTTCCAGGGAAATACGGATGCTTTTGTAGACGCTTGCTTCACCCGGTCCATTTTCAGAAGCCCGGAAGCATTGGAAGCTTTTCTGGCACATCCGGATGCAGCCCAACTGGAGAACGACCTGATGGTGAAATACGCCGCTTCCGTACGCGACGGTTACCAAGCAACCAGCGAGGCCATGCAGGAGGAGACGAATGCTTACAATGCGGCTCACAAGACCTGGGTGGCAGGTATGCTGCAACTGAAAAAGGCGCACGGACAGCCTATCTATCCGGATGCCAACTCTACCCTGCGTCTGACTTACGGCAAAATCGGTTCCTATGAACCGGCCGACGGAAAGGAATACCTGTATTACACGACCCTGAAAGGGGTGATGGAAAAGGAAGACCCGAACAATCCGGAATTTGTGGTACCGGCCAAACTGAAAGAACTGTATGAAAAGAAAGACTTCGGTCCTTACGCCATGCCCGACGGACGTATGCCGGTCTGCTTTGCCACTGCCACCGACAACACGGGCGGCAACTCAGGCTCTCCGGTCTTCAACGCTCAAGGGGAACTCATCGGTACAGGCTTCGACCGCAACTATGAAGGCTTGACGGGCGACATCGCCTACAACCCTCAGCTGCAACGGGCTGCCTGCGTGGACATCCGCTACACGCTGTTCATCATCGACAAGTTTGCGAGTGCAGGCCATCTGCTCAAGGAAATGACCATTATCCGATAATTCGATTCACCAAAAAAGCCAGACTTCCCGGTCTGGCTTTTTTGGTGTTAAGCTTGTGCGTCACTTTCTTCTTCGAGAATCTTCTTGATCTCCGCATCGGCTTTATACAGTTTGTTCTTACAGAACTTTATCAGCTTCTGGGCCTCCTGCAAATATTCGCCCAACTGGTCTATGTCCAGTTCGTTGCTTTCAATACGGGCCACGATTTCCTCCAGGCGCTTCATGGCCTCTGAATAGGTTTCTTTCTTTGCTGCCATATCATTGTTTCATTTGATTACTTTACTTCTGAATTGCCCCTTTGCCAGACGGGTTTCCACTTCATCCCCCGGTTTCAGCAAGGAAGCGTCTGTCACTGCTTTTCCATTCAGCAAGGTAAGACTGTACCCTTTCTTCAACAAGACTTCCGGCGAAGCGGAAGACACCCGTTGCGCCAGCAGTTCCAGCCGATGCGTTTCACGCTGCACCCGGTTCTGCAAGGCAGAAAGTACACGAGGCATCAGCTGCAAACGGTAGTTTTCCTGCAACAAGCGCGACTGCCAAGCCGTCTTTATCCGGTTCTGAAAGCGCTCCTGCCGGAAGGTCTCCCGCTGCAAACGCATCTGCACCTGTCCGGGAATGCGCGTGACAAAACCTTCCAACCGTTGCTTTTCTTGCTGCAACAAGCGGGGAACTTCCTCATAAATAATTTCTTCGTATCCTTCCAATTCCTGTGCCGTCTGCCGTAAGTGATTAATCAGGAACTCGGCGGCAGCCGTCGGAGTCTTCACACGAGTATGGGCTATCAGGTCCAATACGGTATCGTCGCGTTCATGTCCGATTCCGGTAATGATGGGAAGCGGGAACTGGGCACAGTTCGCGGCCAGCTCGTAAGTGTCGAAGCCGGAAAGATCGGAAGTGGCTCCTCCCCCTCGGATGATGACCACCACATCCCAAAGGTCGCGCGTGGCATTGATACGGTCGAGAGCCTGAATGATGGACTGCTCCACCTGCTCTCCCTGCATGACCGCCTGAAAAAGACAAGGATAAAACACAAAGCCGAAGGCATTATGCTGTAACTGATTGCAGAAATCGCCATACCCCGCAGCCGTAGCCGATGAAATTACGGCAATCCGCTGGGCAAGCACCGGCAGTTCCAGTTCCTTATTGAGTGTCAGGATACCTTCTTCGTCCAGCTGACGCAGAATTTCCTTGCGGCGGCGTACCATATCGCCCAACGTATAAGTAGGGTCGATGTTGACCACCGTCAGCGAATAGCCATACAGTTCATGAAAATCGACGGTCACCTTGACCAGTACTTTCAGTCCGGACACAAAAGCCTGTCCCGTTTCCCGTTCAAAATACGCCCGCAACCGACTGAATACATTCGCCCATATAATTCCCCGAGCCTTGGCCAGCAGAGCATTGCCCGTGGCATCTTTCTGCACGAACTCCAGGTAGCAGTGCCCGGAATAGTTCACACGCACATCACTCAGTTCCGCCTGCACCCAATATTCATCCGGCAAGCAGGAGGTGATACTCCTCCTGACCAGTGAATTCAGTTCCAGCAAAGACAAAGGTTTATTTTCCATCGTTTCCGCTCTTCAGTTTCAATCCCAGATGATAGGCTTTCCAGATATCCGTCACTCCATAGCCGAAGATATTGTCCGGATAGGCATTACGGTCGCTGGCTTCATGCACAATCTCAATCAACTGACGGACAGTAAGCCAAGGACAAGCCTCCCACAAACAAGCCACCAGTCCGCAGAATGTAGGCGAAGCAAACGATGTACCGTTGGCAAAGGAAGTTCCCCCGTCGATACCCACAACGGCCGAATGGACTCCCATTGCCATGACGTCCGGCTTGACACGCCCGTCTGCCGTATTGCCGATGGAAGAAAATGGAGCATTCACTCCCATATTGTCTATCGCCCCGATGGTCAGAATATCCTCTGCATCCGCCGGAGGCGTTATTTTTTTCCAAGCATCCATACCGGAATTTCCGGCACTGCACACCACCAACAATCCCTTCTTGGCCGCATACGAAGCAGAAGCCGCCATCAAGGAAGTATGTCCATCGAGTTCCCGATAAGTATAATTGTCAATCGGATCGTCAAAAGAATAATATCCCAGTGAAGTGTTCACGATATCCACTCCCACACTGTCAGCAAATTCAATGGCAGCCGCCCAATTATCCTCTTCCACCGGTTGTTCCGTATCATTATCCTCACTCCGCAACAGCCAGTAACTTGCCTCGGGAGCAGTTCCGACCATTACATGGGGCATATTGGCAGCCATGCAGGAAAGTACTTTCATGCCATGATTATGCTCTCCATAAATATCCGAATCCGGATTTACAAAATCATGTGTACCTAAGATGGAGGTTTTATGAAAAATCTTCATGGCATCTACATTGAAGAAACCGGCATCAATCACGGCAATCTGCATGCCTTGTCCCTTGAAACCTGCCAGATGCAAGCTGTCTCCATTGTGTATTTTAATCTGTTCGGAAGCCATTCCATAATAATCGTCCTGTTTTTTCCACTGGTTCTTTACCAGCTCCTTCCGTCCCGCTCCCCGGGCAGGAATGGAATCCGGAGAGACCCAGACTTTCTTTACGGAACGCACGAAAGGATTATCCAGAAAACGGAGGGCCACCGACTCATCGGGCACCTCCATCAGTACCGTATTGTTCCACTTGCTGGAAGAAACATATTCTCCCCCCTGCTCCTTCAGACGGTCTATATACACACGGCAGACAGGCAAATCGGTCGAATCGACGGCCAATCCCTGATGCGCCCGACGCGCCAATGCCCGCGACGACAAAAATTCCTCCGGATGTTCCAAAGAATAAACGGTCTTTTTCTTGTCCGTAAGCTGGACCCGATATTTGTACATAGTCTCTGCTGAAGCGCTCCCCAAGCAGGCCAATAGGCAAAGGAATAATCCTACTCTATTCACATTCATCCACATAGCTTTTATCTTTGAAGCGCAAAGATACACAAAGTTTTCCCTGATTCCGGAAAAAGACTTACCTTTGCGCGATTTTTTAGGGAATCTAAAGATTTCTGGATAACAATTAATAAGAAAAAGAATAAGAGAGTATGACGTCACAAAAAGGAACAGCCACCGAGCTGGGAACAGAAAGAATTGGAAAACTATTGATACAATATGCCATCCCAGCCATCATTGCCATGACTGCCTCCTCCCTCTACAACATGGTAGACAGTATCTTCATCGGACATGGAGTCGGACCGTTGGCTATCTCCGGACTGGCCATCACCTTTCCGCTGATGAACCTGGCCGCTGCTTTCGGCTCACTGGTAGGAGTCGGCGCCTCGACACTTATTTCTGTCAAACTGGGACAGAAGGATTATGCCACCGCCCAGCAGATTCTGGGAAATGTGGTTTCACTCAACCTGATTATCGGGGTACTGTTCACCCTTGTCTGCCTGCTGTTTCTGGACCCGATTCTGTATTTCTTCGGGGCCAGCGATGCTACCCTTCCTTATGCCAGAGACTACATGATTACCATCCTTCTGGGAAATGTCATTACCCACATGTACCTGGGACTGAACTCTGTACTGCGTTCGGCCGGACATCCGCAAAAAGCCATGGCAGCCACTATCCTGACCGTGGTCATCAATACGCTGCTGGACCCACTGTTCATCTATACCTTCCACATGGGAATCCGTGGTGCCGCCATAGCCACGGTACTGGCTCAGGTTATTTCTTTATGCTGGCTTATCAAGATTTTCTGTAACAAAGATGAACTCCTGCATCTGAAAAGAGGAATTTATCGGCTCAAGATGACGCTGGTGGAAAACATTATCGGCATCGGACTGGCTCCCTTCTTCATGAACCTGGCTTCCTGCTTCATCGTCATCCTTATCAACAAGGGATTGAAGTTGTATGACGGAGATTTGGCCATCGGCGCGTTTGGCATTGTCAACCGTATTGTGTATTTATTTGTCATGATTGTGATGGGACTGAACCAAGGGATGCAACCCATTGCCGGCTATAATTTCGGTGCCCAGCACTACCATCGGGTAAACCAAGTCATGAAATATACCGTCATCGCCGCCACCATTGTAACGACCAGCGGCTTCCTCGTAGGAGAGCTGATGCCAGAACTGGCCGTATCGGCCTTTACAACGGATGCGCAGCTCATCCAGCTGAGTGCAAAAGGATTGCAAGTAGTTGTCCTGTTCTTCCCCATCATCGGTTTTCAGATGGTGACCTCCAACTTTTTCCAAAGCATCGGTATGGCCAAGAAAGCCATCATCCTTTCCCTGAGCCGTCAGGTACTAATTCTGATTCCCTGCCTGCTGATTCTTCCTCTCTTTTGGGGAGTAGAAGGCGTGTGGTACAGCATGCCGATTTCGGATATTACCGCCAGTATCATTGCAGGTACCATGCTTTATGCCCAATTCAAACAATTCAAGCAACAACATGCAGCACAGTCCAATCGCTGACGAAAATAAAAGATAAAAAAGTCGCATTTTTCCGTAGAATGATTTATATTTGCTTTATATCAAACTAAAGAAGTTACACTATGGACGGACATTATGTGATTAATCTCGGACGTCAGCTGGGAAGTGGCGGAAAAGAGATTGGTGAGAAACTGGCGAATGAACTAGGCATTGCTTTTTATGATAAAGAATTAATCAACCTGGCTTCGGAGGAAAGCGGACTCTGCAAGGAATTTTTCGAGAAAGCAGACGAGAAAGCCTCTCAGACAATTTTGGGAGGACTGTTCGGCACGCGTTTCCCGTTCATCACGGAGGGAGCCTATCCCTACAATTCCTATTTGAGCAACGACTCCCTGTTCAAGATTCAGAGTGATGTCATCCGTCAGCTGGCTGAAAAGCAATCGTGCCTGTTTGTCGGACGCTGTGCGGATTATATTCTCCGCGACCACCCGCGATGTGCCAATGTCTTTGTTTCGGCCTCTCCCGAAGCCCGTATCGAACGACTGATGAAACTGCACCACATCAGTGCCGAAGATGCAGAAGACTTGATGGAAAAAGCCGACAAGAAACGTTCGTCTTACTACAATTATTACAGTTACAAGACATGGGGAGCGGCAGCTACTTATCATTTATGCATTGACTCCTCCGTATTGGGGATTGACGGCACCGTAGAGTTCATCAAGAAATTCGTGACCCTGAAGCTTCATCTTTAAAAAGGAAAAAAACATAACCTAAAAAAGGAAGGGACCATTCATTTTCATTCGAATGGTCCCTTCCTTTTTTTCATCAGCCAAGCCACTACTATTCAAGCAGTTGGAAAAGCTGAGTCTATGATATGCTGTCAACTCAGTACTTCCTTTGAAGTACTGGAGTACTCCCCTGAAAGTACTGCAGTACTGCCTAATGAGTACTAAAGTACTTCCTAGGAAGTACTGAGAACTTACTCTTATCCTAGTCTGCGTCCGAACAATTACTGCTTCATCAAGTAAGCCTTGAAAGCCGCAAAATCTTTTGACATCGGTATGCTCTGTTTGGTTCCTTTCATGAAGGCCTGAAGTTTTTCCGGTATTTTCACCTCTACCCCAATGATATCTTCTACGGTCTGCAAGAATTTGGCCGGATGAGCGGTCTCCAGGAATACCCCCACTTCGCCTTCCTTCAGTTCTTCCGCCAAAGCCCGGTATCCGCATGCCCCATGGGGATCCAGCAGATAACCCGTTTCTTCATACACCTTCTGTACCGTTTCCCGAATCTGGTCATCTGTATAGGTTTCTCCACTGATTTCGGAAGCGATGGCCTCATGGCTGCCGTCGTACAAATCCAATACACGGGCAAAGTTACTTGGGTCGCCCACATCCATGGCATTGGCAATCGTAGCCACAGAAGGACGTGGACTGTATTTCCCTGTCTTCAGGTACTGATAGAATATGTCATTCCGGTTATTGGCGGCAATAAAACGCTTCACGGGGAGTCCCATGCGCTTGCCAAACAACCCGGCAGTGATATTGCCAAAGTTGCCACTCGGTACACAGACAACCAGATTGTCGGCTTTACCGATTTTCTTCATCTGGGCATAGGCATAGAAATAATAAAATGCCTGAGGCAAGAAGCGGGCCACATTAATGGAGTTGGCGGAAGTGAGCTGCATGTGTTCGTTCAATTCCTTATCCATGAACGCACTCTTCACCAAGGCCTGGCAGTCATCAAACGTACCGTTCACCTCAATGGCCGTAATATTATGTCCGAGGGTAGTAAACTGCTTTTCCTGAATCTCGCTGACTTTTCCCTTCGGGTAGAGCACATATACATGAATACCTTCTACTCCCAGGAAGCCGTTTGCCACGGCACTTCCCGTATCACCCGAAGTGGCCACCAGCACATTGACCTGCTTTTTCCCTTCCTTGCGGATAAAATACCCCAGCAAACGCGCCATAAAACGACCGCCTACATCCTTAAACGCCAGCGTCGGTCCATGAAACAGTTCCAAAGAATAAATATTATCTTTCACCTTCACTGCCGGCACATCGAAATTCAAGGTATCATATACAATCTGTTTCAGAGTCTCTGCAGGTACATCTTCTCCAAAGAAGGCATCGGCCACCTTATAAGCTATCTCAGGGAAAGAAAGCGTATCAATCTCGTCAAAAAAAGACTGCGGCAATGCCTTTATCTCGCGAGGCATATACAAGCCCTTGTCAGAAGCCAGCCCTCTCACTACGGCCTCTTCCAAAGTAGCGTCCAGCGCTTTTCCGTTTGTACTGTAATACTTCATATTGCAATTTGTTACTGAATGTTCATAAATAAATTCATAAACTCGTCTTTTTCCATCACCCCGTATCCGCCTTCCTTACAGCTTATTTCATCATAGGTCTGCACGGAATCGGGCACAATACCCGGATAATAAATCAAAAACGGTATAGGCTCATTGGTATGTGTCCGCAACTCACAAGGCGTAGGATGGTCTGGAAGAACCGCCATGGCGACAGGTTCATCCCATTGTTTCACCGCCTCATAGACAGGTCCCACAATCCGACGGTCCAGGTTTTCAATCGTCTGCAACTTCAACGGCACATCTCCTTCATGTCCGGCCTCATCGCTGGCCTCCACATGCAGATACACAAAGTCATCGGTTTTCAAGGCTTCAATGGCTGCCTGGGCCTTTCCTTCATAATTGGTATTATACAAGCCGGTAGCTCCTTCCACTTCAATGCAACGCAATCCGGCGTAACGTCCGATACCCCGAATCAAATCGACTGCCGTAATGACTGCTCCCTTACGGATGGCAGGATATTTCTCTGACAACGGTTCCATCTGCGGACGGTATCCCGGACTCCACGGCCAGATACTATTGGCCGGGTCCTTTCCTTCAGCCACCCGTTTCAGGTTGACCGGATGAGTGGGCAGCAACTGTTGTGACTTCAGAATCAAATCATTCAACAAATCGGCTGTTTCCTGTGCTTCCGGGCACAAAGCCTTCACCATGTTCGGTCGGAAAGGCTGTAAAGGGATATCATGCGGAGGCACACAAGCCAGCCGTTTGTCTCCCCCTTTTATCACCAGCAAATGACGATACTGCACACCGGTATAGAAATGAATACGGTCGGAGCCCAGTTTTTCATCCAGAAATCGGATCAGTTCATCGGCTTCCTCGGTCGTGATATGCCCGGCAGAATGGTTCTTCAAAAGATCTCCTTCCACACAGACGATGTTACACCGCATGGCCATGTCCCCTTCCTGAAGGTCGACTCCGATACTCGCAGCTTCCAGTACCCCACGGCCTTCGTAAACCTTGGGCAGGTCATATCCCATTACCGACATATTGGCCACCTCACTTCCAGGATGAAACCCGTCGGCTACGGTCTTCAACATACCCGTACGTCCCATGCGTGCCAGTTTGTCCATATAAGGAGTCTGCGCATACTGCAACAGGGTCTTGCCTCCCAACGACGGAACAGCCCAGTCGGCCATGCCGTCGCCCAATATAATAAGATGTTTCATGACTGTCTGTTTTAAATATTGGCAATGCTCATGATGTCTGCAAACACACCCGCAGCCGTCACACTGGCCCCGGCGCCATATCCTTGAATCAGCATCGGATATTCATTGTAACGTTCGGTGGTCAGCAGAATAATGTTATTGGTACCCGCCAGATTATAGAACGGATGATTGCTATCCACTTCCTGCAAAGCCACTTTTCCATGTCCGTTTTCCAGACTGGCTACAAAACGCCAACGTTTTCCTTCCCGTTCCACTTCGCGGCGACGCTCTTCGAATTCCTTATCCAATTTGGGAATGTTCTTCCAGAAATCATCCAACGTACCCTCAAAATACTTGTCCGGAATAAACAAGTGGGTTTCCACATCTTCCTGATTCAAACGATAGCCTGCTTCACGAGCCAGAATCACCAGTTTCCGAATCACGTCCTTCCCGCTCAGGTCTACTCGCGGATCGGGTTCTGAATAACCGTCTTCCTTCGCCTGACGGATGGTCGCACTCAACGGCATGTCGGCACTGATACGGTTGAAAATATAATTCAACGTACCGCTCACTACCGCTTCAATCTTCAGAATCTTATCTCCACTGTTTATCAGGTCGTTGATGGTGTTGATGACCGGTAATCCCGCTCCTACGTTCGTTTCAAACAGGAACTTGACTCCCCGCTGACGGGCTATTTTCTTCAATTCCGCATAAATATCATATTCCGAAGAAGCCGCAATCTTATTGGCTGCCACTACCGAAACGTTGTGACTCAACAAGTCCTTGTAGAGGGCTGCAATATCCGGACTGGCGGTACAATCCACAAATACCGAGTTGAAGATATTCATTCCCACAATCTCATCCCGAAGTACCTGCGGGGTAGAAACGATTCCCTTTTCATCCAGTTCTTCCCGGAAATGCTCCAGATTGATTCCTGCACGGGTAAACAACGCCTTGTGTCCATTGGCGATTCCCACTACATGCAGTTTCAATCCCCGTTCCTGTTTCAATTTTTCCTGCTGACCATGAATCTGCTCTATCAGGCTGGAACCTACCGTTCCTGTGCCACAAATAAACAAATTCAAGACTTGGTATTCTGACAGAAAGAATGAATCGTGAATCACGTTCAGCGTTTTCCGCAAAGAAGCACCGTCTACCACAAAAGAGATATTGGTTTCCGAAGCTCCCTGCGCACAGGCAATGACATTGATGCCGTTCCGTCCTAACGTACCGAACAGTTTTCCGGCAATACCCGGTGTATGCTTCATGTTCTCACCCACAATGGCTACGGTTGCCAGATTGCCTTCCGCCTTCATCGGCGAGATTTCTCCCATTTCAATTTCTTTGGCAAATTCCTCGTTCAATACTTCACAAGCCAGTTCTGCATCTTCATTTCTCACACCGATGGAAGTAGAGTTCTCGGAAGAAGCCTGCGATACGAGGAACACGCTGATGCCGTTCTCTGCCAAGGTCTTGAAAATACGGTGGTTGACTCCAATCACGCCCACCATACCCAGACCGGTCATGGTAATCAGGCAAGTATCGTTGATGGACGAAATACCCTTGATGGGTTTTGAAGAATGGTCGGCATCCTGCTTGACGATGGTACCCGGTGCCTCCGGATTGAACGTATTCTTAATCAGAATCGGAATATTCTTGTGACATACCGGATAAATGGTCGGCGGATATACCACCTTCGCTCCGAAATTACACAACTCCATAGCCTCCACGTAGCTCAACTCCTTAATCGGATAAGCCGTGCTGATGACTCTAGGGTCGGCCGTCATGAAGCCGTCCACATCCGTCCATATTTCCAAAATATCCGCATCCAGTGCAGCCGCAATGATGGAAGCCGTGTAATCCGAACCACCTCTTCCCAAGTTCGTGACCTCACCGGTGTTCTTATCCGTAGAAATAAATCCCGGCACTACAGATACTTGCGGTATCTCACTGAAGGTTTCACGTACCAGCTGATTGGTGAGTTCTGAATCCAGAATATGCTTGTTATGTTTTTTCTCTGTCTTGATAAACGTACGGGAATCGAACCACACAGCCCCTTGAATCAAGGTAGCCACGATAATGGAAGACAAACGTTCTCCATAGCTCACAATAGTAGCCGACGTTTTGGGAGAAAGGTCCCGAATCAAATAAATCCCCTGAAAAATATCCTTCAATTCACTTAGCAACTCATTGACCAGGTCCAGAAGCAATTCTCTTCCTCTCCCTGCCGGAATGACCGTGTAGACCATCTCGATATGGCGGTTCACGATTTCCTTCATTTCCTTTTCATAAGAATCATCGCCCGAAGCGGCCATTCTCGAAGTACAAATCAATTTGTCGGTAATGCCTCCCAATGCAGAAACGACTACAATCACTTTGTCATCTACACTTTCTACAATGCGCTTCACGCTTAACATGCTATTGACGGAACCTACGGACGTGCCGCCGAATTTCAATACTTTCATAGGTTGTTTTTATTTTTTATGCCCGAATTCATATAATCCGGTTAGCTTCCACAAGAAGAAAGCAGTACATTCCACTTTCCTTACGGAAACAAATAAATTAAATTAAAGTTGAATGAATAAAATAATTGAAATGTCTGCATCCGCAGACGTGTATCACGTAGAAACACCAAACATACTATCCTTTACCCCCTAGGGGTCATCCCTGTGGCAGAAGTAATGAAAGGCATATACCCATGCCCCTTCAACAAGATGATATGAAGACAGCGTTCAGTCATAGATTATTGTTTTTCCGTTGGCAAATATAACAACATTTTTCTACAAACCCACATTTAAATGATATTTTTTTGGCAGTATCAGAAATAAACATAAGTTTTCGTACCTTTGTCTGAAATTAGTGTGACAACTATGGCAAAAGAAAAAACAGTATATGTCTGCACGAATTGCGGACAAGAATCCCCGAAATGGGCCGGGAAATGTCCCTCTTGCGGACAGTGGAACACATTTGTAGAAGAGGTGGTCCGGAAAGAAGCCCCCGTGGCCAAGCATGTGGCGCACGGCATCGAATCCGTACGTTCCAAACCTCAGCCTCTCAAAGCTATCGCATCCGACGAGGAGCAACGGATTGATATGCTGGACGAGGAACTCAACCGGGTATTGGGAGGAGGACTGGTACAGGGCTCCCTGACCCTGATTGGAGGAGAACCCGGTATCGGCAAATCCACCCTGGTACTTCAGACCGTACTCCGACTTGCCCATAAAAAGATTCTTTATGTATCCGGTGAAGAAAGTGCCCGTCAGCTGAAGCTCCGTGCTGTCCGTATCCCCCATCCCGACAACGAAAACCTGCTGATTGCGTGTGAGACCTCCTTGGAACAAATCTTTACCCACATCAAGAATGCCGCTCCCGACCTGGTCATCATCGACTCCATCCAGACCATTTCTACCGAAAACATTGATTCCTCTCCCGGCAGCATCGTGCAGGTAAGGGAATGTACCGCTTCTCTCTTGAAGTTTGCCAAAGAAACCGGTACCCCTGTCATCCTTATCGGACACATCAACAAAGAAGGCAGCATTGCCGGACCGAAGGTACTGGAACACATTGTGGATACGGTGCTGCAATTCGAAGGAGACCAGCACTACATGTACCGCATCCTGCGCAGCATCAAGAACCGTTTCGGAAGTACCGCCGAATTGGGTATTTATGAGATGCGGCAGGACGGCCTTCGTCAAGTCAGCAATCCCTCGGAGCTCCTGCTTACCCAAGACCATGAGGGGATGAGCGGTGTCGCCATTGCCGGAGCCGTAGAAGGGGTACGCCCCTTCCTGATTGAAGTCCAGGCTTTGGTCAGCACGGCAGCCTACGGTATGCCGCAACGTTCGGCCACCGGATTCGACCTCCGGCGCATGAACATGCTGTTGGCCGTACTGGAAAAGCGAGTCGGCTTCAAACTGGCACAGAAAGACGTGTTCCTGAACATCGCCGGAGGATTGAAAGTCAACGACCCGGCCATCGACCTGGCCGTCATCAGTGCCATTCTTTCCAGCAACATGGATTCCGAAATCGAAACGGGAGTTTGCATGGCAGGCGAAGTCGGCCTGAGTGGAGAAATCCGTCCGGTCAACCGCATCGAACAACGCATCAGTGAAGCCGAAAAACTGGGATTCCAGCGGATGCTGATACCCAAGCACAACCTTTCAGGCATCGACCGCAAGAAAATAAAAATAGAACTTGTTCCCGTACGGAAGGTAGAAGAAGCCTTCCGGGAATTATTCGGATAGAAAGAAATTCATCAAAGCATACTTGAACAAATATTATAAAAAAGGAGGGCCGCCCATCTCCAATTAAGTCAATTAAAGATGAGCGGCCCTCCTTTTTTATAGAGTCCATTGTAAAGATGCATCATTTTATGTATGTTTGCAATATCATTATTATCTAACCTAATAAAATTCATGAAATTCCATTTACTACCCCTATTCTACATGGTTCTAGGTGCCACACCTGTGCTGGCACAGACCGATGCCAGCCTGCTGCAGCCCAAGGTACAAGAGTTTAAACTGAGCAAAAATGAAAAGACCGTGGCCGTGCCGCAATCTTACCAGCTCGTGCTGACCGAAGGCAGCTGTCCGCATGCCGCCGAAGCCCTGAAACAGTTTCTCCCCAACAAGCAGGAGAAAACCGGATTCACAATCATTCTCGGCAAGAAAGGCGATAAAGCCGTCAAGAAATATACTTCCAAAATTCCACCGCACAAGGAAGGCTATTATATAGAGGTAAACGATAACCACATCGTGATTGCCGGTGCAGACGCACGAGGCGCCTTCTACGGCGTGCAGACCTTGGCTCAGATGGTACGTCAGGGAGATTTGAGCCTCTGCACCATTGAGGACTATCCTGACATTGCCTTCCGCGGTGTGGTAGAGGGCTTCTACGGAACTCCCTGGAGCCACGAGGCCCGTATGCGCCAACTCGAATTCTACGGCAAGAACAAAATGAATACCTATATCTATGGGCCGAAAGACGATCCGTACCACTCCTCCCCCAACTGGCGCAAGCCTTATCCGGAAAAGGAAGCTGCTCAGATTCATGAACTCATCGAGCAGGCTACCCGCCACGAAGTGAACTTTGTATGGGCCATCCATCCGGGAAAGGATATTAAATGGACGGAAGCCGACCGAGATGCCCTGATTCAGAAATTCGAAGCCATGTACCAGTTGGGTGTACGCTCCTTTGCCGTGTTCTTCGACGACATTTCGGGTGACGGTACAGACCCCGTACGCCAAGCCGAACTGCTGAACTATATCGACAACAACTTCATCCAGCAGAAACACGATGTAAGTCCTCTGGTGATGTGCCCTACGGAATACAACAAGAGCTGGTCGAACGTGGAAGGCGGTTATCTGACTACCTTGGGTGAAAAACTCAACCCCAGCATCCATGTCATGTGGACCGGCGACCGGGTGATTGCCTGTATTGACAAGCCTACCTTGGACTGGATTAACCCGCTCATCCGGCGTAAGGCCTATATCTGGTGGAACTTCCCGGTGAACGACTACGTACGCGACCATCTGCTCTTGGGGCCAGTCTACGGCAATGCCAAAGATATCAAGGACGATATGTCCGGTTTCGTATCCAATCCGATGGAACACGCGGAATCTTCCAAAATATCCTTGTACAGCGTGGCCGACTACACCTGGAACCTGGAGACCTACGACAGCATCCAGTCGTGGAAGCATGCCATCAAGGACCTGCTGCCCCGGAAGGTCGCCTATCTGGAAACCTTTGCCACACATTGTTCCGACCTGGGACCTAACGGACATGGATTCCGCCGTGACGAAAGTGTATCCCTGCAGCCGATACTGAAAGTGTTGGCACAGGATATGCACCACACCGAAGCTGCCGACAGTGTACTTCGTGAATGTATGCGTCTGGAAACGGCCTGCGATGTACTTTTGGCCGACAATGAAAATACGGCCCTCATCCAGGAGATGCGCCCTTGGCTGAAACAGGGCAAGCTGCTCGGTGAATACGGCCAGTGTGTACTGCAGATGGTCAAAGCACTGGACGGAAAAGACGCTGCTTTCAAGACCTACTACGACCGTGCCCGCGCCTTGCAGACTCAAATGTATGAACTGGATATGACCGAAAACCAGAATCCGTACCAGCCAGGGGTAAAGGTGGGAAGCCTCATCCTGCTGCCCACCCTGAATCAGGTATATACCCAGGTAACCAGCGCCTATAACACCCAGTACAAGACCCATCTGGAAACCAAGGCCGAATACAATCCTTACACGCTGACCAGCGATGTGCCTCAGCTGAAGACCCAGCTGGTACGTGCCCGCCATCAGAATGTCAATGTATCCCCGTCCAACGAAGTCATCAAATGGCCGGCCGGTGCCATGCTGCAGATTGCCGTAGACCAACCGGTACGTTTCGAGGCCCTGGCCATGGACTTAGGTACTCAGGGAGTAGCTCCGCAATTCACGCTGGAAGTGAGCCGTGACGGTCAGGAATGGCAGACCGTTCCTCTGTCACAGGCAGCCGAAAAGACGGAAATCACTGCCTCCCTCCCGACTGATGCTTCCTTGAGATATGTCCGTCTGACGAACAAATCCAGTCAGGAAACGCAGGTTTATTTCAAGAAGTTTAGCTTGAAAGTACAGAAATAAAGAACGGAAAATCATTCAAAATCGCTGCATCGACATTCCATCGTTCAGAGGAGCCGATGCAGCGATTTGTTTTTTGCTCACATCACCCCACGTCAGGGCATAAAAAAAGAGGGTGTGTCAAAACTCATTTTTTGAAAATATGAACTTGTAATTTGAAATTTGA
>URWA01000022.1 GCA_900551445.1 uncultured Bacteroides sp. | reverse complement strand
CCCACGACCCCCTGCTCCCAAAGCAGGTGCGCTAACCGGACTGCGCTACACCCCGAAGTGTCTTTCTCAAAAGCGATGCAAAGGTAGGGCTTTTTATTTTAATATGCAAATCCGGGCACCTCTTTTTTGCGTATTTCAGGGAAAAAACGCCGTAAAAAAGGTGCCCGGAAGGGTTTTAAGGCTTATTTCTGCGGTTTCAGCCAGCGGTCAAGCCAGTTGAAGAAGGTGCGTTGCCAGAGAATACCGTTCTGTGGTTTCAATACCCAGTGGTTCTCGTCCGGGAAAATCAGCAGTTCGGCGGGGATGCCTCTCAGCTTGGCAGCGTTGAACGCGGCCATTCCCTGTGAAGCCAGGATACGGTAGTCTTTCTCGCCGTGGATGCAGAGAATCGGGGTATCCCATTTATCTACGAACAGATGGGGAGAGTTGGCGTAGCTGCGCTGTACGGCCGGGTTGCTCTTGTCCCAGTACGGACCACCCAGATCCCAGTTGGTGAACCAGAGTTCCTCGGTTTCGAGGTACTGCTGTTCCATGTTGAAGAAGCCGTCGTGGGCGATGAAAGCTTTGAAGCGCTTGTTGTGGTGTCCGGCCAGCCAATATACGGAGTAGCCTCCGAAGCTGGCTCCCACGCATCCCAGACGGTCTTTGTCCACGTAGGGTTCCTTGGCGATGTCATCGATGGCGCTCAAGTAGTCGTCCATGCAGTGGCCGCCGTAGTTGGTGCTGATTTCTTCCAGCCATTCCATGCCGAATCCCGGCAGACCGCGACGGTTGGGGGCAATGATGATGTAGTCGTTGGCAGCCATAATCTGCAGGTTCCAACGGTAGCTCCAGAACTGGCTGACAGGGCTTTGCGGTCCTCCTTCACAGAACAGGAGGGTAGGGTACTTCTTGTTCGGATCGAAGTTGACCGGATAAACCACCCATGAGAGCATGTCTTTTCCGTCGACGGTCTTGGTCCAGCGAGGTTCAACTTTGCCCAGTTTCAGCTGGCTGAAGATGTGGTCGTTTTCTTTCGTGATACGGGTCACCTCGTTTTTCTTTTTCAGGTTGACCGTAAACAGCTCGTCGGCTTCGCTCAGGGAGTGGCGGGTGGTGAGCAGTTGCTTGTCGTTCAGCATGGCCACGGAAGCATAGTCGTACATGCCGTCGGTGAGCTGTTTCACCTCGCCCTTCAGGTTGGTGCTGTGAATCATGCTGGTGGCATGCCATACGCCCGTGAAGTAGAGGGTCTTGTTGTCAGGTGCCCAGCAGTAGCTGTCCACGCCCGACTGGAAGGCCTCGGTTACGTAAGTTTTCTTTCCGCTGTGCAGGTCCATCACGCAGAGACGGTTGCGGTCGCTTTCGTATCCGTCGCGTTCCATGCTTTGCCAGGCGATGTTCTTTCCATCGGGTGAGAACTGCGGGTTGGTGTCGTAACCCATGTTCTTGTCGGTGGCATCTTCCTTGCAGAGGTTGCGGGTCTGCTTGGTTTCCACATTATATAAATAGATGTCCGAATCGGTGGATACGGCATAAGCCTGTCCGGTCTTCTTGCGGCAGGTGTAGGCCACCGACTTGGAGTCGGGACTCCATGCAAGCTGTTCGATGCCGCCGAAAGGTTTCATCGGCGATTCGTAGGGTTCACCGGCCAGGATGTCGGTGGCTTCGCCTACTTTATTGTCGGTGAAAGAAGCCACGAACGGATGGGGAACGGTTTCAACCCATTCATCCCAGTGCTTGTACATCAGGTCGTCGATGACTTTTCCGCTGGCCTTGTCCAGGTCGGGGTATTTGTCGACGGTACGTTCGCCGTATTTCACCTGCGAGATGAAAAGCACCTTGGTGCCGTCGGGAGAAAACTTGAATCCGTCGATGCCGCCTGCGTAGTCAGAGAGTTGCTGGCGTCCGGTGCCGTCGGGATTCATTTCCCAAATCTGTCCTTTCGTGATAAAAGCCAGTTTGCTTCCGCCTTTGATCCATGCCGGTTCGCCTTCGCTGTCGGCAGAGGTGGTCAGCAGTTTGTTGTCAGAACCGTCGGCGTTCATCACGTAGATGACCTGGTGACCCTTGTTCAGCTTTACGCTGTAGTAGGATACGGTGTAAGCAATCTTCTTTCCGTCGGGAGACACACAGGAACTTCCGATACGTCCCATGGCCCACAGGGTTTCCGGGGTCATCCGTCCGTCTTTCACGGTGATTTCCTGCTTGCCGATGAAAGGCGCGTCGGTTCCTTCCGCCTGTACGGCAGCCATCGGAGCCGAGGCCATCAGCACGGCCGCAGTCATGTTCATTAAATCTGTTTTCTTCATGTTTTTATTTTTAATTTTTAGAGTATGCGAGTCTTTGTACGCGTTTCCGTCGTGCAAAGGTAAGATAATAAATGGAAAAAGAGAAGGCAAAAAGAAAAAGAGCGGAACGAAAGGCCTTCGATTGCCTTTCTGTTCCGCTCTTTCTGTTCCCTTTCGGGGCGTTTTTATTTCTTCTTGTTCAGGTGCTCCTGACGTTCTTTCTGCAAGCGTTCCTGTTCTTTCTGCAGGGCTTCCAGTTTGGCCATCAGTCCGCTGGCTTTCTGCTGGGAAGGTTCCTTCTTGTTGGCTTCCAGCTGGGCGAGCAGCTTCTTCTCGTCGGTCATGCGGCGCATAATCAACATGGTGATGATACCAATCAGACCGGAGATGAAGTAGTAGTAGCTCAATCCCGATGCATAGTCGTTGAAGATGAAGAAGAACATCACGGGCATGATGTACATCATCCATTTCATGGCGGCCATCTGCGGGTTGTTGCCCATATCCTGCTGCTTCATCATGATAATCTGGTTCAAGACTGTGGTGATGCTGAACAACAGACAGAACAAGCTCAGGTGGTTACCCAGCAACGGAATGTGATAGCTCCAGCTGATCAGGTCGTCGTATGCCGAGAGGTCGGTAGCCCACAGGAATCCTTGCTGGCGAAGCTCGATGGCGTTCGGCACGAAGAAGAAGAGGGCCATGAACACCGGCGTCTGCAACAGCATCGGCAGACAGCCTCCCATCGGGCTGACATTATACTGCCGGTAGAGGGCCATGGTTTCCTGCTGTTTCTTCAGGGCATCTTCCTGTTTCGGGTATTTGGCATTGATTTTATCCACATAGGGTTTCAGGGCACGCATCTTGGCCGAGGAAATGAAGGACTTCCAAGTGGTAGGAAGTACCAGTACCTTGACGATGATGGTCATGAGCAGGATTACCATACCCATGCTCAGTCCCCAACCCGACAGCCAGTCGAACAGGTTGATGGTGAACCAGCGGTTGATGAGTCGGATAATCGGCCATCCCAGGTAGACCAAATCTTCCAGCTCCTGGTCTTTGTCCTTAAAGCTCAGGTCGTTGCTGGCGAGCAAGGTCTTGAAGTGGTTCGGACCGAAGTAGAACTGCAGGTGTGAGGCCTTGGTACCCGTCGGGTCGAAAGCCGTTTTCATGTCGGCAGTATAATTCTTCATGTAGCCGCTTCCCTGCTGTTCCATCTTGGATTCGAGGGTGGCGTTGTCGAAGTTCTGCTCGGCCATGAAGACACAAGAGAAATACTGGTTCTTGAAGGCCACCCAGTCGAGGGCTTCCGGAATGGTTTCTTTGGCATCCTTTGTCTCGCTCAGGTAGTCAAAGCTGTCGTCCACCGGCTTATAGGTCAGCGAGGTGTAACGCTGTTCAAAGTTGTAGCCTTTCTCCATCTGACGGGCCCGCTGTTTCCACTCGATGCTCATTGTCTTGGTAGAAGGGGAGAAGAAATTCTGCAAACCGCTGGCCTGGATGGTGAAGTCCACCATGTAGGAGTTCGGCAGCAAGCGGTAGTTGAAGTCCAGATGTCCGCCGTTGGCCGCGTTCAACCGCATGGTTACGGTAGAGTCGGTCACGTTGGTTGCCTCGAAGTACATCTGGTCGCTCAAGATGTTTTCTCCCTTTCCTTCGAAGCCGAAATTCATGGAAGCATCTTTGCCGTCGAAAAGGACGAGCGGCTGTTTCTTCTGGTCTTTATACTCTTTCAGCATGGCCTTGCTTACCCGTCCACCTTTGTTGGAGAAGGTCAGCTGCACCAGGTCGTTTTCCAGTACGGTAAACTGCTCCGTACCTTGTGCAGACTGGAAGAAGAGGGAGGAACTGTCCGGACGTGCAGCTTCAACGGCTGCCGCGGCCTTTTTCTCCTGTACTTCCTGCTGTTGCTTGATGACCTGCTGGATAGAGTCTTGATAGTGCTGTGCGCGTGCTCTTTCTTCCTGGCTGGGGCGGTTGTAGATACCAAAACCTACAATCACCGCTCCAATCAGGACAAAGCCCACTAACGTGTTTTTGTCCATTTCTGTTTCTTTACAATGTTATTTTTGACTTACTTGTTGATGGCTGCCTTGATGAAAGACAGGAACAACGGATGGGGTTTCAGTACCGTACTGCTGTATTCCGGATGGAACTGTGTACCGATGAACCATTTCAGGGTCGGGATTTCGATGATTTCCACCAGGTCTGATTCCGGATTGATACCTACGCACTTCATGCCGGCCTTTTCGAATTCTTCCTTGTAGCTGTTGTTGAATTCGTAACGATGACGGTGACGTTCCTGGATGTGTTCGCTCTGGTAAGCCTGATATGTTTTGGATGTCGGGTCGATGACACACTCGTAGGCTCCCAGACGCATGGTTCCACCCATGTTGGTGATGGATTTCTGTTCCTCCATGATGTCAATGACATTGTGCGGAGTCTTTTCGTCCATTTCGCGGCTGTTGGCATCGGCATATCCCAGTACGTCGCGGGCGAACTCGATGGCCATGCACTGCATACCCAGACAGATACCGAATGTCGGCACGTTGTGTGTACGGCAATACTTGATGGCAATGAACTTACCTTCGATACCGCGCTGACCGAATCCCGGACAGATGATGACTCCATCCATGTCTTTCAGCTTCTCTTCAATGTTTTCTTCTGTCAGGTTCTCACTGTTGATGAAGTGGATGTCTGCCTTGCGGTCGTTGTAGGTAGCTGCCTGTGAAAGGGCTTCGAGGATAGATTTGTAGGCGTCCTGCAAATCGTATTTTCCTACCAGACCGATTTTTACCTTTTCAGTGGCATTGTGACGGCGGTTCAGGAAGTCTCTCCACGGACCGAGGGTAGGAGTTTCGCCTACCGGAAGTCCCATCTTTTCCAGAATGGTGACATCAAGCTTCTGTTCCTGCATGCGCAAAGGTACTTCGTAGATGGTCGGCATATCCATTGACTGGATAACGGCGCTTTCGTCTACGTTACAGAACAAAGCGACTTTCTTGCGCAGGTTCGTGCTCAGTTCGTGCTCTGTACGCAACACCAGAATGTCCGGCTGGATACCTACCGACTGGAGTTCCTTTACAGAGTGCTGGGTCGGTTTGGTCTTCAGCTCTCCGGCAGCAGCCAGATAAGGTACGTAGGTAAGGTGTACGCACAACGCGTTTTTGCCCAGTTCTCTTTTCAGCTGGCGGATGCTTTCCAGATAAGGAAGTGATTCGATGTCGCCCACTGTTCCTCCGATTTCAGTGATAACGAAATCGAATTTGTACTTGTTGCCCAACAGTTTGACGTTGCGTTTGATTTCGTCGGTGATGTGAGGGATAATCTGGATGGTCTTGCCCAGATAGTCACCCCGGCGTTCCTTGTCGATTACACTCTTGTAGATACGGCCGGTAGTAATGTTGTTGGCTTTGGTGGTCTGGATACCCAGGAATCGTTCATAGTGTCCCAGGTCGAGGTCGGCTTCGTGTCCGTCTACGGTTACGTAGCATTCTCCGTGTTCATAAGGGTTCAGAGTTCCCGGGTCGATGTTGATATACGGGTCGAACTTCTGGATGGTTACGCTGTAGCCTCTGGCCTGCAGCAACTTACCGATAGATGATGAGATGATTCCTTTTCCCAGTGAAGAGGCTACACCACCTGTTACGAAAATATACTTTGTTTCTGCCACAATATGAATATTTAAAAATTAAATTCCAATAAAAACCGTCCGGCTTTCCTGTCTTTGGAAAGCGGTTGCGGAACCGCTTGGAGCGTATTTCCCTCCAAGTGTGAAGAACTACTTCTTCAAAGTTGCAAAATTAGGAAAAAAAGCTGAACTCGCAAAAACAGAAGGGATAAAACCTTATTTTCACCGATGTATCTGGCGGGTTAGGGGGTATGTAACGGGTGTTTTAATGATAAATTGCAGGAAATAAAAAAAGAGGGTGTGTCAAAACTAAAATGACTACTCTTCAAAGTTACAGATTATAACTATAATATTTAAAAGGGTCGTATCAAACTCTGTATTGAGTAATGATACGACCCTTTCTTTAGTCTTTTAGGATGCTCAAATTTCAAATTACAAGTTCATATTTTCAAAAAATGAGTTTTGACACACCCTCGTTTCTATGGAAATAATTATGCATTTATATGCGTATGCTCCCTGTTATTACCATCCCGGATTCTGTGTCAGGTTGGGGTTGATATCGATTTCAGTCTGAGGTATCGGCCACAGGTAATCACGTTCGCGGACTACACGGGTATAGAATGCTTTACCTACATTTGTGATGTATTTTTCTTGTCTGCCCACTGTTTCCAGCAGTTTCCAGCGTTTCATGTCACTGAAGCTGTGACCTTCGCCTGCAAGCTCAATCGCACGTTCATGCTTGATGCAGTTGAACACGGTGTTCTTGTCTGCAGTAACCTGATATGGGCTTCCGGAAGCGTTGATCAGCGGCATGCCTACACGGTCTCGAACCTTGTTGATATAATCAATCGCCTTGTCCTGATCTCCGTTTTCCATTTGGTTGTAACATTCAGCCAGCATCAGATACACATCTGCCAAACGAATCAGCGGGAAGTTGATCGGGGTATCTTCACGGTTGTTGATCAGACCGCCCAAATCTTCTGTAGCCACAAATTTTCTCCAAAGATAACATTCATGTCCCTGGTTCACCTGAACAAATCCGTTGAGGACGGTTGTTTCATTGGTATTACCTGTCAATACGTATTCTGTATGTTTAGGTGCATTCTTGGTCCATCCTTCGTAGGTGGTGTATGGGCAAATCAAGGAAATGCTCATACGTGGGTCACGCTGCTTTTCATACATGTCCACAAGCTGGTTACGGTACGGAGTGTAGGTGGCAACAGCCGTCTTGCTTTCGTTCAGCGTAGAATAAAAGACTTGTTTTCTCACATTCTCATCCGTAGAGTAGTTCAAGTTTAAGAATCCGTCCCAGTCAAACTGGAAGTTTGAATAATCATAGTTTGAACCATCTCGGGTTTCGTATGAGTCGGCAAAGGTAGTGGCAGCCATCATGTTGTTCCAGCAGCTTCCATAAGAAGAACGGGTTCCCATGTAGAAAGTGGTTGGCATACCGAAATCTTGTCCCACTCCACCGATGTTCTGGATGGCGAAAATCATTTCACTGCTTTCGTCTCCTTCATTGGGCTTGAACAAACCGGCGTAATCAGGATACAGTTCGTAATTCGCATATTTGTTCTTGTCGGTAAGCAGGGCCTCGAAACAGTCTTTGGCTTCAGTGTATTGTTTGTTCCACAAATAGACTTTTCCTTTCAAAGCCATGGCTGAACCGCAGGTAGCTCTTCCTTTATTGGTGCTGTCCCATTCCTTAGGCAGACTGGCAATAGCGTCATCCAAATCCTTGATGATGAAGGCTCTCACCTCGTCCGCACTGGAGCGTGCTTTCAGCATGTTCATGAAGTCTTCGGCTACCACCGTAGATTCATCGTAAATAGGCACTCCTCCCCAGAAATCCAACAGTGTGAAATAGAACAAGGCACGCATGAATTTTGCTTCACCCTTATACTGTGCTTTCAATTCGTCTGTCATATCACAGTTGTTCACGTTCTGCAATACGATGTTGGCACGGGAGATTCCTTCATATAATTTCTGGAACTTGTTGCTCACCTGGCCTTCAGAGGTCGTGTAAGTACCTCTTGAAATGGATTGATATGCATAATAATCATATCCTGCGCCAATACCGCCCAGGCAGTCGAAAGCAAACTGACGCCCGAAGACATCATTATCTGTCATGATACTGTAGACTCCCATCATCGCTTGGTCCGCATGATCTTGAGTCTTAAAGAAGGTTCCGCTTGATAGCTGGTCTTCCGGATAGACATCCAAATCATAGCATCCGGTAGTCAAGCACAAGCATGCGCCTAAGCTTAAAATAAATTTATATGCTTTCATAGGAATATTATTTCTATTATTTAAAATGTAACATTAATACCAACTACCATATTCTTCATTGCAGGGTATGAAAGATCGGCTCCTAATTCAGGGTCAAATCCTCTGAATGAAGTAAAGGTAAAGAAGTTTTCCATACTTGCATAAACTCTGATTCTGTCGAGAGTGAGCTTGTTTGTCCATGCTTTAGGTAAAGTGTAACCTAACTGGATGTTCCGAATCTTGAGGAATGACAAATTCTCGAGGTAGAAATCGCTGACTTGTTTGTTTCTCTGGTCTTGATATTCCAACAGTCTTGGATAGGTGGCATCTGTTCTTCCTTCGTACCATCTTCCATCGCAAACTTCTTTGTTCAATTGATAACCCTGTCTTACGCTGGAGGTATTTACCAAGTCGTTCTGCCAGTAGATTTCAGCACCTGCCTGACCTTGGAAGAGGATAGAGAAGTCGATGCCTTTCCATGCCGCATTCAGGTTCAAACCAAACTGGAATTTGGGGTTCGGTCCGTCGCTGACAATGCTACGGTCATTTAAGTCAATCACTCCATTGCCATCTACATCCTTGTAAAGGAAGTCACCTTTCTGAGGAGTGCCAAACGCATCGAAGGCATTCGGGTTTTTCGCCAACATGTCTTTAACAATGGCCAAGTCTTCATCTGTCTGGATGATACGGTCTACTTGCAATAGATATTGGGAATTGATGGGGTGACCTTCCCAGATGACATTTGCGCCACTGATTGTCATGCCGCCCTTGTCTGTTCCCTTATATTTATTGACTATGTTCTTTACATACGTGAAGTTTCCGCTTACACCATAAGAGAAGTCGCCGACTTTATCCTGCCAGCCTAAGGTCAGTTCTACACCTTGGTTAGTAACTGTGGCACTGTTCTGCTTTGGAATTGTCGCCGTTCCATGAACCATCGGAGCAGGCAGGTTGATCAAAATGTCTTTCGTTCTCTTGTGGAAATAATCAACTGTACCGGTCAGGCGGTTGTTCAAGAAACCGAAATCAACACCCACATTGGTCATGTAGGTAGATTCCCACGTAAGTTCCGGGTTCGCTAAACGGGCCTGTGCCAGTCCCAGAACCAGTGCATTGTTCAATACATAATTGTAGGCAGTACCTGAACTTGGACGGTTTGCATAAGTGGCCAATGCATCATAGTTGCCTACGGAGTTGTTACCTAATGAACCATAAGACAAACGAAGCTTTAAGTTGCTTAAACCTTTTTCCACCAGGTTTGCCATAAACGGTTCCTGTTCCATACGCCATGCAACAGATGCAGACGGGAAATAACCAGTACGTTTATTTGAAAGGAAGCGTGAGGACTGGTCGGCACGTAAGTTCAATTCAAGTAAATATTTATTTTCCCAGTCTAAATTTACACGGCCGAAGAAAGAGCGCATTGCCCATTCTGCGCTAGAACCTGAAGCGGAGGCTTCGCCAATTGCTGCGTTCATGACATTCAGACTCAAGTCGATCAGGTCATATTTTGAAGCTGAGAAATTATGGGTATAATATCTTTCCTGGCTTGCACCGAGCATGGCATTCAGTCCCAAGCGGTCGTTCGCGAAACGTGATTCATAGCGTGCTACCACATCTCCGAAGAAACGCTGTGTCTTACCATCATAATTGTAGAGGGACGTTCTGCCTCTGGTGGTGGCTGTGATCGTATTGGTCTGGAAGTTCCAGCTGTCGATGAAGACTGGTTTTCTGGAGCGGTCTTCGTCCAGGAACTCATAGGTATAAGAAGCGGTGATTGAGAATCCCTTGAATGGTTTTAACGTACCAAAGAAACGGGCACGCATATTCGTTTTACGGATGTTACCGTCTACTGCATTCAATCGTTTTAGAGGGTTGTTTACGGAGCTTTGTGCCGCATCATAAGTGTTGTTTACAGCTCCATATCTGCCATCTGGTGCACGGAACACCATTCCCGGAGTGGTGGCACTCGCATATTTGAACACTTCACTTACAGCTGTAGTAGCGTCACTCTTGTCGTAGTTGGCTGCCGGATCCATATTGGATACATATCCATTGGCCTGTACGCCCAAACTTAACCAAGGTTTTACATCGGCTGATACATTGATACGTCCGCTGAATTTCTCAAAGCCTGTGTTTTCCATTACACCCGGGTTGTTCTGGTAGCCGAAAGAAGAATAGAAACGTATTTTTTCGCTACCTCCACTCATTGAAAGTACATGATTGTGGGCAACTGCATTTCTAAAGGTATCTTCCAGCCAATTCGTGTTAGGATAAAGCAACGGGTTTTGTCCGTTATCGTTACGCCATTCTTCGATAACCGATGTCGGGAACGGTGCATTGATATCAGAACGTTCATAGCCTTCGTTGATGAGTTCCATGTAATCTGCATAATTAGATACAGGATTCATTGAGCTCGGGATGGTAGGTGAGATAAAAGAAACATATCCGTTGTAGTCAATTTTCATGCTTCCGGCTTTTCCTTGCTTGGTGGTAATCAAGATAACACCATTGGCAGCACGAGAACCGTAGATTGCGGCAGAAGCGGCATCCTTTAATACACTCATGGCTTCAATATCTTGTGGGCTGACTGAGTTGATGCTTGATTCCACACCATCGATGATGACTAACGGAGAAGAATCGTTCAATGTTCCTTGTCCACGTACCTGAATAGTGGCGTCATCGTTACCCGGCTGGTTGCTTGCGGATTGTACATTTACACCCGCAGCCATACCTGCCAGTGCATGAGATACGTTCGTAATCGGACGGCTTTCAGATAGCTCTGCTACGTTGACAGAAGAAACAGAACCGGACAGGTTTACTTTTTTCTGTACACCATAACCAACTACTACTACTTCTTCCAATGTCTCTGAATCTTCTTTCAGTTTTACCGATAATTGGGTTGTGGAAGAAGTGACTTTAATTTCCTGACTGTTGTACCCTATGTAAGAAATCACGATGGTACATTCTGTAGGTACTTTCAATGTAAATCTTCCATCGATGTCTGTGATTGTGCCGTTTGTTGTTCCTTTAACCACTACATTGGCACCAATAATAGGTTCACCTGTTGCATCTACTACGGTACCAGAAATCTCCTTTTGTTGGAGCATAGTCTCTACAGCGTCAGCATGAGAAGAGGGAAGTGAGTGGACAGCTCCCATTGGGCTTGTTGCTGCAAAAACGAAAGTGGCTCCTAACAATATCCTTTTAGTATAAAGGATATGCATCTGTTTTTCTGTTTTCATTTTGCATTAAATTTAGTAAATGATATCGGATGTCAAATGTAATGAAAAATAGAATACATGTGTTGAGAAAATTAAAAAAATCGCAATAAAATAAGAAAGATTAAAACTAAATCCGTCAAGATATCGTGAAAATTGAATTATATACAAAATGAATCGTAAGTTTTTTTGTAATAGTGAATCTATTTATCTATATTTGTTTTAACTCTTAATAATATAAACTTATGAAATCTAGTTTTTTTTATCTTCTTTTCTTTTTTCTGATGACGGTGTGGCCTGCAACGGTAAATGCTTACACTGAAAGAAATTTGTTGCAGCATAAAATTTCGGAAGAACAAGTGGAAAGTTTTTTGGTGACTCAGCAAAAATGGGTGGATTATCCGTCTTATGCAGACCGCGAGGGATGGGATAGACTGTTGGGAAAAAACAAGGATGTCATTATAGCCAATGGAGAGAAGCAGTTGGGCTATGTGTGGAAGGTGGTGACGGCAACAGATTACCTGGAGTTTGAAAGGAGCGGTAATCGCACTGTGATGGAGTCTCCTTTTGACTCAAACAATTATGCCATTGTACAATTGTTGCTGGCGGAATTGGCGGAAGGGAAAGGACGTTTCATGAATCAGTTGATAAACGGTATCTTTCATACATGTGAAATGACCTCTTGGGCACTGTCCGCACATCTGCCTCGGCAACCGTCACACCGCTCATTGCCAGCATACGATTATGACATGATTGACTTGACGGCAGGTGATTTGGGAAATATTTTGTCATGGGCTTACTATTTCATGCATGATGAATTTGATAAAATCGATCCTGAAATAGCTAAACGGCTTTATCATGAATTGGATAAGCGTATCATGCAGCCCTATTTGAAAGATGACAGCTTTTGGTGGTTGGCTGCCGATTATAAGGAAGGGGATATGATAAATAACTGGAATCCGTGGTGCAATAGTAATGCACTGATGACTTTTATGTTGCTGGAAAATGACAGACAACGTCTGGCGGCCGCAGTTTGGCGGAGTATCCAGTCGGTCGATAAGTTTTTGAATTATGTGCATAGTGACGGTGCCTGTGAGGAAGGTCCGTCTTATTGGGGACATGCTTCGGGAAAAGTGCTTGATTACCTGGTGCTGTTGTCCGATATCACGGGAAACCGGATAAACTTCTTTTCTGATACGCAAATCAGAAATATGGCAAACTATGTCTCGAATAGTTACATCGGAAACGGGTGGGTGGTAAATTTTGCAGATGCATCGGCAAAAGGTGGAGGGAACGCCCACCTTATATATAGATTCGGTAAGGCAATCGATGACGCACAGCTCGAACAGTTTGCATCTTATTTGAACAAGAACCAGCAGAATTCGATTTCTTTAGTGAGCCGGGACTTCTTTCGGATTTTGGAGGCGTTGAAGGTGGATCGTGAATTGATGGAGTGCATCCCGGCACATTCTACTTCTAAATTTGTCTGGTATCCGGAAACACAATTTTGTTATCTCAAAAAGGGGAATGTATTCTTTGCGGCCAAAGGAGGATATAACGATGAGAGCCATAACCATAATGATATAGGTACTTTTTCTTTGTGGATAAATAATATGCCTGTTTTTCTGGATGCGGGAGTCGGCACATATACCAAACAGACTTTCAGCTCTGAAAGATATTCAATCTGGACGATGCAGAGTAATTATCACAATTTACCTGTCATTAATGGGGTGCCTCAAGCATATGGCAGAAAATATGAGGCTGCGGAGGTGACTGCTTCTTCAGATGAATTTAAGTTGAATTTAAAAGATGCCTATCCGGAGAATGCGAAAATAGAAGAGTGGATAAGGTGCTACAAACTGAAAAAGAATCAGCTGGTTATTAAGGATAAATTCAGGCTTGAGGATGCGGTCGCTCCCAATCAGGTCAATTTCATGACTTGGGGTGATGTGGCAATTCAGGACGGTGAAGTAAAGATTGCCAGACAAGATGTTTCGGTAAGTATAAAGTTCAATCCTGATGAATTTGATGTTACAAAAGAAACGATAACCTTGACAGACCCTAAACTGTCGGATGTTTGGGGAGAAAAAATTTTTAGAATTTCATTTACTGCCAAACGTCTGGTGAAAGAAGGTGAATATCGATTTATGGTGAATTATTAGTTGGAGGGAGCAATATGTGACAAGCGTCTTTGTGGGCAAACTGCAAAGGCGCTTTTTTGTGTCCATGATTGTGGCAGCTTTGGCATGGAAGTTTGGGGTAGGTGAGAAGAAATTTTAAACAAAGGATACCGGAAATATGTTTTATTGCATAATTACTCGTTGATAAAACGATATTCTTTTAGAAATAAATCGTACTTTTGCACAAAATTGCTGAATAACATAAAAGATGAAAAAGACAGGTTTATTCTTGGTAGGGTGTATGATGTGTAGTGGGTTGGCTGCACAGCAATTGGAGACGTCCTCAAGTACAGCTCAAAATGAAATGGACTCGCTTCAAATAACGGCTCCAACTTTACTTCGTCAAAAAACGACTCAAGGAAGTTCTGTTTCCAAGAAAGTGGATGTTCCTTCCTTGGAAGTGAATAATTTCTGGCAGATGTTACAGAATTTCCGTCAGGAATATGATGCTCAGCTGGAGCGCTGGGATGATATCTATTTGTTGATTACGGGAATTCGTTCGAATCCGGATTATTATAAGTTGTCTATGCCGGCTACTTATTATGATGCTCCCATTGAGCAGGCGTTCAGTATTTCCGATTGGAAACCTACGATTCCTTTTATAAAGGAAGATACACTGAAAAAACAATTGCCTCAGCTGAAAGATTTGCGTCATTCCCAGCAGGTAGACAGATTCGTGAACCGTCAGTTGCTTTCTTTTTACTTGGAGTATCCGAAACTGGTGAAACAGAATGAGGTGAATTTGGAGGGTCTGAAGCCTATTTATGGAGAAATTCTGGTCGATGAGCCGAAAAAGGAGAATTTGCTCGACATGATGCAGAATGACGAGTTGCCCAATCAGGTGACCGAAAAAGACCTGCTAGTAATTAAGCCTAATTTCTGGACATTGGGTGGAAACGGCTACCTGCAGTTCTCACAGAACTATATTTCTGCCAACTGGTATAAAGGTGGTGAGAGCACGAAATCTTTACTTTCCGGTTTTACCTGGCAGGCGAACTATGATGACAGACAGCGCATTCAGTTTGAAAATAAAATAGAATGGAAACTGGGATTCATTACGGCTCCTTCCGATACGGTGCACAGTTACAAGGCAAACAACGACTTGCTTCGTTTGAGCTCCAAGTTGGGTTATAAGGCATTCAGCACTTGGTATTATACCTTATCTGCTGAATTTAAGACACAGTTCTTCTCAAACTATGACACCAACTCCGATAATCTGGTGTCTGCCTTTTTCTCTCCGGCCGAATTGAACGTCGGTCTTGGTATGGACTACAAGTATGTGAAAGACGGTGTATGCAATTTGTCTGTGCTGATTAATCCGATCAACTATACTTTATATAGTGTGGCTAGTGATAGGGTAGACCCTACCAAGTTTAATATTGAAGCGGGGCACAAACGGGAAAGCGTATGGGGTTCTCGTCTGGAGACAACTTTGAAATGGAAAGTCTTCTCTATGCTGATGTGGGAATCTCGTTTATCGTACACTACCAATTATGAAAAGGTGTTGGCTGAATGGGAGAATACGTTTACCTTCTCCATAAATAAATATCTTTCTACCAAACTGTTCGTACATGGTCGTTTCGACGATGGGGTGACACGCGAGGCGGATGTCAGTTATTTCCAGTTGCAGGAACTGCTTAGTTTTGGTTTGAGTTATACTTGGTGAAAAATTTGATATGGCGACTTTTTTTCAGATACCTTCGTTTGTAACGATTCTGGATTTTGTGGGAACATTTGCGTTTGCCATTAGTGGCATACGGCTTGCATCTGCCAAACGTTTTGATTGGTTTGGAGCCTATGTGGTGGGATTGGCAACGGCCATCGGAGGAGGAACTATCCGCGACCTTTTGCTGAATGTGACTCCTGCATGGATGACCGATCCCATGTATTTAATCTGTACGGCGTTTGCCATGTTTTTTGTGATTCTATTCGGGAAGTATGTCATTCGTTTGAACAATACCTTCTTCCTGTTCGATACCATCGGACTGGCGTTGTTCACCATCGTAGGTTTCAGTAAGGCCTATACCTTAGGTTACCCTTTCTGGATTGCCATCATCATGGGAAGCATTACAGGGGCGGCCGGCGGTGTATTGCGTGACATCTTTATCAATGAGATTCCTTTGATTTTCCGTAAGGAGATATATGCAATGGCTTGCGTAATCGGTGGACTGGTATATTGGATTTGCCTGATGCTGGACGTGGAGTCTGTCCTTTCTCAGATAATTGGAGGGCTTACGGTGTTCGTGACCCGTATCCTTGCGGTAAAATACAAGATTACCCTCCCCATTCTGAAGGGTGACCCCGAGAATCCCTGATACCCTATTGTTTTTCGGGTGCAGGGAAAGTGGGGACACATTTCATTAAATACATGATTTTACGCTGGCGTTTGTACATGTAAGGACTCGGGTTCCCGGAATCGAATTTCCGGGGATTGGGGAGACTGGCTGCGATAAGTGCACACTGCCTGCGGGTCAGTTTGGCGGCCGTGGTGTGGAAGTGGGCTTTGGCTACTGCTTCCGCACCATAGATTCCGTCTCCCATTTCGATGGAGTTCAGATACACTTCCATAATTCTTTCCTTGTCCCAGATCAGTTCAATCAGTACCGTGAAATACACTTCGAACCCTTTTCTCACCCACGATGAGGAAGGCCATAAGAATACATTCTTGGCAGTTTGCTGGCTGATGGTGCTGGCCCCTCTGGCTTTCTTCCGCTTTTTGTTTTCTTCCATTGCTTTGCTGATTTCCTTGAAGTCGAAACCGTTGTGACTCGCAAAGCGGTTGTCTTCTGATGCGATAACTGCCATGGGGAGGTGACGTGATATTTTTTCTTTGGGTACCCAATGGTGTTTCATGACCGGTTTTTCCCCTTTTGCCAGTTGTTCTACACTGCGTATCACCATCAGCGGAGTGATGTAAACAGGAATAAACCGGAGAGCAACCACCGAAAGAAGGGTAGAGGCGAAAAAGAAAATAATCAGGTTGCGCAGGTATTTGAGTATTCGTTTCTTGTTCATTTTGAGTCTGAATGTGTTATATGAAAATTATGCCGGATCCAAAGACCCGGCATAATGTGTTTTTATCAGCCTGATACGGCGTATCATTATTGCAACGTACCAGCTTCTGCCTGCTGAATCATCTGCTGGCTGGCATACATATATACTTCTACGCGGCGGTTCTGTTCCCGTCCGGCTGCGGTAGAGTTGTCTGCCACCGGGTTTTCTTCACCCATGCCGGTAACCGATTTGATCTGGCTGGAAGAAGCACCGCATCCCAGCAGGTAGCTGGATACGCTCTGTGCACGTTCCTGTGACAGGTCAAGGTTTTTCTGCTTGCTCTGTTCGGCAGTACTGTTTTTCCATCCGGTATTGTCTGTGTATCCGTAGATGGCTACATCCATGTCTTTGTTCTGGTTGAGCACATTGTTGGCGAATTTGCTCAAAGCCGATTTGGCAGAAGTGCTCAGAGTGGCACTGCTTGTGTTGAACAAGATTCCTGAGTCAAAGGTTACCTTTACTGCCTGCAAACCGTTGTTGTCGGTTACTTGTTCCACTTGTGCTCCTTCAATCTGTTCTGCTTGTTCTGCGGCTTTGTCCATCTTTTTGCCAATCAGTACACCGGCACCTGCACCTACCGCAGTACCTACTGCAGCTCCGATGGCAGCTCCTTTGCCGTGGCCGATAACTCCACCTACCAATGCGCCTAATGCAGCGCCACTACCGCCTCCGATTAATCCACCTTTGGCTGTATTTGTCATACCACAACTGCTAAATACCAAGCATGCGCTCAGCAAGATAGCCATAGAATTCATTGTTTTCATTTTTTCCCCTCTGTTTAGTTAATATGCAAATATAGGATAATTTTTCATGGTTTCATTCACCCGGTGACGTACAGAAGCAATTACTTCTTCATTGTCTACATTCGACAGGACGGTTTCAATCATTTCCGCAATTTCGTACATCAGGTCTTCTTTTGCCCCACGGGTTGTGATGGCCGGAGTACCCAGGCGGATGCCGGATGTCTGGAATGCAGAACGGGTGTCAAACGGAACCATGTTCTTGTTGACTGTGATATCAGCTGCTACCAATGCTTTTTCAGCTACTTTTCCGGTCAAATCCGGATATTTGGTGCGCAAGTCTACCAGCATGGAGTGATTGTCGGTACCTCCCGATACGATGGTGAATCCGCGATCCATCAGGGCCTGGGCCAGTACACGGGCATTTTTCTGTACCTGAATCTGGTATTCCTTGTATTCCGGTTGCATACATTCGTAGAAAGCAACGGCTTTTGCGGCGATGACATGTTCCAGCGGGCCTCCCTGAATACCGGGGAATACAGCTGAATCCAGCAGCTGTGACATCATCTTGATTTCGCCTTTCGGTGTTTTCTTACCCCATGGGTTCGGGAAGTCTTTTCCCATCAGGATGATACCTCCACGCGGTCCACGCAGTGTCTTATGCGTAGTAGAAGTCACGATGTGGGCATATTTCACCGGGTTGTCCAGCAATCCGGCTGCAATCAGTCCGGCCGGATGAGCCATATCAATCATCAGCAAAGCACCTACCTTGTCGGCGATGTCACGCATCCGTTTGTAATCCCATTCGCGAGAGTAGGCAGAACCTCCACCGACAATCAACTTCGGATGTTCCCGCAGTGCGATTTCTTCCATCTGGTCATAGTCTACACGACCTGTTTCCTTGTTCAGGTTGTATTCGCAAGGAGTGTACAGAATACCGGAAGTGTTGACGGAAGAACCGTGAGACAGATGACCTCCGTGGGCCAGGTTCAGTCCCATGAATTTATCGCCCGGATTCAGTACGGCCAGAAATACGGCTGCATTGGCCTGGGCACCGGAATGAGGTTGTACGTTGGCCCATTCAGCTCCAAAGATTTTTTTGATACGGTCGATGGCCAGCTGTTCGCTTTGGTCAACAACTTCACATCCTCCGTAATATCTTTTCCCGGGGTATCCTTCCGCGTATTTATTGGTGAGGCAGGAACCCATGGCCTGCATGACTTGGTCGCTTACGAAATTCTCAGAAGCAATCAGTTCGATACCTTTCAGTTGTCTCTGATGTTCCTTTTCGATAATGTTAAAAATAGAATCGTCTCGTTTCATGATATATTTATTAAAAGTGATAAATCAGATTAAAAAATAACTCCCACAGAGAAACTCAGAATGTTTTTGCGTTGTCGTAGCCGGATTTCTCCTTCGTTATGGGGAGATTCTGTTGTATCTGTATTGTAGGACATGGCCCGGATGGAATTGTGCAAGCCTATTTCATAGCGGAAGTCGAAAAAGATGTTGGAGACATTGACTGCCAGTCCTATCACACCGCTATATTGAAATGGGTATTGCTCTTCCTTAATTTCCTGCTGATGGAAGCCGGAGAACTCTGTGGAACTGTGCTGCTTCCATATCCAAGTCACTTTCGGGCCGACAAAGAAGGCCATCCCGTATGGATGTACATCCACAAACTTATAGCCGTAAAGGATGGGGATGTCGAGGGTGGTCATTCTTTTCTTTATCAGTGCGTTGTCCGACAGAAGTTCTGAATTGGCCAAGGTGAGAGGGATGGACACACTTCCTTGAGTGATGTTGCACGAAAACTCGGGCTGGATGAAGTGATGCTTTTTGATATTGAACCTGCAGAATACTGCGGCAAAATATCCCACCTTGTAGTTGTTTTGTGCCTGTTCCAGGTCTTTCCCGTTGATGGACACCTCATCGGTAAAAAACATGGAAGAATTGAAGCCCGCTTTCACCCCTAAATTGAAACGGGGTTGCCGTAGTGTGACCATAGGCGTAGTGGTAGCTTGCGCCTGCAGCTCACATACTGCTAGCACTCCGCTTCCAATTACGGTGAGTATGGCTTCTTTCATCATATCTGGTTCATTTCTTTTTCTCCACCGACCAGCCGAACTTGCCAATCTTTTCTCCCAGTTCGTAATAGCCGCCGTGGGCATAGACCAGCAAATTGGCACGTGCCAGTTCGAACTTTCCGGTTTCGGTGTTCAGGTATTTCTCATCGGCTTTCACATTGACCACATCGGCGATGAACATGTGGTGAGAACCCAAGGCCACGATTTCCTTCACCCGACATTCAATGCAGAGGGGAGACTCTTCAATGAGAGGAGCCTGTACCATGGAAGCCTTTCCCGGTGTCAGCTTCATCTCTTTGAATTTGTGGTAGTCTTTCCCGGAGCGTACGCCACACCAGTCTGTCGCAAAAGCCATATCCTTTGTGGTCAGGTTGATGACGAACTCCATATTTTTCTTCAAGATAGGATAGGAGTATCGTTCCGGTCTGACCGAAATATAACACATAGGTGGGTTGGTACAGATTGTACCCACCCACGCTATGGTAATGATATTGTATTCTTCTTCGCAGCTGCCGCACGTAATCAAGGCGGCCGGAAGCGGATAAATCATCGTTCCTGGTTTCCAGTCCTGCTTCATCGTTTACAGCAGTTTGATGTTGTCCTTCTGCTGTTCCTTTTCGCAGTAGTGGCATTTCAGCAGGCCCTTTTCCTTGTCAATCACGTGGAACCAGGTTTGCATCGGTTCGTTGTTGGTGATGCACTTCGGATTGTTGCATTTCACGATGCCCTTCAACTCGTCCGGCATCTCTACCTCTTTCTTTTCCACTACTTCGTAGTCGCGGATAATGTTCAGCTTGATTTTGGAAGCTACTACAGACAACCGGCTGATTTCCTCTTCCGTAAAGAAACGGTCGGCAATCTTGATGATGCCTTTCTTTCCCAGTTTCTTGCTTTCAAAGTTATTGCCGATGGTAATGTTGGCATCTTCGTTCTGCAGTCCGAGCAGAGATACCACAGTAAACAGCTTGTTGGATGGTATGTGGTCGATAACCGTACCGTTCTTGAGTGCGGCTACCTGTAATTCTTTCTTTTCACTCATAGTCACTTGAATTGAATGGTTTTCCGGATTATTTTTCAGTATCAGCTTTCACCTCGTCGAGTGTGATGCCCAGCACGTCGCAAAGGATGGCCTGACGGGCGTAAAGACCGTTCTTGGCCTGTTGGAAATAGTAAGCTTTCGGGTTGTCATCCACATCGTAGGTAATTTCGTTTACGCGAGGCAGCGGGTGGAGGATACGCAGGTTCGGACGTGTATGTTCCAGCATCTTGTTGTTCAGGATGTACACGTCTTTCACTCTTTCATATTCCATCAGGTCGGTGAAGCGTTCGCGCTGTACACGGGTCATGTACAGGATATCTGCATCCGCGATGGTTTCTTCCGTAAAGTCCGTATGCTCTACATATTTGATGTGATGTTCCTGACAGTACAGCTTGTATTCGTCCGGCATTTTCAGCTCGTCCGGTGCGATGAAGTGGAAAGTAGGGTTGAAGTGACGCATCGCCATCAGCAATGAGTGAACCGTTCTTCCATATTTCAGGTCGCCCACCAGGTAGATGTTCAGGTTTTCCAGTGTACCTTGTGTCTTGTAGATGGAGTACAAGTCGAGCATGGTCTGTGAAGGATGCTGGTTGGCTCCGTCTCCTGCATTGACGATAGGTACAGGGGCTACTTCACTGGCGTAGCGTGCGGCTCCTTCCAGGTAGTGTCGCATCACGATGATGTCGGCATAGTTGCTCACCATCATAATCGTATCCTTCAGCGTTTCCCCCTTGGAAGAACTGGTCACCTTCGGGTCTGTAAATCCGATGACTCTCGCTCCCAGACGGTTGGCTGCCGTTTCAAAACTCAGTCGGGTACGGGTGGACGGTTCAAAGAACAACGTGGCGACTACTTTTTCGGCCAGCAGGCGGCGATTAGGTTTCTTTTCGAACTCTCTTGCCATTTCCAGAAGATACAGGATTTTCTCTTTGGAATGTTCGGCGATAGTAACTAAACTTCTATTTTCCATGTTAGCTGTTTTTGATTACTTTTATAATACCGGAGTTCAAAGGTAGGCAAAAAAAATAGAAAATCCACCGTTTTTGAGAGATTTCGGACAACCTTTTCGCATTTCGGAGGATATTGTGGAAAATAAGCCGTTGTTACAAAGATTTTCCGTAAATTTGCGACTTCATAGAAATAACGAACGAATATAATACGCGTATGAGAAAGATATTTATATATGTATTGTGGGGAATTGTACTTCTCTGCATGCTCGTGGTAGCCATTATTTTTACGGCTATTGCCAAAGGGAAAATAGGTTATGTGCCGCCGGTGGAAGAACTGGAAAACCCGAACCTGAAATTTGCCACACAGATTATTTCCGACGATGGAAAATTGTTGGGCACTTGGTCGCTCAGTAAAGAAAACCGTGTGTATGTGGGCTATGAAGACCTTTCTCCCCATCTGGTGCATGCCTTGGTGGCCACTGAGGATGTCCGTTTTGAAGATCATTCCGGCATCGATGCCCGGGCGTTCATGCGTGCGCTCATCAAACGTGGTATTTTCATGCAGAAGCATGCCGGTGGAGGTAGTACCATTACCCAGCAGTTGGCCAAGCAGTTCTATTCGCCTACAGCCGACAACGTGATGGAACGTCTGCTGCAGAAACCCATCGAGTGGGTCATCGCCGTCAAGCTGGAGCGTTATTATACGAAGGAAGAAATCCTGACCATGTACCTCAACAAGTTTGACTTCCTGAACAATGCCGTAGGTATCAAGACAGCTGCCAAGACGTATTTCGGAAAAGACCCCAAGAACTTGAAGATAGAGGAGGCCGCCACATTGATCGGGATGTGCAAGAATCCGTCTCTTTACAATCCCCGCCGTTTCAACGAACGTTCACGGGGACGCCGTAATACGGTTCTCGACCAGATGCGTAAGGCCGGTTATCTGACGGCCGAGGAATGTGATTCTCTTCAGGCGCTTCCGCTGGTGTTGAAATTCCAGCCGGTAGACCATAAAGACGGGTTGGCCACTTATTTCCGTGAATACCTGCGCGGCATCATGACAGCCCGCAAACCGGACCGCAGTGATTATCGTGGCTGGCAGATGCAGAAGTATTATGAAGATTCTTTGGCTTGGGAAACCAATCCGCTTTACGGCTGGTGTGCCAAGAACAAGAAGAAAGACGGTACCAATTACAATCTCTATGTAGACGGACTGAAGATTTACACCACAATCAATTCGCACATGCAGCAGTATGCGGAAGAGGCGGTGTATGAACATCTGGCCAAATATTTGCAGCCGCGATTCTTTAAAGAGAAGAGAGGACGCAAGACCGCTCCTTATACCAACCAGCTTACTCCGGAAGAGGTGGAACAGATTCTGAATCGTTCCATTCATCAGAGCGACCGTTACCGTACGATGAAGGCCGACGGCTGTTCGGAAGCTGAAATTATGAAGGCTTTCAATACCAAGTATGAGATGTCGGTGTTCTCTTGGGAAGGTGAGAAGGATACCATCATGACGCCGCTTGATTCTATCCGTTATTACAAGCATTTCCTGCGGGCCGGATTCATGTCGATGGATCCCCTTACCGGTTATGTGAAGGCATACGTAGGCGGACCGAATTATAATTATTTCCAGTATGACATGGCCATGGTAGGCCGTCGGCAGGTGGGTTCAACCATCAAGCCTTACTTGTATGCACTGGCCATGGAAAATGGATTCTCTCCTTGTGATGAGGTTCGTAATGTAGAGCAGACGCTCTTTGACGAGAACGGAAAAGCCTGGTCGCCCCGAAACAGTTCCAAATCGCATTATGGAGAGATGGTGACACTGAAGTGGGGTCTGGCCAACTCCAATAACTGGATCTCGGCTTATCTGATGAGTAAGTTGAGCCCGTACGACTTGGTTCGTCTGATACATTCGTTTGGGGTGTTGAACAAGGACATTCAGCCTACCGTTTCTTTGTGCTTGGGACCGTGTGAAATCTCAGTGGGAGAAATGGTAAGTGCCTATACTGCTTTTGTAAATAAAGGTATCCGTACCGCTCCGTTGTTTGTCACCCGCATTGAGGATAACGACGGAAATGTGGTGGCTACCTTCACACCTCAGGTGAACGAAGTCATCAGTGAGTCCACTTCCTACAAGATGCTGGTAATGTTGCGCGCCGTAATCAATGAAGGTACGGGTGGACGTGTACGCCGTCTGTATGGCATCAAGGCCGATATGGGAGGTAAGACGGGAACCACCAACCGCAACTCCGACGGATGGTTCATGGGCTTCACTCCGTCGCTCGTCTCCGGATGCTGGGTAGGCGGTGAAGAACGCGACATTCATTTCGATACAATGCGCGACGGACAAGGTGCTTCGATGGCATTGCCTATCTGGGGAATCTATATGCAGAAAGTCTATGCCGACAAGTCCTTGGGCTATTCACCCGATGAGACCTTCGACATACCGGGGGATTTTGACCCCTGCAAGGACCGCCTGACCGAAATCGAAGAAGAGAATAATACCCGTTTGGACGACGTGTTCTTCCAGTAAAGAGGCAGACACAAGAACAAAGAAATGCGGAAAACCTGTCTGATGAAACAGTGGTTTTCCGCATTTCTTTGTTCTTGCAGTGCAGCTGCAGGTCGTTTACAGCCTATTGTAATTTCTTGACATACCCCACAGGGATTTCCACGGTGGCATACCCTAAGTGGTCGATGCGTATCATCACTTCTGAATGTCCGGCCAGTTCCGCCAGTTCCCCTTGCAGTCCTTTCAAGGGACCTTTGATGACCTCTACTTTTTCTCCCGGAGCCAACGGTTCACTTTGGAACCGGATGGTTTCTTCCGAATAGTCCAGCATGAATTTGAATTGTTCCATCTCTTCGTTCCGGATGACGGCTGGCCGTCTGGTGGCTGGGTCTATCAGACACCCTGTCAGTGAAGGAAGATTCTGAAGTAATTCAATGCGTCCTTTCTCGTCCGTACAGATAAATATCAGCATGGGGATAACCACCTGCTTGATTTTCTTTTTCCGGTCGCTCCATTGGCGGACGACTTCTTGTATAGGCAGGAAGTGAGTGACTCCCAGCATTTCGAGTTTTTCAGCTGTTTTCTTTTCATGATGCATCCTTACATAAAAGGCATACCAGTGCATCTCTTTTCTTGTTTCCATCTTTTGATTGTCCGGCAGTTGAGACCGGAACTTTGTCTGTTTTCAGTTTTGTTTGTTATTGTTTTCTGTTATGCGGTTTGCGTACGGAACTTTCTTTTTTATCCTTTTCCAAAATCCGGACGGGAACGCATATTTTAACTACAAATATACGCAAAAAGCCTTGACCTCCAACGCAGGACAACGCTTTTTCTTCAGAGCAGGCAATTTCTTTTGTCAGAATTTTCCGAACCTCAGCTGGGCATAGTCTGATTCCAAGGTCATCTGTTTGCCATCCAACTCTACGACCTTAAACGTAGTATTGACGTTGTTCAGCCCGTAAGGAGTTAGTTCCCAGACTTCTGCCGGACGGGAATTTTCCGGAGTGGCATACGTGCTCATTTCCGTCATTTGGAGAGAACGGCTGGACTCGTCGTATCGGTATCGTCCGCGAAAGGGAGTCAATCCTTGCGGACCTTGTTTTTCGGCCACTTCCACTACCCACAACTGGATACTGTAATAGATACGTGTACACGGATGTACCTCACCGTCTGCTTTGGTCGTAAATTCCAGCAGTTGCCACTGTCCTTCAATATCCCCGTTGAGGGGTTCTTTCTCACAGCTGTTGCATAGGATGGCCAGCAGGAGCATACCACATATAGAGAGTATTTTTTTCATGGTTTTCTTTGACTTTTAAAATAAGATTCCTGTCTTCTGGAGGGTCAGCATGCCTCCGGTAGAATTCCCCAGGTAATTTCCCCGGTCCACTCCCAGCGCCAGTGAGGCCTTCCAGCCTTTGGCCCAGGCAGGGGTATAGGTCACTTCGTAGAGTGAACTGAACTGTTTGCACTGTTTGTCGAGAGGAGCCTTGTAGGTGCCCCAGTGTTTGGCAAACGAAACCAGTACCCGGTAGCCCCATTCCGGGGAGGGCTGTCCGTTGAAGCCCAGATGATGGGCTGTCACCCGGTTGCTCCGGAAGGTGATGCGGTGATCGGCGTTGTAGGCTGGTCCCGGAAGAAGCGGGTTTCCCATGCCCATGCCTTGATACTGCCAGGCCCCATAGAGGTAGTGGTTGTAATAATCATCGTCTGCGCTGATTTGATATTCCGGAAATTGTCCCCAGAAACTGTCATATTGCAAGGGACCCGTCTGGTCCTTGGTGTTCAGTCCTTCCCACACCACACTGCTGATCCACCGGTTTTTGGGGAAGGTGATTTCCAGTCCGAGCTGTCCGTCTTTCCAGCGTCCGTACTGCCAGAACATTTGGGAATGGTCCTCGAAATAATGTTCCAGATATGCCCGGAACTTCCATTCGCCCAGGTAGTAGTTCAGGGCGAAATTCCAGCTGCCCAGCATGTTTCCCTCAATGTTCACCTGTTCCCCTTCGGGAGTGTCGCTTCCTCCAGCCTGTGGCAAGAAGGCTTTCCAGTAGGCTTTCAGGTTATCGGGCATGTCGAGCACCTTTTGGGTACTTCCATTTTCCAGTTTCAGGTATTTGTCACCGCCGAACTGGGTAGCCATCAGGATGCCGAACTCGAATTCCAACGGCAGTTTCTCTTTGTTTCCCAGACGCATCATCAGCGATTTGCTGTGGTAGAGCACGTTCTTCACGAAATATTGTCCGGGCCGTACAAAGTCTTTCTGCCAGCCGTTTTCCGGAAAAGAGCCATAGGCGATGTGTCCTTTGAAGGCAAACCATCCTTTGGTGCCCGGCACATTCAGATATTCCTTTATTTCTCCTCTGATTTGAGGGACAGGCTGGGTGTTAGGCCCTTCTACCATCATCCCACTGCTGAGTGCTGTGTTTTTGGTCAGTGGAAATCCCGGACGTTCTTTGCTTCCTATGCTAAGGGTCAGCATCTTCCAGGAAAAGTCACTGTATATCTGGTGGATGGATACGGGTTGTGTATGGTGGATGCCTCCTGCCATGTCCAGGCCTGCTTCAATCCGCCATCCGCGCGGAAACTGCTTGTCGTAGGCAATTCCGGCCCGCAGGTAACCCGAATTGGGGTTGGTGCTCGACAATCCGTAGCGGTTGGCCGTGAACCACAACGGGGCATAGGTACCGCTTCCACCGGTGGCTCCCAGTTCCAGGCGATAGGTGAGGGAGGAGGTGTCGGACTGTGCGCTCGCCAGACCGGCAGACAGGATGCTGAAAATTAAAAATGCATTTAGTTTCATGGGGTATGGAGGAGGGTTAGTCTTCTTTTTTCAGGGTACGCTTGAGTTGACGGCATGTATCTTCTCCGAAGAGAATCCAGACCGATTCCAGCAGCAAAGCCAGAATGGCGAAGCCTACCATTATCATCATCTTTCTGGGAGAGGAAGGTGCCAGGGGAACGGTAGCCGGTTCGACCACCGCAAATACGGGCTTGGCCTCCTGTACCTTTCCCCGAAGCACTTGCAGTTGTCCCATGGACTGGCTGTAGATTTGTTCCGCCAGACTCAGGTTCTTTTGCAGTCTTTCCTTTTCGGTGGTGACCGTCTGGAGAATGACGTTCCGGTTGGCATCGGCGAACCGGGCATAGGCTTGTTGTGCCTCAAAATATTCTTTCTTATATTGTTCGCACAGGCTCAGCTGAAAATCATAATCCTGTTTGGCCTTCCGCGTGCGGTAGTCGGTGATGTACTCCTGTAATTTTTGAACAGCACTGTCGGCCACTACCGCAGCGGCCAGTGGGTCTTGCAGCGACACACTGACTTTGGTCATGTTGGTCTTTTTGTCGGTATCCACCTTCAAGACCTTTTTCAATCGTTCAATGTGTCCGGTCTGGGCGGGCGTGAGGTGAAACGGGTCGATGGTCTGCACGGTGTCGGCCTCTTTCTCTTTAAACAGCGACAGTACCATCCCGGGAGCTTGGGCGATATAGCTCCACCAAGGCCTTTTTTCCGTGTCCAGGTAGTCATACAGCAGGATTTGTTTCTCTTTCTGGGTCTGAATCGGAATCTGGAGCATCTCCAGGGCAAAAGGATTTGTCTTTACGATTTCCGGAAACATGTTGAAGGTGAGGGCATCCTCTCCGAAACCACTGGAGCCGTTGCCCAATCCGAACATTGAGGCGATGCCCGACAGGCCGCTGGTTCCGTTCATGCCCGATTCCGGCGACAGGCTCACGTCCACCTGATAGGTCTTGGGGAGGCTGAAGCCGATGACGAGACCGGCCAGGAGGCCTATGCCTGCGGCTTTATACAGCTTTTTCCGGTGAGCATATAATTTTTGGAATAACACAGTCAGGTCAATTTCCTTGACTTCTTTCTTTTGTATTTTGCTTTCTTCTGCCATTGTAATGAAGGTTATTCGTTGTCTAAAAAATATCTTGAGATTATTTGCGCAGCATTTTCCGGTATATCACACTGCGTAGCCCGTTGGGAGTCAACCGGACGGTAAGGCGGATGAGCAGGTTGCAGACTAATGCCGGAAGGTTCAGAAAGCCCATCCGGTAGAAATCTATCTGCGATTTCATGTCGGCAAGGGCATAGCGCCATCCGCCCCGGCGTTTCACCATGCTGGGAGAGAAGCGGAAATACAGCAGACTCTCCTGCAGGTTGTAGAACCGTGCCCCTTTCAGGAGCATCTTCACCCATAGTCGGTAGTCTTCGGGAAATCCTTCGTAACCTCCGGCTTTTACCACGGCTTCCTTTTTGTACATCACCACCGGATGGTTGATGGGGCAGCGGTGCCGGGCGTATTGCTGGATTTCCGCATGTGTTTCCGGCAGTTTTTTGACAGCCAGGATGTGTGCAGGCGTATCTTCAAACTCTTCAATCCAAGCACTGCATATATCCACTTCCGGATGCTGCTTGAAAACCTGGAGCTGCTTTTCAAACCGGTCGGGTTTGGCAATGTCGTCCGTGTCCATCCGGGCAATCAAAGGATAGCGGCAATGTTTCAGTCCTTCGTTGAGTGCCTTTCCCAACCCTTGGTTGACCGGCAGACTGACGGTATGGAGCAAGGGATATTGTTGCTGGTATCGGGCGAGGACGGTTTCCAGTTCTTCCGTCAGAGGCCCGTCCTTCACGAGAATAACTTCTGTGGGAGGTACCGACTGATGCAGGATGCTGTCCAGTGCCTGTGACAAATGGTGTACGTTTTCTTTGTAATAAACCGATAAAAGAACGGATAGCATGATTCTTTTTCTTATGTATGGTGGTAAATCTGGTTGTATCTCTCGTAGAAGGCTTCCGGCGAAAACGCCTGGAGGTATCGTTGGTATAGTTTCTGTCCCAGTTCCGGATTTCCGGCAGCTTGCTGGAGGGCTTGGACGAGGGAAGGAATCTGTTCCAGCTCGAAGAAAACCACTTCACCTTGCGGGCAGAGTTCTTCAAAGATGGGAATCCGGGAACAGACCACCTTCTTCCGGTATAAGGCTGATTCCATCAGGGTGAGCCCAAATCCTTCGCTCCGGCTCGGCAGCACGAACACATCGTAATAAGGCAAAAAGCGGTAAGCGTCTTTCCGGTAGCCCAGGAACAGCACCCTGTCTGCCACTTGCTCGTCGACGGACAGTTTTTCCAGGGAAGCCTTGCTTTTTCCGTCTCCGGCGATGATAAGTTTGTATCCCGGCAATTTTTTCAAGGCCCTGATTACCTGGTCTATGCCTTTGCGGTCGGTCAGGGTGGCATTGACTCCCAGCGTCACGGCTCCCTGCTTGAATTGCAGGATTTGCTGCCGGGTCTGTACGTCCAGCGGAGCTTCCAGGGCCACCTGCCGGGTGTTGTAGGCATAGGTGAGTTTCCGTGCCGGCAACCTGCGGCGGTAATATTGCAGGGCATCCTTGCTCAACGTGACAATGGTATCGTGTCTTCTGAGGGCCAGCATCCATAAGTTGCCGACGGTATAGGCAATAAATTTGTTATACTGGTAGGAGAAGTCGGGAATGATATAGTTGTGCAGGGTGGTGAGGCAGAGGGCCTTGCACCGCAGAGGCTTGTGCAGGAAGAGATAGCAGTCGGGCCGCAGGCCATGGGAGTGTACGATGTCAAATTCACGAAAATTGATTTTCTGGAAGAAAGAGATTCGTCGGGTCTTGCAGGGAAACAGAACCTCGTCTCCTTCGTCAAAATAAAATACCGTACAGTCGTGCCCGTGCTTGGACATCGCTTTGACGAGTTCCAGCACCACGAGGATGGGGCCTGTATTGGCGGGTTTGGGAATGAGATAAGCTATTTTCATAAAGAAAGGATGAAATGTCTCATGAGAAATACTCCCACGAGGAGGCCACTTGCAGCAGTTTGAGGTAGTTCATGGCGAAGAGTAGGGCGGCCAGCAGCACGTAAAGGATGTATCCGCCCAGGCGAGGACGGATGGTGGTAGCCAGTGCCGGCAAGATAAAAATCTCGCAGGTGGCGAAGATGGTGGCCAGTCGTCCGCCGATTTCTCCCATGTTGCACGTGAGCAAGAGCAGGATGGTGGAATACAGGTAGGCATTGCGGATGAGATAATATCCTTTCTGCCTGTCCTTCAGCAGCGGTTCGAAATAACAGAACAGGAAACAGATGCCCAGCTGGAAAATCAGCACCGGGTTCAGGAGGCCTAGGTTGGCCGTGCCCACGTACCGCAGGAACACGATGTTTCCCGTGGCGATGAGCAGTTTCTTTAAGACCACGCTCCCCAGGAATCCGGTCACCAGACTGAGCGCCAGAAGACCAGTGGTCTGTTTCAGGTTGGGCCGCCGGTCGTACAGCCAGATAAACGGCAGGACAATGATGGAACTGTAATGGATGAAAGTTATGGCCAGAATGACGCAGGCGAAGGCTTTTTTCCGGTGGCTGAGCAGCAGCTTGAAGGCATAGACGATGACCACCATGGCCAAGGCCTGCCGTATCTGGTTCATGTCACGGATGATGAGGAATCTGGAGTAATACACACAGAATCCCAGCAGGGGATAGATGGAAAATTCCTTCAGCGATTTTACCAGAAAGAAAATGGTCAGCGCGGAGATAGCTGTAAAATAGAAATCCACGTTGTTCCAGATACTTTTCAGGAGCACCGACAGATAGTAGAATCCATATTCGGCATATCCCTTTTCCACTCCTTCCCAGTTCCAGATGGTATCCGTGTTGTAATTGAAGAAGTCGATATAGACGGGAGAGTCGGCTCCGCTGCTTCCTCTGAGGCCGACAAAGAGCACCAGGAGGACTCCCAGCACGTGGAGAGCCTTGTGCTTTTGACCCTCCTTGGCGAAATCAGCCACCAGAAAGAGCAGAATAAGAAGATATATTCCAATGTATATCAGCATGATAACGGCATGTTAGCAGTGATGGAAGAGGGTGAGGAAATCCTGTACCTGGCGGGTGCACGAATAGGCATCCTGGTAGTCGGCCGCTATCTGTGCCCGTCGGGCGGGAGAAGGCGGATTCTGCAGGGTGCGGAGAAGGGTCTCGGCCAGTGCTTCCGCATTCTGTGGGGGCTGGTAATAGACCAGTTGCCGGCGGGTGGTGTCGGGCAGGGCCTCACAGGTGGAGCAAACCACAGGGCATTGGCAGAGGGCGGCTTCAATAGGGGTATAGCCGAATCCTTCGCGCAAGGAAGGGGTGATGAACAGACGGGCGTGCTCGTACAAGTACCTGAGTTCTTCTTCGCGGAGGTTCTGCAGGTGGAGGATGCGCGACTCCAGCTGATGTGCCTGTAGATAAGGCAGGAGTTCCTCCTGCCAGTAGGAGGTTTCTTTCCCGACGAGGACCAGCGAATGGCTGATTTTGTCTTTCAGCAGTTGGAAAGCCTTGAGCAGTGTCAGCGGGTTCTTGTGAGGTTGCAACGTATTGACATATAGAAGGTAGTCTTCTGGAGCAGAGGTATTCTTGAAAGGAGAAACTGCTTCTTGGGCCAGCAGGACACTGTTGTAAATGACTTTTATCTTCTCGGGTCGGACGGAAGGATAATGTGTCAGGATATCCTCTTTGGTGTAGTTGGAAATGGCCACAACCACCTCCGCATGCTGCATGAAAGAGGCATAGAAACGGAAATTGAGGTAGCGGGCTATCTTCTCGGCCCACGAGCGGGGCGTATCCTTGATGACCTTCAGGTCGTGTATCACCACCACTTTCTTCAGGCGGGTCCGGATGTGGGTGTAAGGATACAAGTCGTTGGCAATGAAAAGAATGTCGCAGCCGGATGAATTCACGATGCGTCTGTACACTCGTATCTGTTGGGCGATTCTGAGCAGCTTGTGGCGGGACACGTGGGCCCGGGTTGCCGGGAAGAGCAGGTACGCATAGTCGGGATACCGCCGGCGGGTGAAGTCTTCCAGTTCCGAGGGAATGAGCAGGGTGAAATGCTTCCTCTCGGCAGCGGGCATGGCATCCAGCATACGGAACACATAGATGGATAAGCTGGCATACAGCTTGTCGGGCGTGATATGGGTCATGTCTACTAGGACGTTCATGAGCGGGAGGTATTTTGGGTCAGAAACTGATAGACTTTTTCGGCTTGTGCCGCATAATCGTATTGACGGCGTAATTTCTCGGAAATCCGTGCCAGCTTTTCGGCCGAAGGCGGATTGGCGAGCAGTTCCCGTATTTTTTGAGCCAGCGCCTGCGGGTCGGTGGCCGGTTCGTAATAGTTGAGCAGCCCCATCGTACTTTCGTATAAAGCGGTTTCTTTGGTAGTCAGTACCGGAGTCCGGTGGATGGCTGCTTCGATGGGCGGATAGCCGAAACCTTCCAGCAACGAGGGATGGATGAAGAGGTCGGCAAACTGGTAGTATTGGGCCAGCAGCTGGTCGCTGACGGGCTGGCGGAGGTGAAGAATGTGAGGTTCCAGATGATGGGTCTGGATATACGGCACACAGACTTTCTCCCAGTACGCATCCATGGGCTTCCCGATGATGACCAGTTTGTGCGGAATCTGGTCTTTCAGCAGATGGAGGGCCTGCAACAGCGTGAAGATATTCTTGTATTCCCACAGCGTGCTGACGTACAGCAGGTATTTTTCCGGCAGCGGGGATGCCGGGTAACGGGTGGGGTCTACGCTGACACAGTTGGATATGGTGTGCATTTTCCGGGAAGAAATGAACGGATAGATACGTTTGATTTCCTTTTGTACGAAGTCCGTAATTGTGATGATGCGGTGGCTTCTGAGCAGGACGAGCGGCAGGAAGATGCGGAAGGCCCATAACGTCCTTCCGGTATAAATCTTCAGGGGTTGCAGGTCGTGCACGGTCTGGATGATTCTCTTGGAACTGAAGTAGGTCAGATAAGGGTTGGGCGAGAAAATGACGTCGCAGTCGATTTTCCGCACTTGCCGGTGCCACTTCCATCCGTTCTTGAGAAGCGAACCGTTCTCGTTGTGAATATCCGCCTGAATGCAAGGGTATTCCGGAAAATGGGTCTTGAGGTAATCGCAGATGGCGGAATTGCCCAAAAGGGTGATATGGGGATAGTGATGTTCCTGGAATCCTTTCAGGATACGCAAGGCATACACCGTCACGCCATCGTATATACTCTGGTTGCTGGATAAGTCAAAAAGAAGTTTCATTACTTTAGCTTGGTTCGTGAAGTCTGAATGAAAAAATATTCGTTTTTGGTAAAGACGCTTCGCTCTATCTGGAGAACAGCTTGTGCGACAGGTGGATGAAAAGCCATGAAGGCTGGCTGCCCCATCTCTGTTTCAACAGGTACAAGACCAGCTTCTGTCGCGGAGTTCGGGGCAGGAAATACTGGTCGAAGAGGGGCGTTCTTTTTTGGGCCGAGGCAATGACATCCCGGTAATTCGAGGCGTCCATGTGATACAAGGCCTGCATAATCTGTTCCAGTCCGTAAGCGGTGTACACTTCCTTCAGGTAATGGCTGTCCGTGAGGTGACACCTGGAAGCCAGGATGGAAAGACCATCCAGCAGGCTGTCCGAAGCCGCCAGCCATACGGAGGGAGGGTAGGTCTTGTTGCTCAAGGATTCGCCCACCTTCTTCTCGTAGTGATAGGAGACACTTTCCACCAGTCTGATACGGGTGACCTGGCACAGGTAATCCCATACGAACGCATGGTCCTCGTGGATGGAGATGGCCGTATTGAACCGGATGGCATGTCGTTGCAGTTTCTCTTTGTGGTAGAGTTTGGCAAAGGGATACCCGTTCTGGAGAAGGTCATACCGGGCTACATCTTTGCCCGAGGAGAGAGGAAACACGCATCCTTTGTAATCTCCAAACCGGAAGTCTTTTTCGGGATGCTGCTCATAGTTATGGGTGAAGCCTTGCAGGATGAAAGTGTCCGGTTCGGCTTCTTCCAAACGGAACTGTGCCAGAAAATCCGCCTCTACCCAGTCGTCGCTGTCGACAAACGTCACCCATTCGGCCCGTGCCTGCTCGATGCCCAGGTTGCGGGAGGAGCTGACCCCTCGGTTGGGCTGGTGGAACACGCGGACGCGCGGGTCCTTCCGGGCATACGCGTCGCAGATATTTCCGGAACGGTCCGGACTGCCGTCGTCTATCAACAACAGTTCAAAGTCCTTGAATGTCTGTGCAAGCAGGCTGTCGATGCAGCGCGGAAGGTATTTCTCGGCCTTGTAGACCGGCACGATTACAGACAGGGAGGGAAGGGTCGGGTTCATCTTTTCAGTCGGGTTCTCAGTTTATGGGTAATGATACTACGTTCCTTTTCCGTACATCCGAAGAAATACGTACACGAGGTGACGGACAACACACATGCGCTCCCTATCCCCAGAAAGGTGAACGTGTTCTGCGGAAGGTAGCTGTATAAGAGTAGCGGAATGACAGGAGCCGTTAAGGCCACCTTTACAATCGGCCTGATTACATCTCTTGTATAGGTCTTTCTGTCCATGTGGATCATCGGCAGCACGATGCGTATCCGGGCGTACTGGGTACACAGTTCTACAACGATATGCACCACAAACACGCTTTCCGGAGGTACGTGGAAAAATCGCAGCAGAAGATAGGACAGGGGTACAATCATCAGGAGCATACTGCCCTCGATGAGCTGGAACCGTTTGATGCGTCCGGTGGCATGCACGGAGGTAATGAGCGGGTTGGCCAGACAAAACAGAATACTGGTGAAAAGAATCAGCCGCAGGAACATACGGGTGTGTTCGGGATAACTTCCCAGCCACCATTTCAGTACCAGGTCAATCTCCAGGGAGAGCGGAAGACAGATGAAGCACATGAGGAACACCGAAAACTTGGAGCTCATCACCAGCAGCTGGTGCATGCGTGCATAATCCTCCTGCGCATAACTTTTGGTGAGTTGCGGATTGACCGCCGTCTGAAAATTGACGCTGAAGTTGTTGATGATGTTCTGTACCTGCACGGCGATGCCTCGGGCCGCATTGACCGCCGGATTGAAAAAAATGTTGAGCAGGATATTCAGTCCCTGCGTATAGCCGAACACGGCCAGGTTGCCGTTCATGGTCCAGCCGGTATAGTAGAAAATCTCCTTGAACAGGGATTTGTTTATTTTAAGGTGAAGCGATTGCGTCTCCTCGAATTTTCGGGAGCAATATGCGATGTAGACCAGAAAGTCGAAGAACTGGATACACAGGATGAACAACGCACAGAGAATCAGTTTGTCGTAGGGCAGATACATGAGGAGGAACACTGCGGCCAGTTTCAAGACGGCGTCACCTATGGTGAGGTAGGCAAAGGCCGACATCTTTTCGTGCGCAATGATGACCGCATTGTAGGGCATGCTGATGAGGCTTCCGATGGCGGTGAGTATGGAGAACTGGTACACCCAGAAAGCTGCTGTTTCTCTTCCGGGAGGAATATTCAGCTGGGTAGAGACAAACCACAGGCCGAGGGTTTCGCCCAGTACCAGAATGAGGAAAGCGAAGATGAGGTGGATGAAGATGATGTTCCCAAAGGTAACCTTCAGGTGTTTCAAATCCCCTTTGCCCAGGGAGAACGTGATAAAACGGGCGGATGCTCCGGAAAGAGAGCCGGTGAGAAATCCGAGGAAAGAGATGATGCCGGCCACGACATTGTGGATACCGAAATCTTCCACGCCTAGCGTCTTCAGGACGATGCGTGAAGTGTACAGGCTGATCAGTACGAGAAACAACATTCGTACATATAGCAACACCGTATTTACAGCGATTCGTTTGTTGGAGGAATCGGACATTCGTTCTAGTTTAGGTACGCTTCGCCGTTACCTGTCCCATACCTGTCCATCCGGCCAGATAATAAGGTATGCAAGGTAAGCGTGAGATTTTTCGGATGCAAAAGTATTTCTTTTTGCTGAGAAGCCAAAATAACCTATCTCAAAAAGGCTTTTCCCGAGGGCGTTCAGTAAACAAATGAGCCGGAAAAGGAAATACTGCATCCTCCGTTCCGCATTTTTTTCAAGCAGTTTTCAGACCCCGAAAAAATGCACTTGCGTTTGTCGGAAAACGCCTTTGCGTTTTACTTGAAACGTAAGTGCGTTTGGATTAAAACGTAAAGGCGTTTGAGTTGAAACGCACTTGCGTTCGAACTGAAGCGCACTTGCGTTTTGAGGTGGTCGTCAAAAGTCTTCATTATCACCTCAAAAGCCTTCAAAAGTCTTCGGAAGTCTTCTTTGTATGAACAGATTTACAGGGGGCTTTGTTCATTTCTCCTGTTTCACAAGGTTATTCCAGAGATTTTCCGTCAATCTGTATAAGAAATATATTTCCCTGAAATTAAGAAAGTTAGAAAAATCACCTCGTTTTGAGGTAATGAGTTGGCAACCGTTCTAATTGCTATGTTCTGCATCGCTTTGCTCGTTCGGATAACTCATTTACGAATCAAAGGTATGAAATAACGATGAGAAAACATTCGGTTTACATCTAAAATTTATCATTTAAATTAGACTTATTCTCTATTTTGTATTTAGAATACAAATGATATTATAAGAAATGATTAGTCATAAGTCATTTAAACAACTCCATTTGCGAGATACAAAAATAAAATGGTGAAAACACTATTATGATTCTTTTTCACCATTTTATTACTGTGTTGACAGTTGGACTAAATTAATTCCTTCATGTCTTTATGTAAATCAACACCAGCATCTAAAATATGGAAGAATAGCCACTCAATCTGCTCTTTTGTCAAATAAATATTGCCCAGTGAGTCTTTGTCGTAGATTTGCTGTGCGACAATTTGTGAGCGTACTCTGCATCTTTCTATAATTTCCATCCACCCTGCATCCTCTATAACAGTGTAACCTCCATCAATTGTCGGATAATTAAGATTTCCATATTGGTACATTTTTTTTGCATCCCATAAACATTGTAAATAAAAACCGCTGACTAGTTCTGGGCAAGTTTGTGAAGCAGTACGATAAGCGAGAAATTTATCAGAAGAAAACTGCAAGTCTGGTATAATGGCATAAAAACCACTGTCAATAAATAAACTTTGCATTTCTGTTGGAAAGAAATAAAACAATTCTGCACGATTGGAATATATATCTGCTGTTTTTATGTTACTAGGATTAAGTTCAATATATCTGCTCATATATAGAAATAATAATCTGAGTAACTTGTAAAAGATTAGAGGTTTGTCAATCTCCTCTTCATTCCCTGATATTTGAGCAAGTTTGCTGAGACGAATTATTTCCCATATTGATTCAATATAACCTATTATAGCCCTCTCGTTATGCCAGTATATGTTAGGCATAACAACGGCTCTATTGAGCGCATTGAAAAGATATCCGATTCCTCTGTCCTCTCCATCAGCAATTAATGCTTTACCAATAGTAGATTGAATCAAAGGATGTGCAGCATATTTATATTTCTCCAGAAAGAATTCGTCATATGTATGAACTTCATATAGCCAACTTTCTCTATATGATTTATATCGTTTACTTTGTTCATCTGTATATTTTACTTGGCCAGTCCTTCTGTTTTCCCATTCCTTAATAAAATCTTCCAAGTCATATTCATCTAATTTTAGACATGGATTAAACTGTCCTAAAGTAATATATAGCCTTTTTTTATCACCAATTTGGTAAAAATCAGTTTTGTCCTCAGCTTTAAATGAATCTATTTTCTCTTGTAGGATTTTGAACCATAGTTCATTATCAAAACCTGAAATCTTTTTACCTTCGCAATATGCACGAAATTCAGCGGCATAATCCAATATGTCTCTGAATTGCCTTCCGTTTAGGTGACGAATGAATTCAATAGCTAATGGATGGCTGGCCAAAAATAAACTTATGTCTTCGTTCATTTTATTTATGGCAATGGCTTATATCTTTCCTGCAAAAAACGAGTAGTGTATAATTGACCTAGCCCAACAGTCAATGTGTTGTAGTCATTTAAAGGCATCGGTTGGATTATTGCGCCAGAAACTTCTGTAATTGCTTTTAGCGGCGAAATTCCAGTTGCACAGAAAGCCGCCCAAGCCAATGTTGCTTTGTCACTTATCAGATAGTGAAGATAAGAAAATTCCAGTTCTTCTTTTGCAGGCTTACTTCCCATTTGAACTCTTTGGATTAAGCCAATAAAATCTCTATAATGAATCGCGCCAACAATTTCATTTGGATTGTTTTGAATCCACGTTTCGAGATAAGGCGCAACTTTTGTTCCTGCCGTAATTGAGTAAAGTCTTTCTAAGGCCGTAGCTGCTTCTTGAAATGAGTTATACGATTTTTGATTGACAATATTCATCAATTCATTCCACATCTTACTCATAGCATAGCGTCTATAGAAAATATTTAGTACAACTTTTCCGGGATATTCGGTACTTGAATATCTTTTCCTCCATTTAATAAGGTTATTCGTTCCCTCTGTGAGGGCAGGTGTCATATCTATCATAACAAAAATAATTAAAATCCAAACATTTTTTCAATAGAGTCCATCATTTCATCAACATCAAATGCACTATTCATCTGTTGACTATTAGTCTTGCCAACTTGCATGTTCTGGGGATATCTTGACGAAAACTCTGAATAAGTGATTTCGCTCACTCCATCGGGGAGAATTGGAACTACAATGTCATCTGCACACTGCACTATCAATATAGTTCCTTCGGAACATTGCGCTTCGCCAATTATAATACCGACAACACCTTTGTTAGGATAGAAAGAGTATTGATTCCAAAAGTTCTTGTTTGCCTGAATTCCAGAGATAACCAAATTTGTATTGCTACGTACTTTTGCACTGTTTGTTATTTCTACAAATGTTTCCATGAGATTAAATATTATCTAAATTAGTAAATTTCAACTCTTTGTTTACCTTGAGAAAATACAGTCTTTCTCTTTCGTCAATGTGTCCATCTACTCGTGCCATATCCTGAAGAAGATATGCTAATAAATTTCTTTTATCTTGCGACATATCTTTTAAAATAGACATAGCTGTCTCATCTGACATTTCCAATACTTGATTAAACTCATTTTGTCCCACATGCATCATTGAACAAATTTTGTTTAATAAGTCCATTTCCTGAGAAACAACAGCTCCATCAGCAGTCATCATACATTTAGTAGCATATAAAATTGCTATTTTTTCTTTGTACAATAAGTCCATAGTCAAATACATATGCCTTCAGTTCCTCTCGGCTTTTACTTATTAAACCACGAAGCGTGGAACTGCAATATCTGATATTCGAAAAGTTGAATAAAGTCGAAAATGAAAAAAAGAGCTAAACAAGTGCAAATATAACCTCTAATATTCAATACTTTATGCGGTATCAGATTCGGGAATGACTTTTTAATTTGTCTTAATTCGTTGCAAGTTTCCTCGGGATGTATGGGAACATATTCGGGAATTTATTTACCTTTGTCATGTAATCAAAAAGGCATAGCAAATGAAAATTTCCGTCTATCTGAAAAAATGTTCCGCGACCACTTCAAACATCTGCTTCCGGGTACGGGAGAAGAACGTGGACATCAAAGTGGTTTCCCCCATCGCGGTCCATGACAAGTATTGGGATACCGATACCTTATGTTACAGGCGAACGACTGCCGTGACGGCCATTGAGCAGAAACGGGTGCCCGAACAGATCGCCGCCATCATCGAGAGAGCGGAAAAGACCTTCTCGGAGAAGGCTGACGGCAAATGGATGAAACAGGTCATCGAGGATGTCCTGCATCCCGCGCGGGCTTTCGAGCGTGATCACCCGAACCTTCTCCACCGCATCCACGAGTACCTGGAAAAATATGACGGCGCGGAAAGGACCAAGGAGCACATCGTCCGCTTCGAGCGAACGATGACCAGGTATCACGAGTACCGGCGTGATTTATTGGGCGATACTTATTTCACGCTCTTCGTTGAAACTGTCACCCTGGGGCAGATGAACGACTTCAGGGAGTACGTCGCCAATGAGTACCTGCTCCGTCAGGAGTATCCTGACTTTTATATTCCCCGTATGCTCATCAACCACAAGCCCAAGCCTCTCTCCAACACGACCGTCATCAATATCATGAACCTTTTCTGCACGTTCCTGCACTGGTGCAAGAGAATGAAGTATTCCGACAACGAAGTCTATGCAGTTTATGGCTGCAAGGAGCCGACCTACGGCGACCCGTTCTACCTCACATCGGAAGAGAGGAATGTCCTGTACGACGCGGATCTGAGCGACTGCCCGAAACTGGCTGTCATCCGGGACATTTTCGTGTTCCACTGTTATGTCGGTTGCCGTGTCGGTGATCTCTACAGGATGACCAAGGAGAACATCAAGGACGGTTTTCTGGAGTATATGCCTCAAAAGACAAAGAAGTGCCAGGCGAAAACCGTCAGGGTCCCATTGCATGAAAAGGCGGTCAGAATACTGGAACGCTATAGCGGGAATACCGGCAAGCTGCTTCCCTTCAAGCCCATCAACACTTACAATCTGGGTATACGGGAACTGCTGAAACATTGTGGCATTGACCGCATGGTCACTATTCTTGACACGCACGGCTACAACACCGTACAGAAGCCCTTGTACGAGGTGGCCAGCAGCCACACGGCACGCAAGACCTTTGTAGGTAACCTGTACCGGCAGGTTCCGGACCCCAACCTGATAGCCTCCATGTCAGGCCACGTGGAAGGCAGCAGGGCCTTCCGACGTTACCGGACGATAGAAGATGACATGAAACGAAAACTTGTGGAAATGATAAACTGAGGAGGATATATACATGAAAGTAACAGCATTTATCAGAAAGACATCGGCGAAAAACAACGTGACGGATCTTGCCCGGGTCTATTTCCGTGTCCGGGATATCGGTGGTGTGGACATAAAGGCCGCGAGCGAGCCGTCCATCAACCCGAACCATTGGAGCCCGGAGAGGCAAGGCTACAAACCACGTGTGGCTCTTGTCTCGGAAGAGAAGAAGAACGCTTTCGACAGGGATATCCAGCAAATCACCCACCTGATCACCAGGGAATACAGCCGTGGAGTTGACGGGAACTGGCTCAAGGGGCTGATAGAAGAATACCATCACCCCAACATCAATGCAAGGGGCGGCAACAAGGTAGAGGAATACCTGTTGTCATACCAGATACAAAAATATGTTGACGAGACCCCGCTCGCGTTCGAGAGCCGGAAACATCATCTTGACAATCTCAACAAGGTACTCCGTTACGAGCGTTTCCGCCATGAGGTCATGCACCAGAGGGGCTTCCATCTTTGCATTGACTCCATCACGGCAGATGACATAAGGGATTTCAAATTCTGGCTGCAGGAGGAGCACAAGTATGTTGACATGTATCCCGTGTTTTACCAGAACGAGGTCCGCCGCAATGTCGAGCAGGTACGTTCCGAGAACAGCATGTCAGGAAGCCTGTACCGCATTCGCACCGTCATCAAATGGTGCATCAAACGTGGCCTTACACGAAATAATCCTTTCGACCAGTACCAGATCGCGCAGCCCATGTACGGTGACCCGTTCTACCTGACGCTTGAAGAACGGGACAAGGTGTACTATGCCGACTTAAACGGCATGGGTGCCAACTATCCGGTCTATCGTGACATCTTCATGTTCCAGTGCCTGATCGGTTGCCGTGTCAGTGACTTGAACCGGCTGACCAAGGCGAATATCGTGGACGGTTGCGTGGAGTACATTCCCCAAAAGACCAAGCTGGAACATGCGGGCACGGTACGGGTCCCGCTTAACCAAAAGGCCTTGGATATACTGGAAAGGTACAAAGACCTGGAAGAAGCGCTGCTTCCGAGATTCTCGCATTTCGGCTACAACAAGAAAATAAAGGAGATTCTCAAATACGTGGGAATCGACCGTATGGTCAGGGTGCTCGACCCGAAGACGCGCGAGGATGTGGCAAGACCATTGTACGAGGTGGCCACCACCCACACGGCGAGGAAGACTTTCATCGGGAACCTGTACAAGCAGGTCAAGGACCCGAACCTGATTGCCTCCATGTCCGGGCACTCTGAGGGTAGCCGTGCCTTTGCCCGGTACCGTAAGATAGACGATGAAATGAAGAAGGAGCTGGTAAACCTTCTGGATTGACCGTTTCTATTTTCCATCTATCCTTTTATCCTTTTATATCCACCGATAATGCAATATGAATATGGACGAGTAGAAGTTGACATACGAACAATTCAAGGAGGATATTCTCCAGTGGAAGAACACGCACCGTGAAGAATACAACCGCTTCTCGCGCCTGATGACAAACGGTGACGAGAGGCAGTATCTTGCCATCTGCAAAGCCATATTCAGGCAACTTCCCAGTATCAGGCGGGAATGGGAATTGTCCTGGAACGATGACAGCACGGATGGCCTTGCAAATATAAACATGCAGTTCGCGGAGAACGCGGTACCCGGGCAGATCGTGGAGCTGTACACGAAACAGAGGGAGGAAAACAATCCTCTGCCCGACAACATTCCATCGGTCACATTGTGGGGCAGGATAAAGTCCTTTTTTAGCGGCAAATCTTCCAAGCCGGGTGTCACCCTTTCGGCACCGCTCGTGTTGAGCTGGCTGTATTATGGAAAGAGCTTCGAAGCGATGGTTTCCATGATAGAGAAACAGATGAAGAATCCGAAAGCTGACAATGCTGACAGGCTGGGCTGTTCCCTTGTAGTCAAGCAGATAATAAACGTATCCATCAAGAACGGTTTCCGAACCCGGGCAGACTGGGACAGGTATTTTGCCATGAACAACGCCATTGAAAAAGGCCATGTCGGCGAATGGGCCTTGCAGGCCATCACGGCTGACATGGAAACCGATGAAGAAAGCAGGGATACGATTACAACCCGGACCGAAGACAGCGTCAGGGGGCCTGTTGTACAACGCGTGGCCGGAAAGAAAAAAATCCAGGAACGGCCACTCGCCGATTATCTTGATCACGAGAACAAGAAAGTTGTATTACATCATATCCGCGACTTTATTTCCGTCAATACAAGTGCCATTCATCAGGCATTACCGTTCTATGTATTGAAGGAGCTCGGTTTGGTTGCCGGTATGCATACAGCCAAGGAGTACAGCATGGGGCTGACATTGCAGTTTACGGATTTGCCGTCATTGAAAAGCGAGAGCGCCATACGGCAGTCGGTCGGGTTCCTGAGAACGGCAAAACATGTGATCAAGGACGGCAAAGACCAGATGGCACCCCTGATAGAGAGTGACGAGAACCGGGAACTGTTCCAGAAATTGGCACAGGCTATCAGTAATATCCCAGGTACAGGCACGATGGCTATTGCAGAGAAATAAGGCTAATTATAACCTTTTCACGTTGTCACACGGACTTATATTGTCATGACAATTTAAGACAAATCATTATATATCAACCACTTTTAATTTACACATACATTTGCACCGTCAATCCTTTCCCGAGGGCTGGCGGTGCTTCTCTTTTATAAGCCATCGGAAGCGGGGCTCCAGGGAACTTTTGAAGATGGTCATCACAAACTTCAAAACTGATATTTATGATTACCATAGAGAGTCTGGTCGAGCAAGGAGCGAACGTGAAACTGGAAGTTACTCCCGCTGACCTTAAAATGTTCGCTGAATCCATCGTGCAGCGTACCATCATGGCGCAACAGGAAGAACAGAGAGCCGCGATACTGCGTGAAGCGGAGGAGACTTATCTCAATACAAAACAGGTCCGTGAGTTGCTGAACGTGTGCGAGGGCACGCTCAACCTGTGGGCGAAACGAGGCTATCTCGTACCGGTCAAGGTCGGTAACAAGAACATGTATGCCAAATCTGATGTACGCCGGGTACAGACAGGCAACAAGTCCGAGAGTGTAACATCCTATTGCAAGAGAAAAAATGTGTGATATGGCAACCGGCAGGCTAGAACTGTGTAACAGAATCCGCATGGAGGTGGAGGATATTGAAAGAACGGGATTCCCGCTGGAGGTCCTGCCCCAGGCCGTGCAGTCTGTCATACTCGATATGGCCACATACGAGAACTACAAGATCGAGTTTATCGCTACGGCCATGTTGTCGGCTGTATCCGCGGCCCTGGGAGGCGCATACCGTATCCGCATCAAAGGAGACTGGCGGAGCAGCGGAGCGTTGTACGTCATTCTGGTAGGCAGACCCGGACTGGGCAAGACCCCACCGCTGGAGGCCGCATATCGCCCGATCCGGAAACGTGACTATGCCCTTTTCAAGGTGTACGAGACAGAAATGGAGGCATGGAAAGCCGCGGGAGAAAACGGGAAGAAACCTGTCCTGAAACGCACTGTAGTCTCGGATTTCACTCCCGAGTCGCTTTTACTGACCCACCACAATAACCCGAGAAGCGTGGTCATTCTGGTGGACGAGATCATGGGCATGTTCAATTCCGCCAACCGTTACACGAACGGGCAGCTCATAGAACAGCTTCTGACTGCATGGAGTGGCGGGGCTTTGGATGTTACCAGGGTAAACTCCCCTGTTCCTGTACACATCGAGCATCCATGCATAAACATCATCGGAACCACGCAAACTAAGCGTGTACACGAGCTTCTGAAAAAAGGTTTCGAGGAAAACGGGCTGCTTGACCGTATCCTGTTCGTGATGCCCAAATCCCCCAAGCTTTCATCCTGGAAAAACCGGGACGACGATGGGGAAAGGACATCCCTCGCTGCAGTCCGTTGGGAGAATATATTGAACAAGGTCCTTGCGTTGGACTATGACACCGAAGCGGAAGAAAAAATACCCCACGTGCTGTCCATGGACAGGGAGGCCAGGGAATACTTCTTCTCCTGGTGGAACAGGAAGGTGGAGCGTATCAACCGGATAGAGGATGATGCCGAGGTGGACAGCCGGAAAATGAAACATCCGGCCCATGTAGCCCGTCTGGCATTGATAATTCAGGTTTTGCGCCACGCGTCCGGTGAAAGTCACCTGCAGTTTATAGATGTATCATCGGTGAAAGCCGCCATACGGCTGAACGACTATTTTGAGGAATCATACATGCGTATCCGTTCTTTCGTGGCGAATGACACCTGTGAAGATCCTCCAAAGATGTTACTGTCGATGTTACCTGATACCTTTGATACAAAAACAGCAATAACCGTTGGAAAGGAACGGCAGTGCGTCAGTGAGCGAACTGTCATGAATTACCTGAAGGAGTTATGCCGCAGCAGGCTTCTCCGGAAATCAAAAGCCGGGCATTACGAGAAAATCATGTATGATAAATCTGTCAAATCCAATGAAAGCAATAATGAATCATCCCCACGAAACTGCAACGGATGATCTCTTGTTGCAGCCTGCAGTCTTTGCAGTTTTGCAGTTTCGAGGACTGAAAAGGGGAAATTCCTGCAGGACTGCAAGAACTGCAAACTGCAAATGGTGGTATTCATTTGCAGAAACACATAACCGACAACATTATGAACGAATATAGATTCCATCTACAGAAATACAAACCGGGCAGCAAGACCGTCTGTCCGGGGTGCGGAAGGAAGTCCTGCTTTACCCGTTATATCGACGAGGTGGGAGAGATTTCTTTCCCAGGGTACGTGGGTAAATGTGACCACATCAACAGTTGTGGCTATCACTATTCCCAGAAAGAATACTTCCGGGACAATCCGTCAGCAAGGGAAACATCGGCTGGCCATAAAATGAACGGCAGTGCATTTGCGATAAAGTATGTAGCAAAACAATCGCAAACAGAACAAGAGCCGGAGATTTCTTATCTTCCCTGTGATTGGGTGGAGCAATCCATGCGCGGGTACGGCATCAACCCTTTGTACCGTTACTTCACCAAAGTGGTGGGAAAGGAGGAAGCCGGCAGGTTGTTCCATGTTTACAAAGTCGGCACGTCAAGGATGTGGAACGGTTCGACCGTGTTCTGGCAGATAGATGTAAAGGGTAACGTGCGTGCAGGCAAGATTATGGGCTACGATGCCGTAACCGGACACCGGATTAAAGAGCCTTTCAATCAAGTCAACTGGGTCCATTCTGTAAGAAAAGTGCCGGACTTCCACATGAAGCAGTGCCTGTTCGGTGAGCATCTGCTTTCGGACACTTCCGCTGCCATGTCAGCCAAGCCTGTAGCCATTGTCGAAAGCGAGAAGACGGCACTGGTTGCCGCCCTGTTCATCCCTGATTTTGTATGGCTTGCCACCGGGGGAATGCACGGCTGTTTCAACAGTGAGGCCATGCAGGTGTTGAAAGAACGCGAAGTGATTCTTTTCCCCGATCTTAAGGCAACCGACGGATGGCGGCAACGGCTGCCGATGCTGGAAACCGTCTGTAGGCGTGTCACTTGTTCCGACCTGCTGGAAAAGATGGCGACCGATGAACAGCGTAGTTTGGGACTGGACATCGCCGACTTCCTGCTGATGGAGGACACGCCACAGATGATTCTCGCGAGGATGATACAACGCAATCCTGCGTTGCAGACCTTCATCGACACCTTCGGACTCGAACTGGTGGATGCAGAAAAAACGGAATGAAGGAGAATCAATGGACAGCTCGCTGTCCCGTGAAAATGGGGTTGTAAAATCCCGTAGCTTATTAGGGCATTTTCACCGTCTCCGCTTCGCGTCCGGCAGTAAAAAAGCCCATAAGCCGGGGAACTCCTCAGGTCCCCGGTATGCCTCCGGCTGTCTGACGGGATTTTACAACAAGAATAACAATAAAATAACGAATAGATATGAGTAATACACAATACGCAGTCTGCCACCTGCAGCGTGGCAGCGGCAATGACAGTGGAATGTCATGCCATATAGAAAGAAAGGATGCCAAGGGAAAGATTTATGTGCCGGTTAATGCCGATGCGGACCGGACACATTTCAACCGTGAGTTGGTCAGATTCCCCGATGGCGTGTCCAATCGCACCGAGGCGATACAGCACCGCATCGAGACCGCAGGTCTGCGCCGCAAAGTCAGCAAGAACCAGACAAAGGCAATACGCGTAATGCTGACTGGAACGCATGAGCAGATGATGAAAATTGCCAATGATGGCAAACTGGACAGTTGGATCGATGCCAATCTTAAATGGCTAAGGGAAACTTTCGGAAACGAAAACCTTGTATCGTGCGTGCTGCACATGGACGAGAAGACCCCGCACCTGCACGCCACAGTCGTGCCCATAGTAACCGGTGAGCGTATCCGCAGGAAGCGGGAGGGCGAAAAGAAATATAAAACGAAGTCCGGACCACGTCTGTCGGCGGACGATGTGATGCGTCGTACCAAATTGCATGAATACCAGAACAGCTATGCCAAGGCCATGAAACCGTTCGGGTTGCAGCGTGGAATTGTCGGCTCTACCGCCAAGCATCAGACAAACTCGGAATATTACAGGCAGCAGGTAATCCAGTATGAAGAGGATATAGCCAAGTTACAGGCCGATGTAGAGAAGGCGCAAGAAGGAAGGAACACCATCCTCGCGTGGTTCGGCAAGGGAGACCTTGCCAAGACAAAGAAGGAACTGGCAGACAAGGACAGGCTGATTGCCGAACTCAATAAACAGATTGATGAACTTCAGGCAGAAAAGGTACGGTTGCAGGAACAACATAAATCAGAAATCGGAAAACTGCGAAACGGCTATCAAAAAGAAATAGACAAGGCCATTCATCAGGCGGAAGCGGCAGAACGGCAGTTCAAGGAGAAGGATGCAATCATAGACAGGCAGAGGAAACAGATAAGTTTGCTCGACCGCAAGGCTAATCCCCAGCGTTACAGCCTCTCGTCCGGTGCCGAGCTTGCACGTATCAATGTCTCAAACTATCGGAATCCGTCGCTCCACATCTGGACACGGGTCGGTGATGAGCTTTTTGAGAACATCAAATTCCAGATAGACTATGATGTGGCCCAAAAACATTTCAACGGCCAGATCACGGACGAGGAATTTGTCAATGCTGTATTCGATCCGCAGGAGCAGGTAAATGGAAAGCAGGCAGAGCTATTGGATGCAGCTTTTACCCTTGCTGCCGGAGGACCGGCGGAGGTTCATGTTGGTACTGGATCTGGTGGCTCATCGTCTGACCTTCCGTGGAATGATAACGTAGCAAAGAAGCATACTTCGGTAAAACGAAGATAGTTGATTGATAGTAATATATTTATTGCAAATTCATATCTATACATACAAGTGTTTGCTATATTTTTTGTACCTTTGTAGTCGAAAACTGACAATTCTTAAACGGAAAAGTCAACGCAGGAACAAAGATCATTTAGTTTACAAAAATAGTATTGATATTTTGTAATGGGAGGACTTTTAACATTCAGAGTCGGAAACTTTGACACAACAGCAGAACGTGAGCAGTTTCGGTTTCTCTGTGAGCAACTCAAAGCTCACTATGAGGATTCGAATGAATTCTGTGTGTTCGCAGGCAACTATAATATTGGATGTGAATTAGATGCGTTGTTTATCAAGAAGGATGCTATCATCTCAATCGAATTTAAGAATTATGGTGGCAAAGTTGTTGCCAATGAAAACGGAGAATGGACTTGCGATGGAAAAACCATCAAGGGAGGCTCAAGAAAAACAGCCCTCCAACAAGCACGAATAAACCATTCGACAGTTAAGAAAGAACTTAAAGTCTTGGGGATTGAAAAGAATCAAATCAAGGATGTCCCTCATCTTATTATATTTCATCAACCCATTGAATTGGAAAACAATTTAAGTGCCACCAACAGGTCTTGGCTTCACATTACTGATAGCGAACATTTCATTGAAAAGTTGGATGACATCACTTGTCCTCACACCGACCTTGACCCACTCGGAATCGTTAAACTTGCGGAAACTCTCAACCTAAATCCCTTCTATCTGACGGAATTCAGCAATGCCTCTTATGAATCACAGGCACCCAAGGAGAACAAGAAAGAGATCTTTGAGGGCATAAAAAAAGATGCCCAAAAGCTATCTAAAGATGCGTTCAGCGAAGTACCTGATACATTGTACCAAGAAGAAAGTTTGTCCGAATTGCCACAAACCAAAGATGTCATAGATTCAAAAGAAATAGAGAGTCAAAGTGTAGCGGATGAGGTAAATGTGTTACACTCAAGTGCAGATTTGATTCCCTTGAAGGAGTATGCACATCAAATTATCAATGTTGTTTTGGGGGTGAACGACATAGAGGTTTTTGCCCTTACTCCAATTGATTTTGGGAGAGCGTATCCTTCCTTTATGAAGCACATAGATCATGAGTTTGTCGTGCTCTTAAAAGGACGGATTGCACCTGACCAAGAAAAACGTCTGTACAGGTTCTTGCAAAAAGACATGGCAAGGATGTCGGATGATATTTTGTACTGGCAGACTGGAGAACGTATTGTATCTCAAATAGAAGAGGGGAATAATCCCGACATAGAAGAATCCGCCAGCATTCATTCTGATGGCACACTTGCAGATGTAGATCTTCCCAATTGGTTGGACAGATATTTGTTTTTTGACCTTGGTGCGAAATACTCTCCCAACCATTCCAGGTTTGAGTACAATCTGAATTTGAACACAGGCGAGATTAAAGTATACCTCGGCACATACTTCCCGAGAAGTTTTGTCGAAGTAAAATCAATCTTTGAAGAATTCAGCCAAAACAGCAATTATCTTTCTTTAGTCGGGGAACGGACTTCTGTCAGTATCCTTGATTTAGGCTGTGGCACTGGTGGCGATCTCTTTGGACTTCTATCTTTTCTCGAGAAGTACGAATCATCATTAGAATCCGTCAAACTGTTAGCAATAGACGGAAACCAAATGGCCTTAAGGTTCTTTGAGAAGATTATGGCTGAGTTCAAGAAACACAGCAGACTCAAGATTGATTACCGAATAGGCCCAGTCTTCATTGAAAGCGAGAACGATTTAAATCTCGTATCAGATGTTTTATCAGACAAATATGATTTGATTCTATCATGCAAGGCAATCTGCGAGATGCTAGCAAAAAAGCGCATTGAAAATAAGGCCTACAAACAAACGGCAAGCATGCTGTCTTCTAAATTAACAGACAAAGGCATTATGCTGATAGAAGATGTAACCATAAAAAGTCCAGCAACGAAAAAATTCATTCCGTACATGCTTAATGCAGAATTGAATGAATTCGTAGCTGAAAACGATGATTTCGCAACAATATACCCGACTGCATGCAAGGACAAAGAGTCCAAATGTATAAACGGATGCTTTTTCAAGAAGGAGATAAGAGTAACTCATTCTGCAAAGAACAACGATATAAGCAAAATTATCTACCGGATAATTGGGAAGAAACCGTTTGCCGAGAATGTCGTTGTGTCATCCAATGGGGAAACCGAATATAACTCATGTACTATCAAATAAATTAAAAAATTATGGCAGACTTCGATTCTGAATTCTTCATTGACTATTCAAGTCTAGATGATTTCCAGAGGCAGCTGATAGACAGAAAGAATAACAAGTCTATGGTTGTCTCCGGCAGTGCAGGAAGCGGCAAATCGCTTATTGCCCTTCATAAGGCTAAACAAATTGCAGCTCTCGGTGAAAGTTACACAATTATCGTATATACTAAGTCTTTGAGAAAGTATTTTGAGGATGGTTTGAAAAAGCTGGGACTTAGAAATGTATATCATTACCATCAATGGCGCCATAATCAAAGAAGAGTAAAATACCTCATAGTTGATGAATGCCAGGATTTTACAAGGGAAGAAATTAATGAAATGAAACAGTATGGGGAGTATTGCTTGTTCTTTGGCGATACTGCTCAATCTATTATGGGCTTTGGCGATAGAGGGCAAACCCAAACTATTGAACGCACGGCTTCGGATATGGGCATTGCTCCGGATCCTCTATATTTCAACTACAGACTGACTCAAGAAGTCGCAGCTCTTGGCGAGAAGGTAGGAAATGTAGAGGACTTGGTTCTCAAGTGTAAGCGTCAAGGTGAGAAACCCAACCTTATCTCTGCAAATAGTTATGATGGACAACTGGATAAAATCGCGGACATTATAAAAAACAGATCCTTAACGAATGTCGGAATCCTATTGCCATTCAATACGGATGACAAGGGCGAATGGTCTGTAGAGTATGTCAAGGATTATCTGATGAGAAAAGGCATCACGTGCGAATTCAAGTATAATGCCAACCAAGATACTGAAATGGACTTGGATTTCCATTCCTCTAACCCCAAAATTATGACTTGGTGGTGTGCAAAAGGACTCCAATTCAAGGATGTCTTTATCCCTGGATGTGAGAAGAATACTGATAAGCGTGCAGCACTTTATGTGGCTATGACAAGGTGTAGTGAACGTCTTTATTTAGGATACACATCATCTTTGTCTCCACTCTTCCCTAAGAAGGACAATCCTGTATACAACAACAACGAAGAAATTGATATTATTTAATCACTGACTGTAATGAAATTATTTATAGCAACATCTTCACTTAATATAGACAACATTCTATCTACAGAATGTATTGCGCCATTATCGTTCTACAATGCTAGGAACTATGGATATAATACATTCTACGGATTGGATCTCATTCCGTTCAAGAATGTTTTGATATTGTTTTCGAAAATCCCTTATTTCGAGATAAAGGATAACGAGCACGATAGTCGTCCTATCGTTCTTGAAGTTGATATAGACGAAAAGACAACACCGTTGACTCATATTTTCGAAAATGATAGGATTCATGTGTATTCTCTGGACAGTGTTTTGAATCTTTCCCCCTTCAACACGAGAATATTATTTTACAATGTCAATGATTTAAATCATTCTAGACTTAGTTGTTCTGATAGTTTGACAAACAAACTTGGAGATCACTTTAAGTTTGACCTTTGCAAAGGAGATTTCAATTTGGCTTATTTGTCAGGATTGAATATTCATGTAGAGGATACATGCAAGAATTATGATGCAAAAGTTCTCCAGAACAACAAATTGAATGTCGTTAAAGGGTTCATTTTGGGATTTTATCTCGGCATATCCAAATCTGTATCCTCTGATACTGCAGTCTTACTCAAAATTCAGAAAAGGATCTACGATATTGTCGCAACTCTCAAAAATAATGGAGGCTTCGGTAATAGTTCTTTCTACCAAGAACTAAAACAGTTAGATACAGACTTTCGAAAGTTTGACCCTTCCATGAGAAGATGTAAGGAAATGTGGGATAATACCCTCACAGAACTTGCAATTCCTTCGGATGCACTCAATAAGTTGCTAAAATTATATGATGAGGAGAATGTTCTCAAAACGAATTTTATGAAAAAGAACGGTCTGCGCTCTTACGTCTCACTAAGCCAATATGGGTATGATAACATAGAAGCGTATCGCGATAGTTTAAAGTCCTATACTTCTCAGATTGTGAAAGAGGATCAAATAAAACAAGTTTCCGAATTTAATGTGGCAAACACTTTTGATTTGGATCCTACATACGAAACATGCATGCTTACAAAGGACTCTCAGGAAACAATGCTATTCAATAAGTTTATTGATACTATATTATGGCATGGTACTGCGCCGACTTCTGATACCCTGCGTACAGACAGATTCAATATTGCGACTCAAATTACTATCTCCGCAAAAAACATATGGGAATCATTAAATTGGCAATGGCAAGGCAGCCCTGCTCAACAGTTCATGAATGATTTGAGACAGAACATCAAGAGCTTTACTCCACTTGATGTAAAAAAGCAAGACAACCCCATCCTTAAGGCCTTAGCAGCTTTTATTCTTAAGGGAGAAGACTTTGATGCTATTGTGCAGTTTTGCGAAGATAATTCATACTCTGACTACAGTTACTCACTTGCATTGTGGGGGGCTACAATAGGATACGTAAAAATTCCGAAACCGATAATCGCATCCATTACAAATCTTCCATCATTTGGTGAGAATTACAGAGCAATCTGTACACTTCTCTATAATACAGAGTCAAAAGGAGAATGGCCTTTTATACAACAACCTGTTGAAATCAAATTAAATGGCGTTGGTGCGCCTGTAGTGAACACAGATCTTCGTGAGAATGTCCAATCTGTTATAAACACGTTGCCCCATGGACAGAAGAGAGCCAACGAGTACTGCATAGAATCCGCATTGCAACTAGAGGCCGCCCAAGGCAAATTCGAGGCATATCTGTACATATTAAAAAATTTAATAAGTACCAGAACAAATCTCTACAAGGAGATGAAACGTGTCTTAAGCTTGCCCGAATCACGAACCCATGAACTCTCTGATGTGGTAAAGAGCGTATTGAAGGACTTTACAACGAAGAGCGCAAAGGATTATCATGACAAAGCGTTAGTAGCTCTTGAACTAGAAAATAAGGTTGGTGAACCCGTCTCATTCCGTTGCATGCTTGACGACTTGAATATTTCCAAGGAAATACGAGATAATTTAGTTGCTTACTTCAATATTCAGGCAGAAGAGTCTGGTATAATGAGGCCTATAAAAAAAATAGGAAATTTCTTTGGTAATTTGCTCTCTGGTCAAAACTCAAGTACCAATGTAGAGCAAGCAACCAAGAAGCCAGGGGTGGGTAAATTGCCATTCAAAATCGAGAATGTCGACGCAATAGCTGCGTTTATAAGGGAAATCAATCCTGGGCTTAAGGATTTTGCATACAAACAAATAATCAATGATTTGAATTGGGTATTTGACCCTCAGTATGCCGCTGGGAAGACAGAACATGAGCTTTTAGAGGAATTCCATGCTAAACTTGTTTCAGGCCAGCGTGATCCAGTTAGCAGAAATGGAAAAGATATGAAATGGAAAAACGATGCCTATAGGCCCATCGATATAGAGAAAACAATCTCTGCTCTTAAACAACGTCTTTAATACAGTTATGAACGACAAGATTCATATTACAATTGAAAATGGTGATTCCGTAGAGGCGACAGCTCCTATAATCATATCAGCAAGCCGTTCAACTGACATACCAGCATTTTACGCCAAGTGGTTTTTCAACCGCTTGGCTAAAGGGTATTGTGCATGGTATAACCCTTTCAACCAGCAGAAAATGTATATTTCTTTCAAGAACTGCAAGGTAGTGATTTTTTGGACAAAGAACCCAAAGCCGATTCTCCCATACCTTCATGAGCTTGACGAAAAAGGAATACACTACTACTTTCAGGTTACACTCAATGATTATGTAAAAGAAGGTTTTGAGCCTAATGTTTCGTCTGTCGAAAACAGAATTGAGACATTCAAGAAACTTTCTGATATGATTGGTAAGGAGAAAGTAATCTGGCGTTTTGATCCTTTAATAATTACGCCAAACATCGCTCCTCGTGACCTCTTGACGCGCATTTGGCACATTGGAAATAAACTGAAAGGTTACACAAATAAGCTTGTATTCAGTTTCGTTGATGTAAAAGCTTATCGCAAGGTTCAAAACAACCTTGTTAAGGAAACTATGCTTTTTACAAAGGAGAATGTGGAGAATGCCGAAGCCAACCTTGCTCAACGCATAGAAATCGTAGAAGGACTTCAAAAGATTCGTGAAGTTTGGCATAAAGATGGTTGGGATGTTGAAATCGCCACTTGTGCGGAAGATATTGACCTCGAAAAATACGGGATAGAACACAATCGTTGTATTGATGGTGAATTGATGAAACGCATTTTTGCTGACGATAAGGAACTTGTCTATTATCTACATACATTGAAATTACCAGAAAAAGACTTGTTTGGTAATTTGCCACCAATACCAGAGAAGGTGCGTAATGTAAAGGATACAGGGCAACGTAAGGTATGTGGATGTATGATCAGCAAAGACATCGGCATGTATAATACTTGTCGTCATTTCTGTGTCTACTGCTATGCCAATACAAGTAAAGAATGCGTCATCAGAAATGCTGAGAAACATAATGATGAAAGTGAAAGTATAATTGGATAATTATGCAAGAGTCAGAACTACAACAATATCTCCTTCGCAACTATCCACAAGAGAATGCTTGTTGCGAATGGAAGGAATTCAAGAATTTGAAGAACTCGTTCTGTGGGGATGAGAAAAACGATGTTATCTCATATGTGTCGGCTATTGCCAATATGGAAGGAGGACATTTAGTGATAGGGGTACATGACAGTTCTTTGGAAATTGTCGGGACGGATACCTATAATTATGACCGGCAAAAGGCAATTCTTCGTTTAACAGAACGATGTGTTAATCTTTCGACAGAAGGTCTCGATATTGAAGAGTTTGTTACCGATGACACTAACAAGAAAGTTTGGGTAGTCCATATTCCCAAGCATCGTCCCAAATTACCTGTTTACGCTCATAACAAAGCATGGCAGCGAATTGAAGATTCTCTTGTAGAGTTGACCACTGAACGCATGAATGTCATTCTTGATGAGCCAATATTTGGTGAAACAGATTGGTCTGCACAGATTGTTCCTGATGCAACGATAGATGACCTTGACGAAGTTGCTATAGCTAAAGCCCGCAAAATGTTTAAGAAGGTACATAGCCGTATTCCCGAATCCGAGGTAAATGCTTGGGATATTCAGACATTTCTTGGCAAATGCGGACTGACAAGAAATGGATGCATCACTCGTGCCGCTATTATATTGTTAGGCAAATACGAATCAGCCTTTAAACTGCGTCCTGTCGTCGCTCAGGTAACTTGGACACGCAGGGATGCAAACCAAGATGTGGTTGACTACGAACATTTCACTGTTCCATTCATACTGACAGTAGATGAAATTCTCTCAAAGATTGAAAATCTGACTTTGCGTGAAATGCCTGGTGGTACGCTTTTCCCAGATACAATGAAGCAGTATGATGACTACACTATACGCGAAGCACTTCATAACTGTATTGCTCATCAAGATTACACGATGCAACAGCGTGTCAATTTCGTTGAGAATCCCGGCTATCTATATTATTCCAACGCCGGAACTTTCATTCCCGGAACTTTGGAAAATGCTTTAAGAAATGAGGAATCTCAGACCTATTTTCGCAATGAGTGCCTATGCAAGGCAATGGTGGACTTCAATATGATTGATACCGTAAGTCGTGGTATCAAGAAAATGTTTAACGAACAATGGCGCAGACACTTTCCGATGCCGGACTACGAGATTGATGCGAAAAAAAAGAAGGTTGTAGTACGCATATATGGTAACGAGATCAATAAGCGATATACGGATTTATTGAAGACTGACAACACTCTGTCATTATGGGATTGCATATCTCTCGATGCTGTGCAGAAAGGCAGATTCATACATGAAGATGTTGCAAAAGACTTGCTGAACAGGGGACTTATTGAGGGCGATGCTCCCAATTATACAATTTCTTTAGGAGTTGCTAAAGCCACTCGTCAATTGCAAGGTTACACCAAGCAAAAAGGACTTGATAAGGACAAAATTAAACAGATGGTTTTGCAATATCTTAAGAATGCTGGATCAGATGGAGCCAAACGTGATGGCATCTACGAATACATCAAAGATGTAATGCCTAGCAATAAGACTGAAGAGCAAAAACTACGCAGCCTGGGTGATCTATTGAAAGTTATGAAAACCGAGGAATTGATTAGAACAGATGGACGAAATTGGTTTATATTATAGTCAATCCGTCGAATTTCGACGAAAAGATACAGCCCATTCCGTCGAAAATGTTTAAATCCGTCGAATTTCGACGAAACACATGCTGAACTCAAAAGAATAAAGACTATGTTATTAGGAGACAAAGTAAAAGAGTTGAGAGAAGAACACGGTGTGCTACAAAGGCAATTGGCAGCTTTGCTTGAAATAGACACTCCAATGTTTAGCAAAATAGAGCGTGGCGATAGATATGCTAAACGGGCACAAGTAATACAATTAGCTGAGTATTTCAAGATTGATAAAAATGAACTTCTTACACTATGGTTGGCAGACAAAGTATTGGATGCTATAGAAGGTGAAGACGAATTAAAGCGGAAAGCCATTGAGGTTGCACAAGAAAGAATAGGCTAATCCTCACAAATATCGGGAACTATATGGTATCATTACCATACAATTTCCGATATTAATATTTGATAATCAGATTGATATTTTACAATATTCGGTTCAAGCGTGGAACTGTATGCCACATTCTTAACTTGAAGGTCGTAGGAAACCTCGGATACAGATGCAACAATAGCAGCCCACGCTATAGCGTGAGAACCACTATGCTATTCTTGTATCCAATTTGAAAATTTCCTACGTTTTCAAGTTCAAGATAAGCATAACGCTTCTTCTTTTTCTCGTATGTCTTGGAGAGAGTTACCTCAATCCGTTTACAAAAGTAGAAGATTTTTCTGATAATTTCCTATCTCCTAATGTTTTTATTTGTTTTTGGAGTGGAATTTAGAGGACATTCTATATTTTCAGTCACTACTGTCCAATAAAAGTTGGCTAATCGGTCTTTGAAATTATTGAAATACAG
>URWA01000021.1 GCA_900551445.1 uncultured Bacteroides sp. | reverse complement strand
GGCAAAACGATGATTATATAACGAAAAAGAGGATGCATCATTTTGACACATCCTCGCCGGTCAGAAGGCACGGCGACGAATGCTGGTATCTCTCCCCGTACCGTGAGGAAAGGACACCTTCGTTCCATGTGAACACCCGTAAGGGTGTATGGCATGACTTCGGCACCGGACATGGAGGTGACATCTTCACCCTTGCGGGGGAGCTTTCAGGAAGTGACGGCTTCATGGCGCAGGCGAGGTTCATCGCCGGAGTATATGGAGGAACTATACCTGAATATGTCGGACAGAAAAGAGAAAAGGAAAGTGTCAGGACAGAAAAGCGCAAGGAGCCTTCCCGCTTCGAGGAGGTGGTTTGCGGTCCCTTGCGGTGTAATGCACTGCTCGGCTATCTGAAGGGGCGCGGCATACCTGCGGAAATCGCCCGTGCGGAGTGCGAGGAAGTACGGTTCCGTCTGTACGGCAAGAGGTATTTTGCCGTCGGTTTCAGGAATATGGGCGGAGGCTATGAGCTTCGGACCAGGTTCATGAAATGGTGTCTGCCGCCCAAGGACATTTCCCTCATCCGTAACGGCTCGCTTACCTGTAACCTTTTTGAGGGTTTTATCGACTTTCTTTCATGGAAGGTACTCGGCATCAGCCGCGGTGAGGATTATCTGGTCCTCAATTCGGTGGCCCTGCTTGAACGCTCGTTTCCTTATCTGGACAATTACGGGAAGATCCGGTGCTATCTGGACAATGATGATGCCGGAAGAAGGACGCTGGCCGTCCTCCGGAAACGCTACGGTGACAGGATTGACGACTGTTCCGAGCTATATGCCGGATGCAAGGACCTGAACGAATACCTGGAAAGTAATTTTCCGCCTGAACAGTAATTTTTTATAAACCGTTAAAACAGGAAATGAATATGAAACCTAATATGAACAGAAAAGGGCTGTATGCCCTTGTATGCGCCCTGATGGGCCTGACCTTTGGTATGCTGACCTCGTGCAGCGATGACCTTGACGTGCAGCAGTCCTATCCCTTTACGGTGGAGACGATGCCGGTTCCCACACGTATTGTGAAGGGTGAAACCGTGGAAATCCGCTGTGAACTGAAACGGGAAGGACGGTTCTCTGATGCCCGATATACCATCCGTTATTTCCAGCCGGACGGTGAAGGCAAGCTGCGCATGGACGACGGGATGGTGTTGCTGCCCAACGACCGTTATCCCCTGGACAGGGAGGTGTTCCGCCTTTATTACACCTCGGAGTGTGAGGACCAGCAGAGTATCGACATCTATTTTGAGGACAACAGCGAGCCGGCACAGCTTTTTCAGCTGACCTTCGATTTCAACAATGAGACGGAGGACGAGGATACCGTGGTTACTTCCGGCGGCAAGGAATTACCTGTCGTTATCGTATCACAATGAACCTGACCTGCCTATGGGAATAAGAGCAAAATTGTTTGCGGCGTTTTTCGCCATAGCCTGCTTCGGGAGCATACCGTTGCGGGCGGAGAATCCGGTAAAGGAGAAACAGGACAGGTTCAGCCTTGCCGTAGAGTGTATCAAGCGGTTTGAGGGCTGGCATGGAGAAAAAAGACACTGGCCTTATGTCGGGTACGGGCATAAGGTCCTTCCCGGGGAAAGGCTGACCAATGACATTACAAAAGAACAGGGGGATTCAATCCTGAGAGCGGATTTACGCAAGCTGTGCCGTATGTTCAGTTACCTGGGACGTGATTCGCTGATTGCCGCTGTTTTGAGCTATAATGTCGGGGCATACCGTCTGAAAGGTTACGGCAAGATGCCCAAAAGTAAATTGTTGAAGAAACTGGAGGCAGGAGACCGGAATATCTATAAGGAGTATGTTTCTTTCCGGTGTTACAAAGGCAAGGTAGTGCCGAGCATTGAACGGAGAAGGAAGGTGGAATACATGCTGCTTTTTGAGGAATAAAAAATGAGGAAGAATCTTTCAGTCTTTTGACTGTCAGTTTCTTCCTCGTCTTTTGTTTTACTTTCCGGTTATCGTTTCCGCCATAGGGTTCTGCCGGTGCATTTTCCAGTTCATGATTGCCGATTTTTTACTTGAATTTGCATAGCAGTATTCGCAGAGATGGGGGCAGGTATTGTATTCCCCGATATCCTTGGCTGCCATACATCCGCATGAGGTGCGTTGTCCCGGATCCTTTTTGTGATTGCTGACGAAGTATTTGTTGCCAGGGAGAATCACGGCACCGTAAGGAAGGTCATTCATGTCGAAAAAGGCTGGAGACGGCATTTCCTGTATGATGACGCCCAATGCGGACATCAGCTCCTTGTCTTTCCATGCCAGACGTGCTATAAGGTCACCGTCGATGCAGCGGTTACGGGATATCCTGTATTTGCCAAGATCCAGATTTTCGCCGCAGGTAGCCAGCTCCAGATTCCATCCTCTGTTACGGTTCAGTACCGTCAGTTTTCCGGCAAGCTCCTCCATTTTTTCTTTATTCCACTCATGATATGGGATTCCGCTGTCTGTCATGTTGGCCTTGACCTTTCTGTACGAGTCTATGTCTGCAAAACTGAAAACCAGCTTTTCCGTACAATTGTGTATCTCCGTTCCTACACGTTCGATCTTTTCAATCAGAGTATCCACGGATATGTTGTCTGTGAGTATCAGCGGATCGAACCGCCATATTACGGCTTCTTTGCCCAATATATCGGAAAGAGTCCTGAATGTTTCAATACGTTCTGTCAGCGGAGGGACACCGGTTTCCAGTCCGTCTTCCTCATAATCATTCAAAGTGAACTGGATATAGCAGCCGATACCTCTTTCTTTCAGGATCGGCAGATAAGGAAGAAGAGGTTTGGGATTTTTCGACCAGAACACTATGAATCTTGTATTCCGGTAAGAGATATAGCTCTTTTTTCCGTTGAACGGGTTGTTCCACACGGAATAGCCGGTTTCGAGCCGATGGAAGAACCAGTCCGCGTAGAATGCCGGGATGTCCGTGCTGCGGCTTGCCGATATGATGTCGGGAGCCGGAACTTCCATTTTTTGACCGTCTATGATGATATTTGCTTTTTTCCAAGTCATATTGTTAAGATTATATAGTGAAGACAGGCGTCGGTTATGAACGCCTGTCCGGGTTGTTGATATGTCATTGGTTGTTTCTATGCAAAAATAATATGAATATTTCATTCTGTAGCTGTTCAGCCTACCAGAACGGCATCCTGTATTTCCACCTCTGCGGGCAGACGGGAAAGCAGGAGTTCCGCCATGGCTCCGTTCTGTGGAATCAGTGCCGGGAAATCCGTTCTGCCCGGCTTATATATCTCAGTTGCTACGTTATATGAGTAGTAAATCATTATGTGAAGTATTTATTTGTACATTTATTAAATATGCTGATAACTAACTTCTTGACTCTTTAAGACAAACAGATTACTATACATAATATTTAGAATGATTTTAGCCACTGCAAAAGATCCTTATCTTTTTCCCATAAGGGTTCAACATCAGGAGCTACATTTTTATAAGCTTTTTGTATTGCTTCACGTTTTTGCTTGGAGTCCGCACGAGCATAGACCTCCGTCGTTTGAATCGAAACATGTCCCAATATATCACGTATATAAACAAGATTTACACCCGCTTGTAAGAGATGCATAGCTTTAGAGTGTCGCAAAGAATGACAACTGACAATTTCAGGTATTATATCAGGATTAACTTTTCTGGCCATTGTTACGTATTTTTTAAGAATGTATGTAATTCCTCCTCTGGTTAGTTTCTCCTTTCGATTATTCATAAATAAGGGATAAGGTCTCCAGGTTTTCTCCGTCAGCCGATTTTCTTTCATGTATACAGATAAAACGTTCAACTGGCTCTCAGTCATTGGAACTGTTCTAATTTTATTTCCTTTTCCACATACATTGATATAAAACGGTTTATCCAAATGAACATCTTCTACCTTCAGATCAGCCATCTCTTGCACTCGGGCTCCAATATCATACATTAAAGATAGTAAAGCCAAGTCTCGTCGCCCATTTATACTGTGTTTATTTGGCATGGAGAGAAGGAGCGATATTCCTTCAATAGTCAAATAATTGATTTTTCCTTTTGTATGCTTTTTATTTCTTATACTCAGAATACGTTGAAATTCATATAGGTTATCAGGGTACTGGTATTGTACGTACTTTATGAAAGAATGTATTGCAGCGAGCCTGTTGTTCCTTGTCTGAATGCTGCATTTTCTTTCTTTTTCCAACCAGTCAAGAAATTCAATCACCATATTTTGGGTGATCATGGGAAAATCAAATCTGTCAATTTTTATATTCTTATGTTCTGATATGTACGAGATGAATTGAACAAAAGTATCACGATAGGATTTTATTGTATTATGACTGAATCCACGTTCATTAACCATGTATACTGTCAGAAATTCGGATAAATATTTTGCAAAATTTGTTGTTTTCATACTATTTATTATTCTGTTTTATTGTCATCAATGGAAGGAAAAACATCTGTATATATTGTATCAATAGTATATACAAGATCTGGATACATTTCTTTGGTAAGACGGACATATTTATTCGTGGCTTCTAAGGATTGATGTCCCAAATAAGTTGAAAGAATCGGCAATGAACAGTAAATATCCATTCCGTTTTCCAGCATATGAACTAAAGATCTGACAGCAAATGTATGCCTAAAATCATGTACTCTTGGTCCATAATGATTCCCTTTGAATGGTATTCCCGCTTTGTGTAATATCCTTTTAAAACAGACATATATATCGCCTGGTTCAAGACTTCGACCCCGTGCAGAAAGGAAGAAGTGAGATGTTGAGGGACTGGGGTTTAGCCTTACCCGGTGTATACGATATTGGGTTAGAATAGTTGCTAAAGAATCCGAAAACGGAACGAGACGCTCTTTCCCATTCTTTGAGTCTCTAATTATAAGCATTTTATTTTGCAAATTGACATCCGTATCCAAAAGTCCAAGGGCTTCTCCTATTCTCAGTCCTGTACATAATAAAAAGCGTAACAAGGCAGGCATTACAAACATAACAGAATCTCTTCTTATGGGCATACATACTTGATTATCACATACAGAGAAAATCTGTTCTAGTTCTTTCGAGCTGTAAATATGTGGGATAAAGTATGTTTTATAAGGAGGAACATGACATATTGAACAAGGTCTATCTTGTTGTCTTAAGTACAAAGCAAACTGATTGAATACAACACTTCTTTTATAGCGGTAGCTTTCGGTTTCATTAGGTCTCTTTACCGCCCATGCCCGAGCTAACTCAATCCCGAGTGAAGTTTCCGTTTCACCACGTTCAATTGTCAGTTTGTCAAATAGTACAAGCATTTTCTCGGCTGTTACATACTTGAACCCACATTGGCGTTTGAACTGTACAAACTCTTCCAGTAGGTTCTTATAGACCCCATTAAATCTTATTTTCCTCATGATGTTACCATTTAAACTGTTCATAAAATGAATTTTTTAATTCTGGAGCATCCAATGCGCAAAGTTTTAAAGATGTTGTATCAATACGTAAATAGAACATTGTTGATCCGCTATTAGTATGTCCCAATACCTCTGAGATTACAGGCATTGTAGTTAAACTTTCCAACATTCTGGATGATAACGAATGACGCAAGGCATGTGGCCCATGTTTCCTGTCTAGAATGCTAATTCCAGCTCGTTTGAAAGCCTTCATTGTTATCCGATATATTCTGAGTGGCTTAAGAGGCTCATAAGGAGGTATGCTAGTTAGAATTATGAATGGAGAATCGGACTCGGGACGACCATATTTCAAATAGTCAATTATGGCATTTCCAATCTCCGGAAGCAAGGGTAGTTCAACTGGATGTCCTGTTTTGACTTGTATAAGTCTTATAATATTCTCTTCCCAAAAGATATTGGAAAATTTAAGATTACGTATATCGGAACTTCTTAACGCCAATCTTGCAGCCAACAGTAAACATAAATAATTCCTTTTGCCGACTGGATTGCCTCTGTCTATTGTATTTAGAACTTTTGTTATTTCTTCTGTTGAGTATACAGAAGGTAGTTGGGGTTGTTGGACAAACTTGGGTGAAGGTATGTTTATCGTAATATCTGTTTCCATTAATTTATTACGGAACAACCATTTTAGAAAAACTTTTGTATAATAGACACTTTGATAGAGCATGCTTTTATACTCACTGTCTAACTGATTTATATATTGTATTACATGTTCCTTTTTAAGTTCATACACATGTCTGACATCTTGAGAATTTAGATAATCTAAAAATCTTGAAAGATTGGTTTTGTAAATTCTAATCGTAGTTTGACTTACATGTTGAGTTTCTTTCTCAGAAATAAGATCCAGCATTTTTGCACCAATAGGTCCTGAGAAATCGAATGTTTGACATCGTTCTTTAAGTTTACCATTAAGAGCGAATTCCTTCAATATTTTGAACGAATTCAAAGCCGACCGTAGATCAGTCGCTGATAGAGTTACAGATAGGAGGTATTGACTTATCAATTTTCTAACAGAATTTATGGATTGAAAATCAACGCTCAAACCTTCTTTCTGCGCATAATCATATAGGCGTTGCCAGTTCTTATTATGCGATTTTAGTGTTTTGGATGTGGAACCTCGTTCCTCCAGATAGCTGGAGAGTTGTTCAGTAATCTTCCATCCTTGAATTTTAATATTTTTATTCATATCTGCTCTTATTGGGGGATGTTATCCCAATATAGAGCTAAAATACAAAATAGTTATGTACAGTAATTTTTCTACATGCCCTTTTTATTATCTGATTATCATTATGTTATAATAATTTCAAAGATGGTACTTCACATAATGATTTACTACTCATATAATGTATTATGTACAGCTGTACATAATACATTATACAAGTCCCAAGCGGTAATCTGTCCCTTTTCGCGGACCAGTTTCAGCACCTCTTCCGTGAAGATGGAAATCTGGCTCTGGTTCAGTGGGTAGGTTTCCACGGAGGATGACAGGTTCCTGTCCGAACTGTCATGGGAGACACGCAATGCTGTCAGCAGCCCGATATACATATACACTTCCTCCAGTGAGACGATTCTGCGTTTCAGTCGCTGAATCCTTGCGATGTCCTCGTTCATGTTCACCTCGAAGTTTGCCAGCCATCCGTCCACCGTCTCGAATACCCCTTCCGTTGTCACCTTGTTCTTTCCGTAATTGCAGATGCTCCTTTCCGGCGAGAGGATACACTGGTTATGGCATACTTTCACGCACGGGCCTATGGCAGCCTGTATGCCGTCCTGATGATAGGCGACAACCAGCGTAGTTGTCAGCTCGTCCGTTTCCCAGTCCTTGATCCGGATGGTCGCGAAGATGCGTCGGAGTATGTGGGCTTCCACTGCTTTTTCACCAAGTGTCTGTTCCACCTGCGGGAGAATGCTTACTCCCGGCTGTGTCTTGTTCCTGTTCTGTGCCGCGAAGATTTCTTCCACCTCGTAATCGAGGTTGTACTTCTCGCAAATGTCCATCATACGCTGCAGGACCTGGTAGTGATAGATGCCCTGGACAGGCTTGCCGTAGATATCATTCTCCTTGTAGGTACGCTGGAGAGTCTCGAAGTTCATTACTTCGATTCCGTTGTTCTGAAAATCAAACTGCTGTTGTTTTTCCAATACTGCCATTGCTTCCATAATCTTGAATTTTATAAAGTTAATATTATGATTGTCTATTTTTTTTAGGTATGTATCTGCCATCCGTGGAACGGTTCAAGTGTCACGGCAAAGGATTGGTCGGGTATTCCGTGATAGAGCAGACCGCCTACAATGCCGATGCTTCCGTCTGGATAGCGTTGCGTGAAGCCGAACGAGTACGGGGCATGATCATAATAGAGCGAGATTTCGCTTGGATGGTCTGGATTCTCCTCCCATTTTTTCAGTCTGTCCAGACAATTCTGGAGTGATGTGTCACCGATGGATTCGGCGTAACGCTTTACATTCTGGAAATGTTCTTCATTCAGGATTTTCATGATTCATTGTATTTTATCTGTTAAACACGTCCGGCTCCGGGAGCCGGTATTTTTTATTTTTCGCCTGCCTGACTGTCCCGTGGCCGTACCCGCAAGGTTTGGCGAAAGAAAATACCGCAGCCACCGGCGAGGATGATTTTCTTTCAGCCAACCCCATAGGGGCCTGACCTTGTCCGGGTACGTTGGACACGGGACTACCTTTGCAGGGAGGAAAATAAAATATACAGGTTATGTGTCGTTGTATTTTCTTGCAGGCATATCGGTGAGAAACCCTTTGATTTGTTCGTCTTTGACAAAGGAATGGTGTATTTTTGCAAATCCTAATTTGAAAAATCATGGAAGATTATATAAAGAAAGCTGCGGATGCTTTCCTTGTGGAGCGTCCGTATGGTATGCGTGTGGATTACAGTAAGCGGGGATATGTGCTGTTCAACCGTAACCTCAATGTGTTGGGCAATGGGGAATATGCCCGCCTGGAGGAACTGCCTCTGGAGGAGTTTGATGTGGACGAGATTCCCCTGGAAGGTGAAATCATAAAGGAACATGCGGGTTTTACCGACGTATTTTTCTATTCGGACTGTACCAATCCCTATGCAGGGTATGTGCTGGATCTGAAGAAGCTCAAGGTCTATAACCAGTTTATCTATCCCTTGGCGATGATACTGAACAGGAAGCTGTAAATCCTGATATGTCCTGATAATAGCGGTAACAGTTGCATAGGATGGCTGTTACCGCTTTGGATTTTATTGGCTGATTTCATCTTCGGCAAGGAATGCAAGATAGTCTGTTACAGCCTTATGACATCCGGTAAAGTCGGGAGTACGGCGGCCTTTGTATTTTCTGAAACTGACGGTTCCGTTCCGGTCGATTGCTGTTACATGTCGGTTGAATGTCCCTTTGGTTCTGATATGGATGTCAAAGCCGTCCCTTCCTGTGATTTCAAGAAACATTTCTGCCGTTATTTTCTCACCGTTCAGGAATTTCCGTTTGTTTTCGTCGAGTTGTTGATGCCATCGGGATTCTTTCTCCTTTTTTTCCTGTTCTTCTTTTCTTTTCCGTTCCAGACGCTTTTCTTCCTGCCTTTTTGCATACGTCTCACGGGCCTGTACCAAGGGAGTGGAGTCAAGACCGAGGGCATTGAATACATGGACAGACAAGAGGGGGATGATTTTTCCATCCTCCGCATCCTTCATGGTGTTTTCAATCCAGTTCTTGCAATAGGTCGCCGCTTCTTCCCGGTGCCCCTCCTTGTCAAGGATTCTGCGTGAATACTGTCCGCAGGAAAAATGGATATCACCTATCTTGCAGATTACATGGAAACTGTCTTCACTTTCGTTTCCGTATTCGTTTTTTCTTGCCAGCGAGATGAATACATTCTCCGCATACGGTTCAAGTTCCATGTATGGGGCAACGATGGTGTTGCCGTCAAACTTGTATTTCAATACTTTTGCTTTCATATTTCTATTCTGTTTTTCTGTCGGTACATATTCCATCTATTATCTCATTCTCTTTTCTCTCACCTTTGAGGAAGGCGAACAGCCACCGGAAAAAGAACGGGGCTTGGTCTGTCCCCAGCTGTGAGCTTTCCCCGTTACGGGTGGCGCATATTGCAAACCGTCCCAGTCCGAGACTGTCCTGTGGCGGTACGATATGGAATGACAGATCTTCCGTACCGTTGATATGAAGCCCGCCACGGTAGGTGTAGAAAGTCTTTGCGGCTCTACTGTCCGTATCAATGTCCACCCGGCTGTAGCCGCGGCGTTTCAGTTCTCTGATGATTTCCCTGTTTGTCATAATTGTATCTGTCTGATTGGATTTGAAATGTTCTGGTGTACTGTTCCCGTATTTGGGGATATGCCGTGTTCTGACACCCACTTCCGGTATGCCGTGGCATATTCCTGCCTTTCCCGTTCCAGACTGCTTTCCGTCTCCGGAGTATATCCGAGCAGGCGTATGTATCCGCCGTTGCAGCCTGTCAGTTCGCAGTGCATTCCGGCTGCCTCCAGTTTTCCGATGCGTTTCTGTGCCGTCTTCGCGCTTGAATACTCCTTGGGCCAGAAATAATGTTCTCCCTGTGAGCCGTAAAAGTCTTCTCCGAGTATCATTTCCCCGATATGCTTCCGGCTCTCGATGAAGCCGAAACGCGCCTTGCCCAGTGCCTGTCGCATAGCTTTGTGTGCAGGTCCTTCAGGATACCTGAACACTTCAGGAGTGTCTTTTCCCGTAATCTTCGGCAGTTCCATCCGGTACGGCTGTCTGTAGCTGCCGATTCCGAGCGTGAGGTAGAAGTTGGTGTGGAAATAGTCGGTCATGGGGTCGCTTTCATCAAAGTTGTACGACATGACAAAATCCCTGACGTTTGTCATCACCTCCTTGGCCCGGTCGGTCAGACTGTCCGATGCCTGGATGTTGTAGTGGTTGATGTCTCCCTGTACCTTTCCGGACTCTCTGGTGAAAGCCTCGAAGTCTGCTTTCATCAGTCGGATAAGGATTGAGCTGTATCCGTCCTTGCGGACCGAGAAGGTGTATCTCGGATAGGTCTCCTTGAGCCATGCCCTGACCAGTTCCGTGATTTCCGGCGCGGACTGCCCGTTGTAGTTGCGCCCTTTCCAGCGGTATTCATTGTACACGTATTCGGTGTATTCCTTTGCGGTGGCACCCTGAAAGTCGTGTTCGTAGCCTGTCGGGGCTGTGGAAACGCAGGGCTTGTCTTTCCAGACCTCGAACAGCTTTCCGAATTCGGTGTTCACCTGCTGCATGAGGGCAGTATCACCACCCTTGTCCGGGTGGTGAAGCATTGCCAGACGGCGGTATTCCTTTTTCAGTTCCGCCAGTGATTGTATGTTCTGAAAATAAGTCATAGTTGTAGATATTAAAGTCCCGCAAGACGGTTGATGAAATATATCTGCCAGTCCTGGTCGAGTCCGAGGTTGCTGCACGCGATTTCGAAGTCTTCGCCTCTCAGGTCGTTGTCTGCCTGAAGTTCCTGCAGGTTCCTTATCTCGTCGTCCAAATATTCCTGTGCCTTTTCCTTGCCACAACTGCATGAGTTGCAGATCAGGTCAATGATGTTCCGTGCCATAGCCGTTGTCTTTAATTGTTTGTCAGGTATATGTTCCTCTTCTCGTCATAGTTCTTGTCGTTCCACCATTCGTCGGCGGCCTCGGCGAATGTCTGTCCGGAATTGGCTGAAGGGAAATCGGATGTCTTGAATCCGGTCAGGTATTCAAGGTTATCGGTGCTGTTGGATTTCCACCATTCCTGCATCTTTTCCAGAAAGGATTGTTTGGAGCAGGTCTCCACATTGTCCTCGCACCGGGAACACCAGATGTCATCGTCCACGTCACTGTGGTATTCATTCGTGTTTACATCCACCCATGCCTGGATTTCAATCTCTGTTGAACCGCAATCACTGCACACCTTGATTTCGGAATCGTCCGGGTGTTTGCGCCTGGCTTTGCCGTCATACAGGCTGACGGCCCGTTCCACCAGCTTTTCCCTGTAACGGTCCGTCAGTTCCGCATAGAACCGTTCAGCTGCTCCGAATATTCCCTTGTCCGTCATCAGAGACCATTTTTCCCAAAAGTGTGGGTGCATTTCCTTGAATACTGTCCTGCACTCTTCCTCGCACCAGGCATTCCACATGTAATAGAAGAAGCTGGAGACTGCATTTTCCGCTTGATATTTCATAATGTTGTTTTTATTTAAGGTTATACATCCTTGCAAAATAGCTGTTCACTTCAGGTATCCTTTTCTTGTAATAGGGCTGGTTGTCCCTGCACCAGTCCGCCAGTTCCTGTTTGTTCCTGAAAGGTTCCCTCCAGCTTTGCCCGCTCATGATCATTTCCACCTGCGGGGCCAGTTCCCTGATGAACGCTCCGACAGTCCATCCTTCCCAGACGTATCTGTCCATATTGATTTTTGTTGCCATATTGTCTTTTGTTTCAAGAGTTTCCTTTTGTATTTTCAAGTTGAAGCCTTACTGCTTCGTACATTTGATTAAGCCAATCAATGTTGCTGGCTCCAAGGTCGTAGGGAGTGTAGCAGGCCACTTCGTCCCCGCTTTCCTTCTCCAATGCGATTACTGTCATACTATCCTCCGTAACTTTAAGCTTCGTTACCCGGCATTCATATGGATCGCCGTTTTTCCCGAACCAGATGACCCATACCGGATCGTCATTGCTGTCACAGAATGAGATTTCTTTCAGTCCGTGCGTATCAAGCAGCTCCCTGATGGCTCCGATTATGTCCTTACGCAGTTCTTCAATCCTGTCGTTGAAACACATGGACGTGTATCTGACCTTGCCTTTGTCAACCCGTTCCCTGAAAGAAAGGATCTGCATGTCGGGGTGAGAGCCGAATCTCCAGTCTGTCACCTCGTCATCATCGCGGGTAGTGTGGATGTTTCCGCCCAATACCAGACCGCAGTCTTCCGTTACAATTCTTTCCGCCTCGTCGCGGTCTTCCGCCACGACCTTGTAGGTACCCTCGAAGGTGTACCTTACTCTTACATCGTACTTTGCCATAATTCCTATGATTTGGTTAATGATTTCTATTGTTGATTCTTATTCTTGGTTCTCGAACGATTCCGGTGACAACCGGTACAGTTCAGCCAGGTTCAGTTTGGCCATCGGGTATTCTACCCATCCGCTTTTGCGTCTGTATCCCGTATCTTCGGCAAGGCTGTTCCTTATGAGGAATTCCATCGCTTCCGGATTGTTGTTTATGTCAATGAATGCCTGGTCGGGAATTCCGAATGCCGGAGAGTCTTCCAGATTGACGGTAAGTACCGTGTATAGTTCCCCGTTGTCCGGTGATTCCAGACTCAGAACCGGCCATCCGTTCGGGTAGAAGCCGGTGACAAGCCTGAATTCCTTTCCATGGTACCGGAATGTCCTTTCAGACCGGTTTTTCCCGGATTCCTGAATTTTGAAGTCGTCTTCTCCTTCAGTGAATGTCCTCACCGGGCAGGACACATCGTAATGGCAGCCGTCTTCGTGTCCGCACAGGTATTCTTTTCCCTTGAATAGGATGATTGTATATTTCTTTTCCATGATTTGATATCTTTAATTGACCATACTTGATTTATGAAGCGACAAGACCTATCTTTTCTCCGAAGAAGGAATCGTATACCCCGTACACATGCTTGATGGAGCATTCATATTTTGAGTTCTCGCTGTCAAGACGGAAGCGGAATCCGTGATAGTCCCTGACTTCCAGTTTCAGTCTGACATCTTTCAGGAGTTCCATTTCCAGGAGGCTTCCACCGCCGTACATGGAGCTGAAGATGCCGCAGCAGTTGCCTTTGGGAATAATGACTTCCCCAAGCGAGAATCCGGCATCATAAAGTTCCTGCAGGCTTACCTTGCCGATATAGGTCAGCAGGTTGGCACCGCAGCAGGAGTTGATGAGTTCATGGTAGAACTGTTCATAGGATACCTGTTCCTTGCCGTCCCTGTATTTTTTGTCGGGGAACCGGCCATATACCGTGTAGCCTTTCTCCACCAGCATTTTCTTCACTTTGGCTGGATTGAGGTTCAGCGCGTCTATCATATCCCCGAAATAGGATTCCTTGTACCGGTATCCTTCCTGCGATTCCAGCCAGTTGGAATTGATGCAGTCGTAGTTTGACAGCATCTCGACACGCACGGGGATGTCATCCGTGTTTTTGAGAAGTTCTTTCAGCGTGTCAGAGTCGTTTCTGTCATAGATTTCTTCCCTAATTTCGTCTTCGTGTTCTTGAAAGAACTTGTCCACTTCCTCTTCCCCGAAATCATGGAAACGGATACATTCATCCTTCAGCTTTGAGACGATTTCACGGACAGCTTCCCATTCGGCGTCACCGTACCATTCGTCCACTTTCTCCCACAGACTTTCACAGCTCCTTTCTTCCAGACACTTCTGGATGGTGTCACGGCAGTTGTCGAGATTGTCGTTGTAGTCCACCCATACCAGCGTGTAGGACTTGTCCATGAGCGATTTCACGAATTCCATTGTCAGTCTTTCCTGTTCTTCCATTTCTGTTACCTGTGTACGGCAGGATTCTGTTTCCCGTACATGTCGTTTATAAATGAGAAGAGCGACCTTTCGGCCGCTCCCTTGTCATTCGTACTCTTCCTTGAGCCTTTCATATTTCTCTGTTTCCATTTCCGTCTCGCCGTCGAAGTGGAAATGTGCCATATGACCGTATCCGGTTTTAGGCTCACCGCCGCATTTGTGCAGTGCGGTGTCTATTTCCCAGTCGGTATCACCGATGCCGAGGGATATGTATGTCCCTCTGAGCATACACCCGGCCAGCCTCAGTGCGGCATCCTTCCTTTTTTCCCGGCGGAGCCTGTCAAATGCCGCGAGCGCGATTTCCCGGTTGGATATTTTTATCGTAGTTTCCATATCGTTTCATTTTTAGTTTGCCGTTTCCTTGTCTTTCCCGCTGTCTTTTGCTGCCAGGACACCGAAAGGCAGATCGAGTATCCTGTGGTTAAAACATAGCGTTGAATTGTAGTCCGTGCGTTGCCAGAGGGTAAAATGGTCTCCGGCGAACGACCATCTGAAATAGCCTGACAGTGAGCCGAACTGCGGATTGACATTCCTGCTTATGAGGAAGCGGTTCACGTCCACGATGTGTCCCGCCGTCAGTAGTATGTTCAGTATTTCCACGAATGCCAGCTGCGAGTATGGGTCGATAGGCATTACAGGTCCTTTGAAGTTGATTTCCATATCTTTTGTCTTTTAGTCATAATTGTCATCAAATATTTCGTAACGGAATGTAAGCATGTCGCAGTAGTAGCTTGATACGCCCGTGTATATCAGGGCATCTTCTCCCGTGTCCGCGTCTTCTTCCGTTTCCGTGACGGTATCCCCGTACAGGTCATGGTAGTGTGATACCATCATGTGCGGGTCATCCGTGGTGATGTCATATCCGTAACTTCTGCTCCAGCTTATGAAAAACTCCGTTTCTTCCTCTTCGAGCCTTTCAAGGGCATCCCTGATCTCGAAGAAGTTGGGACAGAGCCATTCACGGCTGATCAGTGTGTCCGGAATGTTTTCCCATTTCGGATACCGGTATTCCGGTTCCTTTTCCCCGGGAAACAGGTCGGAACAGGCACTCAGGAACTCGCCCATGTCGCTGTAGTCGGACAGGTGCAGCCAGTAGTCCCTGTAATCCTTTATGTCAATGAGATGCTGTGTGGTCACGGCAATCTCTGCATTGTTCAGATCCATATTACTTGTCTTTTATGTATGTGGATGCCGGGGATTCCATTCCACCGACCTCGACAAGGTGCCGTGTCCCGGCTGTGCAGGGTTTTTCGGGAAAATACCGCAGCTCCGCGAGGATGATTTTCCTGAAAACCGCCTGCGGCCTGACCTTGCTCAGCCGATGGGGACGCGGCTTACCTTTGTCGGTGGGAATGGAACTCCCGGTCTTCTTCATACGGTTCATATTTATTCTGTTATGCGCTGGCTTCCCCAGCTGATGTGTATTTTGCCTTCACTGTCCTGCGTGCGGATGAGCAGGCTGTCGATGACAGACATTGTGATGTCGAACTCCTCGAAGATTTCTGACTGTTCTTTGACCTCACCGGTCTTGATGAATTCGTTCAGACGCTCCTTGGTCAGTACCAGTGCCATCAGGTTCTGTTCGACAGAATCTTCGTAGGTGACGTAGTGGACATCCTTCATTTCTTTGGAATCGAGACGGATGAAACGGAAGTAGAACTGTTCCATACGGGGGATGTTCCACTGCAGGGATTCCAGTATCACGTCGTTGCAGGTAGGTATGTTCACGGAGCTGCTCAGGCTCTGCTGTGTGCATATCAGGATGCCGTTGATGGTGGAGTCGAATTCGGTCACGATGCTCTGCCGTTTCTTGAAGGCTACATCTCCCTTGACCACAAATACAGGTCTGTCGGGAAAATGTTCCCGGATATAGCTCTCGTAGAGGTCGAAGGCCGCCAATGTGGTACATCCGATGGCAACCTTACCCGGTATTGTCCTTATGAGCCTTTCAATATAGCGGGTCTTGGAAGGATAACTGTCACCGTAATATCCCTCTATCAGGTGAGGTACCGAACAGGCTTTGATAAGCAGCTTGATCTGCCTCATGAGTCTCAGTCCTGCATCCTTTTTCGTGTCTCCCGTGCTGTTGTAGTACAGCTCACAGATGCGGCAGAATTCCTCGATGATGACACGGTATACCTCGTGTTCTCCTTTCGAGGGACGGACGGTATGTGTCCGTATCCGGTATTTCTCTCCTGCGAAGTCCCTGAATTTACGGGTGATGACCGTCTTGCCGATAAGTTCGGAGAGTTCGTCCTTGTTGTACACGTCCTGGTTCTGTTTCTCGATGCCGAATACGGTGGCTTTCCCCGGACAGTGGCAGGCACGGAAAAGGACATGCCCCCTGAAAGCGGGGAACGGTGTTCCGTAATCCGGGTTGTTCTCTTCCTCTATCTCGTGGTCCCTGTTTTCGTGGTAGACCTGCGGGCTCCAGCATATCATGTTTACGGAGTTGTTGTAGAGTAATTCGAACTGGCTGTACAGTTCCGCGATGTTGTTGCGGGTGGTTGTTCCCGTGTCGAGGATCTTGTACCTGAGCCTCCTGAATATGCACAGGATGTTTCTTGTACGCTGCGATGTGGGATTGGTGATTTCGTCTGACTCGTCGAAGACAAGGCACAGCTTGCCGGAAGTGCGTTTCACGAAACGCATCAGTCCTCTTTTCAGTTTCCGGAGCATGGAGGTGGAGACGACAATGAATGTCCCTTCCGGTATGTTGTTGAGGTCGCCGGCGGTCTGTATTGTACGGAAGCGTTCCTTGTTTATGGTAAGGAACGGTATCCAGGTCATGTTGGTGGCGATGGCCGGGGCAAGTATGATGACGTTCTTTGCCTTTCTGAACTTGAGCAGGTATTTCGCCCTGTGATAGACGGCGGCGGTCTTGCCTGAACCCTGCTGCCAGTTCAGCAGGGCGTAGCGTTTCTGCAACACGAGGTTCAGGTCGTGTTTCTGCAAGTCCGTGAATTCGCAGACTTCACCGTCCTTGTTGATGAATGTGGTGCGGTCCAGGTATTCCTTCAGGCCGGCATCTTCGCGCATTTCCGCAAACTGGAGATTCTGGGTCTCGTATTGCCTCTGTTTGCGCCGTATCAGTTTACTGGCGGCACGGATCTGCCGCATGTTCTTTTCCGTGACGTTTTCCGGCATCGGGAGTTCGGCCCTTCCGAGTATGAGGTCGTTGATGCCTGCGGCCTTGTGCGTGACCTTGTCAAGCAGACGCGGGGCATATTGCTTCAGCTTGAAGCCGTAGGATGTCTTCACCAATGCCACTTCCTTGCGCTGCACCACGTTCTGCGAGGTGATGTACCTGCGGATGATGCCGAGAACCTTGCCGGTGGTCAGCTTCTTGCGTTCCCATTCCTTTATCTGTTCCCGGGTGGCATTTTCCGGCGGTTTCTGGTTGCGGAATTTGGACACCAGCGCCTCCGCCTTTTCGACATGCCTGTTCAGCACGGCATGGGCTTTCAGCTCGTACATGTATTTAGCGAGCCTGTACTCGAACTGTTCCAGCTCTTCTTTGTCTATATGGTTGCACTCCCGCATCAGCTGGAGGCGCAGCCGGTGTTTCATTTTCCGCAGTTCGGCTATGCGTTTCTTCAGCTCATCCATGCTGACAAACTCTTCCGCGTTGTAGGGCTGCATTTCAATATGGAGGGAACGGCGGAGGAATACCATGATTTTTGTTGCGAAATTCTGCACGCCCACCGTAGAGAAGGCTGAATGTTCCAGCCTGGTCTGGCCGATGAAGGAGAAATTCGAGTTGATTTTCGCCACGCGTGTCTTTTCCCAGAACTCGTTCTGCATGAAGGAGAGAGGGACGATGACCATCAGGATTCCGGCAGGGTTGAGCACGTCATAGGCCTTATCCATGTAGAATTCCTGCGACAGCCTGTAATCAAATTTTAGGTTGAAGGGCGGATTTCCGACAATGATGTCGAAACGCTGTTCGGGATTGTACAGCTGTATGTCGCATTTCTCGATATGAGCTTCCGGGTAGAGGTATCTGGCAACGGCCACCGCCTTGCCGTCAATGTCGAATCCGTAGGCATTGTGCAGGTTGGGCAGATGGTTGAAGAAGTTGCCCATGCCGCAGCACATGTCAAGCACCATTTCCGCCGATGTCGGAGAAAGGGTCTCCACCATGCTCCGGCATATGTCGTGCGGGGTGAAGAACTGTCCCATCTCGAATTCCTTCTTGGCCTCGGCGTATTCATGGTAGCTGGTGAAATCCGACTGCCTGAGGTTGTGCAGTCCTCCGATTCCCGTGTAGCAGTTGTAGATGCTTTCCTTCGGAACGAGGTCCTTGCCCGAGTCTATGGCGAAAAGGATTTTCTCGTTGATCTCGGCACGCCTGTCCTGAGGAATCTGTTGGGGTATGATGGCATACATGTCTTTTCTTTTTTAATGGTTGGAAACGGAGACACCCCGCAAGGATGTCTTACGGGGTGTCTGAATAAGTATTTCATGAATCACTCTTCTCTGAGTGTGATTTCATCCAGCCGCAGCCTTCTGTAGCAGTTCTCTGCGGCCTGGCTGTCCTTGAAGCGTACGTCGATGCGTCCGTTCTTGTAGAACTTGATCTGTTCTGCGTTGCTCAGGGTGAGGTTGTACCATTCGGTTATATCCACATCGCGTCTGTCAAGGCCGATGACCATACCGCTTGAACCGTTTATCACGTCATCTGCTCCGTATGCGATACCTTCGCAGAAAATGTCCACTTTCCTTCCGCAGTCATACGAGAACTCATATTCCCGGTGGTATTCCAGATGGATGCTGTCCCAGGATACGATGTCAGGGAAAGTTATCTTGTCCTTTTTCAGTTCGGGCTTCACCTTGCTCCAGCGGGAAGGCTGTACCGTTTTTAGGAAACGGGCCAGCAGTTCTTCCTCTGCGGTCTCACGGAAACTTTTTCCGCCGAGGTGTTCGATGACCATGTCCACGTAAGTCTGGTAGACCGGACGGAATCCCATGCGCATGGCCTTCTCGTCGATTACAGGAATGGGTACATCTACATTGTAGGTCCTGTTGAAATAGGAAATGATGCGATTCGCGAAATTCGCGTTGGCATTGCAGTTGTTGTCCGCAAGCTCGTTGATGAGGTCAAACGGTTTGAATTCGTTGTGGGTATAGTCATCCTCCCCGCTGTTGTTGAAATAGAAATTCCGTATGGAGACCTTACCGTTATCCTCATACTTGAAGCTCTTGATTTCCCGATACCGTTCCGCTTCTTCCTTGAAGATGTCATACCATCGGTCGATACGGTCAAGTGTCCTGTAGAGCTGGTCCTGCTGTAGCTGGCAATACTGCCGGTCCTGTTCTGTAATCTTGTCCTCGTTCCTTACTTGCACGTTCAGGATACCTGTAAGCAGGTCAGTGTGGCTGCCTGCTGTTCTTGTTGCTGTTGTCTGCATAACTGTATTGTTTTAGAGATTGTCAATTTCGGGTTTGATACGGTAACAGTAGGTGATGTGGCTGTCCATGTCCTTGACTAGTTTGACCTGTTCGGGATGGAAGTTGAGACGCCGTTCCATGGCCGGGGCATCTATCTTGTCCCATTCGTGCTGCGGCAGGAACCGGTTTTCATGTCGGAAACACCAGAGTACGATCTGGTTTTCCCAGTTGCCCTTGAACACAGTCCCTTCATAGTCCTTCAGGAACTGCCGGAAGTTCTCTTCGGTCCTGAAAGCTATGTCGTAGCCCTGGTACAGGTTGCGTGCGTCCGGACCCGTGTCCTTGGTCAAATAATATTGTCTCCATGTTTCCGTAGTGAAATCACCGTAGAGCGGATCAGGTTCGGAATAGGACCATAACGGTACTTTTGCCGTGAATGTGACGGCACCGTTGGCACACGCTCCGCAGTTTCCCCAGTCCTTGAATGCACCTTCCGTCCATCTGACGAATTTCAATTGCTTGGGGTCAATATGGTGGAAGGCCCCTCCGCTGACGCTCAGCCGGATATTGGCGTCCTGCTCCCATACAAAGGGAATATAAGGTTCTTCACAGATGGAAATCCGACCGCTCTCTTCATCATTGTTTTCAATAAGGGCATTGCTGTAATATTTCCCATATCTGTCCACATAGATGAGTCTGTCACCTATCTGTGGAGTCTTTTCCGAGCGTGTCCTTTCTATCAGTTCCACATAGCCGTTGGCCATATCCACGTCCTGCTGTGTCAGCCAGTGTTCATGATCGTACAGAATGTTCAGTGGTTTGAGTGTTTCCACCGTGTACTTGTTCTTTGTTGCCTGTAACATAACATTTGATTTTTTGTTAGTCCGGCTTCTGGGGCCGGAGTTCCCATAACTACAGGCCTAAAAAGGTCGTGTTCCGTACATGCAAGGCTTCGGGAAAAAATACCGCAAGCCCTCCGGGGCGAGGATGATTTTTTCCACGAACCCGAAGGGCTTGGCCTTGCTTGTACGGGAAGAACACGAATTACCTTTGCCTGTGGTTATGGGGACTCGGCTACGGTATGCTCGTTTTTCCCGATATGTTTTTATTCCGTAAGATTGCAGCCGTTTATATGGCCTTTTCAGAAAGAAATGTTATCTTTGCAAGTGAGATAAAGAGTTATTTGAAAGCATGAGAAATATGGCGGTTCGGAACAGTCCGGCTTTTTCTTATCCATTGCCCGTTCTCGTGCGAGTTTTATCCAATCTGTTGATAGTCAAATAAAACCTACCTGATTACAACAAATATACATAAAATGTTTTATATGCTGAAAATCAGACGACTTCCTTCCGGGCCTGATAAGGAAGTATTGGGGAATTTTACGGATTATTGTGGAAAAAATCCACACTTTATGTGTGGTCATCGTTCTCTCCACAAGTGTTTGAGGGTCCAGATGGGGTAATGCCATAGCATGCGGGGACCTGCATATCGCATGACCTCTCTAATGCGTTGTTTCATTTCCGGACGGTAGCAATGGACCGGGCATTGTCGGCAGGTTTTCTTCTGTTCCCCGAAAGGGCAATGCGACAATCTTTGATGCGCATATTCCAATAGTTCTTTGCAATCCTGGCAAAGCGTGGAATTTCCTTCTTTGTGCCGGCAATAAAACCGGATCATCTGTTCTACGGTCTGTTTCTCTTCTTCTCTTCGTGAAAGTTTATTCATATTAATATATGTAACTTCGGTTTACAAAGGTACGAATAGAATTGATATTTTTCGTAACTTTGCACCCGAAATAATCTGTAAACAAAATGATATTAGAGGAACATTTAGAGACGACTGTAAAGGCTCACGATCAGTTGCTGCATCGTAGAGTGGATTTATTGTTGCGTACGGGGAAATTATTGGTAGAGAGTCTGGCCGATACGAACCGTATTGTGAGAAACATGAAACGTACGGCTGCTTACCTTGGCATCCCTGAAGAGAAGCTCCATATCAATGTCAGTTTTACGATGCTGATGGTGAATGTGAGTGACGGAGATTATTCCTTCACTAAATTCCAGCGGATTGAAGGTCACGGTGTGAACATGACGGCTATTTCGGAGGTGAGCAAGCTTTCATGGCGTGCCATTGAGCAGGATTACACTTTGGACCAGTATGAAGAAGAGCTGGAAAAAATTCGTAAGAAAAAACGTAACTACACTCCTTGGCAGGTGGCTGTAGGAGCTGGATTTGCGTGTGGCGGATTCTGTATTCAGTTCGGTTGCGACTGGATGGCGTTCCTGTATGCTTCCATCGCGGCTATATTGGGTATGCGTCTTCGTCAGATTTGCAATGAATCCGGTTTGAATCATTATATGGGTATTGCCATTTCTGCATTTGTGGCTACCATCATTGCCTGGGCTTCCACTTTGTTGCCGGCTGAATGGACGTCTACTCCCTGGCATCCGTTGCTGGCTTGTGCTCTGTTTATCGTGCCGGGTGTTCCTTTGATTAATTTTGTGGACGATATGCTCGACAATTACATTCAGGTAGGTATTGTGCGGGCGGTGAACACCCTCTTGATGGTGGCGGCCATGGCATTCGGTATCGCGTTTGCAGTGAAGCTCTGCCACATCGATAATTTCTTCCCTACCATCAGTATGGTTCCTCATCATAAATATTGGGAATATGCCATTGCAGCGGCTATTTCGGCCATGGGCTTCTCGATGATATTTAATATCCAGCGTCGCCTGTTGTGGGTGGTAGCCATTGGCGGTATCATTGCGGTTTGTACCCGAAACTTCGTGAATCTGGGACCGAGCACCAATAATATCGGTTTGGACATGGGGCTCGTCATCGGTTCTTTCTCCGGTTCCGTAGTGGTCAGTCTGATTGCCATCAAGGCTGTACATTGGTTCCATGTACCGAATCACGTGCTGACCATTCCGTCGGTTATTCCGATGATTCCGGGGGTACTGATGTATCGTATGCTGTTTGGGTTGATTAATATGAATGTGCAATCTATTGACCAGGTTACTCCGTTGATGAAAGCCATTGAGAGTGGTGTAAATTCCGGTTTGGTCATTATGTGCATTGCTTTGGGAGTTGCCATTCCTAACATTTTTGGCCGTCGTTTTATTGCGGCATCCAAGAACAAGCGCCTGGCTGCGATATTGAAGGAACGTCGCGCACGCGGTAAGTTTGTGGAATGGTAATTGAAAAGTTCGTTCATCTTATTCTATAGCTGGAGCTGGAAGGTTTCTGGCAAAAAAATCCCACCTCATTCGAAAAGAATCAGGTGGGATTTTTTTGTATGAAGTTCTGTAGAACAGTGCTTAGAACTCGAACTTTTCCAGTTTCATGGCAGCCAGTCCTTGGATTTTAGGAACCAGAGTAGTGAAGTGAGCGCTCTGTTCGTGGGCAGTCAATGAGGCTGCATCCTTCCATGTTTCACAGATCATCAGGACATCCTTGCGGGTGCTGCTCTGAAACAAGTCGTATGCCACACAACCGTTGTCTTTCAGGGATGCGGCTACCAGTTCTTTTGCTGCAGTGACTACTTGGTCGTAGTTCTTTTCTTCTGCTTGGATAAATACGTTTAGTCTGATCATTGTTTCTTGTTTTTAAGTTTAAAATTACGGCGTAAAGATACATAAAAAAAGGGATTACACATCCGTGCAATCCCTTTTTGATATCTATTCAGAAAGATTATTTCTTACCTTCCAGCTGTTCCTTCAATGCAGCCAGTGCATCGATGTCACCCAAAGTGGTAGAAGCAGCCTGGTTCTGAATCATCGGAGTTTCTTCTTTCTTAGAAGACTTCTTGGAAGCTTTCTTTTCTGCCTTTTCTTCTGCCTTTGCAGCATCTTCGAAGATACGGCTGTGAGAAACGATGATACGTTTTGCATCTTTGTTGAATTCGATTACCTTGAACGGCAGTTTTTCATCCAGCTGAGCCTGAGAACCGTCTTCTTTTACCAGGTGCTTCGGAGTAGCGAAACCTTCTACACCGTAAGGCAATGCAACGACAGCACCCTTATCCAGCATTTCGATGATAGTACCTTCGTGGATAGAACCTACAGTGAATACTGTTTCGAATACATCCCAAGGATTGTCTTCCAGCTGCTTGTGACCCAAGCTCAGACGACGGTTTTCCTTGTCGATTTCCAGTACTACTACATCGATGTCTGCACCGATCTGAGTGAATTCAGAAGGATGTTTGATTTTCTTTGTCCAAGACAGGTCAGAGATGTGGATCAATCCGTCTACACCTTCTTCGATTTCTACGAATACACCGAAGTTAGTGAAGTTGCGAACCTTAGCCACGTGCTTAGAACCTACAGGATATTTTTCTTCGATAGTTTCCCATGGATCCGGTTTCAGCTGTTTGATACCCAAAGACATCTTGCGTTCTTCGCGGTCCAGAGTCAGGATGACAGCTTCTACTTCGTCGCCCACTTTCATGAAGTCCTGAGCAGAACGCAGGTGCTGTGACCAAGACATTTCTGATACGTGAATCAAACCTTCAACGCCCGGAGCGATTTCGATGAATGCACCGTAGTCAGCCATAACGACTACTTTACCTTTCACGTGGTCGCCTACCTTCAAGTTAGGATCCAGTGCATCCCATGGGTGCGGAGTCAACTGCTTCAAGCCAAGAGCGATACGTTTCTTTTCGTCGTCGAAGTCCAAGATAACTACGTTCAGTTTCTGATCCAGCTGAACCACTTCGCGAGGATCGCTTACACGGCCCCAAGACAAGTCGGTGATGTGAATCAAACCGTCTACGCCGCCCAAATCGATGAATACACCGTAAGATGTGATATTCTTGACAGTACCTTCCAGTACCTGACCTTTTTCCAGTTTGCTGATGATTTCTTTCTTCTGCTGTTCCAGTTCAGCTTCGATAAGAGCCTTGTGAGAAACAACCACGTTCTTGAATTCCTGGTTGATTTTAACCACCTTGAATTCCATAGTCTTACCTACGAATACATCGTAGTCACGGATAGGTTTCACATCAATCTGAGAACCCGGCAAGAATGCTTCAATGCCGAATACGTCTACAATCATACCACCCTTCGTGCGGCACTTGATGTAACCCTTGATAATTTCTTCGTTTTCAAGCGCAGCGTTTACGCGATCCCAAGAACGAGTAGCGCGAGCTTTCTTGTGAGACAAGATCAACTGACCTTTTTTGTCTTCCTGGTTTTCGATGTACACTTCTACAGTGTCACCTACTTTCAAATCCGGATTGTAACGGAATTCGCTCAACGGAATGATACCGTCTGATTTGTAACCGATGTTTACAACCACTTCGCGTTTGTTCATTGCGATGACAGTACCGTCTACAACCTCACGGTCGTTTACTTTGTTCAGTGTGCTGTCGTAAGCTTTTTCAAGTTCTTCCTTGCTTACATTGGTTGTTGCATCACCGTTTTCATACGCATCCCAGTTGAAATCTTCAAGAGGAGCAATGTTCTTTAAGTTTTCCATTAAATAAAAAAATTGTTTTTAAATAACTAATTGTGTTAGACTTTATATTGTTTATATAAATCGGCTGCAAAGGTATAATAAAATACTGAATATTAAAATACTTCGTTCTTTTTTTTCGGGAGAAAGGAAAACAGAAAATCCGGGGAACGGCTCTGTGGAGGCTTCGTTCTCCGGATTTTGGATTTTTTTAGTTTTCAAGGGAGTAGTCAATAGTCGTGACTACACGTATTTTCTTGATGTACGGCGTATTAGGGTCACGGTCGGTGATGCTGAACTGCCCTTGGTTGGCCTGCCGTATCTTCCCGAGATTGCTGTCGGAGTCTTTGGCAAATTTTTCAGCGGCTTCACGGGCATTTTTGGTGGCCTCTTCAATCATCTGCGGCTTTACTTTGTTCAGGTCGGTGTATTCATACTGCACTCTGTACTGGTATTCGCCGGAAGTGATGGCGATGCCACGTTTCAGCAATTCTCCTTGTTCGCTGATGAGTCCACGGATGAGGTCTACCTTGTCGGAGGTGACCGTGATGACGGTCGTCACGTTGTAGCGGTTGGCCGGGTTCTGGTTGTTGCCATAGCGTTCGGCAGCCAGGTCGATGATTTCAGGAGCATTCACGCTGATTTCCTGTTCTGTCAGTCCTTTCTCTTTCAGGAAAGTGATAATGGTCTGGTTGGAACGCTTGATGTCGTCGTATAGTTGCCCCAGATTATTCCCGAGGCTTTTGTAAACCAGCGGCCAGGTGACTTTATTGGCCGGGACTTCGATTTCCGCCAGCCCTTTTACGGTGACGCAACGGTCCTTTTCTGCAAATTTGTTGAATCCTTTTTCAATGAAGACTCCTAATAATAAGAGCCCGACAGCCAGGATAAGGGCTTCGATTCTGAAATTCTTCATGATGATTTTAATTATAGTTAGATAGTAAGAATGGTTCTGCAAGGTATCGAAAATAATCGGATTTCCCAAAGGTTTTGAAACGTCTTTACGTTTGCTTTCAAACGCACTTGCGTTTTGATCAAAACGTCCTTGCGTTTGAAGTAAAACGCAAGTGCGTTTAAGGGAAAACGTCGAAGCGTTTTGAATGAAACGTCAAAGCGTTTTTTCAGGCAGGTGAAAATGCCTCAGTTCCAGTATGGGAGACTGTATGAAAACGCCCGTGTGGAGGTGGAGTGCCTGTGCGGCTTCTTCTATTTCCTGACGGAAGAACCAGGCCACGGAGCCGGTGAAAGCTACAGGAATTTCGTGGCATCCGGGATACGGGAGTACATTCCGTTGCAGGAAGTCGGTGAAACAGGTTGTCAGAAAGTGATGTACTTCCGGTTCTTGTTTGTGCTTATATATATAAGGTGTAAGACTGGCCAGGAAACGGTTGGCCAAAGGTTGTCTGTACACTCTTTCCAGAATGTCCGGCAGTGTCAACTGGTATTCTTTCAACAGTCCCTCCAGCAGTCCGACCGGAAGTTGCTGTTTGATGCAGTCGCCTAGGAAGCGTTTGCCCAGATAGGCGCCACTTCCTTCATCTCCCAGAATGTATCCTAAGGGAGGGGTGTTTTGTATGATTTTCTCTCCGTCATACAGGCAGGAGTTGGCCCCCGTGCCCAGAATACAGGCTATTCCCGGCCGATGCTGGCATAAAGCGCGTGCGGCTCCCAACAGGTCACTGTGTACTTCTACCGCAGCTTGGGGAAACAGCTGGGTGAAAAGGAAGGTCAGTTTTTCTATTTTGTCGGAAGTGCATCCGGCTCCATAGAAGAATACGGTCTGTATGTCGGAAGAAGGGCAGGGAAGTTGGGGCAATAGTCCGTTATGGAGTATCTCATTTATTTTGTCTGCATCTTGATGAAAGGGGTTGATGCCTTCTGTCTGGACAATCTGGCTATGGTGGAGGGTGGTACCGAAGCACCAGTCGGTTTTGGTGGCTCCACTGTCGGCAATAAGAATCATAGGGAAATAAGATTAAAACGGGTGGAAAATAAAAAGAAGACGGAGTGTCCCGTCTTCTTCGTATGGTAGTTATGGATTATTCTCAGGATTAGTGGCAATGTCCGCAACCTCCGCCGCAGCATCCGTCCTCTTCATGTTCGTGGTCGCCGCATCCGCCTCCGCAACCTTCACATCCGCCTCCGCAGCCTTCACCGCTCATCAGCTTGATGATGCTTTCCATTTCTTTGTTGGTGGCGTCGCGCATTTCCATGACAGTACCTTCAAAATAAAGGTCTTTTCCAGCGTGAGGGTGATTCAGGTCGAGCACCACTTTGTCGTCTGTAATTTCACCTACATTGGCATAGAACTGGTGTCCTTCGGAGTCGTTCAGCATGATGATGTTTCCTTCGAAAATATTGTCGCTGTCGAATTTTCCGTCCGGTCCGCAGAACATTGATTTAGGTACCTGGCGTACGTTGTCTTCGTCTCTTTCCCCGTATGCTTCTGCACAAGGAATGGTGAAACTGAAGTTATCTCCTTTTTGAAGGGCCAGGATTTCTTTTTCAAAGCGGTCCAGTGTATATCCTATTCCGGAAATGAACTGAAACGGGTGGGCAGCCGGAGCTTCTTCACGCAATTCTTTTTTTCCGTCTTCCACTGCATACAGTTTATATGCTACCGTAATGTATTTATTTTCCATGTTTAAAAATTAAATATGCATTAATAATCGGTGGCAAAGATAGGAAATATCGCGAGAATAAGCGAATAAAAAAGAAAGAATGAAACGGAAGACCGTTTTTTGTCGGAATGCTTTCCTATCTTTGCAGGGAGTTAGGACATAAAATTTGTGTGATGAAGCAGGATAAGATTGTAGAATTGTATCGTGGAGAGCTGTGGGAATGTCAGTTGCTGGAAACGGTATTGAAAGATGAAGGCATCGATTGTTTCCTGACCAATAGTACCCGTAGTGGTTATGGACCCATCATCGCATTTGCCCAACAGATACAGGTGATGATAAAGGAAAGTGATGCGGAAAAGGGACTGGCTGTGCTCGATGCATTTAAGAAGGGAAAGTAGTAATGTCATGATAAAAAATATAGACGAGGAGTATATGAAAGGAAAATTAGTTTTTATTACAGGTGCCACAAGTGGCATTGGTGAAGGTTGCGCACGGAAATTTGCAGCCATGGGAAGTAACCTGATTTTGAACGGAAGAAACGTGGAAAAACTGGAGAGTCTGAAAAAAGAGCTTACCGCACAAGGCGTGGAAGTGCTGACGCTGCCGTTCGATGTGCGCGATCGGAAGGCCATGCGTCAGGCGGTTGATTCCTTGCAGGGTAAATGGCAGCACATTGACGTGCTGATTAACAATGCCGGACTGGTTATCGGATTGGATAAAGAATATGAAGGTTCGCTGGAGGAATGGGACGTGGTGATTGATACCAACATCAAGGCACTGCTGGCAATGACACGTATGATTGTGCCGGGTATGGTGGAACGTGGATGCGGGCATATCATCAATATCGGCTCCGTGGCCGGAGATGCGGCTTATGCGGGAGGCAGTGTGTATTGTGCGACGAAGGCAGCCGTAAAAGCGCTGTCAGACGGGTTGCGCATAGACTTGGTGGATACTCCGCTGCGTGTGACGAACATCAAGCCGGGACTGGTAGAGACAAACTTCTCCGTTGTCCGTTTCCGGGGTGACAAGGGAAAAGCCGATGCCGTGTACGAAGGAATTCGTCCGCTGACGGGAGATGACATTGCCGAGGTAGTGTATTATGCCGCTTCCGCTCCTGCACACATTCAGATTGCCGAAGTGCTGGTGATGCCGACTAATCAAGCCACTGGGACAATTTGTTATCGGAAAAAATGATTGGTTCGTTCAAAAATGTTAGTTTTTCATCGTTTTTGTAAAAAAAACAGAAAACGAACAGAGATTAGTCCAATGCGTTGAACAATAGTGCTTGTTTATTTGTAAATCTTAAAAACATAGAAACGAACTTAAACTGATGATGCAATTGAATAAACTGTGTGCTGCACTTTTAGGGAGCATGTTGTTCCTGATTTCCTGCGACCGTACGGAAGATATTTCCCTTTCGGATAGTGAGGGAGACTTTACGTTAGAGTGTGTCAAGTCTGCCTGGTCACAGGAAAGTCGTGCGGTGATGGATGATGAAGGTAGCGGCCATTTTGAGGAAGGCAATCGTATCGAGGTGTGGACGCAAGTAGGAGAAGAATCTTCCAGCACCTGGTTGCAATATGAAAGCGGAAAGTGGACCCCTTCCTTGAAGCGGGTGAATAATGGACAGGGAACATGGACTTTATCGGCTTTGTACCCTGTATTGTCACAGCCTGTGGGAGATGCGACACGTCGGATTCTTAATTTGCCACTGAATCAGAGTGTTGAAACAAATAAGCAGGAAGCGGATATCCTTTTTGCCCAAACCACTGTAGGGGCAGGAGATACTTCCGCCAAGTTATTGTTCAAGCATGCCTTGCATCGGATTACTATTCATCTGAAAGGGACTGTTCCGGAGGATTTGGATCTGAAGATACGAAGTTGTACGAACGGTGAGATTTCCGTGGTGGATGGGCATGTGAACTTGCCAAAGAAAAGTTATTACTGGATTACACCTTTGCAGACAGCAGACCATACGTATTCTGCCATTATCCTTCCGCAAGAAGCCTCTGATTATCAAAGGGGAGACGGATTGCTTCGGCTGACTTTTGGCGGGAAAGAGATTTCTTATTTGCTTACTAACGAGGTGCAGTCGTTCGAACCGGGCATGCAGACCACATTGAATCTGACTCTGAAATCTGCAGGCACAGATGTAGATGATGAGGTAGTTGATACGGATTTCGCCAATCAGACCCGCTGGGTGTACGGTATCACTTCGCCGGCGTGTCCGGAGAGAGATAAGCTACAGACGATATCGAATGCTTGGGAAACTGGCTATCCTGAAGGAGAATGGTTTCGTAAGGGGTATGCGTCGGGTGTATTGGACGAAGTGGAGTGTCTTACTTGGAAAGAAGGATGCGGATGGTATGACTGCAACAAGACTTTCGAATATAAAGGAGGAGACGGCAACATGTGTTGGGCTGCCACGGCTTCCAATCTGCTTCATTGGTGGCTGAATCATAATAGTAAGTATGTACAGGCATACGAGAAAGCACATCCGGGAAACTCTTGCCCAAAGGAATATCGTCAGATGACAGAAAAAGACCAGAATCATAGTGAAATCTTTAATTTCTTCAAAAAAAATTTCCCCAATTTGGGAAGTTGGGAAACAGGAGGAGTCAATTGGTTCATTAATGGTGATGGCCAGAAATTGAATGCAAATTATAATACGGATTTTAAAGGCTTTTTCAGTGAGGTGTTTTCGAAAAACAATGCCGTGGCTAAGGATACCTACAATATGTCGAAAGAGAACTTTAACCGCTGGATGAAAGAGGCCTTTCGCATGAATAAAGCAATCGGATTCTCTGTGTTTGGCTTTGCCAATGCAGGTAGCGGCATGCATGCCATGACAATCTGGGGAGCAGAATTTGATGCGAATGGGAATGTGGCGTATTTATATTTCTGTGATAATAATCAGTCAGAGCTGGATCCTAACTATGGGGCTATCAAACGGTATAAGGTGGTTTACAAATTAGGAGAAACATCTTTTGATAAAACGCGTGAGACCTTTTTGGCTCCGTTGGATAATATAGAAGGAACACCTTCCAAATGGACATCGATGATATGTTCGTTGACTTTAGTAGACTTACGTCAGGATATCTGGCAGAAAGCTTTTCCCGGAATATAATTAATAATGATAAATAATTGAAACCGAACGATAAAATGAAAAAGAATTGTTTTTATGTGTTGATGGCTGCTGCATGGATGGCAGTATCTTGTACCAACAATGAGATTCCAACCCAGTCTTCTTCCGATCAGGCTATTACGATTGTGGCTCATGTATCTCCACAGTCAAAAGCTCCTCAATTGGACGCGAACGGGAGTGGTAGCTTTAGTAAAGGGGATGTGATGACTTTATGCGTGGCAAAGTCGGAATCGGAGAATCTTTTTATGGATTATGCCTATCAGGAAAGCAACATTACATGGGGAGGACTGAGTTTGCCGGAAAGTGCAAGTGAGGTAAAGATGGCAGCTTGTTACCCCAAGCAGGCTGTCGCAAAGGATGGAACGTTTCAGTTTGATGCGTTGACAGCTTCCAATCAAGATTTGCTTCTTTCTAAGGCTCAGACCGTGAAGGTGGGGACTGCCGATGCGGTGAATTTGAATTTTGAGCATGCGTTGCATCGCTTGGACCTGACTTTTACGCCGGGAAACGGTTATTCGGACGAGGATTTGAAAAAATTGTCACTTTCAGTGAAGGCTTCTACGCAGTGTACAGTGGATGCTTTTAAAGGAGAATTCAAAGACTTGAAGTCTGGAGAAGGTCGGTATACGTCCACTGGTGCGTCTGCTTCATTTTATCTTATTCCGCAAACCACTTCTAATGTTACGTTGGAGGTAACCATCGGTGAACAGAAGAAGACCTTGGTGTTGAGTGAGTTGCTTACCAAGTTGGGTAATTCTCAAACAGACCTGAGAGGTGGTGCCAAATGTACCATTACCTTGAAAGTGGGCCGTGAAGGCATCGTGGTAGAAAGCGGTTCTATCGGTGCGTGGGAAAATCAGGTGACTGTAGACGGTGAACTGACAATAGGTTAAACGGAATCTAATTATCTTATAGAAAACTCCCCTTATTCAGCTGGTGATTGCAGAGGCTGAATAAGGGGAGTTTTTCTTGGGGGCTATCTTCTATTTTAGGAGGAGGCATTTCTTTCTATTTCCATGGTTTGCATCTGCTGTTTGGAGGTGCCGAACCGTTTCCCGTAGCGAGTCCAGTAAATCTCGGCTGCCATGCGGAACAGTGTCTTGGATAAAGGCATCGTGCCAGTCAGAGTGCGGTAGCGCCCTGAAGCGATGGACTGGGCCAGTTGGCGGATTTTGCGGGTGGCAATGTACTTGAAAGGCGTGCCCAGAATGGCTTCTCCACTTCCCAGCATGAGAATAGACCCCATGGGGTATCCGTTTCGTCGGCAGAACAGCTGCATCATGCGGATGGCCACTTCGTTCTGTTCATATTCCAGAAAGCCACAGTTTATCAGGATGGAGATAAGGGGTTTGCGGGCTGGCGGATGAGCTTCCAAGGTCTTGAGAAATTGAAGGAAACCGCTTGGAAGGGCATCGGCATACAGCGGGAAGACAAACAATACTTGTGTATAGTCACCTGTCTCCTTACAAAGGCTGAGGTGATTTCTGGGAGTAACAGAGCGGTAAACCGCTTCGTGCGGATAATGCTTCATGAAAATTTCCGCATACCGTTTGGAGTTGGATTTAGGCGCTCGTGGGCTGCCGTTCAGTATCAGTATTTTTTCCATTTTTCCAGTGTCTTTTTTACTGTGTCGTTTACCATGTCTTCGGTGGTGAATATAATCTCATGTTGTGCAAAACTCATGTTGCAGGCATTGCGGGCCACTAGTTGCCGGAAAATGTCACGTTCTTCATCGTCTGTATCACCGTAGGCAATAATGGTGGCTTGTTTGAGTTTCACGTCGCGTTGCACATGGTGCGTTTCGCCTTGGTGGATGCGTATGAAAGCCTGTTGTACGGGGATGGCTCGTTCGAGCATCGTTTTCATGGGAATGTCGTAGCCTCCATAGGCCAGACGGCTCACATACAGTACGGCATCGCTTTGGGCAATGCAGGGATAAATTTGAGTGGCTTCGTCGCGGATGACACATCGTCCCGGAGTTTTCGTCCAACATCCGAAACATCCCATGCAATTCGCAATTTTCAAGGAAGATACATCGAAATAGCGGATGTCTTCCTTGGGCTGGAGAATAATGTCCAGCGGTCTGTCGCTCATTATCAGTTTCATGTAATCATTTCATTTTTAGGAACAGAACATTTTCCAGACAGGAAATGTTTGATGAAATTTCTTACTTTTGCAGTGTATAAGAAAAATTGGGAATTATACGGAAAAAATAGAAAAATCAAAAGAATATACGTTTTATGAATCGGGTGATTGTAGTGACAGGCGGTGCCGGTGGCATTGGCCGTTGTATCGTGGAATATTTTGCTTCTCAAGACGATAAGGTGTATTTTGTGGATTGTGACCGGGAAGCGATGTTGGCTGAAGTGGAAAAAATGCGTAGGCAAGGGAAAAAAGTGGCAGGCTTTGCCGGTGACATCGCCGAGAAGGAAGTGCTGGAAGAATTTGCGGGTTGGGTACTTCGGGAACAGCCGGAAGGTATTCATTGCTTGATTAACAATGCGTGTCTGATGCACGGAGGAATTCTGGAAGGATGCGATTATGAAGACTTTCTATATGTACAGCGTGTGGGGGTCGCTGCTCCTTATATGCTATCCAAATTGTTTAAGGATCATTTCCGGGGACTGGGTTCCATCGTGAACCTTTCCTCTACCCGTGCTTTCCAGTCGCAGCCGAATACCGAGAGCTATACGGCGGCCAAAGGAGGCATTACGGCGTTGACACATGCCCTGGCAGTGAGTTTGTCGGGCGTGGCACGTGTCAATTCGATTGCTCCCGGATGGATTGATACGGGGGCTTACCATAAAGAGGAGGCGTATCAACCGGTGTATAGTCAAGGGGATCTGAAGCAGCATCCTTCGGGTAGAGTGGGAGAACCCATGGACATTGTGCGGGTAGTGGCTTTCCTTTGCGACGAACGTAACTCCTTTATCAACGGAGAGAATATCACGGTGGATGGAGGGATGAGCCGGCTGATGATATACCACAATGATTGTGGCTGGAGTTACAATCCTTGAGATGCTTGAATTCCGTTTTGGTCTTCTTTCTCTTTTCTTTCTTTCCGCATCCGGAACTTCAGTGGGGAGAGTCCGGTTTTCCGGATGAAGAATTTGCCGAATACCGACTGGTCAGAGAATCCCAGGTAGTCGGCAATTTCCTTGATATCCATGTCGGTACACTCCAGTAGCTTCCGGGCATCTGCACACAGGAGTTCCGACACATGAAAGCAGACGGTATGCCCTGTCAGCTCTTTGACGATACGGGAAAGATAGGTGGTTGAGATATGGAGCTGGTCGGCATAGAACTGGATGGTGTGTTCCTCCCGGTAATGATGTACCAGCAGTTTCTTGAAATTGCGGAAAATCTCGTTGGAACGTTTTACGCAGACCGGAGTATTCCGGTTTTCTTGACAGAGGGCATCCGTGATTTGCAGAAGAAGAAAACTGCACAGATGGCGGATGATTCCGTCCTGATACAGCTGCATGGCCTTCAGCTGTTCGGAAAAGAGTGACATCGTTTTTTGCATGTATTCAGCGGGTGCATCTTGAAGTCGGAAAATGGGAAGCTGGTAGTTGCCCAAGTAGCGAGCCACCTGATTGTACACGGGTTGTCCGTCGGGCAGGCTGTCAAAATAATCGGGATTGATGTAAAGGGCCGACATGGAGAAATCGGGGCTGGCATCGGACAACACACTCTCGGTACTGGGGGTAAGTACCAGCAGCTGGTTGGCGGAAAGCGTATAGCGATGGAAGGCATCGGTGATAGCCGTTGTTCCGTTTGTGACGAGCAGGAAGAAAAATCCTTGTTTTATGACAATGGAGTTTGTCAGAAAAAGGGGATGCCTTATTTGGGCAAACAAGGTGTTTCCAGCCTTTTGGCCCGATTCTTTCATGATATCAGTCAGTAGCCTGTTCATCTTGCGTATTTTTTCTACAAATGTAAGTTTTGTTTCGTTTTCGACCAAAATTAGTTGCTCTTTTATGATTGAGAAGCAGAAAAATAGACAGAAATTTGCGGCGTTTATAAAAGCAGATGATATATGAATGTATTTCTTTTTAGACGCTACCTGTTGTTTTGCGTTTCTTTGTTTGTGAACGCACTTGGAATCGCCTTCATTACCAAGGCTTTGCTGGGTACGTCTCCGATTACGAGTGTGACGTATGTATTGAGTATGTTTACTCCTTTGACCATCGGACAGTGGACCATCCTGTTGAACCTTCTGTTTGTGGTGCTGGAACCGTTTCTGATGTCACGCCAAGAATTGAAATCCGATTTGCGGATGTACCTCCTGCAGATTCCCATTTCTTTCTGTTTCGGTACGTTTATCGATATTTGTATGCACTATGTGTTGTTCTGGCTTCATCCCGAAACCTATGTATATATGATTATTGCCCTACTGATAGGTTGTGTGATTCTGGCCGTAGGTATCGCACTCGAGGTAAAGGCCAATGCAGCCATGATGGCCGGGGAATATTTTGTGAACGTCATCACGAAAAGGTTCCGTGGAGAGTTTGGCTATGTGAAGCTGGGGTTTGATGTGACGCTGGTTGTCCTTGCCTGCCTGTTGTCCTTGATTTTCATGTCGGGAATCTATGGGGTACGTGAAGGAACCGTGATTTCGGCGTTGGTGGTAGGCCCGATTGTACATTTTGTAAGCCCGTATTATCAGTTTTTGGATAAATGGATTACGGATCCTTCTGTGCGGGAAAAAGCCGCTATGGCTCAGGGACAGCATATTGTGATTACCATTGCGCGTGAGTATGGAAGTGGGGGACATCTGCTGGGTGAGATGCTTTCGAAGGAACTCGGTCTTAAGTTGTATGACAAGGAGTTTATCCAGCTGGCTGCCCAGCGTAGCGGCATGGATGAGCAGTACATTGTGAAGAATGAACAGTCTATCCCTTCTTTTTGGTTGAAATGCATTCTTTCGAAGAACAGTGAACGGCCGCTGGAGTCCAGCCTTTCATCGGATGATGTGTTGTTCGTGTCCGAGAGCAAGATTATTCAGGAACTGGCCGCCAAAGAATCCTGTATTATCGTGGGCCGTTGTGCGGATTTCGTGTTGAAGGATTATCCGAAAGTGTTGAAAGTGTTCTGTTACTCGGATGTAGCCAGTGCGGTGAACCGTTGTGTGGAAGAATATGGCATTGCCCGGGAAAATGCAGAAGCGGAAATCAAGCGGGTAAACCGTAACCGGGTTCATCACTATGAGTATTATACGGGCATGAAATGGGGGGAACCGCATCATTACAATCTGATGCTGAATACCGGAACGATTGATTTGAAAACGGCCTGTCAGTTGGTGAAAGGAGTTTATCAGGGCTTGGAGAAAGCCTGATAAACTATTGGATAAAAACAAAAAAAGGATATTCCCAAAAGAGAATATCCTTTTTTAATTTCCTTTTCAGTAGATTATGCTTCAGCGCAAGGAATTACAGAAACATAGCTTCTGTCTTCGCGACCTTTCTTGAAACATACAGTACCGTCTACCAATGCGTAAAGAGTGTGGTCACTACCCATACCTACGTTTTCACCCGGGTTGTGAACTGTTCCTCTTTGACGAACAATGATGTTACCAGCTTTGCAAGCTGAACCACCGAATATCTTTACGCCTAATCTCTTACTAGCTGACTCACGGCCGTTCTTAGAACTACCTACACCTTTCTTATGTGCCATTTTCTTCTACGTTTTAAATGATTAAGCAATAACTTGTTTGATTGTCAATTCAGTAAACTGCTGGCGATGACCGTTCAGTTTTCTGTAACCTTTTCTTCTCTTTTTGTGGAATACCAATACTTTGTCACCTTTTACCAAGTGAGAAGCTACTTCGCAAACCACTTTTGCACCGTCTACAGTAGGAGCACCTACAGTTACAGTACCGTTGTTGTCAACCAACAAGACTTTGTCAAATTCAACAGTTGCACCGTTTTCAGCGTTCTGGATGTGCTGAACAAACAGTTTCTTGCCTTCTTCTGCTTTGAACTGCTGACCGTTAATTTCTACGATTACGTACATTTTAAATAAATATTAAACGGGTTTCCTCCGCAAGGTGAACCGTTCTCTCCGGCTACTTTTTTACCTCCACGGACTAAAATCGGCTGCAAATTTACGGCTTTAAATTTATATAACCAACTATTTATCTGAAAAAAACGACCGATGGACTCGTTTTTTTATTTGAGCGGGGTCAGGTCGGGCAGGATGGCTACATGTGGAAAGGCTGCCAGCTCCTCGCGGGTGGTCATGCCGTGCAAGACGCCGGCAAAATCGACTCCGGCGTTTTGGGCCGTTTCCGCATCTACCGTGCTGTCGCCCAGGTACAGCACCTGTTCTTTGGGGCATTGCAGGCGGGAGATGGCCAACAGAAGTCCTTCGGGAGAGGGCTTGGCCTCTTTCACGTCTTCACCTCCTATGATAATGTCAATGAATCCTTCCGGAAATTTCTTCCCCAGCAGTTCCATGATGCGGTAGCGGTATTTGGTAGAGATGATGCCGATGCGGGCACCGCGTGCTTTCAGGGCGTGCAGCACCTCTTCTGTCTCGGGGAAAAGCCGGGTGTTGGCCGTCATGTGCTGGTCGGCTTCTTTCACATATTCTTTCCGATAGGTCTCCAGGGTATCGGCATCTGTCACTCCGCTTAGGATGGAAAAGGAATCGACCAGCGTTTTTCCGATGGTGCGTTTGATGGCGTGGTCGTTCACCTGGTGAAAGCCGTGACGTTCGAGCACGTTACGGTAACACATCACAATGCCGCGTGAAGAGTCGGCCAGGGTATAGTCAAAATCGAATAAATAAGCTGCGTACGGTTTCATGTAGTTACTTTATATAATAAGGTATATGTTCAATCTGCAACAGGGCAAGTTTGCGTTCTGTTCCTCCGGCGTATCCGGTCAGGCTGCCGTTGGTACCCACCACCCGATGGCAGGGGATAAGGATACTGATGGGGTTGTGTCCGATGGCATTTCCTACTGCCTGGGCTGCCATGTGAGGACGTCCGAGCCTGCGGGCGGTTTCTGCGGCGATTTCTTTGTAAGTCCAGGTGTTTCCGTAGGGGATGCTACACAAGATGTTCCACACTGTTTGTTGGAAAGGGGTACCATCAGGATGAAGCGGGGGAAGGAAGCCGGGCTCTTTTCCGGAAAAATAAATGTCGAGCCATTCTCGGGTCTGACACAGGACGGGAGTCTCCTCTTCTTCAGTTTCTCCCTGAAGGGTACTGCCGAAATATTTCTGTCCGTCAAACCAGAGTCCGCAGAGTCTGTTGTTCGTGGCCGCAAGTGTGATGCCTCCAAGAGGGGAATTGTAATGGCTGATGAAGGTCATGTAAAATGTTTTTTGAAAGGGTAGAATGTAGACAAAAGACGACTTTTGAAGACTTGCAAAAAACGTCTTTGCGTTTCATTTAAAACGCTTAGGCGTTTGGATTAAAACGTAAGTGCGTTTCACTTAAAACGCAAGTACGTTTTGGTTGAAACGCAAAGGCGTTTTCATTGAAACGTCCTTGCGTTTTTTCAGGTCCTTTTAATCCATAGGTTGATAGTTCTTGGCGAGGCCTCCTTCACTGGTTTCCTTGTACAGGGAAGGAAGGTCGTGTCCCGTCTGTTTCATGACCTCGACCACCTTGTCGAACGACACTCGATGGTGTCCGTCGGTAAAGGCCGAATAGATGTTGGCATCGAGGGCGCGGGCGGCGGCATACGCGTTGCGTTCGATACAGGGAATCTGTACCAGTCCGCACACCGGGTCGCAGGTCATGCCCAGGTGATGTTCCAGTCCCATTTCTGCCGCATATTCAATCTGTGCCGGGCTGCCGCCAAACAGCTGGCTGGCTGCGGCGGAAGCCATGGAGCAGGCTACTCCCACTTCGGCCTGGCATCCGGCTTCGGCACCGGAAATGGAGGCGTTGTGTTTCACGATGTTGCCTACCAGACCGGCAGTGGCCAATGCCCGGAGGATGCGTGCGTCACTGAATTCACGGCTTTTTTGCAGGTGATACAGAACCGCCGGAACCACTCCGCAGGCACCGCAGGTGGGTGCTGTCACGATTTTTCCTCCCGAAGCGTTCTCTTCGCTGACAGCCAGGGCGTAGGCAAAGACCAGTCCACGGGAACGGAGGGAATCTTTGTATCCTTTCGACCGGATGTAATAAGAAGAAGCTTTACGGCGCAGGTTCAGCGGACCGGGCAATACCCCTTCGGCATCCAGTCCCCGATGGATGGCTGCCTTCATGGTCTCCCATACCTCTGCCAGAAAATCCCAGATTTCCTTGCCTTCGCACTGTTCCACGTATTCCCAGTAACTTCTGCCCGTGTGTTCGCACCAGTAGAGTATCTGGCTCATGGTGTTCATGCTGTAGATGTCGTCGGTAGCCGTACGGTCGTGTCCTTCTTCCGCCAGTGCACCTCCTCCCACGCTGAACACCGTCCATTCGTCCAGTTTCTTCTTTTGGGTGTCGAATGCCTTGAAGGTCATTCCGTTGGGGTGGAAAGGAAAGAATACATGAGGCTTCCAGATGATTTCCACGGGAGCGTGGGGCTGCAGGGTATCCAGAATGGCCACGTCGGTCATGTGACCGCGTCCGGTGGCGGCCAGGCTTCCGTACAGCGTGACTTCAAAAGAGGCGGCCTGCGGATTCCGTGCGAGGAACTGTTCGGCTGCCTTACGGGGGCCCATGGTGTGACTGCTGGACGGGCCCGTTCCGATGCGATATAGTTCTCTGATTGATTTCATCTCAAAATAGGTGTGAGTTTTCTGCAAAGATACGCAATAATCGTATATGCTTGTCGTATCTGTTTGTAAAATCCCTTCGGGTTATTTTAAATCGACCACAGTGATACCGGCCCCTCCGAATTGTACGTGCTCATCCTGAAAATGGGCAACCCCCGGTACGGTGGCCAGATACTGGCGGATGAGGGTGCGCAGGATACCGCTTCCGGTACCGTGCAGGATGCGTACGCGGCTGACTCCCACCAGAATGGCGTCGTCAATGAAATAAGTGACGGCCTGGATGGCTTCGTCACCCCTCATTCCTCTGACGTCGAGATCCTGCTTGAAGTTCAGTTTCTTTTCGTACATCCGGTCTTGCGTCTCACTGCTCACAAAGGTCGTCTTGTTGGAAAGGGGAGCGGCTTTCGGGGCATCGGTCCGTTCCAGCCGTTCGGTTTTCACGTTGGTTTTCATCAGGCCGAACATGACTACGGCATTCTTTCCGTTGATGTCCATCACCTGTCCCACACTGGTCTGTCCCTTGATGCGAACATAGTCGCCGGCTTCTATCGGACGGACTTTAGGTACGGGCTGAGGCTCGGAAGCCTTCTGCTGCTGTTTGGCCTTCTTGTCTTTTTTCCGTTCCTGCTTTTCACGGAGCTGCTCCATCTTGCGGGCAATTTTTTCTTCCATGGCCGCTTTGTCGAGTTTTTCTACCTGCTCCTTGAAGTCCGTCAGCTCCTGGCGGGCAGTGCGGGTGCGCTCTTTCTCGGCCTGTGCTTCCTTGATGGTGCGGATGGTGTTTTCAATCTTGGCGTTCGATTCCTGAAGCAGGCGTTCGGCTTCTTCCTTCGCCTTGTTCAGGATTTCCTTCCGGCTGCGTTCCAGTTCGGCTATTTCCTGCTCATAGCGGGCGATGGTGTCTTCCATCTGTTTTTCCCGCTTGCGGATGTTCTGGCGTTTGGTTTCCCAGTAACGCTTGTCGCGCACGATGTCTTGCAGGTATTTGTCGCTCTGGATGTATTCGCTTCCCACAATTTCCGAGGCATCGGCAATCACTTCTTCCGGAAGTCCGATTTTCCGGGCGATTTCCACGGCGAACGAGCTTCCGGGATTCCCAATTTGCAACTGGAAGAGGGCACGCATTTCGTGGCGGTCGTAGAGCATGGCTCCGTTCACCACTCCTTCGTGGTCTTCGGCAAAATGCTTCAGGTTCTGGTAGTGGGTGGTGATTACTCCAAAGGTACCTTTCAGGTTGAAACGCTTCAAGACGGCTTCGGCAATGGCCCCGCCAATCTGCGGTTCCGTTCCTCCTCCGAACTCATCAATCAGGATGAGGCTCTGGCCGTTGCACGATTTCAGCATTACTTTCATGTTGGTCAGGTGGGAAGAATAGGTACTCAGGTCGTCTTCAATACTCTGCTCGTCGCCGATGTCAATGAAAATGTGGCTGAAGATACCGGCATGGCTTCGTTCGTGCATGGATACCAGCATGCCGCACTGGAGCATGTACTGCAACAGTCCGACGGTTTTCAGGCAGACGGACTTACCTCCGGCGTTCGGACCGGAAATCAGCAGGATGCGTTTCTCGTGGGTGAGGATGATATCCAAGGGAACCACTTTCTTGCCGTGCTTGGCCAGTGACATTTGCAGCAGGGGATGTACCGCCTGGAACCAGTCGACAATCTGCTGGTTTTCGAACGAGGGTTTTAGACCTTTTATCTCGATGCCGAACAGCGCCTTGGCACGGATAAAGTCAATCTCAGCCAGAAATTCGTAGGACTGCAGGATGGCGGGTATCTGCGGACGGACCGTCGCCGAGAAATCGGTCAGGATACGGATAATCTCCCGCCGCTCTTCTCCCTCCAGTTCCCGGATGCGGTTGTTGGCTTCCACCACTTCCGCCGGTTCGATGAATACCGTTTTTCCGGTGGCCGACTCGTCATGCACGATACCTTTGATTTTCCGTTTCATGCCCGGGGCTACCGGAATGACCAGACGGCCGTCGCGCATGGTGGGGGTTACATCTTTGTCGACGTATCCTTCCGACTGGGCCGCCCGGAGGATGCTGTTCAGGCTGCGCGAGATACTTCCGGTGGTAGCTGAAAGTTCCCGTCGGATGCGCAACAGTTCCGTGGAGGCATTGTCCTTTATTTTTCCGAATTTGTCGAGAATGCTGTCAATGCGGGCAATCAGTTGCGGAAAGGTCAGGATATCTCCCGCCAGTTCATGTAGTGCCGGGTAGGGGGAAGTGGCCGTATCATCTGCTTCGTCTTCATCTGTCTGCTGGAGAAAGCGTACGATGTCGCGGATGGTTTCCAGCGAGCGGCGCAGGTCGAAGAGTTCCTGCTCGTCCAAGTACATGCCTTCCACCCGGATACGTTTCAGCGAGGGGCGTACATCGAAAAAATACTGGGCAGGAAAATCTTCCTCTTCCTGGGTAATCCGTACAAACTCCACCACCTGTTCCAGTCGGCGGTTGATTTCCTGATAGTCGTCCGAGAAGGCCATTTCGTCTACACGTTCTTCTCCCAATGTGCTTAAACAGCGTGCTTTCAGCAATTGTCGGATTTGGTCGAATCCAATCTTTTGTTCGAAATTATGAGGATATATCATGATTCGTCAGTTTCGTTTTTCTTGGTTGCAAAGGTACGACAATGAAAAAAAATAATCAAAAAAGGCAGTAAATATTTGTGGATTCCAAAATAATGCCTACCTTTGCATCGCCTTTGAAAAACAAGGCAACTCTCAATCGGAGTTTTGGAGAGGTGGCAGAGTGGTCGATTGCGGCGGTCTTGAAAACCGTTGTACTGCGAGGTACCCGGGGTTCGAATCCCTGTCTCTCCGCAAAGTTTTACTAGTCCTCGTAAAATCAAGGTTTTACGAGGATTTTTTTTGCCCATTGGAAGCATTGGCTGGAGAAATGTTTTTTCTTATTTGCTTTTTAATGTGGAAATGGTTAACTTTAAAAACATTTGAAAATCCTTATAAAACAAGCAACAGATGAAATCCTTGTTATTCCTTTATTTCTTTGTGGCGATGGCGTTTTCGGCCGTGGCTTCTTCTGTATCGGAGAGTTATGTCATTCCTTATCCTCAACAGATGGTGGTGGGTGAAGGTCATTTTGTACTTCAGAAAAATGCTTTTTTCTCATGCAACCTGAAAGGGGCAGATAAGGAAGATTTTGTAAAGTATGTCGGTCAGTCTCCTTTTGCATTGACTTATAAAAAGAGGGGAAAGACGGATATCGTGTTTAAATTGGTCAGTCCGAAACAGTCGCAGATGAAGGAGGAAGCCTATCGGTTGGAAGTGACGAAAAAGGGGATTCAAGTGGAGGCCACTTCTGCTTCCGGCTTGTTCTATGCTTTTCAGTCGATAAATCAGTTGGTACAGCCGGCGGGAAACAATACCTTCCTGTTGCCGGAAGTAACGATCGAGGATACACCGCGTTTCGCATACCGAGGCATGCATTTGGACGTGTCACGTCATTTCTATACCAAAGAATTTGTCAAGAAGCAGTTGGATGCGCTGGCTCGTTACAAACTGAACCGCTTCCACTGGCATCTGACCGATGGGGCCGGATGGCGGATTGAAATCAAGAAGTATCCGGAACTGACGCGTGAAACGGCTTATCGTCCTTTCCCGGACTGGAAAAGCTGGTGGAACGGCGGACGGACGTATTGCCGGCAGGATGCTCCGGGGGCTTCCGGAGGATACTACACGCAGGAAGATGTGAAAGAGATTGTGGAATATGCCCGTCAGCGTCATATTACGGTGATTCCGGAGATTGAGATGCCGGCTCATTCGGAGGAAGTCTTGGCTGCCCTTCCGCAGCTGGCCTGTGGGGGTGATTTGAAGCCCGGGGGCGAGTTTTGCCCTGGAAAAGAATTGACTTATACTTTCCTGACCGATGTGTTGAAGGAAGTGATGGCGCTTTTCCCGTCGGAATACATTCATATCGGAGGGGATGAGGCCAGCACAAACCACTGGAAACAGTGTCCCGACTGCCAGGCACGGATGAAGGAAGAAGGGATGAAAGAAGAAGGCGAGTTGCAGGAATATCTTGTTTCAAGAATTGAAAAGTTCTTGCGGGAGAATGGCCGCAAGATGATTGGTTGGGACGAAATACTGACTGGTGAGTTGGATGAAACTTCGGCTGTGACTGTGTGGCGTGGAGAAGACAAAGGAGCCGAGTCAGTGAAAAGAGGGCTGCGCACGATTCTTTCGCCGGGTGCCTATTGCTATTTTGACAGTTATCAGGATGCGCCGCGCACACAGCCTGAAGCCATTGGAGGGTATCTTCCGTTGGAAAAGGTATATTCTTATGAGCCTGTAACCCCGGCTTTCCCGGCAGATAAGCTGGATTGTGTGTGGGGAGTTCAGGGAAATGTATGGACGGAATATTTGTCTACGCCGGAACATACGGAATACATGATTTATCCTCGTTTGCTGGCCTTGGCTGAGGTGGCCTGGACCAATCCGGAGCGGAAGGATTGGAAGCGTTTCCATGCGGAGGCTTTGCAGGAAGTGGAAGTGCTGGATTCATTGGGATACAATACTTTTGACTTGAAGAATGAAGTGGGTAACCGTCCGGAGGCACTGAGTGTCGACAACCATCTGGCAAAAGGTAAGAAGGTAGAGTATCTGCGGCCTTATGCGGCAGATTCTTATCCGGCAGGAGGAGACGGAGCTTTGACCAACGGCATCCATGGGGGATGGGTCTATACCGATTTGCGCTGGCAGGGATTCCTTGGAAAAGGAATGGATGCGGTGGTGGATTTGGAAAAATCACAGCCTATCCGTCAGCTTTCCATCGACTTCATGCAGTTGATTGGTCCGGGTGTGTTCCTGCCGCAGAAGGTCAGCTTCTTGGTTTCGGAAGACGGAAAGGAATATACGCTGTTGAAGACGATTACGACGACACTGCCTATTACGGATGAAAAGCTGACTATCCAGAATTATGCATGGGAGGGCACTTGCGAGGCTCGTTACGTGCGGGTACAGGCTGACATCAATCCTGAAGCCGGTGGATTCTTGTTTACCGACGAGATTGTAGTGAAATAATTCTATATCAGAGGGCCGGAAGCACGTACCCGAAGCGCAACAAACCAATCAGGTAGTGTGCTTCCGGCTGATGAATCAGATGCAAGGTGGGCTGTATGAATCCTTTGCCCAGGCAGTGAATTTTCCAAGTGAATTCACTGGCCCATTCGTGTGAATGGGAGAACCGGGCATAATCGGTGAATAGTCCGCCTTCTGTTTTTCCACATTGCCATACAAGACCTGCTCCGGAATAGTGTTTGCATCCTTGGCTGGCGTGCCATTGGGCAGAAACCTGTAAGAGCACTTGCAGGCGGGGAGTGATTGACTGTTCTGCATATCCCCAGATTATTTTCCGGATTTCTTTCTTTTCTTCTTTTGATGCTTGTTCCGTATCTCCTTCTGCATAATTCCGATACATCCCGCTATGTAAAGCAAAGCCCATGTGATAATTGCTGTCATGATGCTGGTAGTTGAATGAGGTGAGACAGAGTATCCCGTCGTGCTGCGGGCAGAAACGGAATACATTTTCTTTTCCTGTAAAGCGATAGGAGCCTTTCCCGTTGTATAAAGAGGCTTGCAGACTCCATTGAGCCTGTTGCAGCTCGTAGTGTACCCCCATGGAAGACACCGGATAGTTGGCTATGGGATAATCGGCCGACAGGGTGGGAAAGATGCCGCATGAGCTGTTGGTGAACAGGCTGGTGGCTGGTGAAGTGAAATAGTCCTCGTTCAGGTTACGGATGCCGATGAACAGGCTGGAATTTCCCATTGGCTGCCGGATACCCAGTACGGCCACGGCCAGCGGATGATTGTCTTCTTCGATATTGGAAAAGGTCTGCCAATCATGGGCCAACGACTCGGCTCGGGTTCTGGCTGTGCTGAGGGTGGCTGCTTCAAGGGTGGCAGACGGGCTTAGCGGGGCGGAAAAATCCAACCGTAACAAATTCACCCAGTTGCTTCCTTTCTTGAAATCGCTCTGCAGTTCGGTGGTATAATTTATCAGGAATTCCTGGGCAAAGCAACGGCAGGGGGATACCGTTGCAATGACCAGTATGTATTTGATGAATTTTGTCATAACCATTTGGTGAAACGATGGATATACCAGTTCTTAATCAGTTGTGTCAGTACACAGTAGGAGAGCAGGATGCCGAACAGCCAGGGGAAATAGCTTGCAGGCAAAGCTTCCAGACCGATGGAGGTTCCAAACGGGGTGAAGGGAATCAGGATGCCTGTAGCCATGATGAGCAGGGTCAGTCCGGTTACCTGCCAGGAGGCACGGCTTTGTATGAACGGCACTTTCCGCGTACGTATCATGTGTACAATCAGGGTTTGCGACAGCAGGCCTTCGATAAACCATCCAGACTGGAAGAGGGTCTGATGCTCCATGCTCTGGCAGCCGAAGGCGAACCACATCACCAGATAAGTGACGATGTCGAAGATGGAACTGATGGGACCGATGAAAATCATGAAGCGGCTCAGGTCGGAGGCATCCCATTTCCGGGGTTTCCGGAGGTATTCCGCATCCATCCGGTCGAAGGGGATGGTGGTCTGCGAAATATCATACAGCAGGTTCTGAATCAGCAGATGAATGGGAAGCATGGGCAGGAAGGGCAGGAAAGCACTGGCTGCCATGACACTGAACATGTTGCCGAAATTGGAGCTGGCGGTCATCTTGATGTATTTGGTGATGTTGCCGAAGGTCTTTCTTCCTTCCAGTACCCCGTCTTCCAATACCATCAGGCTCTTTTCCAGCAGGATGATGTCGGCACTTTCCTTGGCGATGTCTACGGCTGAATCGACCGAGATACCGATGTCCGACTGGCGGAGGGCTGCCGCATCGTTGATGCCGTCACCTAAAAAGCCGACGGTATTTTGCTGTGCTTGGAGGAGGGTGATGATTTCCGTTTTCTGCACGGGAGTCAGTTTGGAGAAGACGGTCGTTTCACGTACCGCCTTCATCTTTTCCTCCTCATCCAAGTCGGCCAGTTGAGGACCGCTGAGCGCGTTGGTGGTGTTGATACCCACTTGCCGGGCGATGGTACGCACCACGGCATCGTTGTCTCCAGACAAGATTTTGACCTCAATCCCGTGTTCATGCAATTGCTGTATGGCTTTGGCTGCCGATGGCTTGGGTGGGTCCAGAAAGGCCAGATAGCCAATCAGTACCATCTCTTTCTCATCTTCCACACAGAAGTCGCACGCTTTGTCGAGGTAGCTTTTTTGTGCTACGGCAATGACCCGCATGCCTTGCTTGTTCATCTGTTCGATGATACGATGTGCCTTGTCTTTCAGGGCTTCCGTCATGGGATGTACCTCTCCGTCGAATTCGGCATGTGAGCAGATGGCCAGCATCTCTTCTACGGCGCCTTTGGTGATAATCTGTCGTTTTCCTTGTCGGTCTTCTACCACGACCGACATTCTCCGCCGGGTGAAATCGAACGGTATTTCGTCCACCTTGACATAGTTGTCTTTCAGGTATTCCAATGACAGTTCCTTGACGTGCGACAGGATGGCCTTGTCCATCAGGTTTTTCAATCCGGTCTGGAAGAAGCTGTTGAAATAGGCATGACGCAGAATACGGCGGCTTTCATCGCTGCTTCCGTCGGCATTGATGTATTTTTCCAATACAATCTGGTCGCAGGTGAGGGTACCGGTTTTGTCGGTACAGAGAATGTTCATGGCCCCGAAGTTCTGAATGGCATTCAAGTCTTTTACGATGGTTTTCTTCTTGGACATGGCTACGGCTCCTTTGGCAAGGTTGGCCGTCACAATCATCGGAAGCATTTCCGGTGTGAGGCCCACAGCTACCGATACGGCAAAGATAAAAGCTTCCAGCCAGTCGCCTTTGGTCACTCCGTTGACCAGAAACACGAAGGGAATCATGATGAGCATGAAGCGTATGAGCAGGAAGCTGACTTTGCTGATTCCTTTGTCGAAGGCGGTGGCAGCACGGTGTCCGGCGATGCTGCGGGCAATGGTGCCCAGGTAAGTGTCGTTTCCGGTGGCAATGACAATGCCGGTGGCCGAACCGCTGACTACGTTGGAGCCCATGAAACAGATGTTTTCCAGTTCTATGACACTGCCTTTGCGGTGTTTGTTCGCATTCGTTTCCGGACGCTTTTCAATCGGGTCCGATTCTCCTGTCAAGGATGACTGGCTGACAAACAGGTCTTTTGCTTCGATGATGCGGAGATCGGCTGGTATCATGTCGCCGGCGGCAATCATGACAATATCCCCCGGTACCAGTTCTGTGATGTTGATTTCTTCATCGTGTTGTCCGGCACGTCTCACGTAGCAGGTGTTCGTGACCATCTTGAGCAATGCCTCACTCGAAGCGTTAGCCTTCCATTCCTGGCAGAAGCGGAGGATGGTGCTGGCAATCACCATCGTAAGGATGATGAAAATGGCCGTCCAATCCTGTTCACCGGGATTGGCCAGCAGCACGTCGAGTACGAAAGAAATGACCACTAGCACGGTCAGTACGCCGATGAAGGGGTTGATGAAGGCCTTGATGAAGGTGGAAACCGGATTCTTCTTCTGTTCGTGTGCTACCTCATTCGTTCCATAGATGGATTGCCGGTTCTCGATTTCTTCGGAGCTCAGTCCGTTTTTGCTGGTCTGGAAATAATTGCATACGGTGTTGAGAGGCTGGGTAGCTGCCAGAAATACCTTTTCAGCATTGAATGTGCTTGTTTCCTTACTTTTTCTTCTTTTCCACATAATACCTTAATTCGTAGGGGTGATTACTCTGTTTTCCTTTTCGCACGGCAAAAGTAAGCGATACTTCTGGCAGGGCCTGTTAGAGGATAATTAGAGTGGTATTAGAAAACTATTAGAATCCTTCCGGTTGTTTCCGGCCGTTGTTCTGATAGTGTGGTGTGAAAGCTGAAAATAAGATATTTAGATATGAGGCAGCTCAATGGTGAAGGTCGTGCCTTCCCCCTGCTTGGAATGTACGGCAAGATGTCCCTGGTGAAGCCCGATGATCTTTTGGGCAAGTGCCATGCCGATGCCATGTCCTTCTGTCTGCTTGTCTTGTTCCCCTCGGTAGAATAAGGTGAAAATCTGCTCTTTTTCTTTGTCCGATATACCAATCCCGTTGTCGGACAAGCGGATAATCGCCCATTTGTCCCAATAGGAGATTTGGACGAAGGAGGATTTGTTTTCCGAATATTTACAGTTGTTTTCAATCAGGTTGGCAAAGGCGATGTTCAGCAGGTAGGAGTTGCCCATGACGGTAATCATCCGGTCGTCTTCGGCATCTTCCTGTTCGAAAATCAGTTCGATGTGGTATTCCGGGTGGGCCCGCAGAATCAGTTCCCGGGTATCCAGCAGCAGTTCGTCGAGTCGGATTTCGTGCATTTTGATTTGCTCTTTCTGGTAATCCGCCTTGGCCAGATTGAGGAGTCCGTCAATCAGCTTGGTCATGCGTCGTGCATCCTGTAATACGTTTTGCATGGCCTGGCGGTATTGTGCTTCGGTCCGTTCCTTTTGCAAGGCCAAATCCAGTTCGGCTATCAGGGCAGCCAACGGCGTTCTCATCTCGTGGGATACGTTGCTGACAAACATCTTCTGTGCGTTGAATGAAATTTCCAGCCGTTCCAGCAAGTCATTAAAGGCCAGACTCAGTTCTCCAAGTTCATCTTTCTCGTTTCTCACCGGCAATCGCCGGTCGATATGGGAAGCCGTGATATTCTCCACTTCCCTTACGATTTCCCGAATAGGCTTCAAAGAAGCCCGTACCAGGAAATAACAGGTCACGAACAAGAGCAGCAGTCCGAAGAAAAACAGAATGATCAAGGTCCTCTGAAGTTCCAGCAAGTTGGTATGGCCGTACCCGTCGTAAGCAGCGGCGGTCACAATGTAGTCCTTTCCTTGAAAGGGATAGACCATCCCGATAGCCTGGTATTTCCCGATGTAAAATTCTATTTCTTTTTCGTGAAGAATGTGACGGATCATTTCCGGACTTTCCTTGATGATGTCATTCTCGACGGCATCGTGGTAAAGCATGCGGAAGTCGGAAGTATAGACCGCCACTTCCACTTCATTGATAAACTCTTTGTTATTCAGATAGATGGACTGCATGATGCGGGCATCTACCTGGTCTTGCAGGAAAAGGTGTGCTTTGGTCACAGCCTCACTTTTCAGGTTGTGGAAGAAAGTGTTGCTCCGGATGTGTTCGCTGACCAGATAGATCAGGCTCATGCACAACAGAAATACCACGGCAATGACTCCGGTATTTTTGAGTGTCAGGGTGGTCTTTATTTTCATGGCTTTTCGTCGGTAAGAATAAATCCGATTCCGGGTTTGGTGTGAATCAGCTTGGTGTCGAAGTCTTTGTCTATTTTCTTGCGTAAGTAGTTGATATATACATCGATGAAATTGGTACCGGTATCGAAGTGGGTATTCCATACCTTTTCGGCTATTTCCACCCGGCTGATGACTCTTTCCGGGTGTTGTACCATGTAGGTCAGCAGGTTGTATTCTTTGGGGGAGAGACGGATAGGAATCCCTTGGCGGGTAACTTCCCTGCGGTTGGTGTCCACTTGCAGGTCCTTGTAATTCAGTTTGTCGGGAGGAGAAGCCGGACTCTCCGCTTCGCTTTTCCGCTTCAGCAGTACTTTTATGCGGGCGTTCAGTTCCCTGAAATCGAAAGGTTTCACCATGTAATCGTCTGCTCCGGCATCGAATCCGTCCAGTTTGTCATCCGTGGAGCCGAGGGCCGTCAGCATGAGGATGGGAATCTGTGCGTTGAGTTTGCGTATTTCCTTGCAAAGCTCGAATCCGTCCAATTTGGGGAGAATGATATCCGAAATGACCAGTTGGAAAGCATGTGACTGAAAAAGCCGGAGTCCCATGGCACCGTCGTATGCCACGAAAGTAGTATAACCGTTTTCTTCCAATCCGGTTTTCAGGAGGTCGGCCACCCTTTTATCGTCTTCTATGATTAAAATGCTGTACATAATAATGTGTGGATGGATAAAGGGGCAAGGTTTATTTGTGAATTATCAGGAGAAAACTCCCACGGGGTGGGAAAAGAAAAGTGGAGCATACAGGACTCGAACCTGCCACCTTTTGACTGCCAGTCAAACGCTCTAGCCAGATGAGCTAATGCCCCATTATTGCTTGAAAGCGTGACAAAGGTACAATAATATTTTAAAAAACCAAGCATATTCGCCCGGAAAACGAAAGAAAACTATTAGTTTTGTGTCGGTTTTCGTAAAAAGGAGAGTTATGAATTTACAGATACGCAAGGCCTCACTGGCAGATTTGGACCGTTTGATGGAAATATTTGAAGAAGCCCGTCGTTTTATGGTCCGTACAGGAAATCCGAATCAGTGGATTAACGGTTATCCGCAACGGGAATTGATACAGAAAGAAATAGAGACTTCTCATTGTTATGTGTGTGTGACTGAAGAAGGAAAGGCGGTGGCCACCTTCTGTTTCATTCAAGGTCCCGACCCCACGTATGCCTATATCGAGGACGGGGAGTGGAAGGATGATTCTCCTTATTATGTGATTCATCGCTTGGCTTCCGACGGTTCTTGCCATGGAATCGGGAAACTGTGTATCGACTGGTGTTTCCACCAGTGGCCCTGCTTGCGGATTGATACCCATGCCGATAACAAGGTGATGCAGAACCTGGTGCAATCATTGGGCTTTGTGTATTGTGGCATTATCTATATCAGCAACGGTACCCCTCGCTTGGCTTACCAGAAACTGGCGTGAGAATTTTCCGACATTCTCTTAATAATCCTTAATCGAAAAATATTTTCCACTGGAAATTTATTCTTTTCTCGATTATTTCTTTTCTTTGCAAATAGTTTCCAATAGAAAATAATAACAAAGAAAAGAAATAACCATGAAGTATGTCATTGTAGGTGGGGTAGCAGGTGGAGCCACTGCAGCTGCCCGTATTCGGAGAAACACGGAAAAGGCCGAAATCATTTTGTTTGAACGCGGGGAATACATCTCTTATGCCAATTGTGGCTTACCTTATTATATAGGAGGAGTGATTCAGGATCGCAACCGTTTGTTTGTGCAGACTCCTGAAGCTTTTTCCACCCGTTTCCGTATTGATGTACGGGTACGCTCGGAAGTGACGGCTATCGATACGGCCCACAAGGAAGTGAAAGTACGCACTTCGGAAGGGAAGGAGTACACAGAAACTTACGATAAACTGTTGCTTTCTCCGGGAGCTTCTCCGGTTCGTCCCCCTCTGCCGGGAATTGACAGTGAAGGAATCTTTACCCTGCGGAATGTGGCAGATACTGACCGTATCAAAAACTACATGCAGGGACATGAGGTGAAGAAAGCCGTCATCGTAGGGGGTGGTTTTATCGGACTGGAGATGGCCGAGAACCTGCATCATGCAGGGATTGAGGTGGCTGTGGTGGAAATGGCCGACCAGGTGATGGGACCGGTGGATTTCTCCATGGCGGCTTTGGTACACAGTCATCTGCAGCAGAAAGGGGTCAAGCTGTACTTGAAGCAGGCGGTAGAAGCCTTTGAAAAAACGGCGTCCGGGCTGAAGGTGAAGTTCCAGTCGGGCTTGCAGACCGAGGCACAGCTGGTGATTCTTTCCATTGGTGTACGGGCAGAGACTCGCCTGGCCGTGGAAGCCGGATTGAAGCTGGGTGAAATGAAGGGCATTTACGTGAATGAATACTTGCAGACTTCCGATGAGTCGGTCTATGCCGTAGGCGATGCCATTGAATATCCGCATCCGATTACCGGCAAGCCTTGGCTGAATTTCCTGGCAGGGCCGGCCAACCGTCAGGCACGTATCGTAGCCGATAACATGACGTTTGGGAATAAGGTGAAATACGAAGGTTCCATTGGTACGGCCATTGCCAAGGTGTTCGATTTGACCGTGGCTTCCACCGGACTTCCCGCCAAACGTTTGAAGGCGTTCGGTATTCCGTACTTGTCAGCCACCATCCATTCCGGTTCTCATGCCGGATATTATCCGGGTTCTTTGCAGATGGACATCAAGATTACCTTCTCTCCGGAAGACGGTCGGTTGTACGGGGCACAGATTGTGGGATACAACGGTGTGGACAAGCGTATTGATGAATATGCACTGGTCATCAAGCAGAAAGGTACGGTCTATGATTTGATGCAGCTGGAACATGCCTATGCGCCTCCTTTCTCTTCTGCTAAAGATCCGGTAGCCGTGTCGGGCTATGTAGCCGGAAACATCTTGAGTGGCAAGATGACTCCGCTTTATTGGAGAGAATTGCAGCAGGCCGATTTGACGAAGGTTACACTGGTCGATGTCCGTACGAAAGACGAGTATGAACTGGGACATATTGCCGGAGCGGTCAATGTACCTTTGGATGAGATGCGTCAGCGGATGAAGGAAATTCCGTCGGACAAGCCGGTGTTCCTGTACTGTGGCGTGGGGCTGCGGGGATATTTAGCATCCAACATCTTAAAAGACAATGGCTACAAGGATGTACGTAACCTGATTGGAGGTATCAAGACCTACAATGCGGCAGTTACTCCGGTTTGTCAGCCGGATGAGGCATGCGAGGTGGTTTGCTCTTGTGACACGGCCGAAGGAACCACGGATTGTAAGAAGGTACACGTGGTCGATGCTTGCGGCATCCAGTGTCCGGGTCCGATTTTGCGGTTGAAAAAAGGAATGGAAGAACTGAAAGCCGGGGAACAGATGGAAATTCATGCCACGGATGCAGGTTTTCCTCGCGATGCAGAGGCTTGGTGCCGCACCACCGGAAACCGTTTCCTGTCTTCGAAGTCGGAAGGGGGAATCTATAAAGTGCTGGTAGAGAAGGCCACTGCCTGCGCCATGGAGGCTGTCCGTCGGGCACCGGAAGAGAAGGGGAAAACTTTCATCCTGTTCAGTGATGACCTTGACAAAACTTTGGCTACCTTTGTGCTGGCTAACGGCGCGGCGGCTACCGGAAAGAAAGTGACCATTTTCTTTACCTTCTGGGGGCTGAATGCCATCAAGAAAGAACGGAAACCGGCGGTGCAGAAAGACATTTTCGGAAAGATGTTCGGCATGATGCTCCCCTCCAGTTCACGGAAACTGAAGCTCTCGAAGATGAACATGGGCGGTATGGGTTCAAAGATGATGCGTTATATCATGCAGCAGAAAGGCATCGATTCCTTGGAGTCGCTTCGTCAGCAGGCCATTGACAACGGAGTAGAGTTTATTGCCTGCCAGATGTCGATGGACGTGATGGGCGTCAAGAAGGAAGAGTTGCTGGACAATGTGACCATTGGTGGGGTAGCCACTTATATGGACCGCGCCGAAGAAGCCAATGTCAATCTGTTTATTTAACGTATGGAAAAAATAAAATGTATCTGTGTGATGAGAGAGCTCTTCCGGGCTCTCTCTGATCTTGAATCGCACTTGCTGCAGACGCATGGGGTGTCTTTGAATGAGGCCATGGTGCTGTGTGCCATCGGCAAGGAGCAGGTGGCAGCCCGCACGATTGTGGAACGCACCGGACTGACTCCTTCACATGCTTCGAAGGTAATTCGGGCGGTGGAAGAACGCAACCTGCTGGTGCGTACCCTGGGTGAGAAGGACAAGCGGGAGATGTATTTTTCGTTGACCGATGAGGCGTTCCGTTGCCTGAAAGGCATACGCGACGAAGGAGTGGAGGTGCCGGAAATCCTGCAACCGTTGTTTGCGGCCTATACGGGTGAATCGTCTGAATCATGTGCATAAAAGGGAGGAAGCGATGAAAAAGAAGAAATTTGAATTGGAAGTGCCCGGTGGGGCGGACAAGGTGTTGCTTCACACCTGCTGTGCACCTTGTTCATCGGCCATTATTGAATGTCTGATGCAGCATGGGGTGCGTCCTACCATTTATTATTGCAATCCGAACATCTATCCGCTGGAGGAATATACCATCCGCAAGGACGAGTGTACCCGTTATGCCCAGTCGCTGGGGCTGGAGATTGTGGATGCGGATTATGACCATGAAGCCTGGCGCTGCACGGTGGCCGGACTGGAAAATGAGCCAGAGCGTGGAGGCCGTTGTCTGAAATGTTTCAAAATGCGCCTGGCTGATACGGCCCGCTATGCTCATGAACACGGCTTTTCGGTGATAACCACTACATTGGCTTCTTCACGCTGGAAAAGTCTGGACCAGATAAACGAAGCCGGACGTTGGGCTGTAGCTTCCTATCCGGATGTCACGTGGTGGGAACAGAACTGGCGGAAAGGAGGACTCAGTGAGCGCCGCATCGCCATTATCAAAGAGTATAATTTCTACAACCAGCAGTACTGTGGCTGCGAGTTCAGTATGCGCAAGCCCGATGGAGGGTCTTCTACTCCTTCTTCTCCGCTTCTGTCTCCGTCTCCTTCTTCGTCTCGATAGGCATGGTGTTTTCCTTGTAGGCGGAGAAGCCTTTCACTTTCACGCGTTCTTTCTTTTCTTCCTCATTGATGGCGGCCTGTCCTAGCTGGTTCATGTTGTCCTTGATTACATTGTGCATGTCGAAGAAATAGTCGAGCAGCATTTTCATGTGTTCTTCCAGCTCTCCTTCGTTGGGCGAGAAGAAAGTGTGGCAACGGGAGTGCAGTCCGATGGTCTTTTCGTCCTCGTCGGCCATATACACGGTAGTGACCAGTGAGTTCACGTTGGCCAGATTGATGATTTCTTTCAGATACGGTAGCGCTTCATTGTCGGCATTGATGGAGCCCCACCAAGGATTCCATATCATGATGAAGCGGTTTTCCTCTTCGGCGGCGATATAGAAATCGTCTCCCTGGTATTGAAAGGTGATGTGATTTTCCTCATTTACTTTTGGCTGGCAGCCAATTTTCTTCAGTACGCTGATGACGAGGTCTTTTGTGGTGATTTCGTCCAGTTCGTCCTTCGTCATTCTCTCGATATGTTCCAGCTGTTTGCGGCGTTCGTGCCAGAAACGCAGGATAAAGAGCACCACCGGCCAGAGGGCCAATGCAATGACGGCAATTAATAGAGTGATTTCGCTGAGGTGTGTCATAGTTTGTTTTTTTAAGGTTGTCTGATATATTATTTCTTTACATATTCTAAAGATAATAATTTTATTTGAAAACAAGGGAATACGTTATACTTTTTTAAACAGGATGCATGCAGCAAAAGTGCGATATGTTTGTTTATTTGGTGTAAACTTTTAAAGTAACAGACTTATGAAAAAATGGTATCTGTTTTGATATGTGCGCTGGCCTTAATGGCTGGACATATCCAGGCTCAGGAAGTGGAATTGACAAAGGCTGAAAAGAAAGCGCTGCAGGAAAAAATGGACAGTATCCAGCATGCGGAGGCGGTGGAGGCTGTCAATGCAAAGAAATTCACTCTTGAAGCAGACCGGGTGGTGTTCAAGTATGGGCAGACGGCTTATGTGACGTCGAACACCAACTTTGTATCGGTGGATGGAGAGAACGCCGTGGTACAGGTAGCTTTCAACATTCCGGCTGCAGGCCCTAACGGACTGGGAGGTGTGACGGTCGACGGAACGGTGTCTTCCTATGAGGTGAAAACCGATAAGAAAGGCACGACTTTTCTGTCTATGAACGTGATGGGAACCGGCATTTCGGCTCGTCTGGACATCAGCATGCCCAAAGGAACGAACAGTGCCACTGTGACTATCTCGCCGAATTTTAATTCGAATCGTCTGACCTTGACTGGGGTCATACTTCCGTCTTTCAGGAGCTCAATATTTAAAGGACGTTCACTTTAATCAATGAGATGTATTATGAAAAAGATATTTCTTTTTGCGTGTCTGTTATTGGGGTTATCGGCATGTGAGAAAGACCCTGATATGAACAAATTGGACGCGGACTTGGTGGTGTACACCGATTATGACAAGGATGCCGATTTTGGTAGCTACAAGACTTATTTCTTGCCGGATAGTATTTTGGAAGCGGGAGGACATCGTGCTACTTACTGGAAGGATGAAAATGCGAAAGCTATCATCAATGAAGTGGCTGAAGAAATGAACAGCAGGGGATATACTCGTATCCTTGACCCGGAGAAAAAAGATGAAGCCAGTGTAGGTGTGCAGCTTTCCTACGTGGCTCAGACCACTCAGGTGATTTCCGGTGGTTACTGGGGCGGCTGGTGGGATTATGGCTTCTGGGGCCCGTGGTCCGGATGGTATTACCCTTATCCGGTATCGTATTCTTATAACACGAATACGCTGGTGATGGAAATGGTGAATCTTTCTGCCGGAGCCGACGGAACGGAGAAGAACCTTCCGGTGGTATGGTATGCCAGTGCTTCCGGATTCCAGTATAGTGGACAGTTCAATCAGAGGATGCTGCAGAATGCCGTGGTTCAGGCTTTTGAGCAGTCACCTTATATTAAATCGGTCAATTAACACGAGAGGAGGAATTTCAAATGAAGATGAATGTATTGAAAAGAATCGCGATGGTGGCTTTCATGTGTCTGGGAGTTGCCGTAAAAGGATTTTCACAATATGATGTCAGCAAGACGACTTTGAAGATTGACTGGCAGGTGAATGCTCCGTTCTCCACTGATTTTGCAGATAAACTGAGCGGATGGGGAATGAATGTGGAACTGGGTTATGAACTGACTCCGCGTTGGGAGGTGGGAGTATTTGCTTCTTATCATACCAATCATAAGTATGTGGATCGGCAAACTTTGTCATTGTCTCCTACGGAATCATTGACCACCGACCAGCAACGTTCGGCTTTTCAGATACCGTTTGGGGTGATGGGGGCTTATAACCTTTCGACCAACCGTTATGTGAAGCCGTACATCGGAGTGAAGGCAGGTACTATGTTTGCCCGTTATACTACTTATTTCGGTAGTGGAGGTGTGTACGACAAGTCTTGGGGATTTTATGTTTCTCCTGAAATCGGTGTGAAGATTTATCCTACAGGCAAGAAGTGGGGATTCCATGTAGCTGGCTATTACAGTTATGCAACGAACAAGACTCAGACGCTGACTTTCGATGTGGAAGGACAGAATCAGGTGGGTTTCCGTCTGGGTGTCATCTTCTGATGATAGCCGATAAGGCTAAAAATAACCTTTATATATAGGCGTCCGAAAAGCATTGGCTCTTCGGACGCCTTTTTATTGGGAAAATTGCAATTCAGGAAAAATAAAAAAGCCGCTTCACAATTCTGAGAAGCAGCTTTTTCAGAGAGTAGCCCGTGGGGGAATCGAACCCCCCTTTCAAGAATGAAAATCTTGCGTCCTAA
>URWA01000020.1 GCA_900551445.1 uncultured Bacteroides sp. | reverse complement strand
CGGGGACCTCATGATTATGAATCATGCGCTCTAACCAGCTGAGCTATCCCGCCATCATTTCGTGATTGCGGGTGCAAAGATAGAGTAAGTTTTTGAATTGCGCAAGTTTATCTTCTCTTTTTTACTGTTTTTTCAACGAAAAGTGAAAGGATTTGAAGAGATGACTGCATCTAACTCACTGTAAACAAACCCATTCTGCCCTATTTGAAAGAGATTACAGTTTTTCACCTTCTGAAATCTCAATTCCTACCCCACTGCTCTCTACAGAAAAAGTTCTAAAAAAAAGTTCTTCAATCACTATGGAGTGAACAAAAAAATACTTTAATTTGCCGCCGTGCTAAAAAATACAAATAAAAACACCAAAAACATCATGAAAAGAAAAACACAAATTGAATATCCATTGAACCCTTCTTCAAGTATCATTATATGGAATGCCATCAGTACCACCGCAGGCCTGCAACGCTGGTTTGCCGACCAAGTGACCAAAGAAGGGAAAACCTATACTTTCCAATGGGGAAAAACAGAAACACGGCAAGCTATCGTAGTGAACATCCGACCGGAATTCTTTATCCGTTTCCACTGGCTGGACGACGACGAAGCAAAAAGCTATTTCGAAATGAAAATCCATTACAATGAACTGACCACTGACCATTCGCTAGAAATTACCGACTTTGCGGAACCCGGTGAAGAAGAAGATATACGTAATCTATGGGATTCCCAAATAGAGACCTTAAAAAGAGTTTTCGGAGTATAAATCTATAAAATATACAAAACTTTATTTTGCTGTCCGTTTTTTGTGCTACTTTTGCATGCTGATAATATGATACAGGAATGCTACGCATAAAAAAACTTGATATATTCGTTTTAAAGAGTTTTCTACTACTCTTTTCGGGGACATTCTTTATCTGCCTTTTCATTTTCATGATGCAGTTTTTATGGAGATATGTCGACGAACTGGTAGGGAAAGGTCTGGAGATGAGCGTGCTTGCCCAGTTTTTCTTCTTGTCGGCACTGACTCTGATTCCTCTGTCTCTTCCGCTGGCCATCCTGCTAGCTGCCCTGATGACATTCGGTAACTTTGGAGAGCGCTATGAGCTACTGTCCATGAAAGCGGCAGGTATCCCTTTGCTCCGCATTATCCGCCCGGTCGTCCTTTTCTGCGTGTTTCTGGGTGTTATATCGTTTTTTTTTCAAAACGTAATCGGACCGAAAGCGCAGAAAGAGCTGTGGACTTTATTGGTATCCATGAAACAGAAATCCCCGGAAGTCGATATTCCGGAAGGAGTATTCTACAGTGACATTGAAGGCTACAACATCTATGTGAAGAAAAAAGACCGGGAAACAGGTATCCTGCAAGATGTGTTGATCTACAATTTCTCAGACGGATTTGAAAACGCCCATATCATTTGGGCTGCAGAAGGAAAGCTGGAACTGACCGCCGACAAAAAGCATTTGTATCTGCATCTGTACAACGGAGAACAGTTCGAAAACCTGAAGTCACAATCCGTCATTTCACGCAACGTTCCCTACCGCCGGGAGACCTTCAAGGAAAAACATACCCTGATTGCTTTCGACACCAATTTTGAGATGGTGGACGGTAACTTCCTGAACCAACGTTCGGACATCAAGAACATGCGGGAAATTTCACTAGCTATCGACTCACTGAACATGTATGCCGACAGTGTGGGACATGCCATGTATTCGGATGCCATGAAGACGACTTATCGGAAACCGATACTCTCTAAAACTGATTCCACCAAGATTAAGAAAGAGAAACTGGCTTTTGTCAATACCGACAGTATCCTGAACGGAATGACATCGGCACAACGACTAAAAGCCATCAACACCACCGAAGCGCGGCTCTCTTCCCTTATCTCGGAATGGAGCATGAAGAGCTATATGACAAGGGAGGCCGATGGGAACATCCGCCGGCACCAATCGGACTGGCACAAGAAAATCACTTTGTCACTGTCCTGTATCATCTTTTTCTTCATCGGAGCCCCGCTGGGTGCCATCATCCGAAAAGGAGGACTGGGTATGCCGGTGGTCATTTCCGTACTGATTTTCTTACTCTACTACATCATCGACTCCGGAGCTACCCGAGTGGCCAAAAGTGGAGAAATGAACATCGTACTGGGAACATGGATGAGTACGATTATCCTGGCTCCACTGGGCGGATTTCTGACCTACAAATCCAATAAAGATTCTGTGGTATTCAACATGGATGTCTATGTAGCTTTCTTCCGGAAGATACTGGGCATCAGAGTATCACGCCACATTTTCAAGAAAGAGGTCATCATCCATACCCCCGACTACAGCAGAATCTGTCAGGATTTGGACAAACTCTGCCTGGAATGTGAGACTTACGGCAATACCCACAAACTGCTGGGACCGCCGAACTATTATCAGGTGTTCACCAACAACAAGCACGACGACGCCATCAAAGAAATCAGCCAGCAAATGGAAGGACTGGTGGAAGAACTGTCCAACTCAAAAGACAGCGTATTACTGAACTTATTGAACAATTATCCGTTCTTATCCATAAAAGCACATAAGAGCGTGTCGGACAACCGCTGGCTCAACCTGTTGATTGGAATCATCGTTCCGGCAGGTCTGCTTATCTGGCTGAACATCTGGCGTTACCGGGTGCGTCTGGACAAGGATTTGAAAACCATCGTCAAGACCAGCCGTGACATACAGGAAAGAATAAAAAAATCATTCTAAACTATCATATCATTATGGAGAAAATCAAACTGAATACAATTGAAGAGGCAATCGAAGATTTCCGCAAAGGAGAATTCGTCATCATCGTAGACGACGAAGATCGCGAAAATGAAGGCGACCTGGTGGTAGCTGCAGAACTGATTACCCCGGAAAAAGTAAATTTCATGCTGAAACATGCAAGAGGTGTACTTTGCGCCCCTATCACCATATCCCGCTGTGAAGAACTGGATCTGCCGCATCAGGTGGCTAACAACACTTCGGTGTTGGGCACACCGTTCACTGTGACCATCGACAAACTGGAAGGTTGTACCACCGGCGTATCGGCTGCCGACCGTGCGGCTACCATCCGTGCGCTGGCCGACCCGACTTCCAAACCGGAAACCTTCGGACGTCCGGGACACGTGAACCCGCTGTATGCACAAGACAAAGGTGTACTTCGCCGTGCCGGACATACAGAAGCCTGTGTGGATATGGCCCGTCTGGCCGGACTCTACCCTGCTGCAGCCCTAATGGAGGTGATGAACGAAGACGGAACAATGGCCCGTCTGCCGGAATTGAAGAAGATGGCCGATGAATACGGCTTCAAGCTGATTTCCATTGCCGACCTCATCGCTTACCGCCTGAAGCAGGAATCGCTGGTAGAAAAAGGGGTGGAAGTAGACATGCCGACCGAATACGGACACTTCCGTCTGATTCCCTTCCGCCAGAAGAGCAACGGCCTGGAACACGTGGCCCTGATTAAAGGCACTTTCGCTGAAGACGAACCGGTGCTGGTACGTGTACACTCTTCCTGCGCCACGGGTGACATCTTCGGCTCCATGCGCTGCGACTGCGGAGAACAGTTGCACAAGGCCATGCAGCAAATCGAAAAAGAAGGAAAGGGAGCCATCATCTACCTGAACCAGGAAGGACGCGGTATCGGCCTCATGGAAAAAATGAAAGCCTACAAGCTGCAGGAAGAAGGGATGGACACGGTAGACGCCAACCTTTGCCTGGGACATCAGGCCGACGAACGTGACTACGGAGTAGGCGCACAGATTCTTCGCGAAATCGGTATCCACAAGATGCGTCTGCTTACCAACAACCCGGTCAAGCGCGTGGGACTGGAAGCCTACGGATTGGAAATCGTGGAAAACGTGCCTATCGAAGTGACTCCCAACAAGTACAACGAACGCTACCTGCGTACTAAAAAAGACAGAATGGGACATACCTTACATTTCAATAAATAATCAAGACGTATGGAAACAAACAATTTAGTAAAAAGTTATGCCAGCAAGGCTGCGCAAACCGCTTTGTTCCGCAGTGTATATCTTTGGATGACGCTGGCGCTGGTCATTACGGGCTTTGTAGCCATGTACGTGGCTAAATCGTACACCCTCATTGAGGCCATGATGCAGAACTCCATCCTGTTCTGGGGATTGCTGATTGCCGAAGTGGCTTTGGTGATGTATCTTTCTGCCCGCATCCATAAAATCAGTTTCACCACGGCTACCCTCCTGTTCATCGCCTATTCGGTACTGAACGGAGTCACAATGTCTGTGCTCTTCCTGATTTATACCCTCAGTTCCATTGCCACGACCTTCTTTGTGACAGCCGGAACGTTCGGAGTAACGGCTTTATACGGTTATATCACCAAGAAAGACCTTACCCGTATCGGCAGTCTCTGCCTGATGGGAGTCATCGGACTGATTATCGCCTCACTGGTGAACATGTTCCTGCACAACACGATGATGGACATGATCATTTCCTATATCGGCGTGCTGCTCTTCGTGGGACTTACAGCTTACGACTCACAGAAAATCAAGCAACTCCTGTCGCACGATGACATTGAAGTCAACGAAACCACACAGAAGATAGCCCTGATGGGAGCCTTGACCCTGTATCTCGACTTCATCAACTTGTTCATTTATCTTCTCCGGATACTTGGAGACAGAAAATAAACCTTTTTCGAAGCTAATTTCTTTTATATGTGGAAGAAATTAGCTTCTTTTGCAAAGAATTTCCAACTTTAATAACACAATAACATGAACCAACTTTCAGATCGTTTGAACAGCCTGTCGCCTTCGGCTACACTGGCTATGTCACAGAAAAGTAGTGAACTTAAAGCTCAGGGGGTTGACGTCATCAACCTGAGTGTGGGAGAACCGGATTTCAATACTCCTGACCACATCAAAGAAGCTGCCAAGAAGGCCATTGACGAAAACTACTCTCGTTATTCACCTGTAGCCGGCTATCCGGCACTGCGCAACGCCATCGTGGCAAAACTGAAAAATGAAAACGGTCTGGAATACACCGCCGCTCAAATCAGCTGTGCAAACGGTGCCAAGCAGTCTGTCTGCAACACCATCCTGGCACTAATCAACAAAGGTGACGAAGTGATTGTTCCGGCTCCATTCTGGGTGAGCTATCCGGAAATGGTGAAACTGGCAGAAGGTACTCCGGTCATCGTACGCGCAGGTATCGAACAAGACTTCAAGATTACCCCGGCTCAGTTGGAAGCTGCCATCACTCCCAAGACCCGTGCCCTGATTCTCTGCTCTCCGTCTAACCCGACAGGTTCTGTCTATTCAAAGGAAGAACTGCAGGGACTGGCAGAAGTCATCGCCAAACATGAACGTGTCATCGTCATTGCCGACGAAATCTACGAACATATCAACTACATCGGCAAGCACCAAAGCATCGCCCAGTTTGCTGAAATCAAGGACCGTGTAGTCATCATCAACGGTGTATCCAAAGCATACGCCATGACAGGATGGCGTATCGGTTTCATCGCCGGACCGGAATGGATTGTAAAAGGCGTGAACAAACTGCAGGGACAGTACACTTCAGGACCTTGCTCTGTATCACAGAAAGCTGCAGAAGCTGCTTATACAGGCACACAAGCTCCGGTAGAAGAAATGCGCAAGGCATTTGAACGCCGCCGCGACCTGATTGTGAAGCTGGCAAAAGAAATCCCGGGATTCGAAGTGAACGTGCCGCAAGGAGCTTTCTACCTGTTCCCGAAATGTGATTCTTTCTTCGGAAAGAAAGACGGTGACCGTGTCATCAACAATGCGGATGATCTGGCAATGTACCTGCTGGAAGTAGGCCACGTGGCTTGCGTAGGCGGTACTTCCTTCGGTGCGCCTGAATGTATCCGTATGAGCTACGCCACTTCCGACGAAAACATCGTAGAATCTATGCGCCGTATCAAGGAAACTTTGGCCCGTTTGAAGTAACAAACTGACAACCAACACCTTATAAAAACAGCTCCGAAATTTATCGGGGCTGTTTTTTTATATCCTGAAAACGCACTTGCGTTTCAGAGAAAACGCTTCGACGTTTGAAGTAAAACGCACTTGCGTTTGGAGTAAAACGTAAAGGCGTTTTAATTGAAACGTCCTTGCGTTTGAGTTCAAACGCACTTGCGCTTCACACCAAGCGTAAAGGCGATTCCTTTACAAGTAAAACCGACTTCCCTCTCTCTCTGAAAACAACAAAAAATAAGGGAACCCCGAAAAGGATTCCCTTATTGTGTGTCATACAGACGACTCGATTATCCCAGGTGAATTGCTTCAGAAGGACAAACGTCAGCACAAGTTCCACATTCTGTGCAAGCGTCCGGATTGATTGAATATTTATCACCTTCTGAGATTGCTCCAACCGGGCATTCATCGATACAAGTACCGCAAGCGATACAATCGTCACTAATTACGTAAGCCATTGTTGTAAAAAAGTTAAGTTATTATTAGTCCTAATTTGATAGTGCAAAGTTAATCTTTTTCCTATCAGTTGTCACATCCACTTTACATTTTCTAGTCAATTTATATTCTGTCTAAATAGAATCAGTACATTATTGACTGGTACATTGCCTGTTGCATCCTGGTTCGGATATTGTATTTCACCAGGTTATTCGGGTTTAAGGCAGAAGGGTACGTCCGGTTACTCAAAAAGACGAACACCAGTTCATTATCCGGGTCCACCCACACACAAGTCCCCGTATATCCGGTATGACCGAATACGGAAGCGGGTGCCTCCGGCGTACACGGACTGTTTTCCGGATGCTCCACATCAGGCTTGTCGAAGCCCAAGCCCCTGCGACTGCTGCGCGACTTCAAGGTAGTAAAAAGTTCGCACGTCGCCCGGCTCAAGTATCTCCGGTCGCCACAAATGCCTTTGTCCAGCCACATCTGCGCAATCCGAGCCACATCGTGAGCCGTAGAAAACAAGCCGGCATTTCCCGAAACGCCTCCCATGAAGGCAGCTGCCTCATCCTGCACAAATCCTTGCAACGGTCCGCCGCGCAACAAATCTTTCTCTACAGAAGGAACTATCTGTTCTTTCTTGAATTTACGCAAAGGCTGGAAAGCCGTATGTCTCAGCCCCATCGGAGCATAAAACACGCTATCCAGGTACACATCCATCGGTGTACCCGTAATCTTCTCTACCATCTCCTTCAGGAGCATGAAGTTCAGACAACTGTAGCGGTATGATTTACCTTTCAACGGAGCTTCCACAATCTGCTTCACCACTTCCCGGCAAAACTCCTTGTTCAGGAACAAACTGTCGGCCACTTGAAGCGGATAATCTGCCGACGGAATACGTGACACCCACTCCGGTTTATACCGGAAGTCCTCACACGCATATACATTCTCTGCCAGTTTCAGAGTATGGTTCTTATCGGGTCTCTTACGGAACAGCTCTCCTTTGCACGACTTCATATCGATGGCCTCTTCATAGAAGGGCAAATAAGCCGGAAGCCCCGATTCATGGAATAACAAATCCTGAATCGTGAGACGTGACTTGTCCGTTTTTTTCAATACAGGCAGGTAAACCGATACCCGGTCGGTCAGGCCGAATTTCCCTTCGTCGTACAGTTTCATGACTGCCAGCAGTGTAGCCGTCACCTTGGTCAGCGAGGCCAGGTCATAGAGACTGTTCTCTTTCACCGGAGTAATTCCCTCGTAAGTATAATTCCCGAAGCACTTGTTGTACACCGGAAGTCCTCCCCGCAAAATCATCACATGACAACCCGGATATGCTCCCAGCCTGATACCCTCGTCCGCAATGCTGTCGATACGGGCCAATATGGAAGCATCCATGCCCACCTCCTCCGGCGCATATTTACGAGGAGCATCCGGATCGACCGTGATTCCGTCACCTGCCTTGAACAGTCCGGCCAATGGGATAGACAACCGTCCGTCGGCATAGGCATTGCCTAAAAACAAATCGGCCACCTGACGCTGCACATAGTCCGCATCCGTATGGGCCAAAATGACAGTGGAAGCATGGCGGACCACCGCAGGAATTTTCTCGAGTATCTTCATGTCGCCGAAACAAACCAAAGCCAGCGGTTTGTCTGCTGCCAGACTTTCCAGCAAAGGTGCATAAGGTTCGATTTCCGCAGTGTGCAAAGCCACCAGCACCCGCTGTGCCGGACGCAGACGAGCCCCGATTGCCTCCAGCGAATCCACATTCGCATGCAGCCAGTTGACCGGGAACTCCTCGCGCAACTGATGATAAAAAGGATAAGCCTCCGACAAGGAAGGAGACACACTCAGCAAGGCCGTCCCCGAGACGGACAAATCGAGCGGAAGCAAGGCCAAAGAATCCTTCAGCACCGTCACTGCCGCCTTCGACAGGTTTTGCTGAAGAGCCAACGCTTCCGGAGTATTGATTTTTTCTTCAAGTCCCTCAGCAGGTATCTTCTGACAGGAAGAGAGCCCCAAGGCATACTTGAACATCAGTACCTTCCGGCACTTCCGGTCAATCTCTTCCTCCGACAAATTTCCTTTTTTAATGGCCGTCATGACCCCGTCGATTTCCTTCTTCAGGTTGCGGGGAGCCAGCAACACATCGTTGCCGGCAATCAGTGCCTGTGCGCAGACATCCTCATGTCCTGCAATGCCTTTCATCTCCAAAGCATCCGTCACCACCAGTCCGTGGAAGCGCAACTCGTCTATCAACGTACGCATAATCACCCCTTGCGAGATGGAAGCCGGCTTGTCGCCCAAAGTAGGGGCATGCAGATGGCCTACCATCACGCCACCCACACCGGCTTCAATGGCCTTCTTGAACGGATACAACTCCACACTGTCCAAGCGCAGGCGGTCAAAATTCAGTTCCGGGAGTGCCTTGTGGGAATCAATCTCCGTATCGCCATGTCCCGGGAAATGCTTGCACACCGCCAGCACTCCTCCAGACTCCAGTCCGGTGGCATACGCCACCACCTTGTCGGCCACCCGTTTCGCCTCACTGCCAAACGAACGGGTATTTATTACCGGATTATTGGGATTGTTATCCACATCTGCCACAGGAGCGAAGTTCACCTGCACCCCTATCAGACGGCACTGACGGGCCACTTCCTTTCCATACGCATAAATCAGTGAATCATTCTGCACGCAGCCTAATACCCGGTTGTAAGGAAACGACGGCGTATTTTTCAAACGCATGCCCAGTCCCCATTCCCCGTCGAAGGTAATCATCAACGGCACCGAGGCACACGACTGGGCAAAATTGGTCAGCTGCACCTGCTTGCCGACTTCCCCACCGGTAAACAACAAGCCTCCGATGGCATAGTCCTCCACGGCCTTGCGCAACACATTTTTGGTATACTGGTTCGTCGCCGGCTGGAGTGTATAAACAAACAACTGGCCGACCTTCTGCTTCAAGGTCATACGCTCCATTTGCTTGTCCACCCATTTCCGGCAGGCTTCCGTGTCTTGAATCTGCTTTAAAAGAGCAGGCTCCTGTGCCCAGATGCCATTTATCATCAGGCAGCACAACACCAAACTCCACCAACTTCTCTTTATCATTCTACTCTCCTTTTTTTAGTTTTTCTGCATCTTGACCTTCATCTTTCCGACAAAGGCTGCACTTTTCCCCATCTGCTGCAAGGGTACTTCCACTCCATCCAGGTTCTTATAAAATTCCGGACCTTCAAAAAAGGAATGGGAATGCCCTCCCAACACAATATCAATATAGCGGGTATTTTCAATCAGCTCCACGTCTGAATAAGGCTCTCCCTTCCAACCCAGATGCGACAGGCAAATCACTAAGTCACAATGTTCCTGATTCTTCAACAAGTCGGCCACACGCTGCCCTTCCGACACCGGGTCTTCAAACTTCACATTGCCATAGTTGGCATGTGCCACCAGTCCGTCGAGTTCCGGACTCAACCCGAACACTCCGATACGGATACCATCCCGCTCCAAGATGGTATATTCTTTCACCAAACCTTCCAGCACCGTCCCTGTCACGTCATAATTGGCGCACACAATCGGGAACTGTGCCATCTTGAACAGACGGGCCATATTGTCCAGTCCGAAATCAAACTCATGGTTTCCGATGGTACCGGCGTCGTAGCCCATCTCGTTCATCATCTTGATTTCCACTTCCCCTTTGAACAGATTATAATACGGGCTGCCCTGCGAAAAGTCACCCGAATCAAAGAGCAACATGTCCTTGTGCTCCCGACGCTGTTCCTTCACAAAAGTAGCCCGACGCAATATGCCAGCTTTTCCGGCCAATAACGAATCCGGGAAATAAGAAGCATAAGGTTCTATACGACTGTGCATGTCGTTTGTATGGAATATATACAATTCTTTTACCGACTGGGCTGCCACCATGCCTGCCAACAGGCACATCAGGCACAAACAATATATTTTTTTCATATCTTTCGTTTTCTAGTTCAATTGGACGCACTCACTTTTATTCTCCCTTCTACCTGTGCAGACACAAACTGTCCTTTCTGCTCGCACTGTTTCACCGCATCGAGCAACAGTCCCCGCAGCAACGCATCCTTCGGGAAGGTCTTCGACTGAGCCTTCCGGAAAGCCATCATCCGGTCGTTGCCTTCAGCCAGATAATCGATGGTAGCTACCGTGTAGACTTTCTTCTCTTCCACCGGACGCCCATTGACTTTTGCATCCAGCAGATTCCCTTCTTCGTCAATCTGCAAAGCAGCCCCACTAAGCCCTTCACCATGCACGGACGCAATCTCCGCAAAAAGTTCCTTCAAGGTAGCACCGTCCATCGTCAATACACACAAAGCATTCTCAAAAGGAGCAATCTCATAAATGGTACCATAGGTAATCTCCCCTTCCGGCATCGCATTCCGGATTCCTCCCATATTCATCACAGCCACATCAGCCGGCTTGCCAATCGCCCGTACAGCCGACTGACGAAGCACATCCGCAATCCAGTTTGATAAAGGCGACTCCGGACGATAGGCACTCAAGGCTCTCGCCGAATGGCCGATTACCGGCTTCATGATGCTGTCTACTTTCTGCTGATAAGGCTTCAATATACTCAATGCTTCAGGGTCCGTATTCCGGTCATATTTATCAGTTATGGCAATCCGTCCACCTTCAACACCCACCAGCGAATAGCCTGAACTACACCCGGCCAACAACCATCCGGCAAGAAAACCGACGGCCATACCTTTTACCAATTTCATCTTTACACAATTCATAAAAAATAAGATTTATTTGAAGTCAAAAGTAACGAAAAAAGAGACACAGACAAAAGCTATCTGAAAGCGTTCTCATTTTTTAATAAATTACACAAGAAACATTTGGCCACATCATGAAAAAGCGCTATCTTTGCCCCGCTTTCGCGCAATCGCTGTCAAAGAAGAGTTACTTGATATGTTGCGTTGTAACGATCAAACAATTTAATTTATTACAAAAGATGGATTTAATTAAAATTGCAGAAGAAGCATTTGCTACTGGCAAACAGCATCCTTCATTCAAAGCTGGTGATACTATCACAGTAGCATACCGTATCGTTGAAGGTAGCAAGGAACGTGTACAGTTGTACCGCGGTGTTGTTATCAAAATTTCAGGTCACGGTGAAAAGAAACGTTTCACTGTTCGTAAGATGTCAGGCACAGTGGGTGTAGAACGTATCTTCCCATTGGAATCTCCGGCTATCGACAGCATCACTGTTAACAAAGTGGGTAAAGTTCGTCGTGCTAAATTGTACTATCTGCGCGCACTCACTGGTAAGAAAGCCAGAATTCAGGAAAAGCGTGCCAACGCGTAATTCAGACTATCCCCTGAAACAAGACAAAATAAAAGAGCGTATCGGTTATCCCGATGCGCTCTTTTATTTTATGACTCATCCAGCATCTCTTTCAGCTTCTTCTTTCCATAAAAGATACGGCTCTTCACCAACCCTATCGGGATGCCGGTACGATTGGCAATTTCCAAGTACTTGAATCCTTTCAACCTCATCGAAACGACTACCCGAAGATTCTCAGGCAACTCATCAATCACCTGACATACCTCCTTAAAGCTATATTCGTCATCCGCAAATTCCATAGCCCGAGCCATTTCCGCACTCACATTACCATCAGACAAGCTCAAAAACATACAATATCTCTTCGACTTGCAAATATTGATGAAAATATTATGCATAATAGTATATAACCAACCCTTAAAATTGACATTTTCATTATACCTTTCTCTATTCTCCAGTGCTTTCAACAAGGTTTCCTGAATCAAATCTTCAGCATCCTCCCTTTGGGGAAACAGCAAATACGCATAACTGCGCAATTTCCCTTCCAAGGCTATCAGCTCCTCCTCAAAATCAAAACTTTCCATATCTGCCCAAGACCTATTCTCTTATATAATATATGATTCCTAACCACGACACAACATCGGCATACCTTGTCCGCTAAAATACAATTGAAAGGCCATGTAAATCCCAAAGGACCATATTTCATTATTAAGCTGCTCATTGACAACTTCTTCTATTCTTTTATCCATAATTTTTCTTTTTGAATTGAATTAACAACTCGACACGACAAATTTACATCACAAAAGGATATCAAAACGACTTTTTGTCGCATTTGTTTTAGCAAATAAGACAAAATGTCCACACTCCACATAACAACTTTTGAAACTTTTTTTCAATTCATCAAAGTATAACAGAACCCTCAGCAGCGCACATCTTTTCCCTTACACGACAAAAGACTTTTATCGCCCCAAGAATTCCACCACTGTTCAGTGCTTACCGCCTATACGAAAAAAGAAGAATGGCATAAATTTTGCATCAAAGATGCATGACAAGACAAAACAAAAAGAAATAATAGAAGAGAATAATCTGATTACGGAAGGAATCGCGATCTACAACATGAAATGCTTTCATATACAATCCAATTGTTAGCTTATTTCCCCCAAAAGCCGTTATTATAAATGGTGAAGCGTGGGGAACTTTAGCATTACCTGTTCAGAAGTATCCCCATACTTGATAACCGAGTAATACATAAAGCCCCACGCCTATTATAAATACATTTTCGTTCTGAATTGCAAATATAAATAGTCCGTGGAGCGTCTTTGTATTATCCATTGTTATCGTTACGAAATTGGGGATTTCCTGAACTTGTGGATAATGTCAAAACGCTTCTAATATTTTCTTTTCTCTTTTAGAGTAAGACAAATATACAAAATTTTTAAATCGCACAGAAAAACGGCACTATTATTTTTCACTTTCACCCCAGAAAGCCAATTACAGAAACCTTTAAAACAAAAAAAGAGAGCCACTCAACGTGCCTCTCTTTTTTGGTGATCCGCTTGGGGCTCGAACCCAAGACCCCAACATTAAAAGTGTTGTGCTCTACCTGCTGAGCTAGCGAATCAATCCTTGTTTGCATCGGTTATTTCCCGATTGCGAGTGCAAAGGTAGGTGTTTTTATCATAACTACCAAATATTGGCCCTATATTTTTTCAATATTTTCTCACTTCATTATGCATCTACCTGTTCCCCAACTATTTATTCTGTTCCTGTTTCAGTGCTTTCTGATAACAGCAGCGACACAAAGGCTCATACTCCTCTTTCTCACCGAGCAAAACCCGTTTTTCATTCGATACAGTACGATGCGACACGTATGCCAGATTTCCACATTTCACACAAATGGCATGTACTTTCGTGACCTCATCGGCAATGGCACACAATGCCGGCATCGGTCCAAAAGGAATACCCTTAAAGTCCATGTCCAATCCGGCAACAATCACCCGGATACCCTGGTTGGCCAGTTCATTGCACACCTCCGGCAATCCGTCGTCAAAAAACTGAGCCTCATCAATCCCCACCACATCAATCTCTGAAGTAAACAAAAGAATACTTGCAGAAGAATCAATCGGAGTCGATTTGATACTATTATTATCATGCGACACCACATCCTCCTCCGAATAACGGGTATCTATGGCCGGCTTGAATATTTCCACCCGTTGATGGGCAAAGGTAGCCCGCCGCAAACGCCGAATCAATTCTTCCGTTTTCCCTGAAAACATGGAACCACATATCACTTCTATTCTTCCTCTCCGGCAAGTTTCTTCCCGGTGGTCTTCTGAAAATACTACCATATAGCTTCATTCTATAAAACAAGTGCAAAATTACAACGATAGGTTGAAACTGCCGAAAAATCGACGTTTTTTTATTAATAGTGGCGAAAAGGACATATAAAGAGAAAACTTCTGTTAAATGTTTGATGAATCAGGTGCGTGAAGACGAAAACTTTTTACCTTTGCTTTATCACATATAAGAAAAGAAAATGGGTAAACTATATGTCGTACCTACTCCGGTAGGCAATATGGAGGACATGACTTTCCGTGCCATCCGCATCCTGAAAGAAGCGGATTTGATTTTGGCTGAAGATACACGCACATCGGGTATCCTGCTGAAGCATTATGAAATCAAGAATGCCATGCAGTCTCATCATAAGTTCAATGAGCACCAGACCGTGGAAAGCGTGGTCAACCGCATCAAAGGAGGGCAAACTGTGGCCCTGATTTCTGATGCAGGCACTCCGGGCATATCCGACCCCGGGTTTCTGGTAGTGAGGGAATGTGTCAGAAACGGCATAGAAGTGCAATGTCTCCCTGGAGCCACCGCTTTTGTACCGGCACTGGTTTCTTCCGGTCTGCCGGACGAACGTTTTTGTTTCGAAGGTTTCCTTCCACAAAAAAAAGGCAGAATGACCCGTCTGAACGGTCTGAAAGAAGAAACACGCACAATGATTTTCTACGAATCACCCTATCGGCTGGTAAAAACCCTGACGCAGTTTGCAGAAATTTTCGGAGCAGACCGTCTGGTATCCGTATGCCGTGAAATCTCCAAAATACATGAAGAAAGCGTACGCGGCACTTTACAGGAGGTCATTGCCCACTTCACAGAAACTGAGCCAAGAGGAGAAATCGTCATCATACTTGGAGGAAAAGAAAACTAAATTATAATTCTAAATTAAAAAGTTATGAGAAAGGTTGTTTTATCTGCTTTATGTGCTGCCGCATTATTGACAGCATGTAACAATTCCGGCCAGGACAAAAGCACACTGCAAGCCCAGAACGATTCACTGATGCTTGAACTTTCCAACCGCGACACAGAGCTGGACGAAATCATGGGATCTTTTAATGAAATTCAGGAAGGATTCCGCGAAATCAATGAAGCTGAAAACCGTGTAGACTTGAAAGAAGGTACCCTCGAAAGCCAGTCGGCTGCCGACAAAATAAAAGAAGACATCCGCTTCATCAGCGAAAAACTGAAATCAAACCGTGAGCAGATTGCCAAGCTGGAAGCTCAGCTGAAAAACAGCAATTACCAGTCTGCACAACTGAAAAAAGCGGTCAAGAACCTGACTGCAGAACTGGCTGCCAAACAACAGCAAATTGAAACATTGCAGGCAGAACTGGCTGCAAAGAACATCCGTATCGCCGAACTGGACGAAGCAGTCATGGACCTGAACAAAAACGTAGACGAACTGAGTGCTGAAAACGAAGCCAAGACAAAGACAGTAGAAGCGCAAGACCAAGCACTGAACACTGCCTGGTATGTATTCGGAACGAAATCTGAACTGAAAGACCAGAAAATCCTGAAAAAAGGAGATGTCTTGAAAGACAACGAATTCAACAAGGATTATTTCACACAGATTGATATCCGCAAGGAAAAAGAAATCAAGCTTTATTCCAAACGTGCCGAACTGTTGACTACCCATCCGCAAGGTTCATACGAACTTGTGAAAGACGATAAAGGCCAGTTGACCTTGAAAATCAACAATCCGAATGAATTCTGGAGCGTATCACGTTATCTGGTAATCCAAGTAAGATAAAGATAAATTCAAATTCATAGTATAAAATCCTCTTATTCTTCATAGGAACAAGAGGATTTTTTATATTGATTTACTTCCACACTTCCCTTTCAAACAAATGAAACGACGAAACTCCATTTTCCAAAATTTTTGTATTAACAAATAATATTTCTAAATTTGCATTTATTATTTGCATAATACCATGAAACGACATTTCCTGCTATACTCAATATTTACCATAATTTCCATTTTTGCATGGGGAAATTCCACCATTTCCAGTGATTACATTAATTTCAGCCCGCTAAGAAACCTCATTCAACTTCCCACAAACGAAGTCCGAAATCTTTTTCAGGACAAAGAAGGTTACATCTGGATTGCCACTTATAACGGATTGGTACGCTATGACGGGTATTCCACAAAAGTATATCATGCCGAACCTGATGGCGGAGAAAAATCGATTGATGGGTTCATCAATGCAATCGCAGAAGATTACCAGCGCAATTTATGGATTGGCACACACAACGGATTATACAAACTGAATAAAAAGAACGATAACATAGAAAGAATTGCACTTCCACATCCACAAGTGACAAATGTAGAAACAGTCGCATGCACACACAAAGGAGCTGTATGGGTAGGAACCAATAAAGGGCTGTTCATAAAGAAAGAAAGTGAAGCCAACTTCACCCAATATAAGTTTGAAACAAACATTGATGTCAAATCCATATTAGAAGACAAGCAAGGTCAGATCTGGATTGGCACATGGAGCCAGGGGCTCTTCCGCTATGATCCCATGCGGAACCAACTTTATACTTACCACAATGTATGTCCCAGTAATTCTGCACATGTCATTTTCCAAGATAAGAATGAAAATATATGGATTGGCACATGGAGATATGGCTTATTAAAAATGCAGAATCCATACGACATGCATCACTATGAGTTTATCCGATACACCCATGATAAAAACAATCCTTCAAGCATCGCCGATAATATTATCTATGCCATCACTCAAGACAGAAATACCGGAAAAATCTGGATTGGCTCTCGAAGTGCACTCAGTATCATGGAATCGGAGGATGGAACGTTTACTAATTACTACCCGAGTGATAAAAGCGGACATCTTCCTTTCAATGAAGTAGACGCATTGCTATCCAGTTCAGACGGGCTGATGTGGATAGGAATGCTCGGTGGAGGAATCCGGGTAGCAAACACAAATGCCAGAAAGTTCAGCCTGAACTCACTCAGAAGCATACGTGACATTTTTCCCAGTGCGTCGGTACGGGCCATTTGTCCCATTGAGAAGAACTGGATTTGGATAAGTATCATGGGATTCGGATTTGTAAAATACAACATGCAAAGCCATGAGGTCATTCCCTATAACCAAATGCCAGCGTTCAGGGACTTACCCCCCGTATCCACCGTCAATGAAATCATCCGCCTCAGAGAAAAAGAAGAATACTGCTTTGCCACATGGGATGACGGACTCTGGATCTTTAATGGGAAAAAGGTAGAAGAAATAAATATTGACTCCTATCCACAACTGACGGATGTGTGCATTTATTCCGTACTGGAAGACAAGCAAAAAAATATATGGCTAGGTACTCGCAGTGGAATCTTTTTACTCACCCCTCAAAGGAAAATGTACGCACTGAATGACTTGATAGGGAACAATACATATATTCCTCCCAAGGAATCTATATTCCGTTTGCAAGAAGACAAGGACGGCAATATCTGGGCCGCAACTCCAAATTCGGGAATTTGGAAAATCACACCCCAAAACCATAAGTTCGTAACCCAACAATACAGCATCAATCTGGGAAATGCAGAAGCTGTGGGTGCCATGACACTATACATTGACAGTGAGAATACCATTTGGGCCGGTACGAACGGGAAAGGACTGAATGTTTACAACCCCCGCAAAGATTGTTTTCAGGATGCATTGCCCAATACAATGAAAAAAGGAGAAGTCGTATCTTGCATACTTGAAGATAACCAGAAAGGGCTATGGGTTACCATGACCTCTGAAATGATTCATATCGACAAGACGAAAAAAGGAGATAACATACAAATATTTACCACAGAAGACGGACTGCAAGACTACATCTTCAATCGAAATGCTTGTGCAAAAGGAGAAGATGGCAAATTATATTTCGGAGGGGTACACGGCATAAACAGTTTCTTCCCGGAAGAAATCAATTATGATACTGTTTCATATCCTGTAGTATTAACCGACCTGAAAATCTACAACACCTCCATTTCACACATGTCGGACACAGAACTGCAAAAAATAATGGATTCCTCCTTGGAATATGCACAACATATAACTCTTTCATACAAACAGAATAATTTCAGTATCGGTTTTTCAGTATTAAACTATATCAATCCGATACTGAATAAATATGAATATAAACTGGAAGGATATGATAATCAGTGGATTTCCACAGGAGGTTATCAACCGGCCGCATTTTATAACAACCTTCCAGCAGGTACTTATACATTTTATGTAAGAGGAAGTAATCCGAATGGATTATGGTCGAACAACATTCGTTCTGTAACCATTACAATCCTACCTCCTCCCTGGCTAACTTGGTGGGCTTATTGCATCTATGCCATTTTGCTTTCTTTATCAGTATGGTATGTCTATAAAATCATACGTAAAAGAATCCATTTGCAACAAATGGTAGAATTGGCCAATATGCAACGCCAGAAAAACGAAGAAATCAATCACAGCAAATTGCAGTTCTTCACCAATATCACCCATGAGTTGCTGACCCCATTATCCATCATTTCCGCTTCCATTGATGAAATAAAAATACATTTCCCGGAAACCCGGAACTCACTGCCGGAAATAGAAGATAACCTGTTGCGATTAAAACGATTAATACAACAGATACTGGAATTCCGGAAAGTGGAAAACGGACGTCAGAAGCTGAAGGTCTCTTACGGAAACCTGACCACCTTCCTCCAACATTCTGCGCAGGCTTTTACTCCATTGGTCAGAAAAAGAAATCTGCACTTTGCTTTTCAGAATATGGATACTCAATACCAGGGGTATTTTGACCATGACAAACTGGATAAAATCATTTACAACCTTTTATCCAATGCTGCCAAATATACCACAGAAAATAAAACAATTACTATAGCACAAGCTTATCATAGCGAACAAAATCTTTTCCAGATAAGTATCAGCAACCCAGGAGAACCAATACCTGAAAACAAGCTGAAACACTTGTTTGAAAGATTTTATGAAGGAGAATATCGTAAATTCCATACCATTGGCACAGGAATAGGACTTTCTCTGACTAAAGACCTCACCCTCTTACATCATGGACAAATAAAAGTGGAGAGTGACAAAGAAAAAGGAAATACGTTTACCGTATCAATACCCATAAACAAAGATGCGTATAGCAAAGAAGAAATTGACGAAGAAAACGAGAACTACGAGACCATAGAGTCAAACATACCACAGGAAACCACAGACCTTCTATCTGTGAATGCCCTCCAAACATTTCCAGACCATAGCCCCAATAAAGAAAAACCGTCCTTATTATTGGTGGAAGACAATGAAGAACTGCGGAATGTAATGCGACGTATCCTTACAGATTATTTTGACCTTACAGAAGCGTCTTGCGGTGAAACAGCTTTGCTCCAACTGGAAGACAAAAATATAGATATCATCGTGTCTGACGTCATGATGCCAGGAATGGACGGATTTGAGCTATGCAAAAAAGTAAAAGAGAAATTCGAGACAAAACATATTCCAGTCATCCTGTTAACCGCTAAGACCAGTGATATTGACAGAATAGAAGGATACGAAGCGGGAGCCGACGGATATATATGCAAGCCTTTAAATATTTCAGTTTTGCTTGCCAAAATAGATAACCTGCTGAAGAAAAGTGAGTCTCACAACGGTAACTCCAGAAAACAACTGGTTTTCGAGGCCAAGCATGTGGATTATACAAGTCAAGATGAAGAATTCCTAAAGAAAGCCGTCGAATGTGTAAATGCACACTTGAGTGATGTAGATTTCGACACGGTGACATTTGTCAAGGAAATGCAGATGTCCAGAAGTACATTAAATGAGAAGCTGAAACAACTGACCGATATGACACCGCTGACATTCATATCAAGCATACGTCTGCAGGCTGCGTTCCGCCTACTGGAGGAAAAGAAAAAAATACGAGTTTCCGAACTGGCCTATTCGGTTGGCTTCAATGACCCTAAATACTTTAGCCAATGCTTCAAGAAAAAATTTGGATTTCTGCCTAAAGAATATACTACAAACAAGGGAAACGACAAGGAATAGAGAATTCTTCACACCGGAAAAAGAGGAAAAAATAGCAGAAAAGGAGGAAATTTTAGCTTTTATCCTTTTCTGCTATTTTTTCACCACCCCATCGATTTCATAAAACTAATTTTGAGCATGCTCAACCAAAGAAAGCAAACTTAAACATTAATATTATGAAACGTAGAAAACTAAATGTAAGTAAAATGTTAGCTTTAGGACTGCTCATATCCTATTCTACCCACATTGAAGCTAACATTGCCAACGAAACAACCGGTATTCAACAAAACAACGCCTACAAAGTTTCTGGAGTTGTCACTGACACGAATGGAGAACCAGTTATTGGAGCCAGTATTGTGGAAAAAGGCACATCCAATGGAACAATCACAGACCTTGATGGAAAATTCGTACTCGAAGTCAATGCAGGAGCCACATTAAACATATCTTATATAGGTTATAAAAGCCAGGAAGTAAAAGTTGACCGCAATGGATTATCACTGAAGCTCACCTTAAAAGAAGATACTGAAACACTAGACGAAGTTGTCGTAGTAGGATACGGAACCGTCCGTAAAGCCGACTTAGCAGGTTCCGTGGCTGTCATGGACAACAAGTCATTCAAGGACCAGCCTGTAACCCGTATCTCCGAAGCACTCCAAGGACGTGTATCCGGCGTACAGGTAGAAAACAGTGGAGTACCCGGTGGAGACATCCGAATCCGTGTCCGTGGAGCCAACTCTGTAAACCTTAGCAATGAGCCTCTGTATGTAGTGGATGGTATCGTGCGTGAAGGCGGTCTAAGCGGACTGAACACTGATGATATCAAATCTATTCAGGTGTTAAAGGATGCGTCCTCTACTGCCATATATGGTTCTCGAGGTGCCAATGGAGTTGTATTAGTTACCACAAAGACAGGTGTAGCCGGACAAACTCAAATTACATTTGATGCATCGGTCGGAGTATCCAACGTATACAAACATTATGATATGCTCAGTCCGTATGAATACGCTGATGCATATAACTTCTGGTATCCAGGAAACGGTTACTCTGACAGCGAACTGGAAGCCCTCAAGACAGGAAAGAAAGGGATAAACTGGCAGGATGAAATGTTCCGTTCCGGCTTGGTACAGAACTACAAACTGGCCCTTTCAGGAGGTAGTGAGAAAACTCAGTATTATGTTTCTGCCAATTACGTAAACGAACAGGGTGTACTGCGTTATTCTGACAATGAAAGATACTCCGCACGTGTCAACTTAAATTCAGACGTAACAAAATGGTTGACAATAACCACCGACATACAATTCACTCATGGCGTAAGAAACGGAAACAACTACATTGCCAGCAAAGGAAATCCTATATTCAATTCGCTAAACTATGATCCGACCATGGACATGTTTACTGAAGATGGAAAATATAATATAGGTAAAAACACTACGGGAAGTAATCCGCTGGGATCCATCGAAGCCACAGACAATGAACTGCGCACTTATGCGGCCACCGGTAACCTGTCTCTGCGATTCAAGATTATCGACGGATTGACATTTACGACCACAAACGCTTTCGATTACCAAGATAACAAATCTTATTCTTTCTCTTCTGCTAAATCGGGTCCCACAGCCATCAGCAGTATGGGAAACAGCGATGCCTTCCGGATGATGCTGCAATCAACGAATAATTTCACTTACATGAAAAAGTTCGGCAAGCACAACCTGACTGCTACGGCTGTATGGGAAGCTACTTCTACTGAATATCGTAACATGAATATCGGTGGAAACAATCTTTCAACAGAAGCCGTAGGATGGTGGAATGTAAACATGGCAAGCACAAAAACATTAGGAAACAGTTACTCAAGAGAAACTTTGTTATCTGGCGTAGGACGTGTTATTTATAACTACAACGACCGATATACCTTGACAGCTACATTCCGTGCCGATGGTTCGTCCAAATTCAGCACAGATAAATGGGGGTACTTCCCGTCTATCGCAGTAGCATGGGATATCAGTAATGAACCTTTCCTGCAAGACTTTAAGGCCTTACAAAACATGAAGCTACGTGCCAGCTACGGTGTAATTGGTAATCAAGGTATCAGTTCATACTCTACTCTTGGATTGTTAGGACAAGCTTATACCAACTATGGAACTTCTTCTCAATTGTATTATGGCTATTGGCCTACATCACTGCCAACCCCTGATGTGACCTGGGAAAAGACCAAACAATTTGACTTGGGACTGGAATTTGCGGTATGGAACCAGCGCTTGTCATTCTCATTCGACTATTTCTACAAACGTACAGTCGACTGCTTGATGCAGGAACCTATTCCTGGATATAATGGAGGTGGCAATTACCTTGCAAATGTAGGACGTATTGACAACAAAGGTATCGACTTCTCTATCAATGCCCGCCTTGTTCAGACAAAAGACTGGCAATGGAACTCCACTTTGACAGGTACCTACCTGAAGAATGAAGTAAAAAGCTTAGGAACTAATGAATATATTTACGGAAAAACTCCGGCAGACAAGATGGCCGATGAATCTACTATCGTCATGCCAGGCTACAGCATTGGTTCTTTCTATGGATATGTATGGGAAGGAATCAGTAAGGATGGTAAAAACGTATATGCAGATTTGAACAATAACGGAAGTATCGATGCTGGCGACCGTACCGTAATCGGTAACGCAAACCCGAACTTCACCTTTGGATGGAACAATACAGTAAACTATAAGAACTGGGATCTGAGTATGTTCCTGACTGGAGCCTTTGGAATGGACCGTCTGAACCTGGTACGCTATGCCATGTCCACCTCCATCTCGGATGCATCCTTCATTAACACAAAAGAAGCATATGAATACAACTGGGATGTCAATCCGACCAATGCCAAATTCGCATCCTTACTGAACGGAGGTACTAACTATGCAAACTCAACTCAATGGGTAGAAAATGCCAGCTATGTACGTTTGGCAAACTTAAGTATTGGATATACTTTCCCAAAATCTAAGACTAAATTTGCAGACATCCGCTTGTCTGTCAGCTGCCAGAACCTGTTTACCATTACCAAATATAAAGGTATGGATCCTACAGCCTCAGCCTTTACAGACGACTCTTCAAAGAGTGTAGATGTGAGCAGCGGTGTAGATATAGGTGGTTATCCTACTCCTAGAACTTTCACCTTTGGTGTAAAGATGAATTTCTAATATCACAAAGCATAGAACTTTTAATAAATCGATTATCATGAAAACAAAAATATTTATAAGCGCATTAATGGCTTGTGCAGTGGCCATGACCTCTTGCAGTGACTTCCTGACCGAAGACCCGAAGGGACAAATGGTACCCGAAAATTACTTCACCTCACAAAACGACCTGGATGGTGCCATCAACGTACTATATGCCCAAGTGCAATATTCCATCAACGGTACACACACCTTATCTCCTAACTGGATGGGAGACGACTTGACCGCACTCACAAGTGGAAACAAAGATGTATATCGGGAATTCGACAGCTACAAAGTGAATGACAACAATGCCGATTCAAAGAGTGCATGGAACACCAACTATGCAATCATAAAAGCTGCCAACTTTATTGTTAATAACGTAGAAAAGGTTCCCACAACTGAAGACGAAATTAATATTGGAAAAGGACAAGCACTCTTTTGGAGAGCTGTGGCTTACTTTAAACTGGTACGCTGGTATGGAGAAATTCCTTTGATTCTTACCACGGATTTGGATTTTAATGTCAACAAATCTACAATAGCACAGATTTATGCTCAAATATGCAGTGACCTGGAAGAGGCTGAGCATATTTTACCTTATACCTATACTTCTTCTCCACGGATTGCAGACGGACTGAACAACTATATTAACAAAGGTGCTGCACAAGCGGTATTGGCCGCCGTTTATATGGCTCGGGCAGGCTACCCACTGAATGAAACCTCTTACTATAGCAAAGCAGCCCAAATGGCTAAAGCTGTAATAGATGGTGTGAACAATAGCAACTACTATTACAAACTGGAACCTAACTACAAAGACCGGTTCATGTATGTATCCAACCCCTACTCACAAGAAGGTGTAGTAGCTGTCAAATTCAACAAAGACAACCCATGGGGATGGTCAGGACTAGACTCTTGGAACTCTGTTTGTCAGGCATACGAATCTGTCACCAATGGTGGATGGGGCGATGCCGTAGGCGAAATCAAATATTGGAAAGAAATGCCGGAAGGACCACGAAAAGATGCCATTTATGGAAGTGACGGAGGTAAGATCCTAGTTGAAAAGAACACTTATAAAGATCAGCTGATTGATTGGTATCAGAAAGACAACAACGGTGCTTTTATCCTCAACGAATGTCATCCGATGTTCCGCACTTTACTATATGGAGGAGGTACGGATGGAAGTGCAATGAATGACTATAATGACCGGGAATACACCATGAACAACGGTATCTGTAGCCAGACATTATATTTGGTTTCATATAGTGAAGTACTGCTTTGGTACGCAGAAGCACAAGCACGTAGCGGCTCCGTAAATGAAGAAGCCAAACAATGTTTACAGAAAGTTCTGGACCGTGCATACGGCGAAGGAATAGACAAAGCGGAAAATTATGCCAATGACCCGACAACATTTGCAAACAAATGTTTGAAGGAACACGGATATGAAGTTACAGGATATTATGTAGCTCTCGTAGTTCGTGCCAATGACCAGCTCCGTATGGATGACCTCAAAAACACATTTGCTTCACGCCAGGCAAATACTCCAGTAGAAGTCGCTCCAGGCGTATCTCTGACAGAAGGTGTGGAAGTGACAGGAAGCTGGGATGATTCGCGCAACTATGCTACAATTCCTTCATTTGACGCTGATCTGAACGGAAACTTGAAATAAATTATTTTAAATAAAAGTCACAGGTAAACAGCACTTTTCCTGTGACTTTTTTTATTTCTTTCAACCCAATACAATCTATGAAAATAATCAAAAATCTACTTATAATTGCATCCCTATGTATAGTCGGATGTACTTCTGCTCCTCCCATATATTATTTGGATGCCACAAATGGAGACGATACGAATTCCGGATTTTCTGCAGATCATGCATGGAAGACACTGAAACGAATAGAAAATCTTTCTTTGGAAAAAGGAGCCAAATTGTTGTTCAAACGTGGAGAGACTTTCAGGGGAGAACTGAGAATAACCGGGAAGGGAGATGCTCAAACCCCTGTCGTCATTGACGCTTATGGTGAAGGAGAACAGAACCCACGTATCATAGGAAATGACTCTTCCATGTACGCTGTATGTATCTCCAATTCTGATTATCTGACTATCCAAAACCTGGAGATAATCAATACAGGAGAAAAAGCATTGGCTGGACGTACAGGATTAAAAGTAGAATGCGTAGATTATGGTGTATCACATAACATTAGGATTAATAATATTACCATACGGGATGTCAATGGCTCTCTCGTCAAAGAAGAAGGAGGAGGTAGTGGAATTCTAATTGTCAATGGCGGCGACAGTATTCGTTCACGCTTTGACAGTCTGACGATTGAGAATTGCCATATCCTACGTTGTGCACGCAATGCCATGATCTGGACCGGATATTATGACCGAAAAAATTGGTATCCGAATATCCACACCATCGTAAGAAAAAATCTCATTGAAGAAGTTCCAGGTGACGGCATCGTTCCCATTGGATGCGACAGCACACTGATTGAATACAATCTTATGTGCGATTCTCCCGACATTCTTCCCATGACAGAAGCAGCAGCAGGCATCTGGCCCTGGAGTTGCGACAACACCATCATACAATATAATGAAGTGAGCCACCATAAAGCTCCCTGGGATGCCCAAGGTTTTGATTCTGACTACAATTGTCAAAACACGCTCATACAATATAACTACAGTCATGACAATTATGGAGGAATGGTGTTAGTGTGCAATAACGGAGACGCTGAAGACTACAGCTGCGGAAATATCGGAAGTACCGTTCGATATAATATCAGTATAGGCGATGGCATACGCCCCAAAGAAACAAGACAAGGAATGTTCTCGCCCGGTATTCATATCGCAGGTCCAGTAAAACGCACCTTAATTGAGCGAAATATCGTACACGCCAATCACAAGCCATCCCCTACCACAGACCGGACAATGGTTACTTCTGATTCATGGAGTGGATATGCTGACAGCACCTGCTTCCGGCAGAATATTTTTTACGCCGCAGAACCGAGCCGTTTTGACCTTACCTCTTCAACCCGAAATATCTTTGAACAAAACGCTTATATTGGCAAATTCAAAAACCAACCGGAACACACTCCTAACCTCAAAGCAGAAAATATTTACAAAACACAAGTTCTGGATATATCGGCTGACGGATACAAAGGTTTGTATCATCTTATGGATTCTATGACAATAAAAGGTCATCAACTTCATTACATAAATCCAACACTTGCTGAAACCTTCTTCAATAAGATATTCGTAGAAGCCCAATAACAATCATCCCCTCATTTCTCCTGATACCAGAAAAATGAGGGGATAATGTTTTCTTTCTCAGACGTCATGAATCAACGTCCAAAACGTTCTTTCAATTTGGCAAGCATATCTTTAGTCATCGCATCCAGGTCATATTCAGGTTTCCAGCCCCACTCTTCGCGGGCACAAGTATCATCCAACGAATTCGGCCATGACTCGGCAATAGCCTGACGCAAGGGATCCACCTGATATTCCATTTCAAAATCTGGAAGATACTTCCGTATCTGCTGATAAATGGTGTCCGGCTCAAAACTCATGGAAGCAATGTTAAATGAATTACGATGCACCAGCTTCGTCGGGTCTGCTTCCATAATTTCAATTGCAGCCCGCAAAGCATCCGGCATATACATCATGTCCATATAAGTGCCAGCCGCAATCGGACAAACAAACTTTTCACCTTTTGCCGCCGAATAATAAATATCTACCGCATAATCGGTAGTACCACCTCCCGGAGGAGTCACATAAGAAATCAATCCCGGGAAACGGACTGAACGGGTATCGACTCCAAAACGTGTAAAATAATAGTCACTCAGCAACTCTCCGGAAACTTTTGTCACACCATACATGGTCTTCGGACGCTGAATAGTGTCCTGAGGGGTCTTGTCTTTCGGAGTTCCGGGACCAAATGAGCCGATGGAACTCGGTGTAAAGACGGCACAATTCTTCTCACGAGCCACTTCCAGCGTATTGAACAGACCGCCCAATCCGATTTTCCAAGCCAACTGAGGTTTGTTTTCGGCCACGGCTGAAAGTAAAGCCGCCAGATTATAGATGGTATCTACCTGATATTTCGTCACCGCATCAGCTATTTGCTGAGAATTGGTAATATCCACAATGGCAGAAGGACCTGATTCTTTCAGTTCTCCTTTTGGTTCTGCACCCGGAATATATCCAGCCACTACATTGCCCGTATAATTCTTTCTCAAAAGCATCGTAAGTTCCGAACCAATTTGTCCGGTAGCTCCAATTATTAAAATGTTTTTCATCTGTATGCTAGATTTTAAAATTACGAGGCAAATATACAAAAGTTATCATAGATAAAATAAAAATACGCCGCTTCTTTTTTCTAAATAAAAAAAATTGCATCTTTGCATAAGCAAAAACCTTAATATCAATATATGTATACCAATTTTAGAGATTTCCTGAAAAAGGAACTTGCCGACATCGAAGCTGCCGGCTTATACAAGAAAGAACGTATTATAACCACTCCACAGCGTGCAGACATCAAAGTCAACGCAGGAGAGGAAGTGCTTAACTTCTGTGCCAATAATTATTTGGGACTCTCAGACAACAAACGTCTGATAGAGGCAGCCAAAAAAGCAATGGACACACATGGCTACGGAATGTCGTCCGTACGTTTCATCTGTGGTACACAAGACATTCACAAACAACTGGAAGCAGCCATTTCCGACTATTTCCACACGGAAGACACCATTCTGTATGCCGCTTGTTTTGACGCCAACGGTGGTTTGTTCGAGCCTTTATTCACTGAAGAAGATGCCATCATCTCGGACGCTCTGAACCATGCTTCCATCATTGACGGTGTACGTTTGTGTAAAGCCAAACGCTACCGCTATGCCAATGCCGACATGGCCGATTTGGAACGTTGCCTACAGGAAGCACAAGCTCAACGCCACCGCATTATCGCTACCGACGGCGTATTCTCCATGGATGGAAACGTAGCTCCAATGGATAAGATTTGCGAACTCGCAGAAAAGTACAATGCCTTGGTAATGGTGGACGAATCACATTCTGCAGGAGTGGTAGGACCTACCGGACACGGTGTAGCAGAACAATTCGGAGTATATGACAAGATTGACATTTTCACAGGTACACTGGGTAAAGCATTCGGTGGTGCCATGGGTGGATTCACTACAGGAAAGAAAGAAATCATCGACATGTTGCGCCAACGCTCTCGTCCTTACTTGTTCTCTAATTCCGTAGCTCCGGCCATCGTAGGGGCAAGTCTGGAAATGTTCCGTATCTTGAAAGAAAGCAACGCACTGCACGACAAGCTGATGGCCAATGTATCCTACTTCCGTGACAAGATGATTGCTGCCGGATTTGACATCAAACCGACACAGAGTGCCATCTGTGCCGTCATGCTGTATGATGCAAAACTGTCACAAGACTTTGCAGCCCGCATGCAGGAAGAAGGTATCTACGTCACAGGATTCTACTATCCGGTCGTGCCCAAAGGACAAGCTCGTATCCGTGTACAACTTTCTGCCGGTCATGAACAATGCCATTTGGATAAGGCCATCCAAGCCTTTATCAAAGTGGGAAAAGAATTAAACGTCATAAAATAACCCTCTACTAAAGAATCACATGATAGAAAGGCTGCCTTTTCGTCACGAGACTGAAAAGGCAGCCTTTCTATATAATTCTTCCCAACGCAACATCTTATTCTCCTTTTATTTTTCCACCTGATTTTCCGGCCAGTTAACCAGATATAACTTCTCTGTAGCCCGGGTAAAGGCAGTATAAAGCCAACGGAAATAATCAGGTGAAAGCATTTCTTCAGTCATATACCCCTGATCCAGAAACACTCTCTTCCACTGTCCGCCTTGCGCCTTATGGCAAGTTACGGCATAAGCATATTTTACCTGCAACGCATTGTAATAAGGATCCTCCTTCATCTTTTTCATCCGTTCACGCTTTGTAGGCAAATCAGCATAATCTTCCAAGATGGTATAAAACAAGCGGTCATTCTCTTCTTTCGAGAGAGAGGGAGAATCCGAATGTAGAGTATCCAGTAAAATTTTCACCTCCACTTCCAAATCATCATAATCTGGAAAAGCAAGAAGCACATCTGCAAACCGGAATCCATACATCTCCCGAACACGACGGACCCGACGGACGACCGCCACATCCCCATTGGCAATAAAATCAAGTTCCTTGCAATCTGCTCCCCAGAAATAGTTATTCTTCGCAATCATCAGCACATCTCCTCCATTCAATTCGTCTTCACGAAAGAGAATACTGTTGCGTATTCCTTTATTATATAAGGAAGCCCGCTTATTAGAACGACAAATAACAATTGTTTCATCCAGCCCGACATGGTCGTAACAGTCATTAATGGCTTCTATCAATTCATTACCCGGCAATCGGCAGATATCCGAAAAGCCCTTGCACTTTACCTGAGGATATTCGAAGAAATCCTCTTCAACAATACGCGCACGCAACGAAGTCGCATTCCATAAAATCCCTGAGGTCACACTTTGTCTCACCACTTCTGTCAGTTCACATTCTGTCACTTCCAACCCATATCCCTGCAACATAGCCACAGAAAGGGCCGGACTCTCTTCCTCCCCAATCGGGGGAAGCTGGGCTGTATCGCCCACCAGCATCAACCGACAGCCCATCCCGTTATATACATATTGAATAAGGTCATCCAGCAAACGCCCACTCCCAAAATGTCCGCCCGACAATCCCTCATTCGCAATCATGGAAGCCTCATCGACAATAAATAACGCATTACGGTATAGATTCGGATTAGCAGTGAAATTGTCCATCTCATTTGAAAACACTTTCTGACGGTATATTTTCTTATGTATTGTAAAGGCAGGATGTCCTGCATAAGAAGAGAATACTTTCGCCGCCCTTCCTGTAGGTGCCAATAATACCGTTTTCCAATGCAACTGGTCAAGTGTACGAACCAATGCCGCAGTCAATGTGGTCTTACCGGTCCCCGCATAACCTTTCAGTAAGAAAATACTATCGCCCGAAGGGGACAACAGAAAATCTGCAAAACTTTTCACCGCTTTTTCCTGCTCTTCTGTTGGTTTATAGGAAAAATTTCGCTTAATTTGCTGCGATAAATCATTATTTAACATAAAGTCCGTATAAAAAGTTTACCTAAGATTGACGTGGTTCAAGTAAATTATTTATTTTTGCGCTACGAATATAAACTAAAAAAACAATATTATCATGAAAACAGTTATTAATCTTGTGTTGGCCGCCTGTGTTATCTGCTTGGTATATATATGCTACGGCAGTATTATGGGCCCTATCAACTTCGACAATGAGAAAAAAGTCAGAGAAAAAGCTATTATCGCTCGCTTGATTGACATCCGTAAAGCACAGCAGGAATATCGTACTGTCCACAATGGAGCATACACTGCCAGCTTCGATAGCTTGATCGCTTTCGTAAAAACAGCAAAACTTCCGTTCATCATGAAAGTCGGATCTTTGACAGACGACCAGTTGAACAATGGAATGACTGAAAAGAAAGCAATGGACTTGATTAATAAGGCAAAGAAAACAGGTAACTGGAGTGAAGTAGAAAAAGAAGGTCTGCAGAACTTCCGTCGTGATACAATGTGGGTAGCCGTAATGGATACAATCTTTGAAAAAGGCTTCAATCCGGATTCTTTGGCATACGTTCCTTATGGAAACGGAGCTAAGTTTGAAATGGCTATCCGTCAGGATACTACCAAATCAGGTGCTCCTTTGAACTTGTTCCAGGCTCAGGTTCCTTACGACGTATATCTGAAAGGACTGAACGAACAGGAACTGATTAACTTGAAAGACATGCAGACTAAACTGGGTAAATATTGCGGTCTGAAAGTTGGTGATATCGAACAGCCGAACAACAACGCTGGAAACTGGGAATAATCTATGGCCCAACCCATTGATTTTAATAAATCAGAACAATATATATTATCCATCCGTCTAAGTACGGATGGATTTTCTTTTTCTATCTATCACCCTCAACAGGAGAGTGAAGTCTATTTCAGTGCTTCACCTGTCAATACACAGCGGTCCATGGCTGCCAATGTAAAAGCCTATTTGACAGAAACAGAAGAATTGAAACATCCCTTCAAACAAGTTAATATTCTCATTCATACCTCACGCTACACCACCGTACCTCTAGAACTGTATGAAGATGAGCAGAGTGAGTTATTATTCTACCAGAATCTTCCTGCACAAAACAATGAAGTCATATTGTGCAATATTTTAGGTAAAAGCAACGTTGTGATTCTTTTCGGACTGGACAAACTGACACATCTCTTCCTGACGGAACATTTCCCCAATGCCCGATTATTTGCTTCTATCAGCCCGCTTGCAGAATATTTCTCACATAAATGCAAGCAAAATGAAGGACGGAAACTGTTTGCAATCTTTCATCCCGAAAGCATGGAAGTTATTGGATTTGAAAAAGAGAAATTGCTTCTTCTAAATACCTACTCCACCCCCACTTTCCACGATTCATCTTACTACCTGCTCAATGTATGGCAACAAGCCGGATTTGACCAGGAAAAAGATGCGCTGTATATTCATGGAAACAGCCGAATGGCACAATGGGAAGAGCTTCTTCTCCTGCTGCAAAAATATATACGAAAACTTTTCATCATTAATCCCCAAATGGAATTCAACGACTCCGGCCTCAGCCGTATCAAACAAATTCCATTTGACATGCTATCTCTAATTTCATGCGAGTAATCAGCGGAATATACAAACGGAGACGTTTTGACGTCCCCCACACATTCAAAGCACGCCCTACCACGGATTTTGCCAAAGAAAATCTGTTCAACGTGCTCAATAACTACATCGACTTTGAAGATGGAGTAACTGCCCTTGACCTCTTTTCAGGAACGGGAAGCATCAGTATCGAACTGGTATCCAGAGGCTGCGACCAAGTGATATCCGTAGAGAAAGACCCACAACACCATGCCTTCATCAGCAAAATCATGAAAGAGGTAAAAACTGACAAGTGTCTCCCCTTGAGAGCAGACGTGTTCAAGTATATCGAAAAATGCGGCATGCAATTCGACTTTATCTTTGCCGATCCCCCGTATGCACTGGAAAAACTTGCCAGTATTCCCGACCTGATTTTCCAGTATAACCTGCTCAAACCCGAAGGAATTTTTGTATTGGAACACGGAAAGAACCTCAGTTTCGAACAGCATCCCTGTTTTTTTGAACATCGTCATTACGGAAGTGTCAACTTCTCGTTTTTCAGAGTAAAGGAGCAAACAGACGAACCACAGACTCTGTGACCTTATTCTTCCAAGATCGCTTCTCCCAAACTCTAGCCGAAAGCAAGATACAGTCTTTTTGGTCGGCCAAGAAGATTTCACGCAAAGCCAATGCAGTCTCCTTATCATAGAAGAAGGCATTGGCTTCAAAATTATGTTCGAAACTACGGAAGTCCATATTGGTTGACCCTACCGTAGATAGTTCATCGTCACACACCATAAGTTTGGAATGTAAAAAACCTTTCTTATACAAATAAATCTTGACACCCGCTTTCATCATCTCAGACAAATAAGAAAGGGACCCTTTGTGAATCAGCCAAGAGTCTCCCCTTTTCGGAAGCATGAGCCGCACATCCACACCAGACAATGCCAAAGTCTGCAAAGCCGTCATAATCTCCTCATTGGGAAGGAAATAAGGCGTTTGCACATAGAAATACCGTCTTGCCCCACATATTGCCATCATCAGTCCCTGCATGATGTCACGCCATTCACCCACCGGGTCGGAAGTGACAATCTGCGCCAAGACATTACCTTTCACCTGAATTTTCGGGAAATAGGTTTCAGAAGTCAGCAACGTACGATCGATAGCATACCAATCAGTCAGAAAAGCGGTTTGCAGTCCATATACCGCCTTCCCTTCAAGCCGGACATGCGTATCCCTCCACACTCCTTTGCCCAGCCCTTTCACATAGCGTTCAGCCAGATTCATCCCCCCTATAAAGCCTACACAGCCATCAATTACCACAATCTTGCGATGATTACGGTAATTTACCTTACTGGTAAACTGAGGAAAACGAACTTTCAAAAATGAAAGAGCCTCAATACCCTCACAAAGCATCTGTTCATAGAAATCATGAGGAACTTTCCAGCAGCCTACATCATCATACAGTACCCGTATCTTCACCCCTTCACGAGCACGGTCGATTAACGCATCGCGTACCAATCTGCCCACTGCGTCGTCTTCAAAGATATAGAATTCCAAGTGGATGTGATGTTGCGCCTGATGAATGGCTTTCAGCAAATCCGACAGCATTGACACCGCATCCGTGTACACTGTCACCCTATTCCCCGCAAAAGGCAAGGCATTGTTTACATGATTGAAAAAATCCATCAGACGTTGTTTCCCATGTTCACCTCCTACCGGCAACTGTGCCTGATAGGCTGCCATCGGACGCTTACTCAAACGGGCATATCCTTTCCGGCTAATCAACCGTTCCTTTCGCGTACTCCGTCCAAAAAACAAATAGAGAATCAATCCGGCAAGCGGAAGAAAGAACAGTACCAGAATCCATGCCATGGTCTTCACCGGGCTACGGTTATCAAGAATCACGACAAAGATGGTCGTCAGTATCACTGCAAAATAGAGGAAATAGGCTGCGGCCACAAAGATACTATTCCAGACTGCTACATCCATCAGACTTTGGTTTCCAACAAAAATACAAGTTATTTGGAAAAAGGCAAAAAAAATACCGCAAAAGTCGGATACAACTTTCGCGGTATTTCTTCTTCCAGATATCAGAATCGGCGAGGTCCATGTCCTCCTCCAGGACCAAATCCCGGGCCTCCAGGACCACCCATACGGGGACCGGCACCTTTTCCACCAAACAAATTCAAACGGTAGATAAAGTGAATCATACAATAGCTATAGATTGCATTGTACTCTGTATCACTTCGCATAGCCGCACTGATCACACGGCTGATATTGCTCTGGTTCCGTAAAATATCATAGAACTGGATGCTGACCGTAGCCGCATTCCCTTTCAGAAAATCTTGTGAAATCTGTGCATTCCAAATCAACTCATCCCGGTTCATGCTCGCATCAGCATATCCACGACGTGAGTTCTGAGAAATATCCGTAGCAATCGACATATTCCAAGGCAAACGGACATTCGTACTGGCACCGTAGGAGAACTGGTAAGTATCCATGTTATTCTCCTCCTGGAAACTATTGCGAGAATGTGTATAAGCCAACGAGCCATTCAATGAAAACTCCCACCAGTCATTCCGGTAAGTACCTCTCAAACGTTCACTCAAAGAAAGCTGGCGTGTCTTGTTTTTATCAGATGCGCTTTGCGACTGTATATCGCTCATATAACTTACAATATTGTTGTAACGCGCCATAGTGAAGGTATTGATGGTATATTTCTTATTTCTCAAAGCAGTGTTTGAGCCTAAGATACCAAACAGGTTCCAGTTTCCATTGATATTTTCCGGCTGGGTAATCGTTCCACCGGTCGTCGGGTCGTATGTACTACGGTTACTGATACTGTTCATCACATTCTCAAACCGGAAGTGCGTCATGATACCCCGTTGCTTCTTCGCATCAAACGTATTATAGAAAGCCATGAAAGTATTCGTAAATGCCGGCTTCAACCCCGGATTTCCCCGACGGATATTCAGCGGGTCGGTCGTATCTTCAATCGGGAGCAAATCAGTCATACTCGGCTGAGAACTTCTTCCCCGATAATTGATTCGCAACTGGCTGGTCTTCGAGAAATTATAACGGAAGTCAAAGGTCGGTGTAAAATTGAAGACATTACGGATAGCCACCGTATCCAGCTGATCCTTCTTGTAAGACAGTTTCGATTTCTGCGGCTGGAAAGAGAATCCGACATTCAAACGCATTTTTTCACGAATCCATCTCAAAGAAATATCAGCCTGGTGATTATAGTAAGTGTACTGCGCACTCTTACTGTTCTGCGTATCCAGTTCCCCCGTATGGTCACCCCCGAATCCCTGGCTAATGACCCAATCTTCAGGCATCGTATAAGTGGAGTTGTCACTCTTCGAACGCTTGTATTGGAAATTATAGCTGAACTGCAGGAAACCACCCTTGAAAATCGGCTCACTGTACGTAAACCGGGCACTGTAATTGTAATTCAAGGTCGGTGTGGTAATGTAACGGTTCAAGATTTCCAGGCGTTCGGCATCCGTTCTCTGGAAATATTCCGTTTCTGATTCGGAGAACTGCTCGCTCGAACTGTTCGTATAGTTGTAAGTTCCACGGAAAGTGATATTACGGCCGGCTTTACCCAAACGACGGTTAATCATAGCCGAACCTCCGACATTGAAATCACTACTCTTTTGCAAACTGTTACGTGCGATTGTATTAATAATCGCCTCTTCCGGAATCAATGTAGACAAGTTATCACCTGCATTCAGAATCTCATCGGTCGTATATCCCGGATCCTGATTAAACGTAAATGAATTGCTACTGCTTCCATTATTATTCTTTCCATAGGTCAGACGCGGACGAAAAATAACTGTAGTCATTGTATCCGGTTTCCACTCGATACGGAAATCAGCGGTCAACGAAGTGGTTTTGTTCCGGTTCGCTGTCATCGCATTCTTGAATGAGCTGCTTTCAGTAGACACAAAGGTTTCCGAAGCCTGTTTACTGATGATATCCGCATCCTTGTAATTGTAGTTCACACTACCACCCGTTTCCAGTTTCTCACTTTGGGTACTAAAGTTGAAACCACCCATTTTGATGCTGGTCAATCCATTCTGTCCACCCCAGCGGAAGCCACCTCCGCCTCCCGGATAGCCATTGTCGTTCACATTGTTCATTGAGCCAATCACCGTGAACTGGTTATTCCCCACAAAACGGTTTAACATTATCTTTCCACTGTAACGGTCTTCTGTACCGGCAGCAAGGTCTGCATTACCGAACCAACCTTTATTCATTCCAGGCTTCACGCTCAAATCAAGCACTGTTTCCTCTTCTCCATCATCAATACCCGTCACACGTGCCAAATCCGACTGCTTGTCGTAGGCACGGACCTTATCAATGATATTCACCGGCAAGTTCTTCATGGCGATATTCGGATCGTCAGCAAAGAACTCCTTTCCATCAATCATGATTTTCTTGATTTCCTTTCCGTTGATGGTAATCTTTCCGCTTTCGTCCACTTCAGCACCCGGCAATTTTTTGACCAGTTCTTCCAAGGCCGAACCTTCCGGTACACGATAAGCAGAACTGTTATATACCAATGTATCTTCTGCCGCAGTCACTTCAGGAGCCTGTGCCACTACCACAGCTTCTGCCAGCATAATGGCATCCGTAGCCAGCTGCACCTTTCCCACATTCACCCGCGGAGCATTTCTCGTAAGCGCCACTTGCTTGAAAAACGGAGTATATCCAATATATGAAACCTTCAACAAATATTTTCCCGGACGTACTGATAAAGAGAAATGCCCATTCAAATCTGTCACATTTCCCACTACCATCGAACTGTCCTTCACTGAAAGGAGTTGCACAGTTGCCTGAATCACAGGCGACTTGTCTCCATCATCTATTACCGTACCCGAGACGGTACCCCGGCTGCCTCCACTTTGTGCAAAAGCGGAAATGGCTACCCCAACCATCAGCAGCAATCCCAATAAAAATCTTTTCATTGCCTTTCCTTTTTTCTTCCATTTGATTAATTGTACCTTTGACAATCATCTTGGAAAAAGGTTTAACTCTCTACCTCTATTTTTTATTTATTTTGCCGGAAATTTTTCTCAATCCGTGCTTTCTGCATCAAAAATTCCTTGCAGAACACATTAATCACCATGTAAACAATACCTACTGAATTGTCAGCTTCCTGTAAATTTCCATCATACGCCGACTTTATCAACATCACTACATAATAAATGCACCATAAATAGAGCGATATTACCATCGCTTTCCGGCGGATAGAAAACGCTTCTTCATTTTCCTCCTTCATCCTGGCCAGAAAAATCATGAACAATGAAAGCCAGATAACTACTTTCATTCCCAATTTCACATACAACAAATTACTGTCGTTCACCTGTCCGAACATATACATTAATAAAGGTACAAATACAGACAGCAGCAGCAATACATACCCCAATAAACGGCACGAGGCCGGTAAAAATCCTTTCATAACCTAATTTGTTTTTATTCGCACAAAAATACTTAATTGTAAGCCAACATCTGACTTCTTCTAACTTTTTTTCTAAATTTGCGACTAAAACAAATACACTTATGAGTAAACAGGAAGTAATTATTTGCCAAAATTTCACGTCGGAACTTCAACAGAAGATATCCGCCCATTCATACGATAAAATCTTTGTACTGACCGACGAACATACCAGCCGCTTCTGCCTGCCCTTGCTGCAAGATATTTCCAGCTTGAAAAAAGCAGAACAAATTGTCATCGGTCCAGAAGACATCCATAAGAATCTGGAAACATTGGCTTATGTATGGAACCAGCTCAGCAGCCGAGGTGCCACACGCCATACGCTACTGATAAATCTGGGAGGAGGAATGGTGACCGACCTGGGAGGATTTGCCGCTGCCACCTTCAAACGAGGTATTTCATACATAAATATCCCCACGACACTCCTTTCCATGGTAGATGCAGCCGTTGGCGGGAAAACAGGCATCAATTTCAACGATTTGAAAAATGAGATCGGCGCTTTTTACCCAGCAGACCAGGTCTTGATTGACAGTGAATTTCTCAAAACTCTTGACATACAGAATCTGCTTTCCGGCTATGGAGAAATGCTGAAACATGGTCTCATCAGCAACCAAGCACACTGGAATGAACTGCTCAACTTCGACTTTAACCAGATAGATTATTCTAAACTACAGACCCTTATCGGACAGTCTGTAAAGGTAAAAGAAGATATTGTGGAAAAAGACCCCTACGAACAAAACATACGGAAAGCGTTGAACTTCGGTCATACCATCGGACATGCCTTCGAGAGTTTTGCCTTAAAGAGTGAACATCCAGTGCTTCACGGCTATGCCGTAGCTTGGGGAATGGTCTGCGAACTTTATCTTTCTCATCTTCGTTGTGGTTTCCCCAAAGAAGCATTACGAACTACCATCCAGTTCATTAAAGAAAACTATGGCAGCCTTTACTTTACGTGCGATGACTATGATTCTCTCTATGACTTGATGAAGCATGACAAGAAAAATGTGGCATCCGGTGTAATCAATTTCACCCTGTTGGGAGGAGTCGGCGATATCCGTATCAACCAGACCGCTTCACAGGAAGAAATTTACGAACTGCTTGATTTCTATCGCGAAACGATGGGATAGACTTCTTAACCGAAAAAAGTCTTTTCCCAAGACCTGAATAGAAATTCAAAATTGAAAGAAATAATTGCGGAAAAAGTTTGCTTATTCCGAATAAAGCACTACCTTTGCATCCGCAATTCGGGGTGTAGCTCAGCCCGGTTAGAGTACGCGTCTGGGGGGCGTGTGGTCGCTGGTTCGAATCCAGTCACCCCGACTGGTAAAAAAGCATTGATAATCTGATGATTGTCGATGCTTTTTTGTTTTTAGGCCTATCCCTGTAAGCAGCGGTTTAATCGCGCAAATTAAGCCCAAAAGTCAACCAAGAAGTACAAGAAACCACCACATATTACGGAAGGAGAATATACTTATCTGTACCTCAACGCATTTTATAAGCCAATACAGAATAAGCCACAAATGTAAAGGCCATCAGTACCAAACCAAATACAGACAAATAAATCGCACCCGCCCAGCTCTCATCAAGCAACTTCCCTAAATTCAGACAACCGATTGCCACATTCCAAAATTGGCATAACCGGATAGCCAACACATATTGCCGCCCCACATTTGCCTCTGTAACCCGAAAGGCAAATCTATAGTATCGGACCGGCACAAACATGCTACAGCCCAGCACCAAAAATAAAAGTAACATCACAAAGCCTGCCGCACCGTTTTCCTGAAAAAACAGTCCACCTGTCTGTTCACTTCGGTACAGTATATATATCCAACCCGCCAACACCGGCAGGAAAGCAATCCCTGTCAGCAAATAGTCGAAGCTTGTCCGCTGATAGCGCACATTGCGGCCGCTCCCTGTGTAAAATCCCAAATTAATCATCCGATTCTTCTCCTTCGTCTTTCTTCCGGTTACTTTTCTTCAATCTCCCGCTTTTGCGCAAGGCTTCATTGATTATCCACTGCAATTGTCCATTGGTACTGCGGAATTCATCGGCTGCCCACTTTTCTATGGCCTCCATCGTGGCAGCGTCTACCCGCAGTACAAAGCTTTTGGTCGTATTTTCTTTCTTGGGCACTATATCCTCCTCACTTAAAATTAAACAACCAGATTTCTACTCACATAAGCACAGAGCGGAATCACCGTCTGTCATTCCCGGATTAATGGTTCAGCGTGCCAGTATTCAACACCGGTTGGGCAGCCTCATCCGCACAGAGCACCACAAGCAGATTGCTTACCATGGCAGCTTTCTTTTCTTCGTCCAGTTCCACAATCTCCTCTTTCGACAATTTGTCCAGTGCCATGTGGACCATTGAAACGGCTCCTTCCACGATTTTCTCACGGGCACTGATAATGGCCGAAGCCTGCTGGCGCCGGAGCATGACTGCAGCAATTTCCGGTGCATAAGCCAGATAATTGATACGAGCTTCCACCACTTCCATACCGGCCATTGCCAGACGCTCATTCAGCTTTTGTTCCAGCTGCTCATTGATTTCCTCACCTCCCGAACGGAGTGTCAATTCATTTACATTCGATTCATTGTCATCATAGGCGTACTGTCCGGCCACCTGACGCAAAGCCGCATCACTCTGTATCTTGACAAAATTCTCAAACGCATTCATGCGGCTGGCCACTGCATTCACCGCATTGGCCGACTTACCGTCTCCCGTGCTGGCCATAGTCTGTGCATCAATCTCAAACATGGCTTTGTAGGTATCTTTCAACCGCCACACCAATACCAACCCTATCAGAATGGGATTGCCTATCTTGTCATTCACCTTTATAGGCTCCACATCCAGATTACGCGCACGAAGTGACAGTTTCTTTTTATCCATGAACGGATTTACCCAAAAGAATCCCGTTTCTTTGAATGTGCCTTTATATTTGCCAAAGAAAACCATGGCACGTGCTTCATTAGGTTCCAACTGCATATAGCCGCAGTTTAAAATAATCCACAATAGCACCATCACTCCTCCCAATATATAAAAGAGAGTTTCTCCCACAGTAAAACACCATACCGTTACTCCGGCCCATACAAACAAGAACAAGAAAAGAGCTAAAAAGCCATTCATTTTAAAGCCACTGAATTTCATTTCCTTCGTTTCCATACCCATTAGATTTATATGATATTATTTTGATATCACAAATATATTAATTAGGAAATCAAAATCCAAGTGTTGGAGCCTTCTATTTCTATCCTTAACAATTTATAACCGTGAATGTTGACCGATTCAAATACGAAAAGAGGCCGTTTCAAAATGAAACGACCTCTTATTCTTACTTACGTATCTTACAACCGTACATTCCATAATATAAAATAAACAGGAAGCAGGGTAGACATAACCAATATGCCTGTTGTGCGCCACATGCGTCTTTTAACCAACCATACACAGTCGGTATGACTGCACCGCCGAACATAGCCATAATAAGTAGTGATGAACCTGTTTTCGTAAATCTGCCAAGGTCAGCAATCGCCAAAGGCCATAGTGCAGGCCACATCAGCGAGCAGCCCAAAGCCATTAAGGACACGAAATAGATAGATATGTCGGAAGGAGTAATAACCACCAGTATGGAACCGATAATTGCGATGATAGAGCATATTTTCAATGCGGTAGCCTGACTGATATAGCGTGGTATGAATATGATGCCACATATATATCCAATAACGATTCCTATAGGTGCGATCCATGCATAGTTGGCAGCATTTGCCAGTCCGATTGAATTGGCATAATCCACCAGTGTACCCAGCGATACAGTCTCCACACCTACATAAAGAAACAGTGCAATACACCCCAACAACAAATGTGGAAACTGGAATACAGATGTTTTTCCAGAGTTATTGGATTCGTCAGCCACATTGTCTGCCGGAGCATCTTCTCCTTCTGCCTTTACTTCCGGCAGGGGAGCGAAAAAGGCCATTATACCAAGAATCACAAATGCCAAGATGATAATCAGAAAAGGATATTCAAGGTCGGAAATGCCAATCTTGTTTACATCTTTTCCAATGAGCCATACGATGAATATGGACGGTATCGGCCAGGCCAGTTTGTTACAAATACCCATAATACTGATACGTTTGGCCGCACTTTCCAAAGGACCGAGTATAGTGATATATGGATTGACAGAGGCCTGCAGATAGGCATTGCCCGCCCCGCTCACGAAGGAAGCCAGAAGGAACAATGTGAAACTGCCCCTATTTGCAGACAAAATAAAAAGATAAAACGCAACTGCAAATATAAAAAAGGACAATGACATGGTTTTCTTATATCCTATCGCCTTTATCGTAAGTCCGGCAGGATAGCCGAATAGCAGAAAAGGGATAAAGGTTGCAGCAATAATCAGGTAGGAAGCGGCATTGGATATATTCAGTGAACCTTGCAATACCGGTACCAGTAAAGAATTAATTCCCAAAGCAAAACCTATGGCAAAGAACATAATTCCAATAAAAGCCAAAGGAATCATAGTTTTGTTGTTTGAAGTCATTTTTTCGTAAAAAATTAAGGTAATAAATACAATGTAATACTATTCTAATAAGGTAATGTGATTTTTAAATAGAGAGACCCAAAAAGCCAATCTGAACTAGTTCAGTTTTTCTGTTGCTTCTTCACCTTCAATCCGCTCAAATTGACGCGACTATTGCCATTGGTCGTACAGTCGAGCTCATCCGTTTCTCCTTTTAAGGTAAATTGGCTACCCGCTCCAGCCGATACCTGCAGATATTTTGCCTTTACGTCCATTGTTCCCCTGGAACCTGCAGCCAACGACACGCTGAGTGAATCTACGGTAAGTGACCTGTCTGTCGTCAGTTCAGAACAAATCATGCTGATTCGACGAACATCGTTCGTATAAATACAAACCTTCCCTTTCGGCATCGTTCCATTTGCATCCTTAAGCGTGAACGACAGTGTCCCATTCTCCAGTTTCTGTATTCCCAGTTCCGGATTTTCCACCTCTACGCGGAAGGTATCCGACCGGATCAATACGACCTTGTATCCGGCAAAAGAAAAGTCTTTTACCGGCTCCTCAGCCTGGCTCCACAAACAAAAGCCAAGCCCTGCCAACAATAAAGCTGTTCTCTTCATATCATACTGCTATTTTATTTTAATTGTCATTTACTTTTCACCAGCGCTTAGATTTTGCGAATATAACACATTCTCCCCCAATAGCCAAGAAAAAGATTAACGGATAACATACGGTAATTCGGGCAGCCAACACCTCTTTTCCTTACCTGCACTTGCATGTCGCAAGAAAAATTATCATCTTTGTAAAAAAGCTAAAGAATTAAATACGCTCCTCCATGAAAAACCTATACATTCTGGATGACCACCCGATTATTACTGAAGGTCTTAGCCAGTTACTGGCACATAATCCGCATTATCAGGTAACTACAGGGCATCATCACTCCGAATTATACAGTTATCTGAACCACACCACTCCCGATTTGCTAATCATCGATTATGAAATCCAAGATAAAACGGCTTTGGATATCATAACCTATCTAAGGCAGAAAACAATCCAGACTCCCATACTTGTGTACACCATGCACACCGAGTTCTGGATTATCAAACTGCTGACCAAGGCGGAAGTGGCAGGCATCGTCACGAAAAACGACAAAATAGATGAAATCGAAACAGCCGTTCAACGGATATTGGAGGAACACACCAAATATTACTCTCCTACCGCACTGCACATCGTACTTTCCATTGTGGGCGACCAGTCTGCCTCCAGACAGATAAACTACACTCCCAGCCCACGCGAAAACGAAATCATTCAGATGCTCTCCTGTGGGCTTACTTCCGATGAAATCGCCCACAAACTTAATCTTAGCAAGAATACCATCGATACGATGCGGAAAAATATCCTGTTAAAGAGTGGAGCCACCAACGTATCACATCTCATGCGAATTGCTTTTTTAAAAGGTTGGATTACGATATGAAACAAATTGTATTTTTTATTTTTCTCTGCCTGACCGCACATTTAACGGCCAGTGACAAAAATGACAACTTGGCCGACTTGCTGCAGTCATTTGGGGATAATGGTGAATATGACCGGATGGATTCTATCTACGGAGTCATCACTCGTGAAAACCGTTACAAACAAGATAAGATTTATGCCTTAAATATCGACCTGGATTACGCCCGCTACCTCAATCAGAAAGGAGACTGCGACAAAGCATATACCTTGCTGGCTCAAACCCGCAAAAAGGCTACCACACTGGAAAGCCAACAGACAGACCAGTCCTCCCGCTCCCAAATACAGACAATCGAGGCACTTGCGACGTACGAAACTGCCTACGGACAATGGCAGGCCGACCACCTGAAAGAAGCCAGAGGCACGGCTACAGAAGCAATCAGTTTATTGGAACAATTGAAAGATTCAGCCAATCTGGCCGAAGCCTATAATCTATCGGGAGTCATACACCGGAAACTTTTTATGTTCGACAATGCCATTTCATTGTACGAAAAAGCGCTGGCCATTACCGAAAACCTGCGAAACTACAACCTGGCAGCCATCATCGTATCCAATATCTCCATTCTCTACAACGAAGTAGGGAAAAACAATGAAGCCATACAGGTTTCCCGCAAAATGTTTGCCTATCCTCAAACCGATACACTGACCCTGGACTATCGCATTGGAGAAGTCAACAGATTATGCAACCATGCCATCCTGCTGGCCAACAACCACCAGCTCGGCAATGCACTCGACACGCTCCGTCTGGTGAACCAGAAACTACAGCCGGAAATGCCCGATGGGCTCAAGCTGCTGGCATATACACAATATGCCCGGGTGGCAAGGGATTTGGGCAAACCGTCACAAGCTTTACAATACTTTCAAAAAGCCATAAGCTACAAGGCCACCACGCTCAATAAAGCAAACATTGCCAATTTGGAATACCTGTACGGCTACATGCTGTTTCACGATACAGATTCTCTATCTCAAGCCCAACAGCATGTGATGAAAGCAGCCGACTTTGCCCGACAACACCCCTCCGGCCTGCTTCCCAAAGTGCTCCTGACCCTTGCTGAAATAGAGGCCAAAAGACATGAGAACCAGTTATCCTACCAGCTAGTGCTCGAAGCTTATAAAGCCAACGAAGAACTGAATAACCAGTATTTCCACAACCGGCTGTCCGGATTCGAGGCCGAGCTGGACCTGAAAGAAAAAGACTTACAGATTGCCGGTATCAATGAAAAACGTGCGGAAGAGAAAGCAGTCTACCTGACACGTACCTATACCATCGGGGGCGTACTGGTACTGGTTGTCCTGCTCCTTGTCATCCTGACCATCAGCATGCACAAAAGAAAAATCGCTTTTAACCTGAAGCAACTGAAACTGGAAAAAGAAATCAAGGACAAAGAAATGCAAAGCCAGCTCCTCCTCACCGACATGCATAAGAAAATGACAGAACAATATATCTGCGGACTGGAGGACAGCAATAACCGCATATCCAAAGAACTGCACGATGGCGTATGCAACGACCTGTTATCCATCGAAATGGAAATGCAGCAAGCAAAGACTCCGTCCTTCAGTGTCCAGCTCGAACGAATAAGAGAAGCCCTGCGCAATCTTTCCCACCAGTTGGCAACCCCTGTTTTTCATAATTTCAGTTTGTATCAGGTGCTGGCACTCTACACCGACAAACTGAAATCGTTGGAGAACATTCACATTGAATGTTATATAGAGGAGGGCATAAAGCAGATTTCTTTCCCACCCGAACAGACACAGGAAGTATACCGTATCTTGCAGGAGGCAATATCCAACCTGATAAAACATGCCGACGCTCAAAATGCTTACGTTACCATCAGTCTGGAAGCTGGACAAATCCATGTCCTTATCGAAGATGACGGAAAAGGCTTTACCCCCAACCCGCTTCCCAACAATCCTCTCCAGAGTGGATTAGGGCTGAAAAACATCAAAGAACGATGCTCCAAGCTACAAGGTGATTGCGAAATCAAATCGAAAGAAGGCCACGGAACCATTGTTCATTTCTGGTTCCCAATATAAAGACAAAAAAGAATCCGCATTACAACTCCCCGGTATTGTAATACGGATTCTTCGTCCTTCATCATTGTAGCATGTCATGGATTATTCATCCATCAATCTGTCTGTTCCCCAAAGCATGATTTCCCACTGTCCTTTCTTATTCTTCACCAAATACAAAGCAGTCTCATGTTCATCCCCCGTCATGTAGACCTCCTTCAAAGTCACTCTGGCGTAAGTTCCCGTCTTACTAAATTCTTCCTTCAGAATCTCATAACTTTTCAGTTTTTCTTTGTCACTCTGGTTAGATGCCTGTTTTTCAATCATCTCAGCGAACTCTTTTTTGGCTTCTTCTGTTGCCTGAGAATCATTGTCATCCGTTAACTGCATCAAATCCACATAACCTTTATAATCTCCGGACAATACGCAGTTCAACCCTTTTTCGACCACAGCAGAAGGAGTATTCGAAGAGCAAGCTGACATAAAGGACAGCATTCCTACTACAAATAAGGACGCAAAAAATGTTTTCATAGTTTTCTTTTTGTAGCCATTTACCTGGCTATTTTCCTTTCAGCATTATTTTTTATCAAAAATAAGGAATTATATAAAAAATAATATTCCCATAAATAACCTATTTCATATTCTTATTTATCGGAATAAGAATATTTACAACTGCATAAGCCTTCATTGCTTCCGTTGTGGACGCCCTTTCTTCATCTGTTCAAACACAGTTTTCTGCTCATCGGTCAACAGAGTTTCCAAAAGAATCATCAACCTGTATGATGAAGAATAACAAAAACATCCTCATCATAAGCAACCCCTTTCTCAAAACTCCGGCAGAGTAGAGAGAAAGGGGTCCATCGTTCAAACAAGAGGTTGAATCTACAGATTCATTCAGCTTACACCCAAATTTTTCCCCATAATAATAGATAATCCAGTAGTGGTCTTTCTTATCCTTTTTTAAATAAGGATTCTTAATCTGCTTCCTACTAACTTATACAAAGAAAGGATTTTCTCATTTCATATACACCACGGAAAACCGTGATTTCATCCACCAGATAAAAATAAATGACACTCTTTTTATGGTCAAACGGAAGGGAAAATTCTCTGTTTCACACTGTGGGATACAAAAACCACAGTGTGGGATATATATTTTACACTGTGAAATACAAATCCCAAAGTGCAGTACAGAGAAAACATCGGCAGAAAGGAAAGAATATGCCAGTAGAAATGAAAGAATAACTGAAGGCCATAAAAAAAGGTCTATGGACCTCATGACAGTCCATAGACCTTTTTATGCTGAATGGTAAACTTCAGAATTTGTGGCTTACCATACGTTCACACGTTTTTCCGGAGCTACATACAACGGATCTGACGGTGTGATGTGGAAGGCATCATACCAAGCCTGGATGTGCGGCAGCGCACCGTTCACACGCCATTTGCCCAAAGAGTGAGGGTCTGACTTGGTGTACACGCGAATCTGCTCGTCGCGGATGTTACCAGCCCACAAAGTAGCGTAAGCCAGGAAGAAACGCTGTTCAGGAGTGAAACCGTCTACCACACCCAGAGGTGCATCTTTCGTCGCATTCTGGAAGGCCAGATAAGCCACGTTCAAACCTCCGTGGTCGGCCAGGTTCTCACCCAGCGTCAGTTCACCGTTGGCATGCAAGCCCGGCAATACTTCGATATTGTTGAAGAAGTCTACCATCACCTGTGCACGTGCTTTGAAGCGGTCGGCATCACCCGGAGCCCACCAGTCGGTCAGGTTACCGTTCTTGTCGAACTGACGGCCTTGGTCGTCGAATCCGTGCGTCATTTCATGACCGATTACCACACCGATGGCACCGTAGTTGGCAGCATCGTCTGCTTCCATGTTGAAGAACGGCGGCTGAAGAATGGCTGCCGGGAAGCAGATTTCGTTGGTAGACGGATTGTAGTATGCATTGACTGTCTGCGGAGTCATCAGCCATTCGTCCTTATCGACCGGTTTGCCCAGACGGCTGTACATATCGTTGAAGCTCCATTCTGAAGCACGGCATACGTTGGCCCAGTAAGAATCTTTCTTGATGTCCAGTTTGGAATAGTCTTTCCATTTGTCAGGATAACCCACTTTCACATGGAAAGCAGCCAGTTTTTCCTGTGCTTTCACCTTGGTACTGTCGCTCATCCATTCCTGTGCATTGATGCGTTCACCCAAAGCAGTCTGCAAGTTCTTCACCAGCTTCACCATACGTTCCTTAGCTGCAGCCGGGAAGTATTTTTCCACGTACATTTCACCGACCAGTTCACCCAGCATACCGTTTACTGAGTTCACGGCACGCTTCCAGCGCGGCTGGTTTACCTGACGTCCGGACAATACCTTGCCGTAGAAATCAAAGCGGGCAGCCACGAAGTCATCGCTCAGGCAAGAAGCGGCTGCATCCAGCAAATTGTATTCCAGGTATGACACATGTTTTGACACCGGCAGAGTGTTCATCAGACGAGCCACTTCCTGAATCGGTTCTACCTGTTCCACGTTCAGTTCGGCAGGAGCCTGAATGCTCAGTCCCTTTACATACGCATCCCAGTCGATGCCGGAGATGGTCTTCTTCAGTTCCTCGAACGACATCTTGTGGTAGTTGGCTTCCGGATCACGAAGTTCTGTAGCACTGCGTGAAGCCTTGGCAATGGCGGTTTCGATTTCCATCACATCGGCTACCTTCTGCTGAGCTTCTGCTTCTGTGAAACCTGCCAGCTGGAACAGTTTGCCGATATATACCTTATATTGTTCACGGATGTTCTGCGTAATGCTGTCGTTGTCCAGGTAATATTCCTTTTCACCCAGGTTGATACCGCCCTGCCCCATCTGGAAGATGTTCAGCGAGCTGTTCTTCGGGTCGGCATACACATAGCTGTGGAAATAAGTACCGATGCCGACATGTGCCATCTCGGTCATCATCGGAATGATTTCACTCTTGTCTTTCAGGGCTGCAATCTTACCCAGCATTGCTTTCACCGGTTCAGCTCCCTGCTTGTTCAAGGTTACACTGTCCATGGCCATGTTGTACAAATCACCGATTTTCTGTGCGGCTGAACCTGCCGGATTGTTCTTCTGGGCAGCCAGTCCTTCAATCAGTTCACGCAACTGTTTCTGGCTGTTGTCGAACAACAGGTCGAATGTCCCATAACGGGAATATTCGGCAGTCAGCGGATGAGCTTCGTTCCAACCGCCACATGCATAACGGAAAAAGTCGGTTCCGGCAGCCACGGTCGTATCCATGTTTGCCAAATCGATGCCAGAAGTGCTTTTGGCTTCCTTCTGTCCGGCGCAGCTGGTCATCATGGCCAATGCCAATGCAGCTACGGCTACATAATTCTTTTTGTTCATAAGTGTATTATTTTAATTAAGTCTCAAATTATTCTTGCTTCATTTCTTCCAGTTCCGACAAGAGGGAAGTCCATTCATCCTCCGCGTCTGAAATCTGTTTCTTCAGCTGCTGATGCTGTTCATACAGTTTCATGTCGGAAGCCCCTTCCGGTGTGGCCATCTGCTGTTCCAGTTCCCCTACCTGGCCTTCCAGCTTTTCAATCTTCGCCTCACAGTCGGCCACCTGTTTCTCCAGCTTACGGATTTTCTTGTTCAGCTCTTTCTGGGCCTCATACGAAAGTTTGTTGTCACTGTCCGGTGTTTCCTCTTTCTTTTCTGGAGCCACCTGCGGCGACTGCGACAGCTGAAGTTCGTTCAGGCTCTCCATCTTCTTTTTTTGCAGGAAGTCGTAAATACCGCCGATATGTTCTTTCACCAGCCCGCCGCCAAACTCATAGACCTTGGTCACCAGTCCGTCGAGGAACTCACGGTCGTGTGATACCACGATGACGGTCCCATCGAATTCCTTTATCGCTTCCTTCAGCACGTCTTTCGAACGCATGTCCAGGTGATTGGTCGGCTCATCCAGAATCAGGAAGTTCACCGGCTCCAGCAGCAGTTTTATCATGGCCAGACGGCTGCGTTCTCCTCCCGACAGCACTTTCACCTTCTTTTCGGAGGCTTCTCCTCCAAACATGAAGGCACCCAGGATGTCGCGTATCTTCAAACGGATATCTCCTTTCGCCACCCGGTCGATGGTGTCGAACACCGTCAGATTCTCATCAAGCAACTGCGCCTGGTTCTGGGCGAAATACCCAATCTGCACGTTGTGTCCGATGGTCAGCTTGCCTTCGAAAGGAATCTCATCCATGATGCATTTCACCAAGGTAGACTTACCTTCGCCATTCTTTCCCACAAACGCCACCTTTTCCCCGCGGTGGATGGTCAGGTTCACATCGTGGAACACCACGTGGTCGCCGTATACTTTCTTCACATTCTCGCAAATCACCGGATAATTACCGGAACGGATGGAAGGAGGGAACTTCAGTCGAAGAGTAGAATTGTCTTCCTCGTCAATCTCAATGGGGACAATTTTTTCCAACTGCTTGATGCGGCTCTGTACCTGTACGGCCTTGGTAGCCTTGTAACGGAAACGTTCAATGAAGTCTTCCGTATCTTTTATTTCTTTCTGCTGGTTTTCGTACGCGCGCAACTGCTGTTCGCGGCGTTCCTTACGCAGCACGACAAATTCATCGTAAGGTACTTTGTAATCGTATATCCGTCCGCAGGAAATCTCAATGGTACGGTTCGTCACGTTGTTGATGAAGGCCCGGTCGTGGCTCACCAGCACCACAGCCCCCGAACTTGCTTTCAGGAAGTTTTCCAGCCATTGGATACTTTCGATATCCAAGTGGTTGGTCGGCTCGTCGAGCAAGAGCACATCCGGACGACGCAACAAAAGTTTCGCCAGCTCGATACGCATGCGCCATCCTCCACTGAACTCAGATGTCGGCCGGTCAAAATCGCTCCGGTTGAATCCCAAACCCGTCAGCGTACGTTCAATCTCTGCATGGTAGTTGGTACCTCCCATCATCAGGAAACGTTCGTTTTCGTGGGTAAAGCGCTCTATCAGTTCATGATAGCTTTCTGAATCATAATCCGTACGGTCGGCCAGTTCCTGGTTCATCTTCTCCAGCTTCTCCTGCATCTCAAAGATATGCTCAAAAGCCATCTCGGCTTCCGCCATCACCGTACGCGTATCGCTCAAAATCATCACCTGCGGCAAATACCCGATGGTAATGCCCCGCTGCACGGCCACCACCCCTTCCGTGGGCTGCTGCAATCCTGCCAGGATTTTCAACATGGTAGATTTTCCGGCACCGTTCTTTCCAACCAGTGCGATGCGGTCTTTCTTATTTATAACAAACGATACGTCTTCAAACAGGGGAGTCGTTCCAAACTCCACCTTCAATCCTTCTATTGAAATCATGCGAATCTATTCTTCTACATTACAAAGTGTCGGCAAAGTTACAACTTTCCGCGCACAGCAATGACAGACAAGCTGTTAATTTTTCAAAGCGTCGGACGCTCCTTCCGCCTTACGCTGCAAATACAACTGGTAGGAATTGACCACATTGTGCCATACACTGTAGAAACCGGCAGCTACTGCCGTCACGGGAGTGAAGAAGGTATAGCCCATCCAAATGGCAAATACGGTATTTTTCTGTCCCAAAGCCTGCCCGGAACTGATGGAATCACCGTACTTACGCCCGGCTTTCTTTCCAAAATAGAACTGCAGACCACAGCACACCAAAGAAACGACTCCCAATCCAGCCTGATACCAGAAAGACACGTCGCTGTGAACGATACTTTTTACCGTCACTCCGATGGCCAGAGTCAGGGCTACGGCCCACAAATAGAAAGACAATTCATGATACTGTGCGATTTTGGCATGTACCTTCGGCAGAAGTACCCGCAGCAGAATAGCCGCCAGAAACGGACAAAGCAACAACGGGAAGACTTTTCCTAAAATCAGGGTGAACGAACTACCGAAATTCAGTTCTGGATGCGGATGAACCAGCGGAAGCATCAAGGGCACCAGAATGGCAGTCAGGATATTTATCAGAATGGTATAGGTAGTCAGATGAGCCGCATCTCCCCCCAGTTTACGGGTGACCACAGCGGCTGCCGTGGCCGTAGGGCAAATCAGACAAATCATCGCTCCTTCCACCAGAATACGGGCCTGGAAATCAGGAAATATCACCAGCAGCAAGCCCAAGACCACAAAACTGATTCCCTGAATCAGCAGCAGACGCAGATGCCAGGCACACAGCTTCAAATCGTGCAGACTGATTTTACAGAACGTGAGAAACAGCATCAGGAAAATCAACACCGGCTGCACAATGTCGATGGCACGGCTCACAAACGGTTTGGTCGGGGCCAAAAAAGGAATATTGACATACACAAAATATAGGATGACTCCCATGATCATGGCTATCGGAAGCGTCCAGTTCTTACAAAAACGCAGTATATTCATTTTACGATGATAAAACAACAGATTGGCGAAAAAAGAATGTAAGAAAAGGATTTGCAAATCCGGCCCGCAGGCTACGGCTTGCAAATCCTTCATTATAGTAGGCTTCATACCCCCGCTATGGGATGAAGCGTGAGAAGTTCATGATTTTTATTTACAGTTGCATGCGCAACGAGGTTTGATTTGTTTAAAGAAATCATTACCCTTGTTATCTACCAGGATAAATGCCGGGAAGTCTTCCACTTCAATCTTCCAGATAGCTTCCATACCCAGTTCCGGATATTCCACACATTCAATGCTCTTGATATTGTTCTGTGCCAAGATAGCAGCCGGACCACCGATTGAGCCCAAATAGAAACCACCGTGTTTCTTGCAGGCATCTGTCACAGCCTGGCTACGGTTACCTTTGGCCAACATAATCATAGAACCACCATGACTCTGGAACAGGTCTACGTACGGGTCCATACGTCCGGCAGTTGTCGGTCCCATAGAACCGCAAGCCATTCCCTTCGGGGTCTTGGCCGGACCAGCGTAATAAATCGGATGATCCTTGATGTATTGAGGCAGGTCTTCACCGCGGTCCAGACGTTCTTTCAGTTTGGCATGAGCGATGTCACGACCTACGATGATGGTACCAGTCAATGACAGACGGGTAGCTACCGGATATTTGTCAAGGTCGGCCAAGATTTCTTTCATCGGACGGTTCAGGTCAATCTTTACCACATTGCCTTCACCAGCCTGACGCAATTCTTCCGGAATCAGTTCGCCCGGATTTGAATCCAGCTTTTCAATCCAGATACCGTCTTTGTTGATTTTACATTTGATGTTACGGTCGGCAGAGCAAGATACGCCCAGACCTACCGGACAAGAAGCACCGTGACGCGGTAGACGGATGACGCGGATATCGTGTGCATAATATTTACCACCGAACTGTGCACCCAAGCCAATGTTGTGAGCAGCTTCCAGCAACTTCTGTTCCAAATCCAGATCACGGAATGCACGACCATATTCATTACCTGTAGTCGGCAGGTTATCGTAATAGTGAGTAGAAGCCAGTTTCACAGTCAACAGGTTCTTTTCAGCAGAAGTACCTCCAATCACAAATGCTACATGGTAAGGAGGACAAGCAGCTGTACCCAGGGTCTTCATCTTTTCTACCAGGAACGGAACCAGTGTATCCGGGTTCAGGATGGCTTTTGTTTCCTGATACAAATAAGTCTTGTTGGCAGAACCACCACCTTTTGTTACGCAAAGGAATTCATATTCCATTCCCTGAGTAGCTTCGATATCAATCTGTGCAGGGAGGTTGCAACGAGTGTTCACTTCGTCGTACATGGTCAACGGTGCATTCTGAGAATAACGCAGGTTGTTTTCTGTATAAGTCTTGTACACACCCAGAGACAATGCTTCTTCATCGCAGTAGCCTGTCCATACCTGCTGACCTTTTTCACCGTGGATAATGGCAGTACCCGTATCCTGGCAGAAAGGCAGTACGCCTTTAGCAGCCACTTCTGCATTGCGCAGGAAAGTAAGTGCTACAAACTTATCGTTTTCGCTGGCTTCCGGATCGTGCAGAATCTTAGCCACCTTTTCGTTGTGTGAACGGCGCAGCATGAAAGAGACATCATGGAAAGCCGCATTTGCCATCGCTGTAAGACCTTCCTTTTCAACCTTCAAGATAGGTTTTCCTTCAAACTCGCTTACTGATACATAGTCCTTTGTAAGCAAATAGTATTCAGTCGTATCTTTACCTTTCTCGAACATCGGCTGATACTTGAATTCTGGTGTTGCCATAATAATTGTATTTATTGTTAGTTATCGTGCAGCAAAGTTACAAAGTATTATTGAAATTTTTCCTTAATTCATCCAAAAAGTTATCGGCAATCCGCTTCACTCTTCCACGGCACGAAGCAAATCTTTCTGCAATACATCCACTCCCGGGAAACCTACATAGCGCGCCTGCAATTTTCCATCATGACTGATAATCAGGTAAGCCGGGATGCCAGTCACCCCATACGCATTACAAAGGTATTTCCATTGGGAATCCGTCAACCGGTAATGTACTCCCGTCATCTTGGAAAGACTGGACTTCCAGATATTCTCCGGCGAAGAGGGGCCGGTCAGATAAATATATACAATGTCTTTGGAAGACAAGCCTCTTTTCAGAGGTACCATGGCTTGCATGCTTTTCCGGCAAGGACCGCACCAGGTAGCCCAGAAATCCACCAGGATAGCCCGACCTTTATGGGGTGCGATAATCTGCGGAAGGATGTCTGCCCCTTCCACCTGCGTAGCCAACGAAGCAATTACCGCTTCCTTGGTGGATTCCACCCGTGCCGCATTCAGTTGCAAAGCCTGTGCAACCGCTTCCACATACGTGCGAATCTCCGGGAACTCCACCGTTTTAAGCACCTTCCGGTCGTCCGAAGTCAAGGAAGAAGTGGCGAGCAAGTGCTCACACACCGGTCTGGCTTTATCGTAATCGGCCTTTAACTTCGCTGCAATTTCCGGCTGCTCCATCAAGCCTTTTTCCACGGCCCGATAAGCCTCCAATGCCGACAAGCTTCCACACGAAAGTTCCCGATTTATCGTTTCGGCCTCTCCATCAAACCAAGCCTTTTCCTTTTTCTCATAATGCTTCCCCTGCAGGTGAGAGGCCGACATACTCAGACGAGGCAGGTTGACATAGACAGTCAGTTCTTCTCCAGGAACCAAGAAAAGGGGTAAGACGGCCCCGTTCAGCTTCAATGAAGTCAGAGTGGGCTGCAACAAATCTGTTTCCAGATGAAAGAAACCATCCTGACGGACTTTTACCGGCACATTCCACTCTTTCGGGAAAAGGCCATCGTCGTACACCAGTTCCGGAAACAGAGACATCTTGGCTTCGTATCCCAAAAGATATCCGTTCACCACGGCCTTGCCAGCCGACAATCCCGGTTCAGGCAATTCATTCTGGAGAGCCGGATTTTCCGACGTCAGAAAGTTCGGCACATATACATAGGGCTCTTTCCGGCTCAACTGAATACCAAAGATGTTCCATCCCATTTCCGGTTCCACGAAATCCACTTCATGCACATCGGGTTGCAACGGTGCGAAAGAAAGAGTCACCCCCAATTGTCCATCCTCACCAATAACTTCCGGTTCCGTCACTCCGTCGAGCGAAATATGCTCTGCCTCACGCAACCGTGCCACTCCTCCATTGCCCCATTTCAGCATGGCTCTGGAAGAGATGACGACCGGAGTGCCAGGCTTACCATACATCACCGCATCCACCTGCGTCTGCTCATCGGTCAGAATCATCCGCTTGAACTCTATTTCCGTGGTATTTGAAAAGACAAACCCGGGATACTCCAACACCTTCTTCCGTCCTGCCTGTGCCTGTAAGGTCATGAAGCACAAGCAAAGCAAACATATATATCCGTATATATTCTTCATACACAGGTCCCTCCTGTATTTACAACAAATCCTTCAGACGTTCTATCAATTCGTTTCCAAGTGCGGTTTTCACCTTGATATGCTCAAGCACAGCCGTTACGAACGGATTACTTTCGAACACGCCCCGCACTTCTTCAAAGTCACGTACTTTTTCCTCGCTGCTTCCATCGGCTCCAAATCCGGTCATGGAGGTCAGTGAGAATTCTTTCTTGGCATCCTCATACACCATCTTATCCAGTCCGACTACCGCTTCCTGCCACTGACGTACGATGGACACAATGTCTGCTGCCGTCACCTTATCTGCCTGCAAGCCGTAAAACTCCAGCATCTTCTCATAAGCCCACGTCCACTCATAGGTGTAATAATGGGCATGCATCTCTGCAAAACGGCTGTGTATCTCATCCACGGAAGTCAACCGTCCGCATTCAATATCTTCCATCAACCGTTCGATTTCACTTTTCGGTGCAATCAGTCCGGAAATGTCTACCCATTCTCCCGTACCGACCGGCGTATCCGGCAACAACCGTTTACGGATGTCTTCATCAGAAGTAAAACGGATGTTTTCCAACCGTTTGATCACAGAATTACCCAAAAACTTATGGATGGCCGTTTCATAGAATTTGATTCCCTTGTTCAAGGAAGAATTCTTGATTTTCGCACTCTGATAAGAATAAATTTCCGAAGTCTCTCCTGACACCCGTGCCAACTCCTTCAGAATCCGGCGTCCCGTCATCATCTTCTGAATGGTGTACGGACTCAGCAGGTTGTAATTAATCTGATCCAACCGGTTCGGATCCTTCCGCTTGTCACGTTTGGGCCATTTCTGCGCATCGCGAATAGTCCCCACACTCCGCAAATTGACCCCCGGCACCAGATACGTGGTGTTTTTCTCTTCAATCAAATAAGAAAAAGGCAGATTGGAAGTGTCCGGATGCGTTACATGGCGTCCCATCACCAGTGAAAAGGCACCGATACGGGCCGGCCACAACACATAAGAATCAGAGGTCGTCTTCGCCCCCCGTTCCAGCGTTCCCTGATGAATCGGCCCCAACTTGTACATGTGATTGCTTTGATTCGAGCCCGAACCCGCATTCATGAACGAGAACATACCCGCAATCAATAAAGTCGATTTATGGTGTGTCACCGTGAAAGGTCCCGCAAAAATGGCACAAGCCTCTCCGTTCTCTTCCTGACAGTTGCTGAAGAACAACGAATCGGAAGCCGAATACGTGTGTCCCAGATGACACGCCTGCCCCACGAAACAACGGGTCAGCATAGTACCGTCTTCCACGTGAGAGCCACTTGAAATGATGAAATCATCGCACACCACCCCGTAACCGATATGCACCGGGGCCGACTCATTGCTGTTCACACTTCCGTTCTTCAGACGCCCGGCTCCTTCCACCTGACAATAGTCGCCAATCCGCACATTCTTGATGTAACCCGCATTGACAATCGTGACATGATGCCCTATCGTTCCTGTCTCCGAAGCATGCTCTTCTGCATAGGCCTCGATAATCTGCCGCATTTTCTCTATCAGCATCGGACGATGGCGGTAAAGCGCCATGATATAGGCCTGATGGGCCGACAGACGGTCGTGTATGATCACCTCACGTCCTCCCGTTTCATTCAAGACCGAAACTTCCACCCCATTTCCGAAACGGCTCCGGCAATCGACCAGAATGATGTCTACGTTTTCAATAAACGTATCCTGCCCGATTTCGTAATTGGCAATATAATTCTTGACGTTTTCAATGTAACAATTATCCCCCACCGACACATTGTGCAGAGTGGCATAATACAATCCCGCATGTTTGGCTATTCCACCTGCCAGTGTAAACTCTTTTTCAAAGACTCCCAGCCGTATCTTTCCCGAGAAGCGAGTATGATGGATGTGGTCTGTACAGAAGCCTTCCGCCACCTCTACGCTCCTCCAATCGGAAGCCACACAATGCTGTGCCTCCAGCCGCACAATTTCTTCTTGTGTCAGTAAACGATAGTGTTGTGTCATTTTTTATCTATTTGGTCGGTTATTCTTCGTCGTAGGTCTGATACAGAAAATCATTGTAAGGATATTTCTGTACATGCAGTTCCCTTACCTTTTTATATAAGAGGTCGCGGAACTGTTCGATATTGGTCTTCTCCCGGGCAGAAATGAAGATACAGTTGTCGTTCAATTTCGCCATCCAAGTATGCATCAGTTCCTCCAAGGTGATATTCTCCTTTGTCTTCGGAGTCAGGTCGTCTTCCGCCTTCTCCACGTATGTATAAGCATCCACCTTGTTAAATACAATCATACTCGGTTTTCCGACTGCACCCAAATCGGCAATGGTCTTTTCCACCACCTGAATCTGTTCTTCAAAATCCGGATGAGAAATGTCGACCACGTGCACCAGTAAATCGGCCTCACGTACCTCGTCCAACGTCGACTTGAACGAATCGACCAGGTCGGTCGGCAATTTCCGGATAAATCCTACCGTATCGGACAACAGGAAAGGCAGATTCTCGATAATCACCTTGCGCACTGTGGTATCCAGTGTAGCGAACAGTTTGTTTTCCGCGAACACGTCACTCTTGGCCAGCAGATTCATCAGCGTAGATTTTCCCACATTGGTATATCCCACCAACGCCACACGAATCAACCGTCCGCGATTCTTACGCTGAGTGGATTTCTGCGTATCAATCTCAGCCAGACGCTGCTTCAGCAAGGCCATACGGTTCAAGATGATACGGCGGTCCATTTCCAGCTGCGTTTCACCCGGACCACGCAGACCCACGGAACCTTTACCACCTCCGGCACCGGAACCACCTCCCTGACGTTCCAAGTGTGTCCACAAACGCTGCAAGCGGGGAAGCATGTATTTGTATTGCGCCAGCTCCACCTGCGTTTTGGCATTGGCCGTCTGTGCCCGCATGGCAAAAATATCCAAGATTAATGAAGTACGGTCGAGTATTTTGACTTTCAACTCATTTTCAATGTTACGGATTTGCTTCGCCGAGAGTTCGTCATCGAAAATCACCATTCCGATTTCAGTCTCCTCACTTTCATTCTGAACGGCCAAGTATTCTTTGATTTCCTGCAATTTACCCTTTCCTACATACGTCACAGAGTTGGGGGTGTCCAGCTTCTGGGTGAAGCGTTTCACCACCTCCGCCCCAGCCGTCTCCGCCAGGAAAGCCAGTTCATCCAGGTATTCATTGGTCTTACGTTCATTTTGAGTCTGGGTTATCAAACCCACCAGCGCAGCCTTTTCGGTCTGCGCATCCGATATCACAAATTCCTTCATTCAGTGTAAATCTAATTTCTATATGTCGCAAATATACAGAAAAAGAGGGTGTGTCAAAATGCATACCCTCTTTTTTTATGACAAAGCCCCGACT
>URWA01000019.1 GCA_900551445.1 uncultured Bacteroides sp. | reverse complement strand
CGCCGTTTTACAGAGAGCCTCGGGATAGCAATATCTCGGGGCTTTTTTTGTGCCCTCATTTTTCAGAAAGCACTATCTTCAGATAAATTAGCATGTACTTTTGAGGGTGGCGAATTAGAAAAACAGTATTTCAGTTTGTCTCTGCGAGTGGTTTTCGTATCTTTGAAAAATAGAATCGAAGCGAATATTCTTTTTAATTAATCAGATGAATATGAAAACACACACTTTTCATTTTTTAAGGACTATTTGTCTAGGTGGATTGTTGAGTGCGTCCGCTTTCTGTGTACAAGCTGAGAATACAGTGTATGTTCCTACGCAGGAGAATTTGCAGGCGCGAAAAGAGTTTCAAGATAATAAGTTCGGCATTTTTCTGCATTGGGGAATTTACAGCATGTTCGGGCAAGGAGAATGGTACATGAATAATGATAACATCGACTGTCATGAATATGCGAAAGTGGCTTCTGGCTTTTATCCTTCCCGGTTTGATGCGCATGAGTGGGTTGCTGCTATCAAGGCTTCTGGTGCCCGGTATATCTGCATTACCTCCCGTCACCATGACGGTTTTTCCATGTTTCATACGAGTTATTCGGATTACAACGTGGTGGATGCGACACCTTTCAAACGGGATGTTATTAAGGAACTGGCTGAAGAGTGCCAGAAGCAAGGCATCAAGTTGCATCTATATTATTCCCATCTAGACTGGACGCGCGAGGATTACTATCCTTTGGGAAGAACGGGGCATGGAACCGGCCGTACTGCGCATGGGGAATGGGCTACCTATTATGAATTCATGAATCATCAGTTGACGGAGTTGCTGACCAATTATGGCCCGATTGGCGCAATTTGGTTTGACGGAATGTGGGATCAGCCTGACGGGTTCGACTGGAAGCTGGATGAGCAGTATGCGTTGATTCATAAATTGCAGCCGGCCTGCCTGATTGGCAACAATCATCATAAGACACCTTATCCGGGAGAAGATTTCCAGATGTTCGAGCGAGATTTGCCCGGCGAGAATAAAGCCGGTTTCTCCGGAGAATCTGTGGTGGGACGGTTGCCTTTGGAAACCTGTGAAACAATGAACGGCATGTGGGGATATCAGATAAAAGACCAGAATTACAAGTCGGTTACGGAATTGGTCCGTCTGCTGGTCCGTGCAGCTGGGAAGGGGGCCAATCTGCTGATGAACATCGGCCCACAGCCTAATGGAGAACTTCCGGCTGTGGCGGTAGAGCGCCTGAAAGGGGTCGGAAAGTGGATGTCGGAAAACGGGGAAACCATTTATGGCACTACGGCTGGAAATGTGATGACCGCCTCATGGGGTACGACTACCCGGAAGGGAAACATGCTTTACGTACATTTGCTGACGGATGAAATGCCCCAGTTTGTGACATTACCCCTGGCGGAGAAAGTTCTTTCTTCTGCTGTATTTCATACCGGAGAGAAGGTGAAATGGGAAAAAATTCAAGGAGGCATTGTGTTACACACTGAAAATTTAGCGCCTTCTGTGGATTGTATTGTCGCGTTGAAATTAAAGGAATAATTATATTTGCAGTAAAAAATAGAATGTCATGGTGATAAAAACGATTTTAGATACCGATTTATATAAGTTTACGACCTCATACGCCTATATCAAGCTCTTCCCGTATGCTATGGGAACGTTTACGTTCAAGGATAGAGACGACACGGAATATACGGAAGGTTTTCTGGAGGCGTTGAAGAATGAAATCCATAACCTGGAAATGGTGAAACTGGCTCCGGAGGAACTGGAATATATGACTTCTCATTGTCGTTTCCTTCCGGGAGTGTATTGGGAATGGCTTTCGTCTTTCCGTTTCGACCCTAACAAGATAGAAGTCTGGCTGGACGAGCAACATCATCTGCAAATGTCCGTTACGGACTATTTATATAAGGTAACATTGTATGAAGTTCCTTTATTGGCTATCGTATCGGAAATTAAGAATCAGTTCCTGAACCGTATGCCGGACAAGCAGGTTATTCTGGACAAGCTGGCGGGAAAGGTGGAACTGTCGAACGCCCATCAGATGCCTTTTTCTGAATTTGGTACACGGCGCCGTTTTTCATTTGACGTGCAGAAACTGGTAGTGGAATACTTAAAGAAACATGCCCGTTATTGTACGGGAACTTCCAATTGTTACCTGGCCATGAAATATGGGATGCTGCCCATGGGAACGCATCCGCATGAGTGGTTCATGTTTCATGGGGCACAGTTCGGTTACAAGCATGCCAATTACATGGCCTTGGAAAATTGGGTAAATGTGTATGATGGAGATTTGGGTACGGCCCTGTCGGATACTTATACTTCCGATTCGTTTTTGAGTAATTTCAGCCGGAAGCAGGCAAAGCTGTTTGACGGTGTACGCTGTGACTCCGGTAACGAATATGAGTTTATTGACCGTCTGATTGCCCGCTACAAGGAACTGGGAATTGACCCGACTACCAAAACCATTATTTTCAGTAATGCGCTGGATTTTGAAAAGGCATTGAAGATATTCCAGTATTGCCAAGGAAAAATACGCTGTTCGTTCGGCATTGGTACCAATTTGACGAATGATACAGGTTATCAGCCTTCCAATATTGTCATGAAACTGTCACGCTGCAAGATGACCATGAACCAGGAATGGCGTGAGTGTGTGAAGTTGTCGGACGATATGGGCAAACACATGGGAAGCATGACCGAAGTAGAAGCTTGCCTGCATGAGCTGCGTTTGCTTTCTGAATGATAGATTTACACCCTATCGCATGTGTTTGTGTGAATTTGTTGTTTAAATATTGAAAAAACTTTCTTTTTATTTTCTCATTTCAAAATATTGTATACCTTTGCAGCAACAAAAAAAGAAACAAGTAAAAAGATTCTGAAAATGAACACGATGTTTTTACATATTTTGCTATGCGGTCTGATTAATCTGCTGGAAAGCCCGGTGGGAAGTGAGTCGCGTGCATATTGATGTAAAAATAAAATCATATAAAGCCTTTCTCACTTCCTTGTGCGAAAGGCTTTTTTTTAGGATTATAGGAAATAAAAAAGATACTATTATGAGTGACAGATTATTTATTTTTGATACTACGCTCCGCGACGGGGAGCAGGTACCGGGATGCCAGTTGAATACGGTTGAGAAGATTCAGGTAGCCAAGCAGCTGGAAGCTTTGGGAGTGGATATTATTGAGGCTGGATTCCCTATTTCAAGTCCGGGAGATTTCAATTCGGTAATTGAAATTTCTAAAGCGGTGACTTGGCCGACCATTTGTGCGTTGACACGTGCCGTACAGAAAGACATCGACGTGGCTGCCGAGGCGTTGCAGTATGCCAAACACAAACGTATTCATACGGGTATCGGTACCTCTGATTCGCATATCAAATATAAATTCAATTCTACTCGTGAAGAAATCATCGAACGGGCTGTCAATGCCGTAAAATATGCGAAACGTTATGTAGAAGACGTGGAGTTTTATGCCGAAGATGCCGGACGTACGGAGAATGAATACCTCGCACGTGTGGTAGAAGCTGTTATCAAAGCAGGGGCTACAGTGGTAAATATCCCGGATACAACCGGTTATTGCTTGCCGGATGAATATGGCGCAAAAATCAAATACCTGATGGAGCATGTGGACGGAATAGATAAAGCCATCATTTCTACTCACTGCCACAATGACCTGGGAATGGCAACGGCCAATACCATCAGTGGAGTGTTGAACGGAGCCCGCCAGGTGGAAGTGACCATCAACGGTATCGGAGAACGTGCCGGTAACACCTCTCTGGAGGAAGTAGCCATGATTCTTCGCTGTCACCACGACATCCATATCGATACGAACATCAACACGCAGAAAATCTATCCTACCAGCCGCATGGTTTCCAGTTTGATGAACATGCCGGTACAGCCCAATAAAGCCATTGTGGGACGTAATGCATTTGCCCATTCTTCCGGTATCCATCAGGATGGAGTGCTGAAGAATGCACAGACCTACGAAATCATTGACCCGAAAGATGTGGGTATCGATGACAATGCAATTGTATTGACAGCACGTAGTGGACGTGCGGCTTTGAAACATCGTCTGCATGTGTTGGGCGTAGAAATGACGCAGGAGAAATTGGATAAGGTATATGAAGATTTCCTGAAACTGGCAGACAAGAAGAAAGACATTACGGATGACGATATTCTGGTATTGGCCGGAGCCGACCGCAATGTGAACCATCACATCAAACTGGAATACTTGCAGGTGACCAGTGGAGTAGGAGTACGTTCCGTAGCCAGTCTGGGATTGAATATCAGTGGCGAACATTTTGAGGCAGCCGCTACGGGTAACGGACCGGTGGATGCAGCCATCAAGGCCGTGAAACAGATTATCAAGCGTCAGATGACCTTGAAGGAATTTACCATTCAGGCCATTAGTAAGGGTAGTGATGATGTTGGTAAGGTACACATGCAGGTGGAATACGACGGCCAGATGTACTATGGTTTCGGAGCCAACACCGACATCATTGCCGCTTCGGTAGAGGCATACATCGATTGTATCAATAAATTCAGAAAATAATTAAACGAGATATTTTTATGGCTAATACGTTATTTGACAAGATATGGGATGCACATGTGGTGCAAAAGGTGGAAGACGGACCTACCCAATTGTATATAGACCGTCTGTATTGTCACGAGGTGACGAGTCCGCAGGCTTTTGCCGGCATGCGTGCCCGTGGATTGAAATGTTTCCGTCCGGAACGTATCTACTGTATGCCGGACCACAATACGCCGACGCACGACCAGGACAAACCGATTGAAGATCCGGTATCCAAAGCACAGGTGGATGCGCTGGCCAAGAATGCAGCCGATTTCGGGTTGACCCATTTTGGGATGATGAACAAGAAGAACGGTATTATCCATGTGGTAGGTCCGGAACGTGGACTGACCCTTCCGGGCATGACCATTGTGTGTGGTGACTCACATACTTCTACTCACGGAGCGATGGGAGCGGTTGCTTTCGGAATCGGTACCAGTGAGGTGGAAATGGTGATGGCTTCGCAGTGTATCCTTCAGGCCCGTCCGAAAACCATGCGTATCACGATTGACGGCAAGTTGGGAAAAGGCGTGACAGCCAAGGATGTGGCTTTGTATATGATGTCGAAGATGACCACCAGCGGTGCGACCGGTTATTTTGTGGAATATGCCGGTGAAGCCATCCGCAGCCTGACCATGGAAGGACGTCTCACCCTGTGCAACTTGTCTATCGAGATGGGTGCCCGCGGAGGAATGATTGCGCCGGACGAAGTGACCTTTGAATACATTAAAGGACGTGAATATGCGCCGAAAGGAGCGGAATGGGACAAGGCATTGGCTTACTGGAAGACGCTGAAGAGCGATGACGATGCCGTGTTCGACAAGGAAGTTCGTTTTGATGCGGCGGATATCCAGCCGATGATTACCTATGGTACCAATCCGGGAATGGGTATGGCGATTACCGCACATATTCCGACCACGGAAGGAATGAGTGACGTGGAAAAAGGTTCCTTTGAAAAGTCCTTGCATTACATGGGATTCCAGCCGGGCGAGAGTCTGCTGGGCAAGAAAGTGGACTATGTATTCCTGGGAGCTTGTACCAACGGACGTATTGAGGACTTCCGGGCCTTTGCTTCTATCGTGAAAGGACGCAAGAAAGCTGACCATATTACGGCATGGCTGGTGCCGGGTTCTTGGATGGTGGACGAACAGATTCGGCAGGAAGGACTGGATAAAGTTCTGGAAGAAGCAGGCTTTGAAATCCGTCAGCCGGGATGCAGTGCTTGTCTGGCCATGAACGACGACAAGATTCCGGCAGGCAAGTATTCCGTATCTACCAGCAACCGTAATTTTGAAGGTCGTCAAGGACCCGGTTCACGTACCTTGTTGGCCAGCCCGTTGACAGCGGCAGCTGCTGCCGTAACCGGTGTGATAACAGATCCGAGAACGTTAATGTAAAAAATGAGTGTCATGAAACAGAAATTCAATATCATAACAAGTACTTGTATTCCTTTGCCTTTGGAAAATGTGGATACGGACCAGATTATCCCAGCACGTTTTCTGAAAGCGACGACCCGTGATGAAAAGTTTTTTGGTGACAATTTGTTCCGCGACTGGCGTTATAATCCGGATGGTTCGTTGAACAAGGATTTTGTGTTGAACGATCCGAAGTATAGCGGACAGATTCTGGTGGCCGGAAAGAATTTCGGTAGTGGTTCCAGTCGTGAACATGCGGCGTGGGCGATTGCCGGATATGGCTTCAGAGTGGTGGTGTCCAGCTTTTTTGCCGACATTCACAAGAACAATGAATTGAACAACTTCGTGCTTCCGGTGGTGGTAAGTGAAGGATTCCTGAAAGAATTGTTTGACTCGATTTATGCCGATCCGAAAACTGAAGTAGAAGTAAATCTGCCGGAGCAGACCATTACCAATAAAGCGACCGGAAAGTCTGAAAAGTTTGAGATTAATGCTTATAAAAAGCATTGTCTGATGAACGGACTGGACGATATCGATTTCTTGGTAGAGAATAAAGATAAGATAGAAGCCTTCGAAAAGGCACGTAACTAACCGGCGGAAGAATAGATTATGGATAATCATCCGAGAATAGAAATAATGGACACGACGTTGCGCGACGGTGAACAGACCAGTGGCGTATCGTTCGTGCCTCATGAGAAACTGATGATAGCCCGTCTGTTGCTGGAAGACCTGAAAGTGGACCGGATAGAGGTGGCTTCTGCCCGTGTGTCGGATGGTGAGTTCAACGCGGTAAAAATGATTTGTGACTGGGCGGCACGCCGTGGCTTGTTGCAGCGGGTGGAGGTGCTGGGTTTTGTGGATGGAACCGTTTCTGTGGACTGGATTCATCGTGCCGGATGCCGGGTTATCAATCTACTGGCAAAAGGCTCGGAAAAGCATTGTCGTTATCAGTTGAAAAAGACGCTTTCGGAGCATCTGGCTGATATCCACCAGGTGGTGGATTATGCCTTGACGAAGGACATGGATGTCAATCTGTACTTGGAAGACTGGAGTAACGGAATCAAGGACTCTCCTGAGTATGTGTTTGGGCTGATGGACGATTTGAAGGACAGTGGCATCAAGCGCTTTATGTTGCCGGATACACTGGGAATCCTCAATCCGTTGCAGGTGATTGAATACATGCGCAAGATGAAAAAGCGGTATCCCGACCTGCATTTCGATTTTCATGCTCATAATGATTACGATTTGGCCGTGAGCAACGTGCTGGCAGCTGTGCTGAGTGGGGTAAAAGGTTTGCATACCACCATCAACGGACTGGGCGAACGGGCTGGAAATGCTCCGTTGGCCAGTGTGCAGGCCATCTTGAAAGATCATTTTCATGCGATTACCCGCATTGACGAGAGCCGGCTGAACGATGTGAGCCGCGTGGTAGAGTCTTATTCCGGTGTGACGATTCCGGCCAACAAACCGATTGTGGGTGAAAGTGTCTTTACACAGGTGGCAGGCGTACATGCCGATGGAGACAACAAGAACAAGTTATACTTCAACGACTTGTTGCCGGAGCGCTTCGGGCGTGTACGGGAATATGCCTTGGGTAAGAATTCCGGGAAAGCCAATATCCGCAAGAACTTGGAAAGTCTGGGCCTTGAACTGGATGAAGAATCGATGAAGAAGGTGACCAACCGCATCATTGAGTTGGGTGACCGTAAGGAACAGGTTACTCCGGAAGATTTGCCTTATATCATCAGTGACGTGCTCAAGCACGACGGAATACAGAACAAGGTGAAATTGCTCAGCTATTTTGTCACTTTGGCTCAAGGGCTGAAACCGATGGCTACGCTGAGCATTGAGATTGATGGAAAAACTTATCAGGAAAGCTCTTCCGGCGATGGACAGTATGACGCTTTCGTGCGTGCGTTGCGTAAGATTTATAAGAACACGCTGGGCCGCAAGTTCCCGATGCTGGTGAATTATGCCGTTACTATTCCGCCGGGCGGACGGACCGATGCCTTTGTGCAGACCGTGATTACATGGAATTACGAGGATAAGGAGTTCCGTACCCGCGGATTTGATGCCGACCAGACGGAAGCAGCCATCAAGGCTACGATTAAAATGTTGAACTTGATAGAAGATTTAAATTAAACGTATCTGATTATGGATTTTAAAATAGCAGTATTAGCCGGTGACGGAATCGGACCGGAAATCTCTGTACAGGGAGTAGATGTAATGACGGCCGTTTGTGAAAAATTCGGCCACAAAGTAACTTATGAGTATGCGCTTTGCGGAGCTCACGCCATTGATGAAGTGGGCGATCCGTTCCCGGAAGAAACTTATCAGATTTGCAAGAATGCTGATGCGGTTTTGTTCTCTGCGGTAGGTGACCCGAAATTCGACAATGACCCTACGGCGAAAGTACGTCCGGAACAAGGGTTGCTGGCCATGCGTAAGAAACTGGGACTGTTTGCGAACATCCGTCCGGTACAGACTTTCAAATGCTTGGTTCACAAATCTCCGTTGAAGGCGGAATTGGTGGATGGGGCTGATTTCCTCTGCATCCGTGAACTGACAGGCGGTATGTACTTTGGCGAAAAATACCAGGACAACGACAAGGCATACGATACCAATATGTACACTCGTCCGGAAATCGAACGTATCTTGAAGGTAGGTTTTGAATATGCCATGAAACGCCGGAAACACCTGACGGTGGTAGACAAGGCCAATGTGTTGGCTTCTTCCCGTTTGTGGCGTCAGATTGCCCAAGAGATGGCTCCTAAATATCCGGAAGTGACTACCGACTATATGTTCGTAGACAATGCCGCCATGAAGATGATTCAGGAACCGAAGTTCTTTGATGTCATGGTGACGGAAAATACATTCGGCGACATCCTGACCGATGAGGGCTCTGTGATTAGCGGTTCAATGGGCTTGCTTCCTTCTGCTTCTACCGGTGAGAGTACTCCGGTATTCGAACCGATTCATGGTTCCTGGCCACAGGCAAAGGGTTTGAACATCGCCAACCCGTTGGCACAGATTCTGTCGGTTGCCATGTTGTTTGAATATTTCAACTGCAAGGAAGAAGGAGCACTTATCCGTCGGGCAGTAGATGCTTCACTGGATGCCAACGTGCGCACACCGGAAATTCAAGTGGAAGGTGGAGCCAAATATGGCACGAAAGAAGTGGGTGCCTGGATTGTAGATTACATCAAGAAGGCTTGATCAGAGATTGAGTTTGAAAAAATAGAAAGAGGGATTTCTTTTGCGAGAAGTCCCTCTTTTTTGTGTCAGAATTTTTTGACCCGGATATGGCAGTAAGGCTCTCCACCTGTCTTGTCATAATAATGTTGGTGATATTCTTCTGCAGGCCAGAAGGTGGTGGCAGGTGTCAGTTTAGTGTTCACTTCATACCCTTTGGCTTTCAAAATCTGAATGACTTTTTCAGCCTGCTGCTTCTGTTCGTCGTTCAAATAGAAAATTTCGCTGCGGTATTGCGGACCGATATCCGGACCTTGTCCGTCGGTCTGTGCCGGGTCGTGTATTTCAAAAAACAATTTGCATAAGTCGGTATAAGTGGTCTGTGCGGCATCGTATTCCACAAGTACCGCTTCCGCATGTCCGGTAGTATGAGCTTTTACTTCCGGGTAAGTGGGGTTTTCCTTGTGTCCTCCTGTGTATCCTACAGTGGTACGTATCACTCCTGCAGCCCGTTCCATCTGGTGTTGTACTCCCCAGAAGCAGCCACAGGCAAAAATCGCTTTTTCAGTTTTCATGATTTTCTTGCTTTTATGTATAAATGATTGTTCAAACTTACAAAAAAATATTGTAATGTCTTCGTGTTCGATTTATAAATACTACCTTCGCATCAATTCAAAGAAATAGAGAATGAAATATTTTGTTTTGATTTTGTGTAGTATATTCTCGTCTGTATGTGCTTTGCAGGCACAATCGTATAATGAAATCGTGGAGCAGGCTATGGGCTGTGTGAAAAAGGACAGTCTGGTGCAGGCCGAACAGCTTTTTCGGAAAGCATTGAAACTGGAACCGAACAATGCTCGGAACGCCTTGCTTTTTTCCAATCTGGGAACTGTGCAGAAACGTTTGGGAAAGACGGATGAGGCCATTGAATCGTACACGCTGGCGTTGAACATCATTCCGTATTCTACAGCCATGTTGCTGAACCGGGCAGCTCTTTATTTGGAAAAGGATTTGCTTCAGAAAGCGTATCTGGATTATTGCAACGTGATTGATCTTGTGCCGAAGAATCAGGAAGCCCGTCTGTTCCGGGCCTATATCTATATGCAACGGCGTGAATACAAGGAAGCGCGCGTAGACTATAATGTGGTGCTGGAACAGGATGTGAAGAATAAAACAGCCCGTATCGGTTTGGCCATGCTGGACGAGAAAGAAGGGCGCTTCCAGTCGGCTATGGATGCCATGAACCGCCTGGTGTCTGATTATCCGCAGGATGTCTCTGTGTGGAAGATGCGTGCCAATATGGAATGGGAACATGGACAATTGGATGCGGCTTTATACGATTTGGACGAGGTGCTGAAATTAGATGCTCGGGATGCAGCGTCGTATGTAATGAAGGGAGATATTTACTTGGAGCAGAAAAAAAAGTCGGACGCCCGTGAGGCTTATGAGAAAGCTATTACTTTTGGGGTTTCGCGTGCTGAATTACTGGAAAAATTGAAGCAATGCAAATGACTTACTAAAAAATATTCGTTTTTGTTTGTACTTTTTAAAAAGATTTTGCTATCTTTGCGTAAAATCGTATAACAATGCAAATTCGTTCAGTCATAAAATTGGGAGTTGTACTTTCCGTGGTACTGTTTTGTATCGGGATTGCTTTTTATGGTTTTGCCCGTTTGAGTATGGCTGACAAGGAACATCAGATTGATGTTTTCGAGTTTGTGCCTCAGGATTGTGCAGGTGTGCTCGAAACAGATAATATCGATAATTTTATGCACGCCTTTTCACAGGTGGCCTATTCCTCTCAGTTGGACACCCTGCATCGTTCCGGCTTGATTAATGATCTCTTGTCTGATTTGAACGAGTATTCCTCTGTGGCTGCACACGGCCTTTCATATCAGATGCATTATGTGGTGATGAGTTTCCATCGTCCTCATACGGCCATGGATGTGGTAGCTTATTTCCGTACGGGGAAAGAAGGGAAACGTCAGTTGATTGAGGCGGTACAAAAGCGGTATGGGGTAGGTTTTGCACCGAAGAAGGAAGTGTATCGTGGAAAGAAAATAGAAATATATCCTCTTAGTTCTACAAAGTATCTGTCAGTTTATACGACCGACGGATTGGTGGTGGTAAGTTATCAGAAAAAGTTGATCGAACAGGTAATCGATGCGGTGAAGGACAATAAATCGCTTCACGATGATTCCGTATTTGCTTCCATACATCATCCACAACCTGCCAACTTCATTACTATTTATGGGCGTACGGCATCCATTCCATTTTTAGGAAAGGAAGCTTGCCACAGCTGGAGTGAGTATGATATTCACTTGAACAGCGAGGTGTTTTATTTGAGCGGGCAGATGTATGAGTCGGCAGACTGCCAGCAGCGTACCATCGAGGCGGTGCGTGCGATTCCTACGGTTTGTGAACCGGATAGTTTGCTTATTGTGTCAGGACATAATAAAGTGGATTCGTGCGTGGCACAGATAGCGGCGTCTCCTTCCCATTCTTTGTTTGATGAATGTGTATCCAATTTGTCACGGGATGCTTCTTATATTATGGTGACAGATATGGAAAAGGTGATGGAGTCCCCTGAAAAATATGCTTCTTATCTTCCTCCGTTTATGCTTCGGCATGCCGATTTGTTCCGTTCCTTTATTTTGTCTGTACAGCTTACGGAAGTGGATAATCGGTTGTCGCATATCTTTGTGTTTACTTACAAAGATTAAACCTCCTTTTTTATCTGAGTTTGTTTCTTTCAAAATGGGGACCTGCCTTGAAATGAAAATACAGCAGGGAAACTACCGTCAATGAAGCACCAAACAGGTAGGCTATTTTGAAAGTGGCTATTTCTGCGATGTATCCTCCGGTCAACATTCCAATTCCCAGACCGACGTCCCATGAGGTCAGATAGGTGCTGGTAGCGGTTCCTCGCTGGTTGTTGGGGGCAAGATTTACAAACAAGGTATTGTAAGCCGGGAACATGGTACCGAATCCGATACCCAGCAGCAATGAAATCAGAAAGAAAATGATTGTTGTTATTCTCAGACTCCATTCTACGAGCCATCCGCAGGCTGTCAAAGCGAAATAGCAGGCGCTGACCAGGTATAATCCTGCGGCGATAACTTGGGTTACCAGTCCTTTGTCTACCAGTCTTCCACTAAACAACCGGCTGACGGCCATTCCTACCGCCATGAGGGTGAAAAAGAATCCCGTTTCTGCTGTAATGCCAATTTCTTGTGCATACATGGCTACGTAATTGGTGGTCATTCCATAAGGAATGGAGAGCAGCAACAGACTGAGTCCGGCAGGAAGTCCTTTGAGCAAGATAAAACGGTCGAGTGAAATGGGAGCACGTTTGACGGGAACTTTGTAGGGGGTACGTACGATACAGGCAGCAATGAAGCCTAAGACGCATGAGCCAAGTGCATACGAAAAGATGGTGGTGTAGGAAGCTCCTCCACTGTGCAGAAACAAACCGAACATCGGCCCAATGGACATCGCGATGTTGTTGGTCAGTCCGTAGTAACCCAATCCTTCTCCTCGTCGGGAAGAAGGCATGATGTCGATGACCAGGGTGTTACCGCCTACGGTCACCATTCCGAAGGAAAAACCGTGAACGACACGGAAAATGATAAACAAGGTCAATACGGTGGCAGTCATGTATCCGGCAAAAATCAGCGTAAAGATGAAGTAAGCCAGCAGGTATAAAGGCTTGCGGGCAAACGTATCCAGAAAATAACCGGAGAACGGACGGATGCACAAGGAAGAAACCGTATAGCAGGAAAGGACGATTCCGATGATGGTGTGTGATGTGTGGAATACTTCCGACAGATAGAACGGAAGAATCGGTGTCAGTAGCCAGAATCCGAAATAGAGCAGAAAATTAGCCGCCAGAATGGCGCAGAAACTTGGTGTGACCAGTTTATCTTTTGGCATATCTGAAAAGAGTGGTTATTAAGGTGTATATAGATAAACACGGATTACACAGGATGCAGTCAGGGAAATCCCCTTTCCACTATTCCGGTGTAATCCGTGTTCTTATTACTATAGCGTATGGAAAATCGAGAATCAGTTGGCCGATTCGAATTCTTCCAAGAAGCGCGTGTCGTTTTCAGAGAACATACGCAAGTCTTTTACTTTGTATTTCAGGTTCGTGATACGTTCCACTCCCATACCGAAAGCATACCCTGTGTACACTTTGCTGTCGATACCGTTAGCTTCCAGCACTGCCGGGTCTACCATACCGCATCCCAGAATTTCTACCCATCCGGTATATTTGCAGAACGGACAGCCTTCACCACCACAGATGTCGCAGCTGATATCCATTTCTGCACTAGGTTCCGTGAACGGGAAGTACGACGGACGCAGGCGGATTTTTGTATCCGGACCGAACATTTCCTGTGCGAACTGCAGCAGTACCTGTTTCAGGTCGGTGAAAGAAACGTTTTTGTCTACATACAGACCTTCTACCTGGTGGAAGAAGCAGTGGGCACGGTAGCTGATAGCCTCATTACGGTACACACGTCCCGGGCAGATTACGCGGATAGGCGGTTGTGACACTTCCATTACGCGGCTCTGTACGGATGAAGTATGTGTACGGAGAATAATGTCAGGATGGGTTTCGATGAAGAAAGTATCCTGCATGTCGCGTGCCGGATGGTCTTCAGGGAAGTTCATGGAAGAGAACACATGCCAGTCGTCCTCAACTTCCGGACCGTCGGCGATAGTAAATCCCATACGGCCGAAGATATCAATAATTTCATTGCGTACAATAGTCAGCGGGTGGCGCGTACCAAGTTTGATGGGATAGGCTGTACGGGTCAAATCCAGTTCGGCGGCACTGTTGTCCTGATTCTCGAATGTTTCTTTCAAGGTAGCAATGCGTTCTTGTGCCAGATTTTTCAACTCGTTCAATTTCATACCTACTTCTTTCTTCTGTTCTGCAGGTACGTTACGGAAGTCAGCCATCAGTGCATTGATGGCACCTTTTTTGCTCAGGTATTTGATGCGTAAAGCTTCCAGCTCTTCTGGATTCTGTGCGGAGAGTCCTTTTACTTCCTGAAGCAACTGTTCTATTTTTGCTAACATATCTCTTCTTTAATTATTTTGTCTGCAAAGGTAAGGATTTAAACTGAAAAAATTCTGTTTTTCATTCAATAAAAAAGAAAACTCTTGTTTCGTAGACAATGAATGGAAAAAAAAGGTAATTTTGCGGCAATATTTGAGGAAACCAAATGAAAAGACTAATCTTAGGATGCTGTCTGCTGATGCTGATGGTATCGTGTGGAGGAGGAAAGAAAAAAACTGATCCTTTCGCCGCATTGACTGAACAAATTGATTCTATAAAAGTACATCCGGATTCCATTCAGGATTCCACTGTAGTAGAAGAGGAAGTTCCTGCTGCTGCAGATGAAAGTTTTGCCGATTTCTTTTATAATTTCGCTTCCGATGAGAAGTTTCAGCGGACGCGTGTCGTATTTCCTTTTTCTTTATATAAAGGGAAACAAGTGACCCGTATTCAGAAAGCTGACTGGAAGTTTGACCCCTTGTTCAGTCGGGAACCGGCTTATACCGTTCTTTTCGATAAGGAAGAGGATATGGAAATCGAAAAAGATACCAGTCTGCACAGTGTGCAGGTCGATTGGATTTTTCTGGCAGACCGGCGAATCAAGCGGTATTATTTTCAGCGGAAAAAAGATTCCTGGTTTCTGGAAGCCATCAATGTGGAAAAATTGCCGGACGAAGAAGATGGGAAGGAAGATTTCTATACATTTTACGAACGTTTTGCACGTGATTCAGTGTTTCAGCAGGAACGTCTGCACGATCCGTTGAAGTTCGTGACAGCCGACCCGGAAGATGAATTTCAGATACTTGAAACAACCTTGGAGCAAGGACAATGGTTTGCTTTCCGCCCCCCGATGATGAAAGGTCGTATGACCAATGTGCATTACGGTCAGCCCGAGAATATGCGTTCAGACTATAAAGTCGTGGAATTTAAAGGATTTGGCAACGGTTTCAGTAATACCCTGTATTTTGAACGCTACGGAGGGGTATGGAAACTGATGCGATTTGAAGATTTGAGCGATTGACGATATGAAGGACTTTACAAATTACTCATTGCTTCCTTATAATACGTTCGGAATGGATGTAAAGGCAGCTCGTTTCGTGGAATATGACTCAGTGGATGAACTGCAGTGTTTCTTGAACGGACGGCAGGAGAAGGATGCGCCTCTTTTGCACGTAGGAAGAGGAAGCAATCTGCTGTTTGTGTCCGATTATTCGGGAACTGTGTTACATTCCGGTATTAAAGGCATGCAAGTGGTACAGGAGGCAGAGGATTTTGTGGACTTGCGTGTGGGAGCCGGTGAAGTGTGGGATGACCTGGTGGCTTATACCGTACAGCAAGGATGGTATGGAGCGGAGAATCTTTCCTTGATACCGGGTGAGGTAGGTGCGTCTGCCGTACAGAACATCGGGGCCTATGGGGTGGAAGCGAAAGATTTGATTGTTTCTGTCGAGACGGTTTCTGTCGCAACCGGCGAACTGCGGGTGTTTACAAACGAAGAATGTCGTTATGCCTATCGTGAAAGCATTTTCAAGCAGGAGCTGAAAGGTAAATATATCGTTACTCATGTCACTTACCGTCTGAAAAAACATCCGGTGTATCATTTGGATTATGGAAATATCCGTTCTGAATTGGAAAAGGAGGGGGGGATACTTTCTTTAGCCGTTCTCCGACAAATCATCATACGTATCCGGGAGGCAAAACTTCCCGACCCGGTAAAAGTCGGTAATGCCGGCAGTTTCTTTATGAATCCCATTGTACCGGTGGAACAGTTTGAAGCCTTGTGGAAAATTTATCCGGATATGCCTCACTACAAAGTGGATGAAAAACGGGTGAAAATTCCTGCCGGATGGATGATTGACCGTTGCGGCTGGAAGGGTAAACACCTGGGCCGGGCAGGAGTGCACGACAAACAGGCGTTGGTGCTGGTGAATCTGGGTGGGGCTACCGGAGAAGAGGTGGTCCGGCTGGCAGAAGCGATAGTCCGTTCGGTGAAAGAAAAATTTGGTATCACCATTTGTCCGGAAGTTAATTTTATTGGAGAAAAGCAATGAAGGTCACAATATTAGGCAGTGGCACCTCGACAGGTGTACCACAGGTGGGATGTACGTGTGAGGTATGTACAAGTAAGGATCCGCATGACAACCGGTTGCGTTGTTCGGGACTGGTTGAGGTGAACGGGGTACGTATCTTGATTGATTGTGGTCCGGATTTCCGGGAGCAGATGATTCGTCTGAACGATTACCGCCCGATTGACGGAGTATTGATTACGCACGAGCATTACGACCATGTGGGCGGACTGGATGACTTGCGTCCTTTCTGCCGTTTCCGGGACATACCGGTGTATGCCGAGGAGTATACAGCCACACGCCTGAAAAACCGGATGCCCTACTGTTTTGCCGAGAATCTTTATCCGGGTGTACCGCATATTCCTTTGCACTACATAGAAGAAAGAGTACCTTTCACTGTATCCAACATGGAAGGGAATGAAGTGGAAGTCATGCCTTTCCGTGTGATGCATGGGCAACTTCCCATCATGGGATTCCGTATCGGTCCGATGGCATGGGTTACCGACATGTCGAAAATGCCGGAAGAAAGCTATGATTGCCTGAAAGACCTGAAGCTTCTGGTGATGAATGCTTTGCGAATTGAACCCCATTGGACACACCAGTCTTTATCCGAGGCATTGGAACAGACGCAGCGCATCCATGCCGAAAAAACTTACTTCATTCACATGAGTCATCAGATTGGGCTGCATGCGAAAGTGCAGGCGCAATTGCCGGAAAACGTCTGTCTGACCTACGACGGACTTCAGCTTGAGGTGGATGAGAGCGGCAAGATGAAGTGACTCATAAGATAAATTAATATACCTATGGTGCTTTTTTGTTGATAAATCTGTATCTTTGTGCCCTATTAAGTAGACATTTAAGTAGAAAAAATCAAAATAATAGGAAAAATGGCACAAGAAGACGTTTTCAAGAAACTTGTTTCACACTGTAAAGAATATGGTTTTGTATTCCCGTCAAGTGAAATTTACGATGGACTTGGAGCCGTATATGATTACGGTCAGAACGGTGTGGAACTGAAAAACAATATCAAACAGTACTGGTGGCAGAGCATGGTGTTGCTGCATGAGAACATCGTAGGTATCGATTCTGCAATTTTCATGCATCCTACCATTTGGAAGGCTTCCGGACACGTGGACGCTTTTAATGACCCGTTGATTGACAACCGTGATTCCAAGAAGCGCTACCGTGCCGATGTATTGATTGAAGATCAGATTGCCAAATACGACGAAAAGATAAACAAGGAAGTAGCCAAGGCTGCCAAGAAATACGGAGATGCTTTCAATGAAGCAGAATTCCGCAGCACCAATCCGCGTGTGCTGGAACACCAGGCTAAACGCGATGCGTTGCACGAACGTTATTCCAAGGCAATGAATGCCAACGACCTGGCAGAACTTCGTCAGATTATTTTGGATGAAGAGATTGTATGTCCGATTTCAGGTACAAAGAACTGGACAGAAGTGCGTCAGTTCAACCTGATGTTTACCACCGAAATGGGTTCTACTGCCGACGGTGCCATGAAGGTTTATCTTCGTCCGGAAACCGCTCAGGGTATTTTTGTGAACTACCTGAACGTACAGAAGACAGGACGTATGAAGATTCCGTTCGGTATCGCTCAGATTGGTAAGGCTTTCCGTAACGAAATCGTGGCTCGTCAGTTCATTTTCCGTATGCGTGAGTTCGAACAGATGGAAATGCAGTTCTTCGTAAAACCGGGAACCGAGCTCGAATGGTTCAAGAAATGGAAAGAAATCCGTTTGAAATGGCATAAGGCACTGGGCTTTGGTGACGATCATTATCGTTTCCACGACCACGAAAAGCTGGCTCACTATGCCAATGCAGCAACCGATATCGAGTTCCTGATGCCGTTCGGTTTCAAGGAAGTGGAAGGTATACACTCTCGTACCAACTTCGACTTGAGCCAGCACGAAAAATTCTCTGGTAAGAGCATCAAGTATTTCGATCCGGAAATCAACGAAAGCTATACTCCGTATGTCATTGAAACTTCTATCGGTGTGGACCGTATGTTCCTGAGCGTGATGAGTGCCGCTTATCACGAAGAAAAGCTGGAAAACGGCGAAACACGTGTGGTATTGAAGTTGCCTGCTGCTTTGGCACCGGTGAAACTGGCTGTCATGCCGTTGGTCAAGAAAGACGGTCTGCCTGAAAAGGCCCGTGAAATTATCGATGACCTGAAATTCCACTTCAACTGCCAGTACGATGAAAAGGATTCTATCGGAAAGCGTTACCGTCGTCAGGATGCCATCGGTACTCCGTATTGTGTGACTGTCGACCATCAGACATTGGAAGACAATTGCGTAACCTTGCGTAACCGTGACACCATGGAACAGGAACGTGTGGCGATTGCAGATTTGAATAATATCATTGCCGACAAAGTCAGCATCACCAGCTTGCTGAAAACGTTGCAGTAATAAATTAAACTACATGAACAAGAACCTATTTTGGCTGATAGCCCTGTCATTTGTGCTTTCTTTCGGATTTGCATCCTGCGCGAAAGATACGACCGTGGAAGACCCGTATGCAAACTGGGAAGTGCGTAATGACCGCTATTTGGATTCCATTGCGGATGTGGCCCGTACGCATCCGGGAGAATGGGAGATATATTGTAATTACAAGATTGCAAGTGAAAGTTCCTCTCCCGGATTGGGAGGAAGTTCGGTGGTGACCAATCCTTTCGAAACGCCTGCCAATGTCAATGACTCGGTGTATATGAGGATTCTTGAACCGGGCACTGGAGCTACTCCTTTGTTTACGGACAGTGTCAGCGTGTACTACCGTGGCAAGCTGATTAACGGAACGGTGTTCGACCAGAATTATACGGGAGAGTTGGATGAGCAAATCCATGTACCTAGCCATTTCGCTTTACAGTCCAGTCAGACAAGTGGGGGCGACGGATTGATTGTCGGTTGGATTACCGCTTTGCAGCACATGAAAGAAGGTCAGCGGGTGGAATTGTATATTCCGGCAGATTTGGCTTATGGAAGTTCGGACCGTTCATCCATTCCAGCTAACTCCATGTTGATTTTCGATTTGAAGCTGGAGAAGGTGATTCATCCGAAAGGAATTGAAAACTACAGCCTGAAAGTGAAGTAAATTCAGTCAGTGAAATAAAGAAACGCCATGAAGAAGGCTCCTGTGGGAGCGGGCTTCATGGCGTTTTTGTTTCTATCTTCTTCGTATTTTCTTGTAATAGTCGGGCACGGCAGAGATACCGAAATTCTCCGGATGGGTGAACAGGATTTTGATGGCCAGTAAGCGGTAGATATAGCGGTTGGTTTCTTCCACCAGTTGCAGGTCGATGGCTTCTTCCACTTTCTGCTCTTTCAGTTCCGTTCCGATACGGGCCTGTCCGATGTTATACGACTGTGCCACGGCCACCCAGTCGTGAAACTTGTCGTAGGCGGTACGCAGGTAACGGCAGGCGGCATGGGTTGATTTTTCAATGTCCAGTCGTTCATCGATTTTCCGTTCCACCCGCAGGCCGTATTCCCGGGCCGTCTCCTTCATGAACTGCCACAGTCCCAAGGCACCCACGGGCGAGCGTGCTTCCGGATTCATGCCGCTTTCAATCACCATCAGGTACTTGAAATCGTCGGGAATCTGGTGTTCCTCCAGAATAGGTTCTACAAGGGGAAAGAAATAAGCCGCCTTCTGTTGAAGCGATTGGGAGAAGCGTGACAAGGAGGCCAGTTCCCTGCGCAGCTTCCGTTTGCGGTCGGAAGGATCCAGATTCACCTGTTCCCCGCAGAAAATCAATACGTTCGGTTCCAGCAGGCTGTCGGCCACTTCAATGCGGCTGAGTGCGACGTAGGCAGGAGTGCCTTCTATCTCTTCTTCGGGAAGTGAAGGGCGGGGCCTCCGGTCGGGACCTTGCGCATGCGCCGTCAGGGGCACGAGGGGCAGAAAACATGCCAGTAGCAATGTAAGACCAGATTTCATACTTACTTCTTTTTCACGTTATCTTTTCTTGCCGGCAAAGGTAAGCTATTTATGGCCAGGGTGTACAGTCAGACTTTTAAAAGTTTTCTCCGCATCGATGGAGAGTGAACGGTAAAAAAGTCAGGTAGAAAGCAAAGCGTTGTTTTTTTCTGTATTTCTTTTTACCTTTGTGCCCGTCAGAGAAAGGGAATGAAACATCGTGTAAATGCATATTGCCTGTTGCTTGTCAGTTTGTGGGTGCTGGTGGTCGGAGTTTTTCCACATCATCATCACAACGAAGCGTTCTGTGTCAGTCCGGACATGGAAACCTGTACTCCTGTGCATGTGCATGCGGAAGGAGAGACTTGTCATTGTCCCGGTGATGCCGACAAGCATACCTGCGATATCAGCTGTGTGACCCATTTCTCTTTTTCCACTCCGCATCATTCCCCGGATTTCACGCCGGATTATACGTATTATACCTTGATTTATCTGTCGTCCGTGTGGTTGGAGGCGCCTGTCTCCAGGGAATCCACGGACCTGACTTCCTATTATATTGAAAAGCTGCACGCCCGGAATTTCTCGGCCGTGCGGAATTTTCGTGCCCCTCCCTTTGCTGCATAAAACAATCCCATTGTAGGGGATAGAGAGTTAGAAATGTACTTTGCAACCAGCTTGCAGGGTACAGAAGTTATTTTTGCAGCAAAATTAAAAACACCGTAATTCAATGAAAAACTATATTTTGACAGGCACATTGTGTATGTTCCTGTTGGGTGCATGTGGAGAGCATGCCCATGAGCATGGCGAGGAGGGACACAGCCATGAAGAAGAAATGCATGCTGGAGAAAAGGCCGGCCATTCCGATGAGATTATCCTGACTCCTGAAAAGGCGAAGGCGGCAGGTGTGGAGGCCGAAGCCGTACACGCGGGAAGTTTTCGTAATGTGATTCATACCAGCGGACAGATTCTGGCTGCCCAGGGCGAGGAAGCTACTGTGGTGGCCGCTTCTTCGGGAGTGGTTTCTTTCTCCCGTAAGGTAGCCGAAGGTATGCAAGTCGGCAAGGGAACGGAACTGCTGAGTGTGTCGGCTGCCCATATTCAGGATGGTGACCCTGTGCAGAAAGCCAAGGTGGCTTATGAGAAAGCCAAGGAAGAGTATGAACGTGCGCAAAAACTGGTGAGCAGCCAGATTGTGTCGCAAAAAGACTTTGCGGCCTTGCGTGAAGCCTACGAGAATGCCCGTCTCACCTACGAAGCGTTGAAGCCGAGCAAGTCGGGCAAGGGAGTATCTGTCAAGTCTCCTATCGGTGGATTTATCAAGACTTGCCTGGTGAAGGAAGGCGATTATGTGACAGTGGGCCAGCCGTTGATGACGGTGACACAGACCCGTCGGCTGGTGTTGAAGGCGGAAGTGTCTGAACGCTATTATGCACAGCTTTCCCAGGTGGTGTCTGCCAATTTCCAGACTCCTTATAATAATAAAGTGTATAGCCTTGAGAATTTGGGAGGCAAGTTGCTTTCTTTCGGCAAGTCTTCGGGAGATACCTCTTATTATGTGCCGGTGACTTTTGAGTTCGACAACCGGGGCGACATGGTTCCCGGTTCTTTCGTGGAGGTGTACCTCTTGTCGGGTGAACGGAACGGCGTATTGAGCCTTCCGGTATCGGCCTTGACCGAAGAACAAGGCGTGTATTTCGTCTACTTGAAGCTGGACGAGGAGTGCTATAAAAAGCAGGAAGTGAAACTGGGAACTTCCGACGGCAGCCGGGTAGAGATTCTTTCCGGTGTGAAAGACGGGGATACGGTGGTGACCCGTGGCGCGATTCATGTCAAACTGGCCTCGGCTTCCAATGCCATCCCGGCGCATACACATAACCATTAAAGCGGAGGAACTATGTTGAACAAGATTATACGATTTTCCTTACAGAACCGCTTGCTGGTGCTGGTGGCTTCGGTGCTGTTACTGATAGGAGGAACCTATACGGCCTTTCACACCGAAGTGGATGTGTTTCCCGACCTGAATGCCCCGACGGTGGTGGTGATGACCGAGGCCAACGGCATGGCGGCAGAGGAAGTGGAACAGCTGGTCACTTTCCCTATCGAGACGGCGGTGAACGGAGCGACCAATGTGCGACGGGTGCGTTCTTCTTCCACTACGGGCTTTTCAGTGGTTTGGGTCGAGTTTGAATGGGATACCGATATCTATCTGGCCCGTCAGATTGTGTCTGAGAAGCTGGCCGCAGTGGGCGAGTCTTTGCCGGACAATGTGGGAAAGCCCACGCTGGGACCGCAGTCGTCCATCCTGGGCGAATTGCTGATTGTGGGCCTGACCGCCGATTCTACTTCCATGCAGGATTTACGTACGCTGGCCGACTGGACCATCCGTCCACGTCTGTTGTCCACCGGAGGTGTGGCACAGGTGGCCGTACTGGGGGGAGACATCAAGGAATACCAGATTCTGATTCATCCCGACCGGATGCGTCATTATGGGGTGACTCTGGGAGAGGTGATGGCCGTATCGCGCAACATGAACCAGAATACCAACGGAGGTGTCATCTATGAATATGGCAACGAGTACATTGTGCGGGGAGTGCTTTCTACGGACGATGTGCATAAGTTGGGTCGGGCTGTCATCAAGACTACGACAGAGGGAGCACCCATTACCTTGGAAGACGTGGCCGATGTGCGTATCGGTTCGCAGCAGCCCAAGCTGGGAGTGGCTTCCGAAAAAGGAAAGCCAGCCGTACTGCTTACGGTAACGAAGCAGCCCAATACGGGTACGATTGCCTTGACGGAACAGCTGGAGAAGGCCTTGGCCGATTTGCAGAAGAACCTGCCGAAGGATGTGAAAATCTCTACCGATGTGTTCCGCCAGTCGCGTTTTATCGAAAGTTCCATCAACAACGTACAGGAATCGCTGTATGAAGGTGCCATCTTTGTGGTCATCGTGCTCTTCCTGTTCCTGGCCAATACGCGGACAACGATTATTTCGTTGATTACCCTTCCTCTTTCCCTGGTGGTGGCCATCCTGGTACTGCACTACATGGGACTGAGCATCAATACCATGAGTCTGGGAGGTATGGCCATCGCCATCGGTTCGTTGGTGGACGATGCCATTGTCGATGTGGAAAACGTGTGGAAGCACCTGCGGGAAAACAAGATGCTCCCGCCGGAAGAACGCAAGCCGGTACGTGAGGTGGTGTTCAATGCTTCGCGTGAGGTACGTATGCCGATTCTGAACTCCACGCTGATTATCATTGTGAGTTTTATTCCGCTTTTCTTCCTGACCGGGATGGAAGGCCGTATGCTGGTGCCGCTGGGCATTGCCTTCATCGTGTCTTTGTTTGCTTCCACCGTGGTGGCGCTGACCCTGACTCCGGTGTTGTGCAGTTACCTGCTGGGCGGAAAAACAAAAGGAGACGGACTGCCGAAAGAAGCCTTCTTGGCCGTATGGCTGAAGAAATATTACGAACGGGCCTTGCTTTGGTCGCTGGAGCACAAGAAGACGGTGCTGGGAGGCACGGTTGCCGTGTTCGTGGTGGCCTTGGGCATCTTCTTTACGTTGGGCCACAGCTTCCTGCCTTCGTTCAACGAAGGGTCGTTTACCATCAATGTCAGCTCCCTGCCGGGTATTTCCTTGGAAGAGTCCGACAAGATTGGGCGTCAGGCCGAGGAAATCCTGCTCTCCATTCCGGAGATACAGACCGTAGCCCGTAAGACGGGACGTGCGGAACTGGATGAGCATGCGCTGGGCGTGAACGTGTCGGAAATAGAAGCTCCTTTCGAGCTGAAGGACCGTTCGCATGCCGAACTGCTGGCGGATGTCCGTCAGAAACTGTCGGTCATCACGGGGGCCAACATTGAAATCGGACAGCCTATCAGTCACCGTATCGACGCTATGTTGAGTGGTACGCAGGCCAGCATTGCCATCAAGCTGTTCGGGGATGACCTGAACCGGATGTTTGCCTTGGGCAATCAGATAAAGGCCGCCATCAGTGACGTGGAAGGCGTGGCCGACCTGAACGTGGAGCAGCAGATTGAACGTCCGGAACTGAAGATTGTGCCCAAGCGGGAGATGCTGGCCAAGTATGGCATCTCGTTGCCGCAGTTCAGTGAGTTCGTGCAGGTGAATATGGCCGGCGAGGTCGTGTCGCAGGTGTATGAAAAGGGAAAGACCTTCAACCTGGTGGTGCGTGCGGATGAGGCCGATCGGGGCGAGATGGAACGTGTGAAAGACCTGATGATTGACGATGCGCAGGGGCGGAAGATTCCGTTGTCGTACGTGGCCGATGTGGTGTCTTCCATGGGACCGAACACCATCAACCGGGAAAACGTGAAACGGAAAATCGTGATTTCGGCCAATACCAGCGGGCGCGACTTGCGTAGCGTGGTGAATGACATCCAGCGTCGGGTAGACGAGAAGATTACGTTGCCCGAAGGCTATCATATCGAATACGGCGGACAGTTTGAAAGCGAGCAGGCCGCCAGCCGTACCTTGCTGCTGACTTCCTTGATGAGCATCGTGGTCATCTTCCTGTTGCTGTACATGCAGTTCCACGATGCCGCCGAGAGCGGGGTGATTCTGTTGAACCTGCCGCTGGCCCTGATTGGCGGTGTGTTTGCCCTGTGGCTGACCACGGGTGAAGTCAGTATTCCGGCCATCATCGGATTTATCTCCTTGTTCGGTATTGCCACCCGAAACGGTATGTTGCTGGTCACCCACTACAACCTGTTGCGTGAAGAGCAGCATCTGGATGTGCGCGAAAGTATCGTACACGGTTCGCTCGACCGTCTGAACCCGATTCTGATGACCGCCCTTTCGTCTGCCCTTGCCCTGATTCCGCTGGCCTTGCGTGGCGACCTGCCGGGCAATGAGATTCAGAGTCCGATGGCCAAGGTCATTCTGGGAGGATTGCTGACCTCCACTTTCCTGAATGCCTTTGTCATTCCTATTGTGTATGAGTTAATGAACCGGAAGAAAACGACTAAAAGAACAGAAGCATGAAAAAATTTGGATGGATATTGCTTGCGGGCCTGGCTTTTTCCGGCGGGCTGCAGGCACAGAAAATAGAAGAGGTGCTGCAATTCGTGGAGCAGCACAACAAGGAACTTCAGGCCAGTGCGCATCGCATGGAAGCGGCCAAGATGGAAGTGCAGACACGGAATAACCTGGAAGACCCCAGCGTGGAGTACAGTCCGTTTTATGCAAGCAACGTGGACGGCATGGCCAGTTCGGAACTGGTGGTGACGCAGGGATTTGATTTCCCCACGCTGTATGCGGCACGCAACCGTTCCGGAAAATCGCAGAAAAACGTGCTGGACCGTCAGCAGCAGGTGTTCCGTCGCGACATTCTGCTGCAAGCCAAGAACCTGTGTCTGGACCTGATTCGGCTGAACCAGGAACAGCAGTTGCTGGCCGAGCGGATGAAGAATGCCGATGCCCTGTTGGAGTTGTTCGAAAAACGCCTGAAAGAGGGGGATGCCAATGCCCTGGAAGTGAATAAAATCAAGATGGAACGCATGAAGGTGCAGACCGAAGTGGCTCAGAACAATGCCGCACACCGTACGGCCTTGCAGCAGTTGCTGGCCATGAACGGCAATATGCCCTTGGAATTTGCGGAAACGGATTACCCTAAGGTGGAGGCTATCCGGGATTATCAGACGTTGTATAACGAAGTGATGCAGTCGGATGCCGATTTGCAGGTGGCCGATGCGACCGCTCAGGCCGCTTCGGAAGAAGTGAAGGTAAACAAGCAGAACTGGTTGCCGAAACTGGAAGTGGGCTACCGGCGGAATACCTCGGTGGGAGAGAAGAGCAACGGTTTTCTGGTAGGAGGCAGTTTTCCTTTGTTTTCCAACCGTAAGAAACTGAAAATTGCGAAAGCCCAGGCGTTGAGTGCGAACTTGCAGCGCGACAATGCCCGCCTGCAGGTGGAAGCCAAGGTACAGAGTCAGTTCAACGAGATGCAGCAGTTGCAGGAAGCTTTGAAAGCGTATGACGTACCTTTGATGCATCAGTCCCTCCGCTTACTCTACGATGCCGTGACGGCCGGCCAGTTGTCCATCATCGACTTTTATGTGGAGGCCGACAACGTATATGGCAACCTGCAAAGCTACATGACGCTGGAGAACCAGTACCAGAAGCTCATGGCCGACATCTATAAGAACCGTTTGTAAATCAGCTGTGGTAAAAAAGCAAAACCGCCCCTGCGAAGAGGCGGTTTTTTTTCGATGTTTTTTACGTTCCCCGTGGCCGAAACCTAGGTTTTCCGCCCGAGAAACATACGTTTCCGCAGTGGGAAACGTACGTTTTTCCCGAGGGAAACGTAAAATAGATTCCAGTGTTTCAGGGAAAAGCGGCTGGCCTTTCCCTGAAACAGCCGGGAAATACCTTAAATTCTGTCCAACGGAATGTGAAGGGCCTGTGCCACTCCCTTACCGTAGTTTTCATCCGCCTGCATGCAGTTCCGGATGTGGCGGAGCTTGATTTCTTCCGGAATGTCTCCCATGGCTCTGGCCGTATTCTCAAAGAGCACCTGTTGCTGGGCAGGTGTCATCAGGCGGAACAGGGCACGAGGCTGAGAATAGTAGTCCGCGTCGTCTTCCCGGTAATCCCACTGATAAGCCGCGCCGTCCAGTTCCAGAGGCGGTTCCTTGTATTCGCCCTGCTGCTGCCATTCTCCGTAGCTGTTGGGTTCATAGCCCAAGGTCGAACCGTGGTTGCCGTCCACGCGCATCTGTCCGTCGCGGTGGTACATGTTCAGGAAAGGACAACGGCTCCGGTTGACTGGAATCTGGTGGTGGTTGACGCCCAGGCGGTAACGCTGCGTGTCACCGTAAGAGAAGAGACGGCCCTGCAGCATGCGGTCGGGCGAGAAGCTGATACCCGGCACCACGTTGGCCGGATTGAAAGCCGCCTGTTCCACGTCGGCGAAATAATTCTCCGGGTTGCGGTTCAGTTCGAGCACCCCCACCTCTATCAGCGGATATTCCTTTTGCGACCAGACTTTGGTCAGGTCGAAGGGGTTGAACGGACACGCTTTGGCCTGTTCTTCCGTCATCAGCTGGATGTACATCGTCCATTTCGGGAAGTCGCCTTTTTCAATGCTTTCGTAGAGGTCGCGCTGGTGGCTTTCCCGGTCTTTTGCGATAATCGCTTCCGCTTCCGCATCGGTCAGGTTACGGATGCCCTGCTGGGTGTGCAGGTGGAATTTGACCCACGTACGTTTCCCTTCCGCATTGATCAGGGAGAACGTGTGGCTGCCATAGCCGTGCATGTGGCGGTACGAAGCCGGAATACCGCGGTCACTCATGGTGATGGTCACCTGGTGCAGGGCTTCGGGCAGCGAAGTCCAGAAGTCCCAGTTGTTGCGCGGGCTGCGCATGTTTGTACGCGGGTCCCGTTTCACCGCATGGTTCAAGTCGGGGAATTTCAGCGGGTCGCGCAGGAAGAACACCGGCGTGTTGTTTCCCACCAAGTCCCAGTTGCCTTCTTCGGTATAGAATTTGATGGCGAAGCCACGGATGTCACGTTCCGCATCTGCCGCCCCACGTTCACCGGCCACCGTAGAAAAGCGGACAAACAGTTCCGTTTCCTTTCCTACTTGTGAAAAGATGGCCGCCTTGGTGTAGGCCGTGATATCGTGCGTGACCGTAAATTTTCCAAACGCTCCCGAGCCTTTGGCGTGCATGCGCCGTTCGGGAATCACTTCGCGGTCAAAATGTGCCAGTTTTTCGAGAAACCACACATCCTGTAAAAGCATCGGGCCTCTTCGTCCTGCGGTAGCCACATTCTGGTTGTCGGCTACGGGTGCGCCTGAGGCACTGGTAAGTTTCTTTTTTTCCATAAGCATTACATTAGTGATTTAATAATAGATTAAGAAGGAGTTATACGGTGATGAACCGGTCCAGGATTTGTTTGTCTGAGTCGGTCAGCAAGCCGTTTTTGGATTGCAGGAAAGGTACAGAGGCTTTCCGGGAAATACGCAAGGTTTTCTTCATGTTCCGGAGCATGCTTCCTGTCCTGAATTTATACGTAGTGAAAAGCAGCGTGCGATGAGAAGGCACTTGTCCTGCCATTCGTCGGCTGCAGGCTTTCCATTGCCGGTGCGGGTGCTGTCCGACGACGAAACAGCCGCAGGTCCAGCATCCCGACAGCAGGAAATCCGTTTCTGCCAGTTTCTGAGGGTCGAAATCGGAGATCGCGCACAGGCTGACATGCAGCCCTTTCGACCAGAGATACATAGCGATTTCTCTGGCGAAAAAGGCTGTCTTTCCTTTGTGGCTATAATACAGGACAGTGGCTTTCATGGGATTTGCAGCAACAAGATTCCTTTACAACCACCACCCGGCTGTTGGGCAGGTCGGGGATGTAGATAAAGCCGTCTTTTACGGTAATGTCGGCCGGACCAATCAGCGGCTGTTCCAGTTTCAAGGGCAGAGGAGACATTTTTCCGCTGGCCAGGTCGATGCGACTCAGTTGGGCCGGTGTCCAGTTGGTGACAATCAGCGATTTTCCGTCGGAAGAGAAAGCGATGCCGTCGTATTGTCCGGTCACTTCCGTCAGTTTGCGGGCCACGGGCTGCTTCAGGTTGTCGATGCGGTAAATCACGTTGGCTTCCTTGGTCACTCCGTCGGCCGGATAAGAAGCCACATACATCATTCCGTCACGCACGAGCAGTCCGTTCGGTCCGCTGATTTGCAGCCATTCTTCAGGCTGTCCCGGCTGGGCCGGATTGCTGATGTCCAGGCGGAAAATACGGTCGGTGTTGGTCACTGAAGCATACAGATAGTTTCCGTCGGCTGCCAGGTCGTTGACAAACAGGTTGCCTTCGGGCAGGGAAATGACTTTCGGCTTTTCCACCTTGTCGGTCAGGTGATACACCACAATCTTGTTCACATCACATACATACAGGTAGTCCTGACGAATGAACATTCCTTTGGGAGCCGACAGATTGCCGTCGGCCGGAACCATGACCTGGGTCTTTCCGTCCTTATAAAATGCGATGTATCCTTTTCCTTCCGTGTTCAGCGGATTCAGTTCGGCGGTACCGAAGTTGGCCACCAGGATACCTCCCTGGTAGGGATACGTACTTTCACAATAACGAAGTCCTTCGTTTACTACACCTTTTACAGTTTGCGCCGATACCCCCATCGACAAGCAAACAAACATTGCACTGAGAATCTTTTTCATCTTTTTACGTTTATTTTTTGACAAAGTTAAATGCGAGCCAAATATTTTCTATATTTGTAGCACTCATTTTTCCGATAACATTCATAGGCAGAAACGATAAGAAATGGAACTTCGTCAGTTGAAATATTTTAAAGCGGCCTGCGAATTGCAGAATTTTTCGGAGGCGGCACGTGTGTTGTTTATCTCGCAGAGTACACTTTCCCAGCAGATTAAGCAGCTGGAAGAAGAATTGGACGTCTTGCTTTTCGACCGCATCGGGAAGCGGGTGGTCCCTACGGAAGCCGGACTGGCTTTTTTGCCTTATGCGGCAAAGGCCCTTTACGATGCGGAAGACGGGAAACAGATTATCCGCGACTTGAAAGGGATAGAGACGGGGGTGCTTCACATCGGGGTGACTTATAGCATGAGCCCCTTGCTGATTACCGCATTGGGCCGCTTCACGAAAACCTATCCGAAGGTCAAGGTGGATATCAGTTTCGCCACCTCGGAAGAACTGTTGGAAGAGCTGGAGGCCAATCACCTGGACTTTGTATTGTCTTTCAAGCCGGAAGGCACGTCGGAAGGGTTTGAAACCCTGTCGTTGTTCTCTTCCCGGCTCCGCTTCATCGTGCATCGCTCGCATCCGTTGGCCGGACTTTCTTCCATTACCCTGAAACGGTTGTCCGAAACTCCGCTGGTGCTGCCGGGGCAAGGTTTTGCCACCCGGAAAAAGGTGGACGAACTTTGCCGGACCCATCGGCTGGAACTGACGGTGGGCGTGGAAATGAACGACGTGCATACCATTATTCATACCTTGCGAGAAGGCTATTGGGCTACTATCCTGACGCAGGCTGCCGTGCGGGGAGAGGAAGATCTGGTGCAGATTCCCATCTTGTGTGCCGACAAGCTGACCTCGGAAGGTTGTCTGTTCTGGGCGCAGGGAAACTACCGGAAAAAGTCGGCGCTGGCATTCGCCGATTTTTTGCAGAAGACGGTCGGAAACGGGGGAGAATGAGATTGGCCGGAGGATGCCGGCGGGTTTAAAAAATGATAAGGGCAAAAAAAGATGGACGGCTCTTCCCCGTAATCCGTGCCGAATTATTAACTTTGCCCTTTGATAGAAAATAAACAGAAACACAGCAATATGCCATTAAATTTACCCGATAAACTGCCTGCAATCGAGTTGTTGAAGCAAGAGAATATTTTCGTGATAGACAATTCGCGGGCCAGCTCGCAGGACATCCGTCCGTTGAAGATTGTCGTACTCAACCTTATGCCACTTAAAATAACGACAGAAACCGACTTAATCCGTTTGTTGTCCAACTCCCCTCTGCAGATTGAGGTGAGCCTGATGAAGCTGAAAAGCCATACTTCAAAGAATACACCGGTGGAGCACATGAAAGCGTTCTATCGTGATTTTGAACTGATGAGAAACGAAAAGTTCGACGGAATGATTATTACCGGAGCCCCGGTGGAACACCTGGATTTTGAAGATGTCAACTACTGGGACGAGGTGACGGATATTTTTGAATGGACCCGTACCCATGTCACCTCCACGTTCTATATCTGCTGGGCGGCACAGGCCGGCTTGTATTATCATTACGGCATCCCGAAGTATCCGTTGGACAAGAAGATGTTCGGCATCTTTGAACACCACATCTGCAAGGGCTTCGAGCATCTGCCCATCTTCCGTGGATTCGACGACGTGTTCTATGTACCTCATAGCCGTCACACCGAAGTCCGCCGGGAAGACATTGAAAAATGCAAGGACCTGCAGATTATTTCCGAGTCGCCCGAGTCGGGTGTACACATCGTGATGGCCCGCGGCGGACGTGAGTTTTTCGTGACCGGCCATTCGGAATATTCTCCTTATACGCTGGATACGGAATACCGCCGTGACCTGGGCAAAGGCCTGCCCATTGAAATGCCACGCAATTACTACCGCGACAACGATCCGGAAAAAGGACCGCTGGTGCGCTGGCGGAGCGTGGCCAACCTGTTGTTCTCCAACTGGATGAACTATTATGTGTACCAAGAAACTCCTTACGATATCAACCAGATAAAATAAGAATGATCAGACAACGTCCTATCGAACTGCTTGCCCCGGCCAAGAACCTGGAGTGCGGCATGGAAGCTATCAACCACGGGGCCGATGCGGTATATATCGGTGCCCCGCGTTTCGGCGCACGTGCCGCTGCCGGCAACTCATTGGAAGACATTGAGGCCCTGGTGCGTTATGCCCATTTGTATCGCGTACGCATCTACGTGACTGTCAATACCATCCTGAAGGAAGAAGAACTGGCAGATACCGAGAAAATGATTTGGGATTTGTACCGGGTGGGGGTGGATGCCCTCATCGTACAAGACATGGGAATCACCCGCCTGAATCTGCCCCCGATTCCGCTGCATGCCAGTACGCAGATGGACAACCGTACGCCGCAGAAAGTGAAATTTCTGGCCGAGGCCGGTTTCCGTCAAGTGGTATTGGCCCGTGAGTTGACGCTGGACGAGATTGCAAAGATTCATGCCGCCTGTCCGGATACGCCGCTGGAGGTATTCGTACACGGTGCCTTGTGCGTGAGCTACAGCGGACAGTGCTACGTGAGTCAGGCATGTTTCGGCCGCAGTGCCAACCGTGGAGAGTGTGCACAGTTCTGCCGCCTGAGCTTCGACATGGTGGATGCGGACGGGAAAACGATTGCCCGCGGCAAGCACCTGCTGTCGCTGAAAGACATGAACCAGAGCGATAACCTGGAAGCCTTGCTGGATGCGGGCGCCTCTTCGCTGAAGATTGAGGGCCGTTTGAAGGACGTGGCCTACGTGAAGAATGTGACCGCCTATTACCGTCAGAAACTGGATGCCATCCTGAAGCGCCGGAAAGAATACGTGCGGGCTTCGTCCGGTACCGTCCGTCTGGCTTTCCGTCCGCAGCTGGACAAGAGTTTCAGCCGGGGATTTACCGATTACTTCCTGCACGGGCGTACGCCGGATATTTTCTCTTTCCATACGCCGAAGTCGTTGGGCGAGGAAATGGGCGTGGTGAAAGAAGTGCGCGGCAACTATTTCACGGTGGCCGGAGTGAAACCTTTCAGCAACGGTGACGGACTCTGCTATTTGGATGAGCAAGGCAAGCTGCACGGTTTCCGGGTGAACCGGGTGGAAAACAACAAACTCTATCCGCAGGAGATGCCCCGCCTGCGTCCGAAAACCAAAATCTACCGCAACTTCGACCAGGAGTTTGAACGGGTGATGCAGAAAAAGTCGGCCGAACGTAAGATAGCCGTATCCATGCTGTTCGAAGAGAACAACTTCGGGTTTACCCTGACCCTGACCGATGAAGACGATAACTGCATCAGCGTGACGCTGCCGGCAGAAAAGACACTGGCACGTACCCCTCAGGCCGAAAATCTGAAGAACCAGTTGGGCAAGTTGGGCAACACCCCGTTTGAGCTGGAGAAATTGGACATCTCCTTGTCGGCAGACTGGTTCGTACCTTCTTCTGCCTTGGCCGATTTGCGCCGCAATGCGGTGGAAAAGCTGCTGGAAGCCCGCCGCATCAACTATCCGCAGGAAAGGGTACGCTTCCCGAAAACCACGCATGCGTTTATCGTGGGCGACCTGACCTATTTGGGCAATGTGATGAATACGAAGGCACAGGCCTTCTATCACGACCACGGGGTGAAGCGCATCGAACCTGCTTTTGAGAAAGAACCACGGACCGATGCCGTGCTGATGTTCTGCAAGCATTGCCTGCGCTACAGCATGGGCTGGTGTCCGGTACATCATAAGGTGAAATCGCCCTACAAGGAACCTTACTATCTGGTAAGTACGGACGGACGGCGATTCCGCTTGGATTTCGACTGTAAAGTCTGTCAGATGAAAGTGTCATTGGATAATCAGAAGTCAGAATGAAACACGCGGGTTATATTCTAGGGGTGATTTGTTTGCTGTTGTGCGTGACGGCCTGCCATTACCGCACTTCCTTGTCTTCCACAGGAGAAGGAAATCCGAACGATTCGGTGGTGAAGGTGGTCAGGGAACGTCCGTATGCCTTGAACAGCAATTTCCGGGTCACGGCCGACACGCTTTGGCTTCATCAGCTCCCGTTGCTCGATTCCATTCCGGTGAAGGAGGGCGATGAACTGGTGGTAGCCGAGATTACCGCCCGTAAAGAAATGGAAGGCGACTCGGTGTGGGTGAAAGTGGCCCGCGACCAGGAAACCATCGGATGGGTTCCCGAACGTCAGTTGCTGTCGCACATCGTCCCCGTAGACCCCATTTCCCGTTGCATCCACTTGTTCAGCAACTCCCATGCCCTGCCATTCTTTTTAGTATTGGCTGTGTTCTTCCTCTGCTTCGTGTACCGTGCCTTGCGGCGCAAGCAGATTAAGCTTATCTGGCTGAACGACATCGACAGTGTGTTTCCCATTACCCTGTCGTGGTTGATGGCCGCGGCAGCCACGTTGTATAACAGCATGCAGCATTTCGTGCCGGAAACTTGGGAACGGTATTATTATGATCCTTCGCTGAACCCCTTCGACCTGCCTTTCGTGCTGGGATTGTTCGTGTTGTGTGTATTCCTCATCGTACTCCTGGGAGTGGCCTTGCTGGACGATTTGTTCCATCAGACGACGATGGAAGTGGCTTTCTTCTATCTGCTGGGGCTGGCTTCCTGCTGCATTTTTCTGTATATATTCTTTACATATTTGTGGATTTATCTGGCATATTTGGCATTCATTGCCTATTCCGTGTGGTGCGTCCGGCGCTTGCGCAAGGCCAACAGCTATCCCTACGCCTGTGGAGCCTGTGGTGCCAAGATGAGGTCGAAAGGCATTTGTCCGCACTGTGGCGCCTTGAATGAGTAATAATCCGCATAATTTTGTAATTTTGCACCTTTCAAAAATTTAAAACCCTACATAATATGATTAGTATAGATGGACTGACCGTGGAATTCGGAGGGACCACCTTGTTTAGTGACCTGAACTTTCAGATTAACGAAAAAGACCGTATTGCCCTGATGGGAAAAAATGGAGCCGGCAAATCTACGCTGCTGAAAATACTGGCCGGTGTGCGCCAGCCTACGCGGGGAAAAGTGACCGCCCCCAAGGACTGTGTGATTGCCTATTTGCCGCAGCACCTGATGACAGAAGACGGGCGGACGGTGTTCGAAGAAGCCTCTCAGGCTTTTGCCCATCTGAAGGAGATGGAGGAAGAGATTGAGCGGATGAACAACGAACTGGCCACACGGACGGACTATGAAAGTGATTCTTATATGGCCCTGATAGAGAAAGTGGCCTCGATGAGCGAGAAGTTTTATGCCATCGACATGACACATTTCGAGGAAGATGTGGAGAAGGCTTTGTTGGGACTGGGCTTCCTGCGGGAAGACTTCAACCGTCCGACCAGCGATTTCAGCGGAGGGTGGCGGATGCGCATCGAGCTGGCCAAGCTGCTGCTCCAGAATCCGGATGTGTTGCTGCTGGACGAGCCGACCAATCACCTGGACATCGAGTCCATCCAATGGTTGGAAGATTTCCTGATCAACAGTGCCAAGGCGGTGGTGGTCATCAGCCACGACCGGAAGTTTGTGGACAACATCACGACCCGTACCATCGAAGTGACCATGGGACGGATTTACGACTATAAGGTGAATTACTCCCAGTATCTGGTGCTGCGGAAGGAACGCCGTGAACAGCAGATGAAGCAATACGAGGAACAGCAGAAGATGATTCAGGAGACCAAAGACTTCATCGAACGTTTCAAGGGCACTTACAGCAAGACCTTGCAGGTGCAGAGCCGGGTGAAGATGCTGGAGAAGCTGGAACTGATCGAGGTGGACGAAGAAGATACCTCGGCTTTGCGCTTGAAATTCCCTCCTTCACCGCGCAGCGGAAACTATCCGGTCATCATGGAAGGAGTGGGAAAGACGTATGGCAACCACGTGGTGTTCAAGAATGCCAACCTCACCATTGAACGGGGCGACAAGGTGGCTTTTGTGGGAAAGAACGGAGAAGGTAAGTCTACCCTCGTGAAGTGCATCATGAATGAAATAGACTATGAAGGTACGCTGACGCTGGGCCATAACGTGCAGATTGGGTATTTTGCACAGAACCAGGCTTCGTTGCTGGACGAGAACCTGACGGTGTTTCAGACCATTGACGATGTGGCCAAGGGAGAAATCCGCAACAAAATCCGGGACTTGCTGGGAGCCTTCATGTTCGGTAGTCCGGAAGCCTCGATGAAGAAGGTCAAGGTGTTGTCGGGAGGAGAACGTACCCGTCTGGCCATGATTAAACTGTTGCTGGAGCCGGTCAACCTCTTGATTCTGGACGAGCCGACCAATCACTTGGACATGAAGACGAAGGATATCCTGAAACAGGCGTTGATGGATTTCGACGGCACCCTGATTGTGGTATCGCACGACCGTGATTTCTTGGACGGGCTGGTTACGAAGGTGTATGAGTTCGGTCACCAGCGTGTGAAGGAACACTTGTGTGGCATCTATGAGTTTTTGGAGACCAAGAAACTGGAAAGTCTGCAGGAATTGGAGCGTAAAAACGCCTGAAAAGGCCCTTTGGGAAGAAAAATCGGCTTTTTTAAGAAAAAAGTTTCCAAATGTTTTGCAGGTTTAAAATAAGTTACTACCTTTGCACTCGCAATCGGGAAATGACCGATGCGACAAAGGATTGATTCGCTAGCTCAGCAGGTAGAGCACAACACTTTTAATGTTGGGGTCTTGGGTTCGAGCCCCAAGCGGATCACCAAAGAGAGGCCTTCAGTTTTGAAGGCCTTTTCTTTTTTGTTTTCTTTTATTTTCTCTTGTTTTCTTTTGTTCTGGCCTTGTCTAAATCAATTATTTTTGTGCTGTTAATTCTCTATTAGGGGCTTGTTTCATGAATTATTCAATGCAAAATGGGCAATTTTAATTCTTTCATCGACAAATTAGACATGGACTTCTGGCATGAGATTTGTACTAAGAACGGTAAACTGTGTCATTACAAAAAAGGAGAATTCTTTGTGCAAGAGGGAGATGTTATACGATATATGGGAATTGTGCAAGAGGGATATTTTAAATATGTCACTACAGATTCAAGCGGCAATGAACATATAACCGGATTAGCGCTTCCAGGAGCCTTTGTTGGCGACTATTTAAGTACCACACACAAAACACCCTGTATGACCAGTCTTGTTGCTGCAACAAATGCGGAGGCTCTGGTATGTGACTGTGAAGTACTTAATAAAGTTTTCGATGAGGATAGAGAACTTCATCAACAGCTTTCAGATTTACTATTCCATCATGTGTATAAACAATATTTGGATACACACCGTTTATCACCCAAGGAACGCTATATCGCTTTATTGAAAAGATGTCCTGATATTCTTCAAAATATTACGATTGGAGAAGTTGCCTCTTATTTGAATGTTACACCGACCTATCTCAGCCGTATCCGCAAGGAAATTACTTTTGAGAACAAATGATTTTATCAGATGAACGAGTTCAATACATACCTCAATAACTTAGACTATTCTTTTATAACAGATTTATGTGAAAGAAAAGGGAAACTACAGACTTATCGTAAAGGAGATTTTTTTATCCGTCAGCATGAGAAAAAACGTTTTGCGGGATGGGTGGAAAATGGTACCTTTCAATATACCCATATTGACGAAGAGGGAGAAGAGCACATTGTAGGGTATTCGTTTACAAATGAATATGTATGTGACTATTCCTCATTCATGAAAGGCGGCTTGTCCTTGGTAAGCATTCAAGCCATAACAGACTGCTCCGTTTACGAAATATCCTCGCATGACATTATTGAATATTGGGAGACTAATATGGAAACCCAACGGTTCGGAAGATGCGTAGCCGAAAATCTATATGAAATGGTATATGAACGGCTGCTCGATTCGTATTGCAGCCCTGAAATACGATACAAAAGACTGATGGAGCGTTGTCCCAACCTGAAAGAAGCAGTCCCTTTGAAAAGCATTGCTTCATTCTTGGGTGTTACTCCTGAAACTGTCAGTCACATACGCCGGAAACTGAGGGGATAGTTTAATTATTTTAATGTTTAGTGAGAAAGGTCTTGAAATATTTCAAGGCCTTTTTTATTTATTATCTCGTACTTTGTATCTACAAAATTAACGTATAATTAAAATATGAGTAGTATAGCTATGTTTAGTAGGCATAGCCTTCCGTTGACAAAGTTAATAAGAGAAAAGCAATGATTCCTGTTAGAGGCTATTTGCAAAGTTTTCTTGAAAGATCAAAAGAGGAAAGGATATATAGGAACATTGCCTTTTGAAAAAGGTGGAATATAATTTTGTCTGCAACTCTCAAACTAGTTTGAAAGTTGTGTCGCTTTATGTATGTTAATTTGCAATTAATAATCATGGTAATTCAAAACATCATTTGTTTTACGAAATTGAAAAGTAATAATTTTAATTAAACAAGGGTATAATAAAATGAGATTAATAAAAGTATTCGTATTATTTTTTATAGGTATTATATTGTCTATAATTGGTTTATCTGCACAGACCATAAGCGGAAAACTAATTGATGAAAACAAACAACCTCTACCTTACGCCAACGTAGTCCTTCTGACACTCCCCGATTCGACCTTCGTCACGGGAACCGTCACGGCTGAAGACGGCACGTTCAGCTTGAATACCACCACACCGAATCAACTTGTACGCATTTCTTCCATCGGATACAACACCGTATACAAGCCCATCAAATCTATGAACTTAGGGGTAATACAGCTAACGTCAGACACACAGCAGTTAGGAGAAGTCGTAGTGAAGGCCGATTTGCCGAAAACACGCGTTAAAGGGGATGCCATGGTGACTACAGTTGCAGGCAGCATACTTGAAAACGCAGGAACAGGAAACGACCTGTTAAACAAAATACCTGGCGTATCGGCTAATGAAGGAGACATTAAAGTGTTTGGTGCCGGAACTCCTGAAATCTACATCAACGGACGTAAAATAAGGGACAAGTCCGAACTCGACCAACTTGCTTCAGACAACATCAAGAGCGTGGAAGTGGTGAACAATCCCGGCTCACGCTATGATGCGACGGTCAATGCGGTCATCCGCATTCAGACTAAAAAGCCACAGGGAGAAGGGTTCGGTTTCAACAACCGTTTTTATGCAGGTTACGGTTATGGATGGAATGTACTGGACCAGTACAACTTCAATTACAGAAAGGGAGGCTTTGACCTTTCGGGTATGCTGTATGGCAAGAAAGGATATACAGAAGACCACAAGACCATAACACAGAAAACGCTGTTGGATAAAACATGGATACAGGATTCATATCTCAGCACACTATATGACATGAAGGACATTTCGGCCATGCTGTCGTTGAACTATCAGTTTAACGAGAATCATTCATTGGGCGTACGCTATGATTATGACCGCACTCCGGAACGTCATGAAACGGTAGATCCGATGAATACCCTGGTGTATCAGGATGATGCTCTTTATGAGGAGAGCCATACTACGGGCTGGAGAAATAGACAGGAAACCAGACATACCCTCAATGCCTATTATAACGGACGTGTAGGAGACTGGAATATCGACCTCAATGCGGACGGTTTCTGGTCGGATACGAAGAATCCACAGGAGATGCTGGAGCAGTTCACTCCGGCGGGAGGTTCCTTACAGAAACAGACTGTCACCACCAAGAATCTGACAGACAATACACTTTATGCGACCAAACTGGTATTCGGACATCCCTTATGGGGAGGAAACCTCTCTTTGGGCGGAGAATACACCTATACGAACCGGAATAATGCGTACACAAATGTAGAAGGTATTCTGGATGACAACGACAGTAATATCAAGGAAAACTCTACTTCGGCATTTCTGGAATATGCCCGCAACTTCGGCAAGCTACAGGCACAGTTAGGTGTACGGTATGAGCATTTGTCTTCCGACTATTACGAGGATGGCAAGTATATGGACGAGCAGAGCAGGACATACCACAACATATTCCCATCCGTATCCTTGAATCTTCCGATTGGTAAAGTACAGACCCAATTGACCTACACCGGCAGTATCTACCGTCCTTCATACTGGATGCTGAGAAGTGACATCATGTACGGCAACCGATATACCTATGAAGGAGGTAACCCGCTGCTGAGACCGTCACTGATAAATCGTCTTACACTGAATGTATCATACAAGTGGATATATCTCAATTCACGATACATACACGGAGAAGATGCCATTACACAGCTGAGCAGGGCATATTCGGAAGATGATCCGACCGTTTCGTTATATTCCTTCTACAACATGTATAACAGTGACAAGTTATATACCACTCTGACATTGTCTCCAACAATCGGATTATGGTCTCCCCAGTTCAATTTCCTATTGCTCCAGCAATGGTATAAGGTGGAAACATCCAATGGAACAGAAAATTTCAACAATCCGATATTGAACTTTGCCTGGAACAACAATTTCAAGCTGCCTCTTGGTATCAGTCTCGATGTTGATTTAGGTTTTGACACTCCAGGCGACAACGAAAATACAAAGGTTGAAGAATGGTGCTGGTTTGCCAATATCAGTCTTTACAAGAGTTTCCTTAAAGACCGTCTTTCGGTTCAGCTGAAAGCCTATGATCTTTTCAACTCATATCAGGCAAAATCAACTGTTTACAGTGGTAACCGTCTGATGACAGGGAAAATGGAAGCCCGCAGAAATATTGGCATTACATTACGCTACAAGTTCAATGCAGCCAAGAGTAAGTACAAGGGAACGGGTGCCGGAGACAGCCAGAAGAGCCGTATGTAAAACAATTAAGACTATAAAAATGAAAAGTATTGGAACTTTATTTATGTTGGTATGTACTTTTTCTTCATTAGAAGTATCAGCACAAACCATCACTGGAAAGCTGATTGACGAGAACAGTCAGCCATTGCCTTATGCCAATGTGGTGCTGTTATCGTTACCTGATTCGATATTTGTGAGTGGAACAATCAGTGGTGAGGACGGGGTTTTCACACTGGAAACCACATCGAAAAACCAGATAGTAAAAATATCCTCCATTGGATATAAGACAGTGTATAAGCCAACCGTTCCGACGAATATCGGTATCGTCCAGCTTGTATCGGATGCACAGATGCTTGGTGAGGTAGTGGTAAAAGGAAATTTGCCGGTTACTCGGATGAAAGGGGATGCCATGGTGACAAGTGTGGAAAACAGCGTGTTGAGTAAAGTAGGTTCGGCTAATGATGTACTGACTAAAATACCGGGTATTACCAAAAAACAGGACACATTTGAAGTGTTCGGTAAAGGAACTCCGCTAATATATATCAACGGCAGAAAACTGCATGATTTATCTGAACTTGAACAGCTTAACTCTGATGAGATAAAAAAGGTGGAAGTGATACGGAACCCAGGCTCAAGATATGATGCTACCGTAAAAGCTGTTGTACGTATCCAAACAATTAAGCGTCAGGGTGACGGATTTGGTTTCAATTTGCGTTCCAGCTATTATCAATCTAAGAATACAGACCTGATAGAACAGGCAAATTTCAATTATCGTCACAACAATTTGGATATTTTTGGTTCTGTCAATTATAACTTGACGGATAGTTGGCAAGAAGCTATCATGGTATTAAAAGAGAAAGGAACAAAGTCATGGAATCACCATATGGAAAACCATTGGAATGTTCTGACAGAAGATCTGAATGGAGACATCGGGTTGAATTATCAAATAAATGAAAATCATACTGTGGGCGCAAAATATAAGGTCGGTAAAAGACTGAAAGAAGAAAATCCATTATCTAAAGAAACAAATATAACAGTGGATGAGGTATTTTATGACAATATAAAAGTTACCGGCGAGGAATATCGTGACCATAAGCTTGGGCATGAATTAAATGCCTATTATAATGGGCAAGCAGGGAAGATAAACATTGATTTTAACTTGGATTATTTTCAAAACGGAAATTCTTATAACGCTTTCTCTCAGGAAATTAGCCAAACCTCGAATAATCGTGTTGTCCATTCCGTCAATGATGTAAGAAATCGTCTTGCCGCAGGAAAACTTACTTTATCTTTCCCTTTGATAGGAGGAACGTTTGCCGTAGGAAGTGAGGCAACCTATACCCATCGGAACGATGATTATTTTAATGAGGAAAATTATGTGCCTTCTTCCAATAGTAAAATCAAGGAGATAAATGCTACGGCCTATGCAGAATATAACCGTAGTTTTCCGTGGGGTGACTGGTCGTTGGGATTAAGGTATGAGCATGTTAAATTTGACTATTATGAGGATGATATACATATAAATGAGCAAAGTCGTAAGTTTGATAATATTTTTCCCCATATATCGTTTTCTACAAAATTAGGAAACGTTCAGACACAGTTGAGTTATACGACAAAAACACAAAGACCATCATATAGTGAATTAAGTAACAATGTGTATTATTCAGATCGTTTTACCCTTCAAAAAGGGAATCCGACCCTTCGTCCTACCATTATACACGATTTGACACTATCCGGTTCATGGCGATTTTTGCAGATGTCATTGTCTTACTCGCAGACAAAGGACTGGATTATGTTTTGGGGAGAGTTAATGAATGAAGATGCTTCTCTTACTATGCTAACCAACCGTAACTGGGATAGGTCCATTCCAATGTTTACCGCTTTCTTGTCTGCCACGCCTAAAATAGGTTGTTGGTCACCAATTCTGAGTGTAGGCATGCAAAAACAATGGCTGACTGTCGATTATTTTAAGAAACCGAAAACATTGAACACCCCCACATTTACGGCATCGTTCAATAACACATGGGAACTGCCGCTTGGTTTTATGATAGGTCTTGATTCCTATATTCAGAGTGCAGGTGCATCGCAGAATATTTATACTGAAAAACCTTACGGATACGTAAATCTTTCAGTTAGAAAAAGTTTCTTGAATGAGGCTTTAAGTGTTGAATTAAGAGGAAATGATATTTTCAACACAAACAAAATAAGCTATAGTCTGTATAGTGGTGATTATTATTTATATCAGAAAAACATTTGGGATAGACAAGAATTTGTAATGACGGTTCGTTACAAGTTTAATGCAACCAAGAGTAAGTATAAAGGAACTGGAGCTGGAGACAGTCAGAAAAGGCGTATGTAACTTATGACAATATCAATTATCAGAACTACCCTATTAAGGTAGTGGAAAAGTCTTGCGAAGTATGGAGCTTTGCAGCGGAAAACTAACACAACATCATGCAATGAGATTTATTAAAGTATATCTATTTGTACTTATAGGTGTTTTTTATCTTTATTAAAATATTAATTACGAGAACATAACATTATGGAAACAAAGAGTATTACAACTTTCTCCTGTCCTTGGAGTATGGGAGTCACATTTTGGACAGCCATTACAGTTATTATTTTGTCCATATCCACATATTATGTTTGGACAAATGAATTAATTTGGCTTAGATACACACTAATTATTATTTTCTTGGCCACAATTATCGGAGTGTTGCTACTGATGCCGCTACGACTGGCCATTGAGAGTAATAAAATAGCTTTACATAGACTAATTGGCTCAATTCATATTCCTTTCAAAGATATTATAGAATTGAAAGGAATACCAAACTCGGAAACAGCATATTCTATTCGTTTATTCGGAAGTGGTGGATTATGCGGATATTTGGGCAAATTCAGGAATAAAAAAATAGGAAAGTACACTATGTATGCAACTAATCTTAATGAACTGATACTTATTCGTACTGACAGAAAAACTTACGTGTTCAGCTGTAATAACCGTGACGAATTTATTGAGTCTTTTAATAGTCTTTTTGGAAATCAGGTATAGTCCAAAGAGCCATATGTAATTTATGACAGCATCAATTTCTTATATAAATTTCTCATGGGCAGTTGTGAGCATCATCAACAGGGATGTCCGCAACTGCCTTCAATCCATGAAGCGTCTGGGTGAACCGATAGCAACTACTATCGAAAGATATGTTATCTGGTCTTTTGGCATATTGCCTTTATTGATAAAGAAAAAGATGAACCAATGTAACGACGAGAAGGTTATCGAACTTGGACGGAAAATTCAAAAATAATAGTAATATGAAAACAAAACATTTATTAGGAATACTGATGTTATTCTCTTTTATAGTATCGTGTACAGAACAGCAATGTATAATTCATGGTACGACTACCGATGTAAAAGATGGAGATTATATGTATATAGCTGATCTTAATGATAATACATATCTTGATTCAGCTGTAGTTATGAATGGCAGATTTAGATTTAAACTGCCGAAAGCATCAGAAGAGGATTTTTTGCCTAAAAAAATAGTTACTGCTTTGGGCAATAAGCCAAGTGTTGCTTTTGTTTTTACACAAGATTCTGAAGTGAAATATATGAGAGATAGCAATAAAGAAATATTCGATATATATGGTTTTCCATATAATGATTTATTTCGTATAGAAAACATTAAAACAGACTCAATAGGTTGTGTGTTGGGATATCTTGATAATCTCCGTTTGAAGGATTCTACTTTGGCACAAGAACAGAAGGATTCAATAACATTAAAAATGAATGAACTCATAAAAGAAGATTCTATTCTCAATATTCAAAGAATAGAACGTAATATTGATAATCTTGTGGGGGCTTATTACTTATACATAAGCAAACATTCACTGAACAAAGAAACATTTCAGAAGCTTTTTGAAAGACTTCCCAAGAAGTTTTCATCATCAAAGCATTTTAATGATGTAAGAGATAAGTTGAAAAAATAACAAATTAGTAATAAGCTATGAGAAATTTAATTTGTAGATGTAGTGTTATTGGGAATAATGGGTAAGAGTTTTGCACAGTCTTTTTCTGTAAAACGTATCGGTGAAGGAAAACAATCAATAATCTTGATTTCCAGATATGCTAGTTAAGGAAATGTATGGAATCAAATTAGAAGTTGGATTATATTACAATTTTAGTTATGGATATTAAACGGTTATTTTCTGTCATAGTAATTGGATGGGTAATTGCTAATTTAGCACAGGCTCAATCTAAACTAACTGGAGAGATTTATACTACGGATGGTTTTCCCATAGCCGATGCAGTTGTAGTTCTCAAAGATTCTTTGGATCATGCAACGGCATACCATATTGCTTATTCGGACAGTTTGGGGAGATTCTTTATGGAGAATCCTGATAAACGTGCAAATCAACTGTTTGTTAGTCGTTTGGGGTATAAACCGGTATTTCTTCCTTTTTTACTGAAAACAAGTCGTATGCGGATTACACTTGAAAAAGACGGCAACTTCAGCATGGATGAGGTGATAGTGAAGGGGGTAAGACAGCGGACCAAAGTGGAAAACGATAGACTGGTGTATGATATGGAAACCAATCCTTTCAGTAATGACAATGCGCTGGAGGCCTTCAAGTATGTCCCTTTCATAGCTTCGGATGGGCAGCATTTTTCCATCATAGGCAAGAGCGAAACGAAGATTTATGTGAATGGAAGGGAAAAGAAGCTGGCTCCCGATGCGTTGAATGATTACTTGAAAGGGTTACCCGCCGACCGGATAAAAAACATAGAAGTAATCCATTCCCCCAACAGTTCGTTCCGGGGAGAAGGGAACTTCGGCATCATCAACATCCAATTGAAGCAAAATGAAGATGAAGGTTTGCAAGGCTCATTGTCCGCACAGGTCTGGCGGACGCACTATATGAAAGAGCGTGGTAACTTGAACTTGATGTACCATAAAAACAGACTGACCCTGAATGGCACGGCAGGCTTTGCTAACCAAAGTGACTGGAAGAAGAACGAAACGGAAAGTTTCCTGAAAGAAAGTGCCACCACGACATGGCAAGAAAGCAAAATAACAGGGTTTACCCGGCGTGCGAACGGAAACATCGACTGGGAATACCAACTCTCGGACAAGGACGAGCTGGGAGGTAACGTCAGTTTCTCTTATTCCAAATTGGATTGGACGGATAAAGGAAGGCTGAAACAGGCGGGTGCTGACAAAGAAAAAGCATTGAACGTACGACATGACAATGACTTGGAACGCGATAGAACAGACGCGGGCGTCAACTTATTCTATCAACGCCGCTTCAACCAACCGGGCCAAGTCCTGAATATCGATTTCGATTACACCCATAGCCGGAACAAACAGTTCGTATGGAATCGCATGGACAATCTGGACGATAATCTGCAATATCTTTCACCTTACAATTATTATCAGGAGAACGTGCCTCAAAACAGCAATGTATGGTCGGGCAAAATCGAATATAGGCAAAACGCGAGAAAAAACCAATGGACAGCAGGTGTGGACAGCTATTACTCCAAGATTGACAACAAAGATACTTTCATGCAGGGCACGGACGACGGCTATGTGAACGATGAGGAACAGAGCAATCACTTTGCATTGCAGGAATGGACATCCGCCTTTTTTGTTAGCTGGGAAAGGGAATGGAACTCCCGCTTTTCCACCCGCTTGGGCAGCCGGTTGGAGTATACTGACTATACCACCCGGCAATATACGCTGGGGGAGAAAACGGAGACTGATTTTGTCAGGGTGTTGCCCAACCTCTACATCAGTTACCACTTGTCGCCCGACCATGTGTTCTCCTACATCTTTTCCAACCGGATGGAACGACCGGTGTTTTCTCTGTTCAATCCGTTCAAGGTGTATACATCCGCAACAAGCTATACCACTGGCAATGAGAAGTTGGAACCGGAAATCATGTACGGGCAAACCTTTCAGTACCAGTTTTTCAAACGGTACATCTTTCAGGCCAGCTACCAGCGTGTGAAGAACCAAATCTACGAACTGACTTTTGCCACAGATGAGGATATGCAAGTGACCACCCCCGTGAATGCCGGAATTTTCGAGTATGCCTTGCTGGCGTTGAATACCAATACTTCATATATGAAAAACTATGCCAACTTGGATATAACCGTCTCCTATTTGTGGCAACGCATGAAGGCAATCGAATATGAGGGTGTGCATGCCGGAGGTTATCACAATGGAGTCTTTCAGGTGGATTTGAACAATAACTTCACATTGTCGGAAAAGCACAAGCTCTCTTTTGACATAAACGTGTCATACAACACCAAAGATCTCTCTTTCTATACCGAAACGCCGGAAAAACTCTACCTGTACGGACAATTGAAGAAACGCTTCAAGGCGTGCCAGTTGTCTCTATATGGTTTCTGCAACCTATACAGGTATGACGGGAAGGTAACAACCCGGTGGCGAAATAAGTACGAGACAGACAACATGCAACGTATCAGCCTGATTCAGGGTGAACCCGTCGGCATAGGTATCCGGTTCAGTTATACTTTTGGGAACAAAAAAGTGAACGGTACACAAGAACGAAAGACCTCCGGCACGGAAGCTAAAAGAAGATTATAACATACGGAGTAACCCGAGAAGCCATAAGTGAGTGGAAATAATATAAAACCCGTTGGTGGAATTGAAATATGAGTGGTGTGGTTATGTTTAGTTAGTATAGTATTAGTGGATGATAGAAAACAATGATACCGTTAATGGCTATTTGCAAAGTTTTCTTGATGAGTGAATAATAGAATATGATTTTGTCTGTAACTCTCAAACTAGTTTGAGAATTGTGCCGGTTTGGGTTTGTACATTTGTAGAAATGTATATGGAAAGAAAGTCTAGAAAATAATTTATAATCAGAATAATATGAAACTTAAAACAATTACTTTGCTGTTTTTCAGTATTATATTTGTTAGTTGTGCTTCTTTGTTAGGGGTGCAAAATAGTAAATATACTTCAGAAAAGATTGAGATAGGAATGAGCAAGAAGGATTTCTTGAAACTTTTTGGAGAACCATACGCAAAGGAAATGATAACAGACAGATATAATCGTCCTGTTGAACGGATGCTATATCAGGAAAGCCTTTACGACCAAGAATGGTATACCTTGACAACAGCTTTTGTTTTTCAAGATGGAAAACTGGTAAGTCAAGAGGTTGTAAGTAAACAATATATCAATAGAAAAGGGAACAAATGATTTAAATATTAAATGAAGATTTATGAAAACAAAGAACTTATTCGGAATACTAGTATTATTTCTTGGTGTGCTTAGCCTTACAAGTTGCAACAAAGACGAAGAGGTTTTTTCTAGTGAAGCGATACAACAGATGCTGTTCGATCTGAAAGGAACTTATCATGGCACTGTACAAGTAGCCTATTATCAAGGTTCTAATATAACTGAATTGCAGAATGTAGTAGCTGTTTCACGCGATTCACTTCGGTTCAATATGGCATTACAGCCCCTATCGGAATTGATTTCAGACAAAAACTTGTCGGACCGTTTGCGTGAGATAGGCGAAGTATCTGTCGTTGCCGGATATGAATTTTTACAATGGGATTCTGGTACCATTAGCTTCGTATTGCATCCAAAAGATGTCAATATCTTAGGTGAACACGATACGTCTGCTGACATTCGGATTGTGTTTTCCATGAACTATGGAGGTGATGCAGTGACTTATATGAATTTTATGATGTTCAATATGTCACCTTTGGAGTTATGGGTAGACGGAAAGAAATACGATGACTTTCCTCGCCTTGTTTATCATTTTAAAGGAGAATATGAATAAAACAAACAATAGTGAAAAGTCACGTAAATACATAACTATAAATTTCAAAACCAATTTTCAATCTAAACTAAAGACTTGTACATCAATATTTTTATATTACTATGGGTGGTAAGTTTTTCTATCATATCAGCAAAGCATCATATAAGGTCCAAAGATATTGTTCAATATATCAGGTCATTGTTTTATAATAGGTTGAAATAGTTATCAAGAAAGATATACGTTGAAAAGATGTCCTGAGATTCTGCAAAATATTACGTTTAAAGAATGGCTCCTTACTTGAATATGCCCCCCACTTATCTCAGCCTAATTCTCAAACTAGTTTGAGAATTGTGCTGGTTTGGGTTTGTACATTTGCAGAAAATATGGTCTACTTAGATAAAAGGCTTTCCCGTTTTTGGAGTGAATTTTTTTACAAATAATAAATACCTAAAATTATGAAACGGTTGATTTTCTCATGTCTTGGACTTTTTATAAGGAAGCTGGCAACAGCAGAATATGATAACGCTGCAAATCTTTCATATAAGGTTTACATGGAGTGTGGAAATAATGATCTTACCCAAGCAGGAATTGAAGCTTTCAAGCGTTTTATATATGATATTTCACTGATGGCTGAACTTGATATATATGGGGCTTTTGATAATGGGAGGTTAATAGGTATTATTGGTATCCACAGAGAAAAGCAACATATATCGCTTTTTTTTGTACAGAAGCAATACCATCGGCAAGGGATAGGAAACTCTCTTTTTAACTATATGATGGAATATTACAAATTTACCAGGATATCGGTCAATTCCTCAACGTATGCTGTCCCCTTCTATCAATCCTTGGGATTTAAGGTTGTGGGAGATAAAGAGTGTAATAAAGGGATAGTAAGTGTTCCAATGGTTAAAGATTGATGGTCTGATAATTATGGGTATGGATTGCCTGGTTACAGAATTCAATTTGTATGTATTGTTTTGTTATTTAAAACCTCAAATTAAGTTTAGTCATGAAGAAGCTATTATTAAGTTTTGCATTTGTGTTTGCATTGGTGGGTTGCAAGAAAGAATTTGATGAAGAAAAGATTATTATGCCGTTAACCTATGAACAAGAGGTTGCGGTTATAAATAATTACACCACAATTGATACGGTAAATAATTGTTATTCAGTTATAATAACTGATGAAATAATGCTAGAGCACAATTTAACGGAAAAGAATGTGATACGTGCTTTAAAAGGCATAGAGTCCATTAATAAAAATATAGAGGAGGACATTAAAGACGGTAAAGTGGTAACACTTACATTGAATAATATGCATGGCTTCAAATCATTCACTGCCAATATTAGCAAGTCGCAAATAAAGTTCTTGGACTTGTACGTTCCTGAATCGGAATTAAAAAGAACAGAACGTGTGTATGCAGGAAAGATGTCTTTTGCGTATGGAAATTGGTTTGAGTATAGCAAGAGTTTTGAGGCCACGGAGCAGGTGACCAGTGATTTTTGCGTTACATCTTGTGATGGATATTGGAGCACAGCCATAGTCTGTGAGACGGGTTCCTCTTCATACGGACCTGCTTTTACAATTTATGGAAATAGCAATACGTCGGGTTGTATAAAGCGATATTGGTGGTTTACTGATATTAAAAATACCTCATGTCATTGGACCTTTAGAGCACAAAAGCCTGTGGGAGGTAATGCAAAAGGCTATTTCAACATTTCGGACGCTTATTAATCGGGGGCATGAGACATTAAGAATACGTTTGATATCAAATGTAAAATAAAAGAAGTGGATTCTTCACGCTTCGGAAGATAATGTATTTTGAACTACAGTTTTTGACTGAATTTATTGTATAAACTTGACTAATGAAAAAACTATTTTTAGCTATAATAGCCTGTTGGGTTTTGCTGCCGGCTTACAGCCAGTATGTTGTAAAAGGAAAAATCATGGACCCAGAAAATGCAGTGATGCCGATGGTAAATGTGGCCTTTTTGAATCAGGCGGACAGTACCCTTGTCAGCGGAGCGGTATCCGATTCTTGCGGGATATACAGCACATCGCTTGTGGAGGGAAATTATATTATCCGTTATTCTTATCTGGGTTACAAAACACTGTATAAGAAAATGCAGGTCAATGCCGACCGTACGCTGCCGGTGGTTCGGATGGAAGCCTCACAGACCACGCTGAAAGAAGTGGAAGTCACCGCGTATCGGAAGCCATTCAAACTGGATCGTGACGGGCTGTTGGCCGATGTGGAGAATACCATTCTTGCCAAACAAACCAACCTGAACGACTTGCTCTGCAAGATTCCGGGTATACAGCAAAGAGGAAACTCCGTTGAAGTGATAGGGAAAGGAAGTCCTGTCTATTACATCAACGGCAGGGAAGTGATGGACCAGACCGAACTGGATAATCTGTCTGTCGATGAGATTCGTTCCGTGAAACTGATTATGAATCCGAGCATACGATACAATTCGGAGCAGCGTGCCGTCATCGAAATAAAGACCAAACGGTTGGGGGATGGATTTGCTTTCAATGTAAGGGGTAATCTGCAGCAGGGAAACCACTTCAAACAAAACTATCTCATAAATGGCAGTTACAATTACAAGGACTGGGACTTCTTTTTCTCTTACAATTACAACCGGGGAAAAAACAATTCAGCACTTGACGCTTACCAGCAGACACAAAGTGACACTGTCTGGAACCTGACCCAACTGAGCGCAAAACAGATTTTTAATGAAAGCCATACCTATATGGGAGGGGTTTCCTATCATTTCTCACCCGAGTCGGAAATCGGACTGAAGTACGTGGGCAAGCACAGTCAAAGCAGTACCTTTTCCGATGACACCCTTTCCATGATACCGGACCGGGGAATCTCCACGTTCATGAAGAACCATAGGGACGTATCCGGAAAATCAATCAGTCACCACCTCAATCTGTATTACGTGAACGACTGGGAAAATGGTTGGAAAATAAATACCTACGGTGACTATATCCGTAAAACGGACCAAGGCAACGGCTATATCCGTGAATGGGAAAGTGACCGTTCGGAAACTTCATTGAATTATTATAATAAAGCTGTGTGGGACTTGTTCGCTGCCAAGCTCCGCCTCTCGTATGATACCGAGAAAGCGGGAACCATCAGTTTCGGTTATGATTTCAGTCATACAAGCGGAACGAACTACATTGAAAATGTACGGGCCCTGAATAATGGAAGGACAAAAAATATGGAACTGAAAAATTCGCTTTTTCTGGCATACGATTTCTCTTGGAAAAATCTTTCGATGGGGGCTGGGTTCCGTTATGAATATCTTCGCAGTGACTTAAAGGAAACTTATACCGGAAAGCGGCAGAATCAGAACTATCATAATTTTCTGCCTTCCGTTTCGCTCAGTTATAACACGCAGAACCTACAACAGTCGTTCAGTTACTCCATTCATACAGAACGCCCTCCTTTTAGCGAGATGAACGACAATGCTGTCTATACCGACCGTTTCACTTATCGGAAAGGAAATCTGTATCTGAAACAGGCAATAACCCATGACTTGAACTATATGCTGTTTTACAAGTTTTTACTTGTAAACTTGAATTATAACAATATACATCATCCCTTAATATGGGCATTTTACAGTATGCCGGGAAACTCGGCTGTGACAGTAAACAGCATGGATAATTTTGATAAAATGCATAATCTGACAGGTATGGTAAATATACAATATCCAGTGAAGTGGTGGATGCCTTCGCTTACGCTGACCTGCATAAAGACCTTCTTCAGTTATCCGGGGCCGAACGAGAGTATTCTAAAAGCCGGGCGTCCGCTGGTGATGGTGAACTTCAACAACAGTTTCACGCTTCCATCCGGATTCCTGTTGTCTGCTGATTTTAGTTATGGCTCCAAAGGATATTATCAGTTATACGAATCGAAGAGTTATACCTCCGTCAACCTGGGTTTGAAGAAATCGTTCCTGAAAGACAAGCTTCAACTTTCACTGGATGCTTACGACATTTTCAATAAGAACAATACGCGTGCTTCAGCCCGTCTGCATGATATTATCATGCACAGTGTCGGAAAGGAGGAAACTCGAAAAGTCGGTTTCACGATTACTTATCGCTTCCGCACGGAAAAGAAGATGAAGAATCAGAGTGCAGCTGAGACGGAAATGTCGCGGTTGAATATGGACAATCAGTAAAGAATGCAGAATGAAGAGGCTGTAAATTCAGTTTGATTTCCTGCACAAAAGAAATATCGGTAAAAGTACCTACGAGGATAGCATTGAGTGGCATATATAGTTGGCAATACAGATTAAAAATGGTATATTTGTAGACTAGAGCTATTTAGAAACCATGAAATCACTTTCTTTTAATACTTATTACAAGGATAAATTATTGTCGATTCCGCTGTTTAATGACTTGTCTTCTTCTTTGAAGAATGAGATTCTTAAAAAGTTGGATTTCAAATTGTATGAATATGAAGAGGATACGGTGATCATAGAGCAGGGAAATATATGTGGTAACTTGTACATTTTATTGGAAGGTGTGTTGGAGGTTCATATTATTGATGCGAATGGAAATGAGGTGTTGATTGAGCATATAGAGGCCCCAAGAACTTTTGCCACCCCTCACCTCTTTAAGAAAGACAATCGTTTCCCGGCTACGTTTAAAACGGTGGAACGCTCTGTATTACTGACTGCTACCAAGGACTCCACCTTTGGACTGATCAGCAAACATCCTGATATTCTAAAGAGTTTTCTTTGTGTTTCAGGTAATTGCAATGTCTGCACAACGCTGAGGCTGGATGTCTTGTCGAGAAAAACCATCCGTGAAAGGATTCTGGTGTATCTTTTGAAAAGGTTGGAAAAGGGAACTTCAATCGTGAAAGTGTCACACACCTTGACGCAACTGGCTGAATATATTAATGTGACCCGTCCGGCATTATCTACTGAATTCAACAAGATGGAAAAAGAGGGACTTATCAGAAGGAAAGGGAACAATTACATCGAATTAAACCTGAAAGTTCTCAGAGGGATTGTATGAATGAGGATAAATATTTACTTCAAAGCCCATCCAATCATCGGATGGGCTTTGAAGTAAATGTCATTTTACAAAAATTGTGGGGTTAATGTTTAAGGATATCCATCCCCAGTCTTGCCAACTGCGGTGATTTCCTCCTTTCACTACATCCATGGTGGAAGTACCCCGCATGATGGAATATCCTACGGACAGACTGACGTCTTTTCTGATTTTCCAGTCGAGCTGATAGTCGAGTTCCGACCCTAAGGTCCGGTTCAGATTTTCCAGTTTCACTCCCGTGGCGAAATAATGATAGGTTAGTCCCATGGACACGGAAGAAGAAGGTTTATAATTGAGTCCAATCTGTGAATCGGAAAGCCCCGGAGCGTAGCCGTTGATGAAATCAGAGGCATAGAAATAGTCCATGGCTCCATAGAACTTGTGATGTGTGCCGTATAAAGGATTAAAAGCCTTATAGGTCTCTTCAGCTCGACCGCTGCCGCTCAGATAGTCTGTTCCTACCGTTACACTCCATTGTGGACGAATATTATACGAGGCGCGTAAGCTTCCCATAAAGGCAGAGACAGAACGGGAAGAGGCTGTTTTCCCGGTTTGATAATAAAATGAGCCCGACAGATTCCATGCACCCGGAGAGAATTGAAGGTAAGTGCCGACAGTCTGCATATACTGTGTATCTCCTTCTTTGGTTTCTGCATTTCCACTTTCCTGTCCTAAATTCATGGCAAGTAAAGAAAGCTTCAAGGGTACCGACGTGAAATCATAATGGTACCATAGCGTCTGCATATTTTTGTACAGTTTGGTTTTGCTGTTATCGTAGTAGGTTCCCCCGATCACATTCTCATCATTTTGGTTGAAGGAAAACAGGGCATGCAGCTGATGACCGTTTTTCTGGTAGCCAATTTTCAGGGCGTCGTGATAGCGTCCGGCCACATTCCAGTCCAGTCCGCCCAGAATCCGTTCATCATCATACACCAAAGACTGTCTTCCTAACTGGACAAACCAAGCATCACTCAGGTGGATGGCTGCCCATGCTTCGTTCAGGATAAACCGTCCGTTTTTGTCCACCAATGCATCTTGTCCCCAGACTCCGACATGCTGTGCGGAGAATCTTAGGGATAATTTGCTGCGGTCATAACCCAGCGTCAGTCTGGCACGTTCGTTGATGAATCCGGCGGGCTTGTCTCCTTCGTTGCGGGGATACAATGCCCCATTGCGGTATTCTCCTCTGGTACGGATCTGAGTGGAAATCCAAAAGTGGTCGTCATTGCTTTTCTCTTCCTGTGCTTGGGATAAGGTCACATTTCCGAAAAGCAATAAGGTCAGTAGTACGGATAAATTTCTTTTTCTCATCATAAAGTAAGATTGAATTAATTCATATTGTAAGTATGGATACTGCTTCCTTGTGCCGAGGGCAAATAGTTGATGCCCCACCAGCACATTTGCAGGAAGACAAACGACAAGAGTAAGAGATACAAAGCCGTGCGTTGTCTGTTCCGCAGTCCCAGCCGTATATGTAGGTAGCTCAGATACGAGAACCAGGTTACAGCTGCCCAAGTCTCTTTCGGGTCCCAGGACCAGTAATGTCCCCAAGCCTCTTTGGCCCATAGTGCTCCTGTCAGCATGCCCAAAGTCATGAAGGAGAGTCCTACATAGACCAGGTTGTCGCATAAAGCCATTTCCTTGGGATTACCTTTGTCTTTTTTGATCCATAACAGGTAGATGCCCATGATGGCTGCTGCTCCAAGTAGGGCGTAGGCAAACATGTAGATAATGACATGAGGGGCAAACCAAGGGCTCTGCAAGGCCGGCATGAGCGTCTTGTTATGGATTTCCGGTTTCAGGATGTTCACGCAAATAAATACAAGTGACAGCAGGGTGCTGAAACTGAGTATCCATTTGTATTTCCATCTCAGGTAGGTAATCAATCCGGCAAGTGGCAGGAAGAATGAGTACCACAGGCGCGTTTCTCCCATGGTCCGCAGGGGAGGGCGTTCAAGTGAATGCCATAGCAGTCCGATAAACAGGCCAAATATCGCAAGCCCTCCAGCCGTCAGGAGACAGGCTTGTAGGTGATGTCCCTTAAAAGCTCTCCAGGCACCGATTGCCCAAAGTAAGACCGACAGAATGGCGAAATATATAAACCAGTCCCAATTCATTTCATTTTTCTTTATTTAGTCATTGTTCCTCTTTCTTTTGAGCCGTGACAAACATACATACGGCTCCCAACATCATCAGGATAATCCCTGTATAGACCACTGGAAGCCAAGGGTCTGAGACCAGTTCGAAAATACTGATGTCACTCCACCGGCCTTTACTTTCATCGTAGCTCAGCTGATAGATTTTCCATCCTTCTATTTCTGCTGGTTGGTTGACTTCGATGGTGGCTTTTATTTGTTTTCCACTTTCTGTATAAATGGTTACTTCGGAAGAATAGCGGCGAGGCTCCCTGTCGGGCATGACGAGACTGCAGGTGCTGTCCAGTCGGAGGGCCTGATAGGGAAACAGGAAACTGCCGCAGCTGACCCATCCGGTTGCTTGTCGTTTTCCGTCTGGGGTAGTCGCTCTGAGCCGTACTGCACTGGTAGCTCCCATGCTGGGCCATTCCACATATTTCACGGTATCTTGTCCGGATACGGATGCTGCCATCTCCAGTTTGTCCAGAATTTCAATCCTCCAGTCGGACAGGATACCCGATCGGACACCATCTTCCAGCAACAAATGTTCCGGTGCGTCGTTGGGCAAGGCTTTTCCGGTAGCATTGTCTATCAGCATCAGTTTGGGAGGATATTCTTCGATGCTGAAATTCTTGAGCTCAATGGCCAATGGCAGTTCGGTCAAGTGTCCCTGCAAGTCGGTGGCCCGCCATTCAGCTTGTCCGATGCGGGTAGTCATTGTGAGCCGCTTCATGTCGGCGCTGCCAAGGGTAGCCGAGACCAAGGCGATGAACAGTCCCAAGTGGTTCAGCAGGAATGGAATCTTGCGGAGCCGGAAAGAAAACAAATGTCGGATAGATACCAGACCGACAATGGTTGTCATCCAAAAATACACCAGAATAAAAGGCCAAAATGAAAGCATGCGATGAAAGATGGAGATGCCTTCAGAGGCTATGGTACTCGGCACTTGTTTGATCATTCCCATGAAGAACGTCACTATTACTACGGCAATTAAGGACGGAATCGCTGCTTTGTACGACATGGCCCATTGCACGAAATAAATTTTCTTTCGCAGGAAATACAAGACGAGCAACCCCATCAGATAGGCAATTGCCAAGTAGAGATTGAGCGGCCAGGCAAAGCTACTCCAATCCACTCCACCCGTAAACAGATGGAGAATAAGACCTATGACGATCAGTCCGCCACAGGTCGTTATTCCTTCTTCTATACCCCAGGTCTTTTTCCACATATAACTTTTAAATCATGCGTCCTTTTGCTTTAGCTTCTTTCAACCAGTTGGGAACGGTCTGATTCAAGAAACGTTCCTTGGCTGCTTTTTCTGCCGGCATATCCAAACCGATATATTGCTGGGCTTTTTCTTTTGTGGAGATGTCTGGCATCGGTACGTCGTCAGTATATCCATGTTTGGCCAGCACTTTGGCTATGGACAATCTGGCCTGCAAAGCTCGGTCGAGTCCGTGTGACAGGATACGCTGGATTTCCTGCGGTGCATGGAAAGAAGCTCCGTGTGAGGCTACTCCGAAATCCCAACGCCATTGAGCTTCGCGCAGGAGTTTCAATACCGGCTTCATTTCATTTTCTGTAGCGCCTTTGTCCCAAGCAAATTTAGCTTCGATGTGTGCAGAGGCTAATTCTTTTTCCAAACGGGTTCTGATTTCGTTTGCCTTGCGTTGGCGTTCATATACGTTCTGGCGTAACGTTTCTTCGCTCTCCCGGTGGCACACCTGACAGGTGCGGTCGATCATGGCAAGCGGACTTTGGATGTGATGGTCGCTGAACTTCATGCCACCTTCGCTTTTGTAAGGCATGTGGCAATCCGCACATGATACGCCTCGCTGTCCATGAATACCCATTTGGGAAATCTCATAATCAGGATGCTGCGCTTTGAGAATCGGTGTGCGGCTGAGTGCATGGGTATAGTCTGCAAAATTATTTTCATCATAATACTGTTCAATGTTTTCTACAGTCATTCCTTTATCCCAAGGGAAGGTGAGGTATTTGCCGTCTCCCTTGAAATAATACTCTACGTGACATTGTGCGCATACCAAGGAACGCATTTCCTGAGGAGTAGCCTTGGTGATGTCCTTCCCTTGGCGTGCAAAAGCTTCAATCAGGGCCGGACGACTGATGTGAAGATCCATCGTTTCGGAATCGTGGCAGTCGGAGCAGCCTATCGGGTTTACAATCTCCGAACCGAATGCCGCCCATTTGTTGTTGTAGAATGAGTCTACGCCGATTTCCTGCATCATACGAGGTACATCGGGACTCTTGCAAGTCCAGCAGGTGGACGGTTGCGGACCGTCTTTTGCCGTTTCGGGAGCTCCAGTACGGAGGGTAGCACGGATGTCTTCTATGGCGTGCATGTGTCCGCGGGGAGTAGCATAATCTTTCGAAAAGGCATAGCCGGCCCACAGGATCACCATTTCCGGGCGTTGTGCCAACACATCAACTTGTACATTGCCATTGAATTCACTTTGGAAATCTGTTTTGGCGGTCTCTGTCCACGTTTGATATTCCCGTGGAAAATCACTCTGGAATTTTTCATTCTGAGCGACAATTCCTTTCATCGGGTTCTTCCTGTTGTTGAATATGCTTACCACTTCGGCTCTACGTTCTGACAGCGCAGATACAGCAAGTCCTAAACAAAACACGACGACCATTGCTATACCAAACAACAGCCATCCCTGCCAAGATTTGAATTTGTTCATCATATACGTTCGATTTAATTATATTATTTCTTCATTTTTCTGAGCCATTCCGGGACCGGAGAATCCGGCAACGGTACGATGGCGTTGGGAGTGGATGAAAGACTGTTCTTTCCGCCGTGTGGAACATCCCGGTGACAGTCCCAGCAGGCTTTCCCTTTTCCTACCTCCGACATCATATAATCGATGCGTCCTGTTTTCACCAGTTCTGTATTCAGTTGCTGATGACACCGGATGCAATTGTTCATAATGACTTGTGAACTGGCCGGATGTGCCTGAATAACCTGTGGTTCCGAGCTGGTCAAAAAGGCGGCTACGTGCTTCATTCCGTCCATACCCTTAAAAGCCCATTTCTTGACGATGTTTTCATGGGGCACATGGCAATCGTTGCATGTGGCGTTCCGGGAATGCGAACTGTGCATCCAGGTGGCATAATAAGGTGACATGATGTGACAGTTCACACAAGCCGACGGCTCGTCTGTCAGATAGGTATGTGCTCTCAACAGATAAAGGAAGGATAATCCTCCTCCTGCTATAATTCCGGCAATAAGCGCGGTGAGCATTTTTTGTCGTTTAGATAGCCTCATAAGTATTCATTTTTTTACAAATAAAATGTATTTTTGGCATATCTTGTGTAATATATATGACACGGGAACTCTTATTTTACTTTCGACATGAACTTTGAAAAGTAGAAGAGGCCATTCCAAAATTTGTGATTATTTTGAAATGGCCTTCAGTCTCCTTCTTTCTTTATGTGAATAGAAGAAAAGAACGAGAATAAAACTTTTGATAAGTATTGATGAATCTGATATTAATTCTATTTTGTGAAAAATGTTTTCTCAGTTATACTTTAACTTTTAATTGGTTCCGTTATCCACTTCCGTATCGGAGGGAGCCTTACGTATGAATCTGATAATAAGGCTCCAACTGATGACGTTTAATATGAAGTATCCTAATATTACATAAATCATATCCTTTTTCTTTATGGGATATAGTTCCAATAGTCCATGTTGGTGATGGTTTCTATAATGATTTTCCGGTCACCTTTGCGCGTGTTGTTCGAAGAATCTGCAGGAATGTAAGAGATTCTCTTACCGAGTCCTCGTGCTTTCAGGTTTTTACTTGGCACTCCTCTTTGAATAAGGGCCTTCATTACCGCATTGGCTCGTCTTTGAGATAACGCCATGTTGTACTGGAAAGAGCCTTTCGCATCGGTACATCCGGTAATGAGATACATTTTTTGTGTATCATTCTTCATGATTTGTGCAATCTTGTCGAGGGTTTCGGCTGAATCAGCAGTAATATCGGCTTTGTCAAAGTCGAAATAGATGTGATTGAACAGTTCGCACAAACGGTCGTCGGTAGAAGGAACCTGTACGATTTTCTCTGTCACTACAGGCTTTTCTACAATCCGTTCTACAACTTTCTCTACATATTGAATCTGAGGCTTTGGCTTTTTCGATTTTCCTCCGATACGCCACATTACTCGTATGGTTCCGTTCCACGAATTGGCAATTTGTTTATAGGGCATAATCAGGTATTCTGCCTGTAAGCCTATGCCTGCACGGTCGTTGAGCCACATGTTTACTCCAGCCCCTACCGACAAAGGAATCAGATGGTGCTTATCGTTTCCTTCTTTGTTGTAGTCATTGGAAAAATTCCATTTCATCTGTTCCAGGTCATGTTCCTCCAGTCCGTTATAGTTGATTCTGAAATTTTTGTACATATAGTTTATACCTGCCCGGAAGAATGGGTCGATATATTTGGAGTGGAAGTATTCTCCCAAACGCCATTGAAGACCAAGTCCGGCCATACCGACCCATCTTGATTCGTGTCCATTGCGTACCGGGTCTGAACTGTAATCCAACATTCCCTGGAAATCCAGGTAGAAAAAGGAATTCAGTTCACGAGCCACATACAGGTGTCCACCGAAAAGCATATCTTTTTTGCTGGTATCAATGTGGTATCCTCCTTGTGGGTTCGTTTGAAAGTGGATCACGTTGAAACGGGTCATTTGAAGTCCGTTGACACCGATACCGATTTCCCAGGCTTTCTTGTGACGGGTACAATCTCCTGTGGTAGACTGTGGGCATACATTCTGTGCATGGCCGGGTAGGCCTATGCACAGGTTTGCAATGATGGTCAGTAGGATAGAGGTCTTGTTGATATATCTTTTTTTCATGTGTTTATTCTTCATAAGTTACTTCTACGTCGTTGATTGTATAACTGTTATTGTATTTTTCTATCACAAATGTGTTAGCTTCTGTTCCTTTTCTAATATATCCTTGCGCAAATGAGTAAAAATAGTTACTTGAGTTTCTGTTTATGTATATATAAGAATTTAAAAATGGACTTAATACTTTGAAGGCTGGTGCATCGGCTGACGAGGGGTTTCTGGAACTGGACGCCTCTTGTGAACCGGCTGTGGATGAGAAATTAAATGATAAGTATGCCATTTTCAATTGCCGTGCTTCAGCTTCACTGTAGGCTATGGGTTCTAGATATTCCATACCGTTTTCTTTTACTTCCTTTTTATTGGAACTTTTATAAATTTTAGTGAAGTCAATGTTTGAGAAATCCAATTCACCTTCAGCAGATGCAAAAGCCGGTTCTGCTCCATTGTTCATACTTTTCAATTTCAGTTTCTTTAATACAGGTCCCAATTGATATGGAGCCAGCAAACATACTCCATTCCATTGATACTCTTCTCCGTAATATGGGTCACGACTTTTAAGTGTGTAATACACATCCGTTCCATCCCAATATTCAGGATAGCCGTTTTTTTCTCCTATAGGATTCTCTCTTATAGGACGGTTTGTGTAGGAATTATATCGGTAACCTCCATCGGAGGATGAAGAGTAACTTGAACTGGCTTTCAGCTTTTGATCTTTTAAAATACTTTTACAGTCATTCTTGTCCGATACTCTGTAAGAATCCATGTATCTTGTACTACTGTTGGGAAGATAGCTTGGAAGATTTTGCCATTCATCCTCCGGATTCATTTTACGCTGTACATCACTACTGTCCAATAAAAGTTGGCTAATCGGTCTTTGAAATTATTGAAATACA
>URWA01000018.1 GCA_900551445.1 uncultured Bacteroides sp. | reverse complement strand
GAGTTCCGCTGAACTCCAACCTTTGTTAACCTTAAATCTAATACTATGAAAAACATAGTGCAAAAGTAAACATTCCAGTTGAAACCACAAAAGAAACAGCTGAAAAATCATGTTTTACAACATATATTAACCAAGATTCCCCTTACATTCAATCCCATTAACAAAAAAAGGCTTTCCCAAGCCAAAGCCCGGAAAGCCTTTCAGTCACGAATTATTTGCAAAATCAAAACTCACATTCACCCTCTTCTTCTGAAGAAGGAATCGTCACCAATACTTTATCGATTCGAGCTCCATCCATGTCTACGACCTCGAAAACAAAATTATTCCATTCTAGTGTTTCACCACTTTGAGGGATATGCTGTAAATATTGCAGAATCAGTCCCCCCACCGTATGGTAATCCACATCCTCCAACAAATCCTGCCGGTTAAAATAACACAAGAAGTCATACAACGGACACTGCCCGTCGACCAGCCATCCCTCCTTGTTAATCCGCTTGATGATATCCGGTTCCTTTCCTGCATCATCCATTGATCCGACCAGACCTTCCAGAATATCACGCAATGTAATGATTCCCACACAGGCCCCGAACTCATCACAGACCAGTGCGCGACTTATCTTCTGCGTTTTCATCTGCTCCAGCGCTTTATATACGTTCATATTCTCATGGAAGAACGTAGCTTCATGCGTCAAGGCAGGAAGATTGAAATCCACCTCAGGAAGATGCAAAACCAAATCCTTCAGATTCACTACCCCTTTCACCTTATCCAAATCTCCATCTTCCGTCACGGGGTAAAACTCATACAACTCTTTCACCAGCACCTCCTTCACTTCGGCTGCCGTCATATTACTTTCCAGTGAAACGATATCACTTTTGTGCGTCATAATGGAACCTACCTTCAAATCACCCAGCAGAAATACACGCTGCACGATGTCCTGTTCCACAGGCTGCACCTCTCCATCATCAGCCCCTTCCTTGATAATCGACTTGATTTCCTCTTCTGTCACCTTATTATCGGCTTCCTTAATATTCAGCAAATTGAAAATCAGTTCGGTACTCTTTGAAAGCAGCCAGACAAACGGCAAGGCAATCTTAGCCAGCACATTCATAGGGCGAGCCACCAGCTTGGCCATCCTTTCGGCCATGCTCATACCAATACGCTTCGGCACCAGCTCTCCAAAAATGATAGTCAGATAAGTAACGATTACGACAATAATCCCCTGTGCCAGTCCGGAAGCATAAGTAGCAGACACTCCCCATGAAACCAGCATATTGGTCAAATCGACCGCAATTTTATTCCCTGAATAAATACCGGTCAAAATACCTATCAAAGTAATTCCGATTTGGACGGTAGAAAGAAAACGATCTGGATCCCCTGCCAGTTTTAATGCTACGCGAGCAGATTTATTACCTTTTTTTACATCGGTCGACAACCGGGATTTTCGGGCTGATATTAATGCCACCTCGGACATGGCGAAGATACCGTTCAGTACTATCAACCCGATAATAATGATTATTTCATCCATATATAAAAACGAGTGTGTTTCAAAGGAGCAAATTTAAAGGAATGTTCATATTCAAAAAAGTGAGCCGTCTATAATTAAATTGTTTTAACAAACAAACAGCCCACTTTTTCCACATTTTCCTTTCTCCCTCAAACACACGGAATTAAAAGCCTACGCAAGAATCTCTTCAATACTCCGAAGCTCTTCTTCTCCAAACGAAAGATTGCCCAGCGCCTTCAAGCTATCGCCCAATTGTTCCACGGAACTGGCTCCGACCAATACGGAAGTAACCGACTCATCTTTCAGCAGCCATGCCAATGCCATCTCGGCCAACGACTGCCCGCGCAAACGTGCGTGTTCGTTCAATGCCTGAATCTTTCTCAAGACTTCCGGCGTAAGCGCTTCTTTTTTCAGGAAACCACCCCGGGCAATACGGGAATCCTCCGGAATACCGTTCAAGTAACGATTGGTCAGCAAACCCTGGGCCAAAGGAGAAAAGGCCACAAACCCTGCCCCATTTTCTTTTACCGCTTGTAAGATTCCTTGAGATTCCGGCTCACGTACCAGCATGCTGTAACGTCCCTGATACAACAGGCATGGCACATCCCGTTCCTTCAGGTAACGACTGGCAAACAAATAGGCTTCCAAGGGATATTTGGACAGACCCACATACAAAGCCTTCCCTTGGTGCACAATATCCACCAACGTCTGAAGTGTCTCTTCCAACGGCGTTTCCGGATCATAACGATGCGAATAAAACACATCCACATATTCCAGATTCATCCGCTTCAAACTCTGGTCCAGACTGGCCATCAAATGTTTGCGGGAACCCCAGTTGCCATACGGGCCCGGCCACATGTCGTGTCCCGCCTTTGTAGAGATGAACAATTCATCCCGGTAAGGAGCCAATGACGATTTCATTATCTGCCCGAAAGTCTCCTCTGCCGAACCATACGACGGTCCGTAATTATTTGCCAGATCAAAATGCGTAATTCCATGATCGAAGGCATAATGCAATTTTTTCCGGCTGAGCGAGAGTGTATCCACATCTCCGAAATTATGCCATAACCCTAATGAAATGGCCGGCAACATCACCCCACTCCGCCCGGCACGCCGATATTGCATGCCACTTTCGTAGCGGTTCTCTGCCGCAGAATAAACAGGTGCTATCATAAAAATACAAATTTGAAGATTCAACGATCTTATTACCAATCACAAAAGTAAGATTTTATTTGTATTCTTTCATCTTCAGCTTTTCGCTTTTTCATTTCCTCAAAGATTTCTAAAACCAAGAAAATAGCCCACTATCTATTCCAACTTACCCGACTGACGCAAAATATACATAAATTCTTCTCCAGTAATGGTTTCCTTTGCGCGGAGAATAATCGTAATTTATGTACCGGTGCCGAGTGGCTCTGCATGGCAGCCACCAACGCGTGTCCTATTTCATGGTAGGCTATGATTTTCTTCTCTTCCGCAGAAACGACCTTACCTTTTTTCTGTGCACCTGCTATCACGGTTTCCACACTTTCTTCCAAATCCGCAGTAGTCACTTCACTCCTTCCCATACGGACCGCCCTCAATGCCGCTTCATTGACAATATTGGCCAATTCTGCACCCGATGTACCCGCCGTAGCACGAGCCACGATATCTATATCCACCTCCTCATGCTTTACCTTCTTCAGATGCACGTTCAGAATCGCCTTCCGTCCCTCCAAGTCGGGCAATTCCATCTGGATACGTCTGTCAAAACGCCCTGGGCGAAGCAAGGCCTTATCCAAATCTTCCGGACGATTAGTGGCTGCCAATATCACAACTCCTTTCCGCCCGTCAAATCCATCCATCTCGGTCAACAACTGGTTCAACGTCTGCTCGCGCTCATCGTTTCCTCCCAGTCCACTGTCCCGTCGCTTGCCAATGGCATCTATCTCATCAATAAAGATAATACAAGGAGCTTTCTCGTTTGCCTGTCTGAAAAGATCGCGTACTTTTGCAGCTCCCATTCCCACAAACATTTGCACAAACTCGGAACCCGAGATGGCAAAGAAAGGCACTTTCGCTTCTCCGGCTACCGCACGTGCTATCAACGTTTTTCCCGTTCCCGGAGGCCCTACCAACAAGGCTCCCTTAGGCAACGAAGCACCTATATCGTATATTTTTGTGGCTTATGCAGAAATTCCACAATCTCTTTCAGCATTTCTTTGGCTTCGTTCTGTCCGGCCACATCGGCAAATGTCGTTTTGATTTCTGAGTCCGCATAAATCTTGGCCCCTCCATTTCCGAATGACATAAAATTACCTCCAGCTCCCATACGGGCCTGGATACTTCGACTGGCTCGCTTCCCAATTACATAAAACAACAGCCCCGGCAGTACCCACATCAAGATAAAATTCAAGAATGGAGAATTCTCTTCAGGAACAATCTCTGTAAAAGCTACTTTACCATCCTCATTCGGGCTTTTTGCTTTCAGCAGCCTGTCCACCAACTGAGGGTCATTTATCTCTCCGGTCTGATAAGTCGTGACATTTCCTTTATCGGCTACCGTAAAATAAATCTGTCCGGATTTAATCATCACCTCTTTTATCGACCCTTCCTCCATCTTTTCTATGAAAGTTCCATAATCAGTGGATTTGATTTTCTGTCCCGTCAAGTTCGGAAAAATCAACCAGTTCAAAAATAAGACAATCAATATGACCCATAAAAAGGTCACAAACGGATTTCCCTTCTGAAGGCGTGAATTCACAGTTTCTTGTTTCATGACGTTTCGTTCTTAATTTAAAAGCGAATATCGCCAATTATACCTAAAAAGAGATGGTTGATATGGCGAGAAGAGTGTGCTAAATTGCGCAAAATCAACGTCATGGTCTCAAGTCAGAATTATCCAGTAATTTAAATCTACTTATTCTGCAACCACATAATCTAAAAATGAGATATTTCTATTAATACATACAAAAAAACTTCTCTCACACAAAAGAAATGTTTCTGTGCGAGAGAAGTTCTTATTTATAATTCTTAAAAGAAAGATTAATTACCAGCCCGGATTCTGAGGCAACAAATTCGGATTACGCTGCAATTCACCTGTAGGAATTGGATACAGATACATCTTGTCCTCCCATGTACGGCTCTTACCTGCTGTATAAGAAAGGTCTGCATTTGTATAATTAGGATAAACAATCACATAGCCGGCATTAGAACGAAGCCCGTTTGCAGCCATACTAGATTCTGTTGATACTTTCTTACCCACATAGGTCATTACATTATTCACAATCTGACCAGCTTTCCAACGGCAGATATCATCAAAACGGAAACCTTCACCCGCTAACTCAATACGGCGTTCACGGCGGATTTCCTGTAACAATGGGCTAAGAGTATATCCATAATCAGGCCAATTCGGATCAGTAAATCCTACAGATAAAGTCAAATGCGGCATTCCTACGCGATCGCGTAACTTATTAATCGTTTTATCCAAATCTGACTGAGAAATTGTACCCAGCTCAGCCTTAGCCTCCGCATTAATGAGCAAGGTTTCCGCATAACGATAAGCAATACCATCTGCATCTTCCACATTATAACCTTCATGGGCTGTAGCCGGATCATATCCCTTAATAGACTGATAACCTGTAGGACAGAACTGTGTAATATAAGCATCATCACTACCCACCGCACTATAATTATCGTTTCCTGTAAAGAATTCGTCATTTCGAATCAACTGAGCGGCACGTGGGTCTCTGTTTGCCAGTTCTTGAACCAATGTCTCGTCATCCTTAGGATAAGAAGTCAAAGCTTTCGGCAATCCATCTGTATAAAGGAAGCAATCTACGAAATCCTTTGAGAAACCTGCACTAGCTTCCATAGCACCATGCCCCATATTATGTGTACGAATCGGATAAGAATAATCGATGTAAAGAATTGCTTCACTCAAATTACTTTTATCCTCCATAATGAACATATTGTAATAATCGTGCTTCGTATCTCCCGTATTATAAATAGAATAATGTCCGTCTTCAATCAGCTTATCAGTTTCACTTGCAGCTGCCTTCAACAAATCCTCATAAGCATATCCCAAATCAGAATGATATTTATAATATGTTCCTTCGTGCAAACATACACGTGCCTTTACATGGCGTGCAATGTCCTTATTTAAACGGTTAGACTCTTCTGAACCTTTTTCCGGTAACCAAGTAATAGCAAAATCCAAATCTGCAATAATCTTTTCTGCTACCTGGTTTCTAGGCATCTTTGAGCCATACAGTTCTTCACTATCCGTATTCAAGTCTTCCTCCAACCAAGGGACATCACCAAATGTTTTAATCTTATTGAAATATTCCAACGCCCGGAAGAAACGCATCTCAGCGACATAAAGATTGATTTCTTCTTCTGAACCCGTCACCGTATTATAATGCGTCATAAAATAGTTTATATTACGGATGTTGGACCAATTGCCTTTAGACCATAAACCATCTTCCGTCGGAACTACATACTCTCCCCACAAAAATTGATTGATACTGCTAGGCACCTGATCATCTGCATTAGTATCACCATAATTTGTCACTCCACCCGGCAATATGCCATAGAACGCGTTCGCATAAGAACGTAAATCTCCCGTTGAGGTCCAAAAAGTTTCATCGTTCAAACTTTGGGATGATCTCTCCAGAAAAGCATCATTACAACTTGTATGAAGCATCATTCCCACCACGGAATATAATATATATTTTAGTTTCATATCAGTAATAAATTAATAAATTATCAGAATGTAAGATTAACACCTATAGAGAAAGCTTTTTGTTGTGGATAGTCATACGGATTATCCAATTCTGGATCAAAACCTTCCGGCGTATGCTTAAACGTCAAAAGATTTTCACCTGTGAAATATACACGAGCTTTCTGGATTCCCCACTTCTGAGTCAAAGCTTCAGGTAATGTATAACCCAAAGACAATGATTTCAATCGTAAATAAGCCGCATTCAGCAAATAACGTGTCTGGTTCTGTCCAAGAGCAGATCCACCATTAAAACGAGCTACCGGGAAATAAGCATCCGTATTGTTTTCACTCCAATAATCATTTGCATAAGCAGTCGGAACCTGCCACTGGCTACCATATTGCCATCTATAAGTGTTCGGCAATACCATGTCGCGTTTTCCTACACCTTGGAAGAAAATACCGAGATCAAAGCCTTTCCAGTCAGCTGTAATATTAAAGCCATAACGATAACGAGCACGATTATTACCAATAATCTTCTTGTCACCCGGGTTATCTACTGTATTTTCTCCGTTATTTACTACACCATCTCCATTAATATCAATGAACTTTATATCACCTGGAATTTTATGAATACCTCCGTCCAACTGTGATTGGTCGGGTGCTGAAGCTATCTCATCTTCAGACTGGAACAGGGTTGATTCATATCCCCAGATTTCACCAATAGTCATACCTTCATAATAACTTGCCGACAAAGATTTTGTAGGATTATCATACTTGGTAATCTTTGCGTATGTATCAGAAAGGTTAAAACCAACAGAATAATGTAATCCATTTTCCAATTGATCATTCCAAGACAATGCCAATTCCCAACCTTTCGTCACCATGTCAGATGCATTTTCCTGAGGCTCACTCATACCAAGGATATTAGGCAGCAATTTACCAGCGCCTAACATACCCGTTGTTTTACGCTGATAGTAGTCAAATGAACCAGTCAAGCGATTTTGCAGAACAGCAAAATCGAGACCCACATTCCACTGTGTTACTTTTTCCCATGTAACAGTACTACTAACCAAAGAACCTGGCAAAACATAAGTCACACGTTGTCCTCCCATCAAATAGCCGGTTGTACCTGTTCCATAATTGGACAAATAAGCATACCATCCATTATCCAATGCCTGATTAGCTTGGCTACCATAAGATGCTCGCAACTTCAAATCATCGAAGAAACCGTTAGTAGGATTCTTAAACCATGATTCCTCACCCAATCTCCATCCAACAGAGAATGAAGGGCTGAATACAGCACGGTCATTTTTGGGGAACTTAGAAGAAAGGTCGTAACGTCCATTCAACTCCAACAAGTAACGGTCTGCAAACGTATAATTAATACGAGCAAAACCACTTCGAGTTGCCCAACTATCATCTGAATTACCTACATATTTTTCTCCCGTAGCTGCATTCATAGAAGACAAATCATTAGAAATCAATTCATCACGTTCAGCATAGAACGCACGCGTATGTTTGGTTTCCTGATTATAACCTAACATCACCTTGAAATAATGCTTTCCGAATGTCCGTTCATAATTACCCACCAAATTAAATGAATTATATGTATCATTCTGCTGATGTTCATACGCATAGTTCGGATTCGTGTACTGGAAAACCTGCAAGAACTGGCCATCTGCTCCATACTCATTGAATGACTTCACATGATTCTTGATATGTTCTGCATAATAATTAAAAGTATAATCCATCTTTATGCTCAATCCAGCCAATGGTTTCAATTCCAAAGCCAGTGTATTCCAAAAGTCATTCTTAGTAGTTGCACGGGTACCACCATCTTCCAAGACTGCAGCAAAGTTGGTATAGTTACCTTGTCCTGCCCAGTTACCATCCGGATGTTTTACAGGCATCAAAGGCTGAGTATCATTACCAATCCATGCACTACCATGTACATTATCCTGTGCAATACCATTCAACTCTGTACGAATAAATGAGGTCTTCATTGATACATTCATCCAACTTGTAATGTCATAACTTACATTATTTACGACATTAAACTTACGGTATTTTTCATCACCATAACGTAAGATTGATCCCTGATTGGTATAGCCTACAGAAGTATAATACGTGGTTTTTTCACTACCTCCACTGATATTTACATTATATTTCTGTAAAGGATAGCTCTTCTTATAAATCTCATCCATCCAGTCTGTATTGCCACAATAAGCATATTTCCCCTGCTGACAATTACTATATTGCCAGCTACTAGGATCCGTGGCAATAAATACCGGAGAATTATTAACAGGATCCTCATAATACGCTTTGATGTGTTCCATCTCTTCTTGGCTGAAAAGATCACGACCATTGGTATTATTGTTGGCTGCATTCATCCATGTAGCATACTGCATGGAATCCATGTAGCTAGGACGAGTAGTAGGACTATTAAAAGATACTGAAGCATCCAAAGAAACACGAGTCGCCTGATTCTTCTTACCTCCCTTAGTAGTAATCAATACCACACCATACGCAGCACGCGCACCATAAATAGAAGCAGAAGCAGCATCTTTCAAAACAGATACACTTGCTACATCTTGTGGGTTGATCAAGTTAGGATCCATTTCAACTCCATCCACCAAAACCAACGGTGAACCTCCATTAATAGATGTTTCACCACGGACATTGAAAGTTGAACCAGATCCAGGCTGTGCACTTGTGGTGATATTCAAGTTAGGAATCGTACCTTGAAGACCTTGTCCCAAATTTACAATAGGACGTTCCGCCAAAACTTTCTCATCAACCGCGGAAACCGCACCTGTCAAGTTGGCCTTTTTTACAGTAGCATAACCAACCACAACAACCTCGTCCAAGACTTCAGTGTCTTCCTTCAACATAACTTTCAAAGGTTTTCCATCCCATACAATTTCTTGTGTTTTATATCCCACATAAGAAATCATAATAACATCACCTTTTTTCACATTAGGAATATTAAATTCCCCCTCTAGTCCAGTAATTGTTCCATTAGTCGTTCCTTTCACAACGACAGAGGCTCCAATGATCGTTTCTCCATTCCGATCCACTACAGTACCCGTACAAGAAGTCTGTTGTACAACTTGCAAGTTCATTGCATCCACCTCAGGCATAGCCATAATCCCCAGTGGGAGACCTGAAAAAAGCAAAAATGCACTTAGTGATTTTAAATGCTCCTTAGCCATAGATTTAAGTTTAATAGATTAATATTTGTATATAAATTATGTCTTATTTCTAATTCTCTAACCTTTACATGTGTCCCCCTTAATTAAAAAAGAATAAGCTTTTCACAGCATTAGAGCTTTATTAATTGGATTTCACCTCTGCAAATATATAAATATTTTATTATAAAATGACATATACCCCCATATTATTTCATAATATAATTTATATCTACTTCCCTTTTTATGAAACAATCAGGAGAAAAGAAATAATCCAAAATCTCATATTATCCCTATAACAAGACATATACAAAGAATACATACTGAATAAGTCTTAAAAATATCAACATTTTGAATCAACAAATAACAGAATCTTTAACATATAAAGAATAAGAAGAAAAACATAGACTTTACTTTATAAATCTCCATTCCTCAGCCAAATTTACTTAATAAAGCATTTTCAAAATGTATACTTTACAAAGTAAATCTCTCATAATTTTTTTATCTTTGCCGTGTCTAGAAAATATTTTCTGCCATGAAAAAGAATCTACTGTTCTTTATTATAAGTTTATTTTTAGCTTCTACCCTCCATGCCCAGCAAACCAACCTGCAACGGGCCGCAAACATTCTGAAATGGATGAAAGACGCCCAAAGCGACAGTATCTATGCCTGTTTTGATGCAAAGATGCAACAGGCTGTACCTTTGTCACAGTTAAAAGACATGTGGGCACAGGTGGAGCAACAACTCGGCCCGTTAGAAAAAGAGAAAGAATGGACACAAGATGTCATCAACGGTACGGTAGTTTACTATACTGACCTGAAATTTCAACGCGCTCCGTTACGCTTTCTGATAGCCTTCAATACCGAAAACAAAGTAAGCGGACTCCGGTTGCTCCCGGTTCCTCCAGAAGAAAAACCGTTGGTCGTCCCGTTCGACAGCATACACTTGGAAGAATCACTCGTTGAAGTAGTTACCGGAAATTACAAACTCCCTGGTACCCTTACCCGTCCGAAAGGAAAGACCTGTCTTCCGATTGTCATCTTAGTGCATGGTTCCGGACCACAAGACCGAGACGGAAGTATCGGTCCCAACAAGATTTACCGGGATATTGCCTGGGGACTGGCCGCTCAAGGTATAGCCGTACTTCGCTATGACAAACGCACTTATGTATATGGGAAAGCCTCTGTTCCGGAAGGCAAAGAAATCACTCCCGATGAAGAAGTTATAGAAGATGCCGTTTCGGCTTGTCAGCTGGCGGCCTCTATGCCGTTTATAGACAAACAGAAAGTATTCCTGGCCGGACACAGCCTAGGAGGATTGCTGGCCCCGCTTATCGCTACCCGTTGTCCGTCGGTTACCGGACTTATTCTATTGGCCGCTCCTTCCCGGCCACAGGACGATATCATCAAAGAGCAACTGCGTTACCTGGCTTCCCTGAACGGAAATGCGGACGAAACGCTTCTCGCCCAGCAATACCAGCAAGTGAAAGCTGCTGCCCCCCAAATATACTGGGACTATCTGGACAAATATGCCCCTGTCATGACTGCCTGTTCCTTGTCTGTTCCCATGCTCTTCCTGCAGGGAGAACGTGATTATCAGGTGACGATGCAGGATTTTGCCATGTGGAAACTGGGGATGTTCGGCAAAACGAATGTAACGTTCCTCTCCTATCCGACATTAAACCACTGTTTCATGGAAGGTACAGGAAAATCGACGCCGATGGAATACAATCACCCCGCACGAGTTTCTGAAAAAGTAATGGAAGATATAGCAAAATGGGTCACCCACGAATGAATGACCCATTTTGCTATCTGTAAAACCAGATGATTTATTTTCCAGTTTTGATTTTATCCCATGATGGAGGAGTGACTCCCATCAAATTACGGACAAAGAAATCATATCGTTTGTGTTCACCGAAATCTTCTCCCATGGTGTGGTGAGCACCCGGAATCACTACCAGTTCAAAGTCCTTATTGGCTTTTTCCAGGGCATTGACTACCTGCATCGTAGAAGACGGGTCCACATTGTCATCCAATTCGCCGACCACCAGCATCAGCGGACGAGTCAACCGATAAGCATTGTCCACATTGGAACAAGCGCTGTAAGACTCATCTACCGGATAACCCATCCAGAGTTCATTCCACCAGATTTTATCCATACGGTTGTCGTGACAGCCACAAGCGGAATAAGCCGCCTTGTAGAATTCCGGATGGAACAACACGGCACCTGTAGATTCCTGTCCACCGGCTGAGCAACCGAAAATACCTACACGGTCGATATCCATATAAGGATATTTCTGTGCGGCAGCCTTAATCCAGGCAATATGGTCAGGCAGTCCGGCATCTTTCAAGTTCTTGTAGCACACTTCCTCAAATTCTTTGGAACGGAAAGAAGTGGTCATACCATCTACCTGTACCACAATAAATCCAAGTTCAGCCAAAGAAGTCATCCACCAGTTATAAGAAGAGAATGTTTTCGGCACATACTGGTCGCCCGGACCGGAATAAATATATTCAATCACCGGATATTTCTTTGACGGATCGAAATTGGACGGGCGATAAATGATTCCCCACATGTCGGTCTTTCCGTCACGACCTTTGGCAGTGAACACTTCGGGCGCCTTCCATCCGTTAGCCAGCAGTGCAGAAATATCCGCCTTTTCAAGTTGCATACGGATTTTTCCATTCTTCGCCTCACGCAACACTGCCACCGGTGCCTGGTCTACCTTACTGTACACATCCACCAGATACTTATAATCGGGCGAGTACCAGCATTGATGCATACCCTCTTCGGGAGTCAGTTCCACCAGATTGCTGCCATCGAAATTGATTCTGTAATAATGAATCAGATAAGGGTCTTCCTTTTTATTCATGCCATTGGCAGAGAAATAAATCACCCCGTTGGCCTCATCCACATACTGAACGCCGCGCACGTACCATTCACCTTTGGTAATCTGGTTCAACGGTTTCCCGGTAGCACGGTCGTACATATACAAGTGATTGTAATTATCCCGTTCGCTCGACCAGATAATCCGCTTACCGTCGCTCAGGTAATTCCGGTAAATACGCGGATAATTTACGTACTTTTCTTCCTTTTCTTCAATCAACGTACGCACACTACCATCCACAGCCGACATTTCCAATACCCGATACACCTTATGACCACGTTCGTTGTATTCAAAGGTGATACCTTTGCTGTCTGCATTCCACATCGGAGCCGACAAATCATATTGGTGACTGAACAACTCTGTGGAAGGAATCAATCGACGACCAGATTCCACCTCAAAAATGCAGGGTACCTTAAAACGCAGTTCATCACCCGGCTTGGCATATTCCTGCTTGTGCAGCTTAGGCTGTGACTGGTCGGCAGGAGAAGACTCCACATAATACACATAACGCTTCTCTACCGGACGAATCCGACAAGACACTACCGATCTGGAGTCGGGCGACCACTGGATATAAGAAGAATAATAATTGCTCAACGTACCGTCCTGGCTCAGCTGTTTTTCCTTTCCAGTAGCCACTTCACGCGCATACACGTTGTCGTTCTTGATAAAAGCCACCCATTTCCCATCAGGAGATGTTACCGGACGTCCGTCTTTTTCATCGTCTACTTCCATCCAATGGCGTTCTTTCCCACGGGGAGGCACCGTTCCTTCATCCAGCAAGCGATTATGCTTGATGCTGTAAGCCCAAAACTTTCCGTCCAGTTGAAAACGCAACGTATCAAGCGATTCATTCAGCCAGCAATTCTGAAGCGGAAGATGATATGCATCCATTTTACGACCGGACTTTTCAGATAGAGCACTGGCCATCTTCTGCTGGTCGAACAAAGCTGTTCTTTTGGCAGATGCTGCATCCACTTTGACATACTCCTTCCCTTTCTCAGTCTGACGTACATACCAGAAAGAGGAAGTATGTTCCACCCATTGTGGTACCACTCCTGCATAAAGCACCTGATTCATGCTGTATTTCTCTCTCAACGCATAAGCCCGGTTGTAATCATCTACCGTGCCCTGCGCCCACATTGGCAGGCAAGACGCACCTCCCAGCATAACGGACAAAAGTCCAGATTTCCAAAAATTGTTTCCCATTGTGTTTTATTTTTAAAATTCGGGACTTCAAATATTCTTCCGTCATACCAAAGAATATCCAAAGCCCCGAATCTAGTTGCATTATTATCTATTTATCATGGTTATTTTACTTCCCATTCATACAATCCAGAAGAATTTTTATCCGGCTGAACGACTTCCAGTTTTACAGCCTTGGTCTTTACCGGTTCAAATTCTACCGTGTTCGGATTGCCTTTCTTCACGCCATATTCCGAGATGTTCTGTACCGGAGTCCAGTTGCCGGAAGCATCCTTATAATAAATCTTCCAAGACTTCGGCACACGGCAACCACCCCAGGGTGCATCGTCATACCAGTAAACCGTAGAGCTGGATACTTCCATTTCTTCCGGGAATTCGTAGGAAATCCATTCCGTAGTACCTTCTTTCGGCCACCAGTGATAGTAAGGAATGGTACGGTCGTTTTCATCTTTCGGTACCAGTCCGTCGGTAATGGCAGACAAAGAAGTCACTTTATGGGATGCATCTATCTTACTCTTGGAAGCCAGAGTAGGAATCGCCACCGGACGAGTGGCACTTACTTCATTCGGCAACCATACCGCCATGTTACCGGCTCCGCGATGTGCCCATGCATAATACGGAATCATTGTCAGTGTATGATCTTTAGCCACCAGACGACCCGACTCATCGTATTCCAAGGTCTGGGCCTGTGTCTTGATTTCATTGATGCCATACAGCAAATCCGGTTTTTCTACCACCTCGAACTTCGGCGTGCGGTTCATCAAGACACTCAACACATCGAAATCATTGTCCGGCCATTCCGCACAATAGACAATCGGGCCCCGTTCTACAGAAACCCGGCCACGGTCGGCTTCCACTTTACCGTTGGCTCTTACCGTACGCACATTCATGTCGAAATGGATTTCCACCTTATCTCCCTTCTTCCATTTCCGATCGATGGTGAGATAACCTTTCTGCAAATCCGATTTCACCTCTTGTCCGTTCACTTTCACACTGTATTTCGGACGACTTCCATCGGTATAAGTGTACAAATCACTCGGAACCACCTGATTGCGTATCCATCCCGGAATACGAATCTTCAGGGCAAACTGTCCGGCTGAATTCCGGTCGACGGCCAACGTGATGTCTCCGTTCCAAGGATAGGAAGTGGTCTGTGACAAAGTCACCTTCTTGCCGTTTACTTTCAACGTGGCATTGTTCGCAATGAACAAATTGACATACACATCCTTGTCCTTCACCGCATACACATAACCCGGTACAGACGGAATGAAACGGCAGATGTTAGACGGACAGCAGGCACAACCGAACCACGGCTGACGTTGGTGCTGCCCCATCGACTCCAACGGGTTTGGATAGAAGAAAGCGCCTCCATCCAGTGACACGCCTGAAATCAGTCCGTTGTACAACGTACGTTCCAGCACATCATAATACTTGGAATCCCCATGCAAGAGGAACAGACGGTAGTTCATATATACATTTCCGATAGCCGCACAAGTCTCACAGTAAGCCGACATGTTGGGAAGTTCATAATTCTTTCCGAAAGCCTCTCCATTGTTAGTGGCACCAATACCACCGGTAATATACAATTTCTTGGAAACGATATTCTCCCAAATACGGTCGATGGCATGCACATACGCTGTATCTCCCGTCAAGGCAGCCACATCGGCCATACCTGAATACATGTAAGCCGCACGTACGGCATGACCTACTGCCTCATCCTGTTCAATCACCGGCTTGTGAGCCTGACTGTATTCGTCACGGCGGGAAGTGTAGCCACGCTTGTCCAGGAAGAATTTTGCTTCATCCAGGTATTTCTGGTCACCTGTTACCAGATACAGTTTGGCCAATGCCATTTCTGCAATCTGATGGCCCGGCACACGCACCAGTTGTCCCGGTTTATCTCCGATTTCCCGGCAGACACAGTCCGCATAACGAATCGCAATATCCAGAAAGTTACGCTGGCCCGTAGCCTGATAATGTGCAATGGCTCCTTCAATCATGTGTCCCAGGTTATAGAACTCATGACTCAGTTCTTCCACCTTTTCCCAGCGTTTGCTACCCGCCCATTCATGCGGATGTTTGGGATTCATGGTACGTGACGTGTACAGATAACCGTCGGGTTCCTGTGCAGCTGCCACAATGACCAATACACTGTCAATATACTTTTTCAGTTTCTCATCCGGATAAGTCTGAAGCAGATAACTTGCCCCTTCAATCGTCTTGTACACATCCGTATCATCAAACGAATACCCCGTCACCTTGTTGTTCTCACTCGGATGAGCGGCCATTTCAAAGTTCTTGTAACGTCCGGTTTCTTCACATTTGCTGAAAGCCAGCGGAATCGTCACTTCACGGCTTGCTTTCAAACGTTGTCCCCAAAAAGAATCCGTCAGTTTTACCGAAGTAAACGGAACAGGATCAATCGGATAGCCATGTGCCTGAGGTTTCTTCTGTGCGTATGCCCCGCCTCCAATCAACGAAAAGAGCAGAGCTGAAATCACTAGTTTTTTCATGGTTTCATGAGTTGTTTAAAGGTTGTTATTGTCATTTTTTCAACGGAAGGGCCTCATCCCAAATTTTCAACGCATGCACATAACCGCTGAACGGCCAGTTGCCTTCCGCATTTTGACCCAAAGTTACAAATTGTATCGGTTTTATCAGTAATTGAATATCTTTCGAACTGATTAATTGGTCATTTATGTACACGTTTTCTATTCTTCCATCAAAAACCACATAAATGTGCTGCCATTTTCCTGCCAATGTTTGGGCATCCTTATAGCCCACATCTTCATACCAGCCATAATGATTCAGCATACCACAGCGCGGTTCTGTCCCGTTCACCAGCATGATTTTTTCCATTTCATCGTGTGAACTGGTAAAATCGGCCACACATTCATTTTCCGCCAGTTCCGGATTCAACACCCACGCCTCCAATGTGTAAGGTGCATTGTCACGAAGCGTAGCCGGCAACGTAAAGCTGGAACGGAAGAACTGCTCGCCTTCAAAGCAGAAAGCCTTCTTTCCTTGCACTTCCTCCACCACTACCGGCGCCTTCTGTGCCTCGAAATAACCTTCCACTACACCCTTATTCGGGATATAACCGACGGTATCCCCCACAGCAAAATCCTCTGCCGTCATAGACACCAACAACCCTTTCTTTACACAATCGGAAGGCTCCACACGCACCAGTCCCACTGTCGCATCGTATTCCTTCTCCGCTTCTTCCTGTTTCCAGTTATAATACCGGAAATTCGTCACGGCCAGTTCCTGACCTGAAGCCTGAATCACCACTTTCCCGCGTTGCACATAGTCTTCTGCCGACTTGGAAGTCCAACGGTTGTCTTCATATACCCAGACAGTAGCCGTATGTTCCTCCTTCGGATTGATAACCGGTGATTCGAATTCCAGCTGCGTACCCGGTGCCAAGACGATGGCCTCCTGCCCAGCGATACGCTTGCGGGAAACCTGTCCGGCCTTCAACCGGAAAACGCCGCCCAACATACCACCGTCGTTCTTCCATTCCGTACCATCCCAGTCCAAGCCTGAAAGTCCCATCCACAGTTGAGGAGAGGCCGTTTCATACGCCCCAAACACCTTGATGTTCCACAACGCACCGGCAAAACCGTTTTTCTGCGTACCCGTGGTTGTCAACCGTACATAACGTGCATCCGTATCTCCAAAATCCACCATCGGACTTCCAGCCAAGTAATTGTGACGCTTGTCCGCAAAAACCTTCCACCGCTTTCCATCCACCGAGGTTTCAATCACATACTGATAATATGATGTACCATATTCAAACTGCGTCCAGATGGAACGTATCTTCTCCACCTTCTGCAAATCAATTTCAATCCATTCCTGCCCCATGGTTTTCGGACGCCACAACGTTCCGTTATTGTCATCCACTGCATATTCAGGCAAGAAATTTGCATCATAATACGAAGAAGCCTTGACCGGTTTCCCGTATGCCAGATTCTTCGATTTCAAGATACTTTTGGCAAAAGCACCGACTCCGCTATGTGTTCCTTCCACCGGTACAATCGAGCCATCGGCATTAAACTCCAGCTTGTCTATGCAAAGCTGGCGATGGAATCCCCGATTGGAATGAGGATTGTCGTGACGATGATAGACAATATAGTAATTGTTGCCTTCCTTCAGAATACTGTGATGTCCCGGACCATGCACCGTGCCGTCGGCTGATGTTTTCAGTACCGTACCTCTGTACGTATAAGGGCCGAGCGGTCCCACCGTACTTGTAGCGTATTGTACATGATAAGTACTATCATGACAAGAATCGGAAGAATACATGAAATAATAAATTCCGTTCCGCTTCATGACAAACGGAGCCTCAAAAAAGTCCTTCACCTCCGTATTGGGAATCAATTTCGTTTCCACAAAGCCTTTCATGTCGGGTGTCATTTTTCCCGCCCCGCAACCGAAGCCTTTGTAAATACCCCATGTTCCCCAGTACAGATACACGGAACCATCGTCATCCACAAACGACTGTCCATCCAGCGTAATCGCATTTTTTACAAACCGGTCGGGTACCAGTACTGCTTCACTCTCTCCGAGCACGTTCTTCCACGGGCCACGTGGTGTTTCGGCCATTCCTTCATACACATTACACGGCTGGCAATAGAACATCCGATATGTTCCATCCGTATGTTTCATCACATCCGGCGCCCAAATCCAATGGCTGTCCGGCCAGTTCATCGGCATAATGGTCCAGTTCTCAAAATCCTTGCTGCACCACACCTGTGAAGGGCCAAAGCCTGCTCCACTTCCATCGGTCGTGGCATATATATAATATGTGTCTCCAAATTTCTTTATAGTAGGGTCTGCAAAATATCCCGGAATAAAAGGATTGCCTGCTCCCGGTGTATTCCACTCCACTTTCTGTGAATACATCGCACTAAAGGCCATTCCCAGAAACAGCCCCGTCAGAACTTGCTTTTTCATTCTTCTCTCCCGTTTTGATATCATGGATGAACTTCATTCAAAATCGGTATCTCTATCTCATAGAAATACTCCTTCAGCAGCTGATACATCTCCGGATCGTACGATTTCAGTTTTGTACGACGGTTCATGGAATTATGCACCTTGTTGGGAGTCTCCGAATAACGGTTGCAGTTGAAGAACGATTGTACACACTCTGCAAAATACTCTTCCTTGTTCGAGATGGCATACGTATCTTTCCACAACCCCTTGGCAATGGCATGCTGCATACATTTCTCCAAACGGTCGTTAAAATCAGGTTCTACCCCCACAATACCGATGGTATGGAACAAATGCGCGAATTCATGAATCAGGATATTCTCACCCACATAACGGTCGCCCGGCAAAGCCAGTACATTCTCTTCTCCACAGCTGGCCGAGAAATCATCCTCCGGTGCCCCGCCAAATCCCCGGGCCCGCTTGTTCCAGAAAGCGATGTTCTCCGGTGAATTGCAGATATGCGCATATTCCGGCAAGTCGCACACCTCTTCATGCTCTCCGATAATCATCACATGACAGCCTTTGCTCACCATTTCTTTCTTGATGTCCGGACGCTTAGCCGTCATCAGTGAAATAATCTCATATGCTTTTTCGAGAGCCTCATCCCGCACATGTTCCGAAGACACGATATACAAGCCGTCCACTGCCAGGTATTTCTTATAGAAAGAAGGAATTCCCTTTCCTTCCGGTACAGCCGAAGGTTTCACTTCTGCCACAAACGTACGCTCCAGTTTCAAAGCGAAACCACCTCCCGAAGCCAGATGAATGGGTAACTTCGTATTCGCATCCACAATGAAGGTCTGCTTTACATAATCTTCTGCCTGACGAGAAGCATTGATACCGTCTTTAAACAACGTACATCTATACTTCTCCCCTTTGCCCAGGAATGAGAAGTCCAAGGTAATATCCCGCTCGTCCCAGTTCGTCATGCCACCGATGTACCAGTTGATATCCTTCTTTCGGACCGTCACAATCGACTCACCTAGCTTACCCGAATAAATAAAAGTAGAATCTACTTCCATCGGAATCGAACTGATGAAATCCACACATTCCTGCTCTTTCAGGTAATTCGTCGGCGCGTCGCACAACATCGTGAACGGAGAATCATGTACGATGTAAGCTGCCAGCTGATGACAGCGCGTACCCATACTGGCCGGTGTGGAATACATCGGCTGGAAGTCACGTTTTGACAAGTTCCGCATCGCTCCCGGCGTATAGTCTACATAGCCCGCCATCAAACGTATGTAAGGGAAGGTCACATCATAAAGCGGCATGTTCTTTTCCACCTCACTCCATTTCATTTCCTCCATGCCGAACACACTTTCATAATTCACCACGTTCGGATACGTGCGGTTCAATCCCGTCGGTTTGTAGATGCCGTGATAGTCCAGCATCAATTTATATTCTGCCGCCTTTGCCGCAATGCGATAAATCATCTCTACCGCCGTCTGGTCATCCCGATCCAAGAAATCCACCTTGAATCCCTTGATGCCCATCTCCGAATATTTCCGACAAGCCTCATCCAACTGCGAATCCAGTACGTTGAATACCGTCCAAAGCACCAGTTCCACTCCCTTGCTCTTTCCGTAGCGAACCAGCTCCGGCAGATCCAGTTCCGGAATCACCGTCAGCATGTCCCCGCTCTTCGGGTCGTACCATCCTTCATCCAGCACCACATATTCCAGTCCGTTACGGGAAGCAAAGTCGATATAATATTTATACGTATCCATGTTGATACCCGCCTTGAAAGGTACCCCTTTTAAATTCCAGTCATTCCACCAGTCCCAGGCCACCTTTCCCGGCTTCACCCACGAACAGTCACCGATACGGTTCGGCGAAGCCAAGGCATACACCAGATTATTCACCGGCATGTCCGTATCTTTTTCTGTAATAGCTAAAATACGCCACGGATACGTGCGGCTACCTTTTACATGTGCAATACAATCTTCCGTTTCCGTTACATACTCCTGCTTGCGCCACGGATAAAAGTCCGTCTTTTTCGGATATGGTGCAAACACCCCTTTCAAGGCCCGCTCTCCATCCGGTTGTACAAACATGCCCGGATAAGCCTCCAAGTCCGACTCCAGCAACGTCACTTTTACCTGCTTGCAATCCACCGTCACCGGCAAGAAAGCCAGTTCCTGCGGCGCTTCCGACAACGGCTTCACCTCATACGTATTCTGGAATGCCATTGCCATCGGCTTCTCCTTGTTCGTGGAATAAGGCAGATAAGCCATATAATCACCGGCAAACCGGAATTCTGCAATTTCATTCTGAATAGTCAAGTCCTCTTTTGAAGAAGTATAAAAACGATAGGCCACTCCTTCGTTGTAGACACGAAAACATACCCCATACCCACCTTTCAGTTTCAAGTTCATTTCATTGCAAATTGCCTGAAACGACTTGAAACGGTAAAAAGGTGCGTCAATGTCCTGAACAATCTTTTTAGTCTTGGAAGAAATCACTTTCTCCACACCGGCCGAAGCCGATGCCTTACCTTCTTGAATTAACCCTAATTTACTATCTACAACTATAAGAGAGTCTTTATGATATACACAATAAGTCAACCCGTCGGCTCCGGATGAAACCTCCACCTTCAGGTGTTTATCCGGCGACTGCACCACATACACTTTATTACCGGCCGCCATTACAGACAGGCAACCGCAAAGCCATAAAACGGCACTGAATAGAAACGAAGCATTTTTCATACCCATAGAATTATTTTTCCAGTTACAAAGAAAGAAGATAAACGAATAAATCCCTGACAGGGAAGTCTGAAACGATAACAATATCATCCCAAAATCTCTCCTCCTGCACTCAGAAGGAGAGATTTTGTATTATTTTTTCATCCTACTGGACGATTTTTGCCTGAGGCTTGGTCTTCACAAAGTATTGGTTGAACACGATGCCCAGCACAATCATCACCAGTCCGATGTAAGTGGTAAAGACGATGCGTTCGCCCAGCACCACGGAGATGAAGAACAATGACATGAAAGGAGACAGATAACACAGCTGGTTTATCAACGCCGGATTGGAGGTCTTCCGCATGGCCAGTCCGAAGAAAATAAAAGGAATGCCCATTTCAAAACCACCCACATACATACCCGACAATACCCCGGTCAGAGAATGTAGGTTCAATCCGCAGAACAAAGCGCCAACCGACAAATAAACCGAACCGAACAGAAAAGTCAGGAACAACACCACACTCCCGTCTGTCTGCACCTTATTCCGGTTGTTGAACATCCAGTAGGCAGCCCATAGCACCGCACTCAATGCCGCCAACAGAAAGCCTTCGGCCGACACGGTCATTTCACCTTCAAAACCTGTACCGATGGAAATCAAGGCTACCCCTGCCAACGACACAAACATCCCGATATATTTTTTTTTCGGAATCGGCTGCCCGGCAAACAGTGCCAGCAAAATCAGCAGCACAATCGGCCAAGCATAGTTGATGGGTTGTGCCACCTGCGCCGGCAGCAGTTCATACGCCTTGAACAACACCAGATAGTAGGCCACCGGATTCAGTAGTCCCAGCGCCGCATAATATCCCCATTGCTTCCCGGTCAGGTTTCCCAGCAGTCTCCATTTCCGCTGTACGGTGAGCAACACCGTAAATATCACCAGTGAGGTCAGGCTGGCCACCCACAACATTTCAAAATGCGTCAGGTAACGCAGCGCCATCTTGAACGCCGTGGCTACCGTAGACCAGCTCAATACCGCCACACAGGCACACGCAATCGCTTTATTATCGTTCGTCATCTCAAGGCCTCCACTTCTTCGGTTGTCAATGGAATCCTCTGTCCCAGTCGCCGTGCTCCGGTGGCTGTAATCAGGTAATCCTCTTCGTTGCGCAAGCCCGTAAAGTCACGGTAACTCTCCAATTTCTCATAATTGATGAAATCCATAAAGCGATGCTCCGATTTCCAATAATCTATCAGCTCCGGAATGAAATAAATACCCGGTTCAATGGTCAGCACGAACCCCGGTTCCAGTTTCCGGGCCAGACGCAGCGATTTCCGTCCGAACTGTGTACTCTTGGGCTGCCCGTCATAGCCGACCCACACTTCACCCAGGTTCTCCATGTCGTGTACATCCAATCCCATCATGTGACCCAGTCCGCAAGGGAAGAACATCGCATGTGCTCCCTGCTCCACGGCATCCGCCGGATTGCCTTTCATCAGGCCCAGTCCTTTCAAGCCCTCACAAATCACCCGGCAAGCCAAGTCATACACATCCCGGAAATACACTCCCGGCTTTAAGGCATCCACCGCCGCCCGATGTGCTGCCACCTGAATATCGTACACATCCTTCTGGCGGCTGGTGAATTTCTTTCCAGCACAGATGGTTGACGACATGTCTCCGGCATAGCCCATTTCCGTTTCTGCTCCTGCATCCACCAACAGCATATCACCTTCCTTCACCGTATGACCGTAATAGTGGTTATGAAGCGTTTGTCCGCACACCGTGGCGATGGTCGGGAAAGACAAACGGCACCCGTGTGCCCGTGCCACCGCCTCCAATGCAGCAGCCGCTTCATATTCCTTCATACCGACACGCAACACCCGCATGGCTTCCAAGTGCATTTCTGCGGTCACATCACAAGCCCGTTCAATCTCCACGATTTCCTCTTCCGTCTTATAATTCCGTAAATTGACAACCCCTTTGATAAACGGTACAGAAGAAATCTCTTCCCCCGGTTTTACTCCTAACAAATCCATCAGTTTCAACCGATGCTCGGCCCGATAGGGCGGAAGATAATGCACCATCCGTTTTTGTGCCATTACTTTCTGCACGTATGTCTTCAGTTCCGCCAACGGGCGCGTTTCCGTCACCCCTACCCGCTGCGCTTTCTCGTGCAAGGTCGGCTGCGTGCCCATCCACACAATATGGTCGATGGTCAGTTCATCGCCAAAAATGATTTCACGACCCTCATCAATGTCAATCACAGCAGCCAGTCCGGCATACGACAACCCCCAGAAATACAGGAAAGAAGAATCCTGCCGGTAATCATACGTGTTGTCCTCATAGTTCATTCCACACTCGTCGTTCCCTAAAAAGAGAAGCAGACCTGAGCCCACACTCTCCTTCAATTGCCGCCTGCGGGCGACATACGTTTCTTTTGCAAACATAGTTTTATCCATTTAGTTCTTTAAATCCGTTCCTTTCAGTTTGATGCGATAAGGCCATTGTGCATCTTTTTCCCTGCTCCGAGGCGAAGGGTTCATCCAATGCTCCTCCGGTGCTCCCATCACTACCAACCACAAATATACTAACTTCTCGTTTTCAGGCACTTTAAAAGTCAGTTTTCCTTTCTGCTTGGCACTCATTTCTCCATACAGACTTTTTCCATCTGCCTTTACAGCTACAAATCCATACCGCCAGCCTGCCTTTTCCGGATGAACCGATACATACCCGTCCTGCGGACCTTTCAATCCCTCAAATTGTAAGGTTACCTTCGTTCCCGGTTCCGGGACCACCAACGGAATGACATTGAAACCGTAGTTTTCGGGACAAACCTCGGCAGGTACCTGATACCATCCGTCAGCCTGCTTCGACAGCTTACAATCATACTGGTTGGCATAAGGGCGCGTATTCTTCCACACCCGTTCAAAATCCAGGTTCACCAAATGACGGCTGGCATCGAACATCTCGTCGCAGAAAGCCTCCTGCGACAGTCCCGTCAGCCGTTTATACGTCATCACCGGGTCTTCTCCCTTCTTTCCCTGCCGGAAAAGTTCGGCAATGATGGGACGTCCCCTCTTCATCCCCCAATACTCCAGGATGTACGGAGAGTGATAGATATTCTCCAAGTGCAAATACGCCTTGTGCGTCAGTTTCTTAAACGCATCCCAGTGATAACGTTCATCGGTCTGCCAGTCCGGATTGACCTGCCACAACATCCATTGCGAAGCCATCTCGAAGAAACCGGAACCTCCCCAAGCCTCTCCTTCTCCGTCGCACGAAATCTGCGACTGGAAACTGTGGCCCAATTCATGTGCCACACAGTTCAGCTTTTCATCCTGAATACGGTTGGGGGCCACCCACAAGGCTCCGATCTGCTGGTCATAATCCCCGCCGTAGGCCGTTCCTTCGAGCGAGTAGTTAATCATGACCATCATCCGGTAGCGGTCGCTCTTCGACCCCGGCTTGGTAAATTGCAGGGAATCCCGGAAGAACGTATAGAACTTTTCCAGCTTGTCCGTCAGGTTGTTCAAGTCCACATGCATGTCGTGTCCTTCCAGCTGAGGAGGATTCGCCAGGTCATTTCCGAATCCCTTCTCCCAAAACACCGCCACATTGTCCGTGCAACACATCCGCTGATAACTCCATTTGGAGTCCGGGTTATGGAGGTCCATACCCTGCAAATCCTTGGGAATGTAAATTTCCTTGCCTTTTACATTACCACAGATTTCTTTGGGGCAAACCGATTGAGAAAACACTGGAAAAGAACTTACCCCCAATATGATACTTCCCAATAATATCTTAAAATTCATAATCGTACAATTTTTAATTTACCCGACAAACCCACAGCCCACAACTATGAATCTGTCTGACTGATACTTAATTTCATTATTTTTGAGACAGCCGCACCATCAAGACCCCATGAGGCGCAATTTCATACTGCGTATGCGATTTGGTAGTCCCAATATCCTGATGCTTCCACAAATCACGAATCTTATATTCTTTCTTATGGATGTTTACCTCATCCGCAAAATAAATCGTCTGCTTATGCCAGTCATAGTCTAATTTCCAGACACTCTCCGTACGGTTCAGGAAACAGACTGCCAACTCGCCATTTGCCAGAGGCTTTGCCCAGATTTCTTTTTCTCCCATATCCATAAAACGACGGGCTTGCTCTCCCAACTTATCCTGGTTCACCGCAATCACTTCTTTGTTGGTCAGAATTTCTTTTGTATCCGCATCCATCTTCCGCAAATCATTACCGGCCATCAAAGGAGTAGCCAGCATACACCACATAGAAAAATGGGTCTTATATTCCTCTTTATTCATTCCTCCATTGCCCACCTCCAGCATTTCCGCATCGTTCCAGTGTCCAGGTCCGGCATAAGGATAAAGATCGGCCATGATATCAATGATATCCAACACACCGACTCCTCCCCAGTCAAACTTACACTGATAACAATCCCGAATATCCGGAGTGACACGCCACATGTGTCCTATTCCTTTCCCCCATTTCCAAGGTTCGTTCTCTCCCCATTCACAAATACTAAAAACGATGGGGCGTCCGCTTAGTTTAATGGCATCACTCATGGTCTGATAGGCCGCACGCGCATTCTGACCTTCATTCGAACACCAATCGTATTTCAGGTAATCGATTCCCCACGCTGCATACTGACGGGCATCCTGGAACTGGTATCCCCTGCTTCCCGGACGTCCCTGGCAGGTATAGGATCCGGCACAAGAATAAATACCCAGTTTCAACCCTTTACTATGAATATAATCGGCCAACGCTTTCATTCCATTGGGGAAACGTTCCGGATCAGGAATGATATTCCCCAAAGAATCTCTTCCAATCTGCCAACAGTCATCAATTACGATATATTCATAGCCGGCATCCTTCATGCCCGACTCCACCATGGCGTCGGCCATCTCTTTCATCAGTTTTTCACTCACATCACAGCCAAACTTGTTCCAACTGTTCCATCCCATTGGGGGAGTCTGCGCCAAAGAATCAAATACCGAATCCGGCAAAGCTTTAGCTTCTCCGAAAAACATCTGTCCGTATGCATTACATCCACACAAGAGTGTCAATCCTATCAAAAAAGTTTTAAGTTTCATCATACATTCATTATTAAAGATAAAAACGGAAGAATCCACTTCCTTTTATTCTAAAAAAAGCCGCATTCATCGCACAATAAGCTTCCGAATGCGGCTATAATAACTTAAAAAGTACACACTTATTGCAGTGTGGTATGGGTGAGTTTAATCGTATAAGGCCATTGTGCCATAGGCAGTGCACTTAAACTCCAGTGTCCGTCTTTAGGACCAGCGGTTACAACCAGCCACAAATACTTGAGCGGTTGCCCGTCGGGAAGTTTAAAAGAGACACTGCTGGTCTGATTATAATAATCTGTCCGGCCTGCATCACTCAATATGGAATTTCCGTCTTCCGTAATGCCGACAAAACCATAGCGGTAATTAGGCTGATACCACCATGCATTGTCATATCCCGGACAACCATCAGGAGCGACATCTTCACCTTGAAGTCCCTTAAAATTTACCGTAACCGTAGTTCCTGGAGCAGGAACTGTGAGCTTGATTACATTAAACCCATAATTCTCCGGACAGCGTTCTGCCTTCACCTGGTAAGTTCCGTCGGCCAGTTGCGTCATATAAGGAGCAAAACTGTCAAAAGAATTGGCATGCGCACGTGTTACGTCGTACACCCGTTCGTAATCCAGGTTCACCAGATGACGATAGCAGTCGAACATTTCATCCACAAACTGGTCCTGCGTGATTCCGGTCATACGCTGATAAGTGGCTACCGGATCCTCATTAGCCGTACTTTGCCGATACATATCGGCGATGAACTTCTCACCATGCTTTTCACTCCAATATTCCAGCACATAAGGAGAACGGTAAATATTATCCGTATGCAAGAAAGCCTTATGAGTGGCCTGCTTGAAGGCATCCCAATGGTATTGTTCTTCAGTCATCCAATTGGGATTCACCTGCCAGAGCATCCATTGCGAAGTCATTTCATAAAAACCACTACCAGCTCCTCCACTCCAGCCGTCACTGCCGTCTGCAATCATCTGCAACTGGAAACTATGTCCCAGTTCATGCGCCACCGTATTCAGATTTTCATCCTGCAACCGGTTGGGTGCAGCCCAGAAGGCACCAATCTTATTGTCATACGTACCTCCGTATGCTGTTCCTTCCAGCGAATACTGAATCATCACCATCATCCGATACTGCTCACTCAAAGAACCTTCATTCACAAAATTCAGTTTATCCCGATAATACGTATAAAAGGACTCCAACTTTATTTTCAAATTCTCCAAGTCGACATGCATGTCATTGCCATCCAGCTGGGGAGGATTTGACAAATCATTCCCAAATCCTTTTTCCCAAAAGATGGCCAGATTCTCCGTGCAAGCCATGCGGTCATAACAGTAAGCGAATGTATCCACTCTCCAGTCCTGTCCCGAGAACTCCAACGGACGATACAGTTTCTTTCCTTCAGGAAGAGGATACTGCTCATTATAAGCTACATGCCCACTGTAATCTGTACAGGCAAACGAAGCCATGCCTACCACCAATGCTCCAATATAGTTAAGCGCTTTATTCATATTTCCAGCATTTACGATTATTCATAAGGTTTCGCATCAATCAACGGAGAACGACGTAACTCATAGCGGGGTACGGGCAACCAATAGTGTGCTTCAGCACCTGCCACTCCTGCAAAGTTTCTGACAGAGACTTCATTTCCCGTCCAATATCTTTTCATTCCATCCTTATATTTATAAATCGCAATACCAGTTACAGGTTTGCTATAACATTCCTCCATTTTCTTCCAACGACGCAAGTCAAACCAACGCTGTCCTTCAAATACCAGTTCAGCCTGTCTTTCATAATAGTAAGCTGCCCACACATCAGCACCGGCTTGAATTTCAGGCAGTCCTACCCGACGACGAACCTTATTTATATACTCACGAGCACCTTCTGCACCTTCTACATTTCCCAACTGAAGCTGACATTCTGCATAATTCAAGTAGATTTCAGACAAACGGATAAAGAACCACGGTGTAGAATGCATCGTCGTACCTGCTGAGTTGTAATTGGGATCCAGGAATTTTCTCATGGAATAACCCGTATTGGAGGCATTCCACCAATATTCACCTTGGTCGCTATCCTTACCTGCAGTCACTCCTTCTTCACCAGAACGGAACACTTCTACCTCACGTCGGCCGTCACCGTATCCCCACGTATCTCCATCCAGAATAAAGGCTGCATAGAAACGAGGTTCACGACCCTGCCAGATACTTGGCATAGTACCCGCCGGAGCTTCGCAATAAGACTGAGGCACGAAGGCAGAACCGTCTGCATTCTGGAAGAAGTCTGCTATTTCCTGCGTCGGATTAAAGTTTCCCCAACCCTGGAAACCATTACCGATTCCACAAGGAGCCTGATACAAATACGACATATTTTCTCCTGCTCCATATTTAGGATCGTATAGTTTCTCGAAAATCACCTCCGGATTCTCCGGATTCAAGAAAAGATTTCCATATTCATCTCCCACAGCCTTCGGATCGGCCACAACATTCGCCGTATTGATATCCTGCAAATGATATTCATTCAAATCGAATACGTCATGAGCCGCATCGGCAGCAGCCTGCCACTTTTCGATGGACGGAGTACCAAACAAAGGACTTGCCTGATACAGCAGCACTCTTGATTTCAAAGCCAGAGCCGCTCCTTTCGTAGCACGTCCAAAATCAGAATTGTCCGGGTATGCGACCGGTAGCAAGGCAGCCGCATCGTCACAGTCTTTCACGATAAATGCAGCTACATCATCCATGTCAGCCCGCACCTCTTCAAACGTATCATTCAAACCATAAGTATGGTCTACGATGGGCACACGGCCATACAAACTGTACAACATGTGATAATTCCATGCCCGCAGGAACAGAGCCTGTCCTTTCTGCCAGTTTCGCCATTCTTCATCGCCCGGCACTTCATCAATACGTTCAAGGAACAAGTTGATACTCTTTATATAACCATAATATGTTCCCCAAGGATCCCACATGGTATCATCCCAACCTATGGCATACGTATCGCAATTCAGCAATCCTTGTGTAACATTCTCTGAACCATAAGTATGCTTCTGAAACACCTCATCCGTAAAATGAGCAAAACGTGTTCCTTTCATACTTTCGGCCCACAAATTCGCATATTGAGCATTCAAATAAGTTTCAGAGAGTGCGAGGTCACTCCATACAGCCTCATCCGAGAAAGAGCTCATCGGAGCCACATCCAGAATATCGACGCATGACGTAGCACTCCAGCTCATACAAGCAAAAGTCAGTGTATATAATAAATGTTTTGTTTTCATCGTTTCTCAAGTTTAATGTTAATGCGTCAGAAAGTGATATTTGTTCCGAAGGTAATCATACGCTGCAAAGGATAAGCCAAGATACCATTTGAGTTAATAGCATATCCGTTATCATCTTTAGACGTACCTACTTCCGGGTCACAAATCTTCATTTTGTCAAAAGTAAACAGGTTGTTGCCGTTGACATAGAAGCGCCATCTCTGAATACCGATTTTTGAAGTCCATGCTTTAGGCAGAGTGTATCCTATTTCTACTGACTTCAACCGCAGGAATGCAGCATTACGCAACCACCATGTAGAAGCCGAACCATTCCAGGTATCACCATACGTCTGTTTGATGAACGCCTTCGGCCAGCGGGCATTCAAATTCTCTTCCGGAGTATTTTCCGTGCGCCAGCGTCCTTCATAAAAGTCTGTCACCATGTTCATGGTAGGCTGAACCAACTGTACCGCTTTTGCCTGTCCTTGGAAGAAGACATTCAAATCAAGCCCTTTCCAACTACCGTTCAACGTGAAACCATATACAATCTTAGGAGTAGCCGATTCATTCAGACGAATCGCATCATCCCATGTAATTGTACCATCGCCATTGGTATCCTGATAAATCAAATCACCAGGAGCCGCATTGTCCATGTGAGGCGTGTTGTCCACCTGTTCCTGATTCTGGTAAATGCCCAATGCCTTATAAAGTACCAATCCATCAATCGGATTTCCCGTCGTACGCTGCCATTCCGGTGTGGCCACAGCCTCATCCATATACACTACCTTATTCTCTGCATACGTAAAGTTTCCAGTGATGCCCCATTCAAAGTCACCGGCCCGGTCACGATAGGAAGCCACAATTTCCACACCCGAATTATTGACTTTACCCAAGTTTTCTGCCGGAAGCACCAAACCTGAATAAGCCGGAATGGACGCACTTCGCGTAATCAAGATATCCCGACGTTTAGACTTAAACCAGTCAAAATCCAAACTGAACATGCCGTTCAAGAAGCTGGCCGAGAATCCCAAGTTAGTCGTATTCGCTGTTTCCCATGTAACCAAAGGGTTAGCTGTACGAGTCAGATAAAATCCCTTATTCAGCGCTGCTCCGTCACCACTGCCAAAATAGGCTCCCGTGCCAGTAAACGCATACTGTGAAAGATACTGATATGCCGAAATATTATCATTACCCATCTGACCCCATGAAGCTTTCAGCTTTAAGAAATCCACATAAGGCTTCACAGGTTCAAAGAATTTTTCTTCCGACATCACCCAACCCAAAGAGAAAGAAGGGAATAAGCCCCAGCGGTGTCCCGGCGCAAAATTCATAGAGCCATCATAACGCATCGTAACTTCGGCCAGATACTTGTCTTTGTACGAATAGTTTACACGTCCAAAGAAGTTCACACGGGCGGTTGCATCCGAATATCCACCGTTGTCTTTATCGGCTGGCACATCACTTCCGGCAAACAAATCCATCAGCGTATTGGACAAGAAGTTCGTACGATAACCCGACAAAGTGTGATAATTATATTTGCTTTGCTCATAAGCAACAAACGCATTCACCTTGTGTACATCGTTAAAAGTACGTTCATATCCGATACGTCCGTTCAAGGTGATGGTGGAATAACGCGTAGCCCAGTCATTCAAGCTGATCTGACCTGTATCCGAACGTTTGTTCTGATATTCCTGAGTCGCATTATCATAATAATACAAATCGTAAGGCTGATTAATCTGCTTACCGTCACTGAACGTGTAATCGATAGCCGCATAACCTTCCGCATATAAACCTTCAGTGATAAAATCCAAGTCGATATGCAACAAAGGTTTGATGTTCAATATATTATTCGTGTAATTATTTGAACCTGGAAGGTCGGTTACCATGATGGCGGCATTTCGGGTAATACCATCATACCCTACACGGGGCAATCCGTTGGGATAATAAGGTGCACTGCCCGGGAAGGTACTCAAGAAGTATGTGAACAAATACGGTGTGGAATAAATACCACGTTTTCTCTGTTCCTGACGTCCTAAGATATCCAAGCTAAAACGTACCGACTTACTAATTTTCGCATCCAGATTAGATACTAACTGAAATTGCTTATAATCTTGGGCCGAGTTCTTATAGATAGCATCCTGCCACATATATTGGGCAGAAGTATAAAATGACACCTTGTCCGTACCTCCACTGATAGACAAGCTATGCTGGGTTTTTCCAGCCCAATCCTTGGCGACCTCATCCCACCAGTTTGTATCCGGATAGTTAACCGGGTCGTCATGATTCTTGTAATGTTCGAGCACCTCATCCGAATAAGTAATGCCCGGCTGGCTATGGCGAGGATCCGCATCATATTCATTTACATAGGTACCGTATTGATAAGCATTCAACATTTCCGGGATTCTGGTAGGCTGAGAAATAGAATAACTACCGTTATAGTTCACGCTCACCTTTCCCTCTTTTCCTCGTTTGGTTGTAACCAAGATGACACCATTGGCAGCCCGGGCTCCATAGATTGCTGCAGAAGCATCCTTCAAAACGGAAATGCTTTCAATATCTTCCGGATTCAAATGACTGAATGAACGGTCTGCAATTCCATCTACCACAATCAAAGGAGAAGTACTACCCAAAGTTCCTTTACCACGAATCAGGATATCCGCATTATCTTCACCCGGCTCACCCGAACGTGTATTGGCAATAATACCCGCCGTTTTTCCAGCAAGCGTATTCGTCAGGTTGGCAGCAGCCACTTTCTTCAGGTCTTCACCTCCAACCTGAGATACGGAACCGGTCAGCGTTGCCTTCTTCTGGGTTCCGTAACCGACAACGACGACCTCATCCATTATTTCAGTATCTTCCTTCAAGGTAATCTTTCCCCCAGATTTTATCTGAGCTATAGGAATCTCCACTGATTTATAACCAATATAACTAATTACAATAACCCCTTTGGCAGAAACATTCAAACTAAATTTACCATCGAAATCTGTAATAGTACCATTGGTGGTGCCTTTTTCCATAATATTCGCACCAATAATGGCTTCACCTTTTGAATCTACCACCTTACCGGAGATCGCTTTCTTTTGCAAGACAGTCTCTACCACCGGCGCCCCATTGGATTCCGCATAGGTTGCCACAGGCAGACACCCAGCAGAAAGCACCACACATGCCGACACTTTTACAAATGCACGACTAAACAACATGCGATTTAAATGTGTATTCATCTTCTTTGTATTAAGGGTTAATAATCACTCTACTTTCCATTCTATAATACCTCCCGAAGCTCCTTTCTGAAGCTGTGCGGAGATTTTCAATCCGGTAGTCTTGACCGGCTTGAAGCTGACTACGTTATATTTGTCTTTTTCTACACCATATTGGTCACTGGTTTCTACTTCTTTCCAGGAATTTCCGTTCTTGTAATAGAGCTTCCAACTTTGCGGTACCCGGAAATTGCCGTCGTAATGGTCAAAGTCGAGCCAGTAGACTTCTACTTTCGAAACCGTGTAAGGCTGGTCAAACTCGTAAGCCAGAGATTCCAGCGTTCCGTCTTTCAACCACCAGTAGAAATAAGGTTTGGAAGTATCGGAAGAACGTTTGGGTTCCCACTGGTCGTTCACGCCCCATGCATATGAAATTACAGAGGCTGACTCAGGCGCATCTTTCTGGATAGGAGCCTGGATAGAGAATGTCTTGGCTTTGGAAGCAATGGTCGGTTCCGGCGTCGGGGTAGCATATTCCTTGGTTTCCGGAATCCAGACTTCCATCTGGTCGGCGCCGCGATTGTCCCATGTAGAATAAGGAATGGCACGGAACGGTACATCTTTCACACTTCCGTCCTTTCCCAATTCCTTGGCAGTTCCGCTCAATACCATCACTCCTTTCAGCAGGTTGGCATCGTAGGTGGCCTTTATCGGTGTGTCACGCGGAATGAACTTGTTGAACACGATGCTGTCGGGCTGGTCTTTTCCTTCCAGACAGAACATAATCGGACCGCGTTCCAAAGCCACCATACCTCGGTCGACTTCCACTTTGTTGTTGGCCGTGATACGACGGACATCCATCGGCAAATCCAATTCAATCACATCGCCCGGTTTCCAGGTACGGACAAGGGTTTCATAACCGTCACCTTCCATGCCTTTCACATCGGAGCCGTTGACTTTCAACGTATATTTCTTGGCGGCATCTGTATAGGCATACAAGTCGGAAGCTACCGGAGCCGATTTAGCCCAGCTGGGGATACGCAAACGGATGGCAAACTTTCCTTCTTTTTCCGGAGTGACTTTGATGGCAATCTTGCCGTCCCACGGATACTGAGTAGTCTGTTCCAGCGTTACTTTATTGTCGGCGGTCTTCATTTCGGCTTTCCCTTGGATGTACAGGTTCACATATATATCGTTCTGCTGAGTGGCATATACATAATTGGATACGGATGCCATGAAACGGGTTACATTACCCGGACAGCAGGCACAACCGAACCAAGGCTGACGGTCGTGTTCACCCATGGATTCCAGCGGATTGTCGTAGAAGAATTTATCACCACTCAATGAGACACCCGAAATCACCCCGTTGTACAATGCACGTTCCAGCACATCCATGTATTTGGATTCACCCGTAGCCAGGAACATACGGTAGTTCCAGTACACATTGGCAATGGCCGCACAAGTTTCGCAATAAGCGGTGTGATTCTGCAATTCATAATTCGGTCCGAAACCTTCTCCCTGTGCCCGGGAACCCATACCTCCGGTGATATACAGTTTCTTGCTCACCAGATTGTCCCACAAGCGGGTCAAGGCATGGAAATAAGCGGTATCCTTGGTCAAGGCAGCCACATCGGCTACGCCCGAATAAAGGTATCCGGCACGTACGGCATGACCTACGATTTCATCCTGCTGAAGAATCGGTTTGTGGTCCTGACTGTATTCGCTCAGTTTGTGACCGTCGGTACCGCGTCCGGTTTCTTCCACGAAATACTTCGCCATATTGAGGTATTTCTCGTCGCCCGTTACCTTATATAATTTACACAATGCCATTTCAATGATGGGATGTCCCGAAGGCACGTGCTTCTGTCCTTCTCCCGGGCCGAACACCTTGCACACCAGGTCGGCATTCTTGATAGCCACATCGAGGAAAGTACGTTTGCCCGTAGCCCGATAGTGCGCGATGGCAGCCTCGTACATGTGACCGCTGTTATATAGTTCATGACTGTTCAGCTTTTCCCATTTGGAACGTCCCCACCATCCGGAAAGACGGTAACACTTGTTGGTGACGCAAGTAGTCAGATAGCCGTCCGGTTCCTGAGCCGCTGCAATGATATTGATTACACTGTCCAGATAATGGTCCAGCTTCGGGTCATATTTCACAGCCAGCGAATAAGAAGCCCCTTCTATTACTTTATAAGGATCGGTATCATCGAAAGAAAAATCCCCGCGATGTTCTCCTTTCTTCAGTCCGCCCGCTATGGCGAAATTGTCGAAACGGCCGTTTTTCTCACATTCCTTAAAAGCAGAAGGAATAGACACCGTACGATTTGTTTCAATACGAGGAGACCAAAAGCCATCGCTGATATGCACCTGGGTAAACGGTACCTCCTGAATCGGAGCATCCGGCTGCTGATAAGCAGGCTTCGTACAGGAAGTGATTCCTGCGACTGCGATTCCACTCACCAATATGAAAAGTCTGTTTCTCATGATAATAAATTGGTTTTTATTTTCTTTTAGCAAAAGTAGCTTTTAATAAGAAAAAGAAGTAAAAATATCATCCATTCAACTATAAAAATAGTCGTAAACAAACAGAGTTTCCAGAAAATCAACAATGCATTGATTACCAATGTATTAAAGCATAAATAATAGACTTTTGTAGCATATCTTCGGACGATTTTATCATCCACTCAGACAAAAAAGGCAGGATAGAGATACAGAGTTTCTCAAATCACCTCGCTATATTGAAAACTCCTTGAGACAAATCATATTATCCTCTTTCTACTTTTAGGTTTCCCGATAGAAGAACGTACGTTTCTGCACTGGAAAACCTATGGTTCCGGCACAGGAAACATACGGTTTCGCAGAAGGAAACATAAAAATGAGGCTGAAACTCTTCTAAAAATGTCAAAACATCCAACCTATATATGGCATCCATACTGAAAAATCCTTCATCAATTCACACTTCAATCCGGCATTTGAATTTTTACATTTTTCTTTTTTAGATTATTTCACACACTCTATTCATATTTTTTAATCAACTTTGTACAGATTTGTAAAATGGAGGATATGTATGAAAAAATTGTATTGCTTGCTCATTTTTTTATCGGTCGGCTTATGGGGATATGCCATACTGCCCACCCACTTTCAATTTCGCCACTACAACATTGAAAATGGGGTTTCTTCCAATAGCATTTCGGCTATTCTGCAAGATTCTCACGGCTACATCTGGCTGGGAACAGACAACGGATTAAGTCGGTTCGACGGGAATCAGTTTGCCTTCTATCAGAAAAGCAACCCGCTTTATTCAAACCTTCATACAAGTTACATAAATACCCTCTGCGAAATCAACACCGATGAATTATGGCTAGGCACCGAAAATGGAGTGTACATCTATAATCCTGTCAAAGCCACATTTACCCCCTTCACCCAGAAAACAAACGACAACACGGGTATCACCTCCTGGATTATGCACATTATTCAGGACAAAGAGCAAAACATCTGGATTGCCACCCGCAAACAAGGCATCTTTCAATACAACACATCGACCCACAAATTAACCCAATATGAGATTCCGAGAAACAACGATGTGGTTATCCACATACTGAATGACAGACAAAACAATATCTGGATATCTGGTCCTTACCAACTTTTCCGCCTCAACAAAGCCAACAACACCTTTGAAGAGTTTCCAATTAAAGGCGAACCTGAGGGCGTGTACTCCATGGCTCTATGGGAAGACTCATCCCACAACCTTTGGATTGGGACTTGGGAACAAGGGCTCTGGAAATTAAACACACAGACACATGAAGTAGAGAAGTTTCTGGTTTCCAACAACGGGAAAGGTATATTGCATATACATTCTATTCTGGAATATTCCCCCACTATCTTGTTTATTGGGTCAGACGAAGGGCTGACTGTGTTCAATCCAATCACTCAAGAAAGTTTTCTGTATAACCAATACGGGGAAGGAAACGAATCCTTATCCGATAAATTCATCTACCCGATGCTAAAAGACCGGGAAGGCGGCGTATGGATAGGTACTTACTACAACGGAGTGAATTATCTGCCTCCCTTTTGCGGGCAATTTCCCGGATATTCCGGAACCGACAATCTCCCATTTTTCGAAGGACAGATTATCAGCCGATTCTGCGAAGGCAAAAATGGAGAAGTCTGGATTGGTTCCGACGACGCTGGAGTAAGTTGCTTTAATCCATCCATCGGAAAGTTCATCGACTTTCCGGGCAGAGAAAAACTGAAAAAAAACAATGTACATGCCCTACGCTATATCGGAAAAGAACTTTGGATTGGAACCTATACCAACGGAATACAGGTTTTGGACCCCCAAACCGGGAAAATTACAAAATATGACACGAAAGACGGGCTGGACGAAAGCAGTATCTATTCTATTTTCCAAGACAGCCAAGGAAGAATCTGGACCGGTTCCATGGGAGGAGTCTGCCTGTACAACCCGCAAGAAAACCGATTCAATCTGGTAAAAAAACTGGATGCGCTAATCATCAAAATAATGGAAGATGCCAAAGGAAACCTGTGGATAGCCACGCAAGGGAAAGGACTTTTCAAATATATACCACAGAAACAAGTATGGAAAAGGTACGACCAGACACAAGGTCTCACCTGTAACATCATCAACCACCTTTGCATTGACCGGGAAAAAGTGCTGTGGGCAGCGACGTTTGAAGGATTGTATTCCTATGACCTGGAAAAAGACCGATTTATCCGCCATCCGCTCCGAATCCCCAATGAATGTATCAATGCCATTCTGGAAGGGGAAGACTGCCTGTGGCTCACCACCGCCAAAGGACTGGTGAAATATACGCCAACCACAAAAGCTACACAAATCTTCACCAAGAGCGACGGTCTGCAAAGCGAAGCCTTCATTATGGCCTCAGCCCTGAAAACCCGTAACGGAGAATTCTATATCGGCAGCATCAACGGCTTCAATACGTTCTATCCACACCTGCTGAAACTCAATACACAGAAACCCAATGTGGTGCTGACCGGACTGGAAATCTTCAACAAAAAGATAGAGACGCAGCAAGGGGGGATTCTGCCGGAAGCCATTGACCACTTGAAAGAAATCCATCTTCCTTACAAAGACAATGTCATCACACTGACGTATGCGGCTTTAAGCTACTGTACGCCAGAGAAAAACCAGTATGCCTACATTCTGGAAGGATTCGACAAGGGATGGAATTATGTGGGGTCACAACACAGTACCACCTATACCAATCTGCCTCCAGGGACTTATACGTTCCGCGTAAAAGCCTCAAACAATGACAACGTATGGAACGAGGAAGGCACTTCCATCCGTATCATCATACACCCTCCGTTCTATTTCTCGCTGCCATTCAAAATCGGGTACTTTCTGCTATTTATCCTGGCCATCGGACTGCTGCTGCGCTATGTAGTACGTAAAAGTGAAAAGAAACACGCCAAGGCCATTGACGAATTGAACAACAAGAAAGAAAAGGAAATCCACGAAGCCAAAATCAATTTCTTCACCATGATTGCCCACGAAATCCGTACGCCGGTATCCCTCATCATCGGCCCGCTGGAAAAAGTGATGCAGTCCACACACATCCCGGCCGACGAACGGCAGGAACTGGAAATCATCGACCGCAACAGCCAGCGTCTGCTTTATCTGGTAAACCAGCTGCTCGATTTCCGAAAAGTGGAACAGAAGGAAATGCGGATGCACTTCACTTCACAATCCATACGGGAGCTGATGGAAGGCGTGTGCGAACGTTTCTCTCCAACCCTCCACCAGAAAGGAGTGAATTTCTCCGTAGTTTATCCGGACAAGGATTTTTATGCCGACGTAGACAAGGAAGCCATTACAAAAGTGTTGAGCAACCTGCTGACCAACGCCAGCAAGTATACACGCAGCATGATTGAAGTCCGTTTTCAGGAACAGCCCAAGCAACAGACTTTCTCCATCCAAGTGAAGGACAACGGAAAAGGAATATACGAAGAAGAGCTGAAAAAAATCTTCAAGCCCTTCTATCAGGCTTCGGAAAACAAACCGGGTACAGGTATCGGACTGAGCATTGTGAAAGGTATTGTGGAAGCCCATCACGGTATGGTAGAAGCAACCTCCCAGTCGGGAATGGGAACTTCATTTATGATTACCCTTCCTCAAAAACAAGAGAAGCAGGTTGCAGAAGAACAGGAGATTACACTTGTGAATCCGCTACCTGAAGACATCATTCCCGAACAGCATGATGCGACTCCTCAAGCCAAGGTACTGCCCATCATGCTCATTGTGGATGACAACGAGGACATGCTTCATTTCCTGTCCTCGCATTTCCAGAACAACTATACCATTGTGACGGCCTCCGACGGTACCGAAGCTCTCCACAAACTGAAAGAACAGGAAGTTTCACTGATTATCAGCGACTGGATGATGCCTCACATGGACGGCATCGACCTATGTAAGGCAGTGCGAAGCAACCAGCTAACCAGTCATATCCCGTTTATCCTGCTGACGGCCAAGACAGGTACGGAAGCGAAGATTACCAGCATGAACTGTGGGGCGGATGCTTATATCGAGAAACCATTCTCCCTGCAGTATCTGGAAGCCTGTATCAAGAATCTGTTGGAACTGCGTCTGCAACTGAGACAGAAATTCTCGCAGATGCCGACCGTTTCCATCAACTCCATCGCAGCCAACCAGACCGACAAGGTGTTTCTGGAAAAGATGAACCACCTGATTGAAGAGAACCTGAACAACGACCAACTTTCAGTAGACTTCCTGGCCGAAAAACTGTGTATCAGCCGTTCGGGATTGTTCGTCAAACTCAAAGGGCTGGCCAATACCACACCGAACGAAATGATTCAAATCATCCGGTTGAAGAAAGCGGCCTCTCTGCTGCTGGAAAACCAGTACCGTATCAACGAGGTAAGCTACATGGTGGGATTCAACAATCCGTCGTATTTCAGCAAGTGCTTCCAGAAGCAGTTCAGCATGAAGCCGGGCGAATACGTCGCCAGCCATACCGCCCAATCTGTCGGCACACCGCCCCAGAAGGAATGAGATTTTATAAGGATACGGGTGATGCGACTGCATAAAATTATGTATCTTTGCGATTCAAAGATTTGATTCAACATGAAGTGCATAACCATTACCCCACCGGAACACATACAGGCTACCATTCAGTTGCCTTCGTCCAAGAGTATCTGCAACCGGGCACTGATTATTCATGCACTGGCTCACAGTCAGTGTAAACTGGAGAACTTGTCCGACTGCGACGATACGCATGTCATGACCGAAGCGCTGGCACACATGCCGGAAGTGATTGACATCATGGCGGCGGGAACTGCCATGCGTTTTCTGACCGCTTATCTTTCCGTGACCCCCGGCACCCATATCCTGACCGGTACGGAACGGATGCGGCAACGCCCCATCCAGATTTTGGTGGAGGCTCTGCGGAGTCTGGGAGCGGACATCGCGTATGTGGAAAACGAAGGTTACCCTCCCCTGAAAGTGTCTGGACGAACACTGAGAGGAAATAGTCTGACCCTTCCGGGAAATGTGAGTTCACAATATATCTCGGCCTTGCTGATGATCGGCCCGATGCTGGAAAAAGGACTGGACCTGACCCTTAGTGGGGAAATCGTATCACGTCCCTACATCAACCTGACACTGAAAGTAATGCGGGATTTCGGAGCAGAAGTGGAATGGACTTCCGATTGCAGCCTTCATGTGGCTCCTACCACTTATCAAGCTTTACCTTATTATATAGAAAGCGACTGGAGCGCAGCTTCCTACTGGTACGAGATTGTAGCCCTTTCTCTACAGGATGCCACCGTAAGCCTTCCGGGACTTTTCGCACAGAGTCCGCAGGGCGATTCCAAGGTGGCCGAACTGTTCGAACAACTGGGAGTCGGCACGAAAAGAGAAGGACAGACCGTCACACTCTACCAGACAAATTCCTGCGTGAAACACTTGGAATATAATTTTGTGAACCAGCCCGATTTGGCACAGACTTTTGTAGTCACCTGCGCCATGTTGGGAGTCACTTTCCGCTTTTCGGGACTGCAAAGCCTGAAAATCAAGGAAACCGACCGCATGGCGGCCTTAATCGCAGAAATGCGCAAACTGGGCTACGTGCTGGAGGAAAGCGAAGGTTCTGTACTTTCCTGGACGGGTGAACGGTGCGAACCGCAGAATCCGCCAGTCATCGATACGTACGAAGACCATCGCATGGCCATGGCCTTTGCACCGGCAGTGTTGCGCCAAGGCACGCTGTGTGTGCGCAACCCACAGGTAGTCTCCAAATCGTATCCCCGGTTCTGGGAAGATTTGCAGCAAGCTGGTTTTCATCTCACTCAAAACTGATTGTATCATGTGGATTTTAGTCATCATATTAATTGGAGTCGTTCTCTTCGGATTGGTAGCCGGATTTTTCTACAACCGCTCCGTACAAAAGAAGATTGACCGCGGAGAACTGACCGAAGCCCCGGAAGTCAAGACGGTGGATGGGGAATGTTGCGGACAGCATCAGGTCTGTGAAAAAGAAAGTCTGCTGGCAGCCGTCAGCAAACAAATAGAGTATTACGACGACGAAGAACTGGACCGCTTCAAGGGTCATCCGTCGGACACTTATACGGAAAAAGAGATTGATGAATTCCGGGAAATCATGTACACCATGAAAGAAGAGGAAGTGGCCGGATGGTGCCGCAGCCTGCAGCTCCGTGGTGTGGAGATTCCCGATGAACTGAAAGACGAGCTTTTCCTGATAGTCGGGGAACGCCGTTTCCATTAACCCTCCTTCATTTGCCCATGAATATCCTCGAATTGTTGCATTATACTTTTTTCCAGCATGCCCTGCTGGGTAGTCTTTTTGCCAGCATCGCCTGCGGCATCATCGGTACGTACATTGTGACCCGGAGGCTGGTGTTTATCAGCGGAGGTATCACGCATGCGTCGTTCGGGGGTATCGGCATCGGACTCTATGCCGGCATCTCCCCCATTCTGAGTGCGGCAGTGTTTTCAGTGCTGTCGGCTTTCGGCGTGGAATGGCTCAGTAAACGCAGCGACATGCGCGAAGATTCGGCCATCGCCGTATTCTGGACGTTCGGTATGGCTGTGGGTATTATCTTCAGCTTTCTGGCGCCTGGATTCACACCCGACCTTTCTTCGTTCCTGTTCGGTAACATCCTGACCATCACGCGGGCGGACATTCTTTTACTGGTGATATTGAGCCTGGCACTTACCGCCTTTTTCACCTTGTTTCTCCGGCCCATCACGGCCATTGCCTTCGACCGGGAGTTTGCCCGTTCCCAGCACATTCCCGTGAGTGCCTTCGAATATACCCTGATGGCTTTCATCGCACTGACCATCGTGGCCTGTCTCCGGATGGTGGGTATCGTGCTGGCCATTTCCCTGCTGACCCTCCCGCAAATGACGGCCAACCTCTTTACGTACAGCTTCAAACGCATCATCTGGCTTTCCATCGGCATCGGTTACCTGGGATGCCTGGGCGGCTTGCTGCTGTCTTATCAGTTGCGGGTACCTTCGGGAGCGGCCATCATTTTCGTATCCATCCTGATTTATGTAGGAGCCAAAATATTTTGCATGCTCCGCAAAAAACGGATGAACTGAGGGAGATTTATCCTAATTTTGTAACAAAAGAATTCAAGTTAAAATCATAGTATATGGAAATAAAAATTGATTCACTGGAAAACATCCACGAAGCTGCCAAAAAGTTTATCGCAGCCATGGGTGACAACACGGTTTTTGCCTTCTATGGAAAAATGGGGGCAGGAAAGACAACCTTTATCAAGGCCGTATGCGAAGAACTGGGCGTGACGGACGTCATCAACTCACCGACATTCGCCATTGTCAACGAATACCGCTCCGATGAAAACGGAGAGCTGATTTATCACTTCGACTTCTACCGCATCAAAAAACTGGAAGAGGTGTACGACATGGGATATGAAGACTATTTCTACAGCGGCGCGCTCTGCTTCATCGAATGGCCGGAACTGATTGAAGAGCTGCTTCCGGGCGATGCAGTCAGTGTACATATCGACGAAAACGAAGACGGTACCCGTACGGTACGTTTCGACGAGACGAACGATTAAAAATGGAAGTTCACTATTTCATACAGGCCTTGTTCGTCCTGGTGGGACTTTTGTCTCTGCTGGCGGCCATCTGCAACTGGAACTGGTTTTTCACGGCGAAAAACACACAGTTTATCGTAAGAAACGTAGGGCGGAAACAAGCCCGCTGGTTCTATGCCTTGATTGGCATCCTGATGGTGGGCACAGGAATCTTTTTCTTCTTGTCCATCCAGGGAACGGTGTAAAACGAACAGAGTTTTCAACAGCTTGTTAATAACTTTGACGGGTTATTAACAGGCTGTGCTGTTTTTTCACCCTTTTAAAAGTCGAAGGAAAGCTGGCCGTCGCCCAGCAGATTGAAGCTCATGCGATGATAAGGAGAGGTGCCGTAAGTGGCAATGGCAGCACGGTGTTTCTTGGTAGGGTAGCCCTTGTTGCTCTTCCAGTCATACATGGGATATTCTTCGTGCAGACGGTTCATGTAATCATCACGATAGGTTTTTGCCAAAATGGAAGCTGCCGCAATGGAAAGGTATTTCCCGTCTCCTTTTACGATGGTAGTATGCGGAATGTCCGGATAAGGATTGAAGCGGTTGCCGTCAATCAGCAGATGCTGGGGAACCACTTTCAGCTGGGCAATGGCTCTGTGCATGGCCAGGAAAGAAGCGTTCAGGATGTTGATTTTATCAATCTCTTCCGGTGACACCACTCCTACGGCCCATGCCGTGGCTTCCTGCTCGATGACCGTACGCAATTCATAACGTTGCTTTTCCGTCAGCTTTTTGGAATCATTGAGCAGTTCATTGCGAAAATCGGGAGGCAGAATCACAGCTGCCGCATAGACTGCTCCGGCCAGACAGCCCCGTCCGGCCTCATCACATCCGGCTTCCACCAACTCTTTATGTAAATAGGGCAACAACATATCCACCTCTTCTCTTTTTTGGGACTGCAAAGGTAGCACATTTTCCTCAGTCCGCCGCTCCCCAAAGACAGAAGTTATCCCAAAGTTATCCACTGATTTTCGATTGCGACCTAAGGGGATATGGAAGAAGATTCGTATCTTTGCCGTGCGAAAAAAATGAACGTATGGTACAGATTGACGACGTAATAGTAAGCCTGGACATTTTCCGGGAAAAATTCCTGTGCGACTTGAATGCCTGTAAGGGAGAATGTTGTATCGAAGGAGATGCGGGAGCCCCTGTAGAATTGGAAGAAGTGGAAAAACTGGAAGAAGTGCTTCCCGTGATTTGGGACAGCCTCTCACCAGAGGCTCAGGAAGTCATCAACCGACAGGGAGTGGTCTACACTGACCAGGACGGCGACCTGGTCACTTCCATCGTCAATGGAAAAGACTGTGTATTTACTTGTTACGACGAGAAAGGATTTTGTTTTTGTGCCATCGAAAAAGCGTACCGTGAAGGGAAATGCAGTTTCTACAAACCGATTTCCTGCCATCTATATCCCATCCGTATCAGTGACTATGGCCCTTACAAAGCATTGAACTATCACCGTTGGGATGTATGTAAGGCTGCTGTATTGCTGGGGAAAAAAGAAAATCTGCCCGTCTACAAATTCCTGAAAGAACCACTCATCCGCAAGTTCGGGGAAGAGTGGTACCAAGAGGTGGAAAATGTAGCTAAAGAACTGGAAGCCCAACACCTCATTTAAAATAAGTCTGTTTTCTCGCCCCTGGAGCCAGTCGTCCCCAGGGGCAGATTTTTTATGTCTCATTGCACCTTTTCTACCCGTACTTTCTTTACCAGACGCAAGGCATAATCTACCGTTTCCCCGGAGTTAAGAATCTTGGTATTATAGAAACAGAAAGTGGAATTAAAATCATTGCATAAATAACGGCAGTCGTATTTATTGAAACTGTCCATCCCATTTTCACGCAACATCTCGCTTAATGTCTCAATCGTATCGTCATATTGGTCGCGGAAGGCTTTGGCCTCTTCCGTCGTAAATGTCCTCCACCCCGAGATTCCATCCACTTCATACGCCTCGCAAACAGAAACGGCTTCCGCTTTTTTCAACAGCCATTGCCGGGGAGAAACCAGCGTGGCCATCACCTCATTGGCCGAAAGAGCCTCCACTTTCCACACAAAGAAAGGCCCCCAGATGGTTTCCGACTCCGGCAGAACCTCCGCCATTATCGCATCCGTCTCATTATCGGTTTCATTATTGTTTCCGTCGTTTTCCTCTTCCTCTCCCCCTGGATTCTCATCTCCATCCGGCACATCCGGCTTCGGATTATCCCAGTCCTCTTCGGGAGTCATGTTCTCAAAAGGAAATTCCACTGACACTTCAGGAGTCCAGCCTTGTATCTGTCCGTTTCCTTCCAAGGAAACTTCTCCATCCCCCGTACTGACAAACCGATACGGTTTCCCTGCCTCCAGGGGATAGCTGAAGAAATAACCATATACCGTTTCTCCGGAAGCGGTCTTGACATTTAACGAGAGATGAGTCTGACTGCTTTCGGACGGGAAGACATAGACAGGCCCCGCTTTCCAGATGCCTCTTACTTTCTGGCACGGCACAGAAGCAAACTGCCCGTCATTGTTCCAGTTTCCCTCTAAAGTCATTCCGGAACTTACCGGCGAAATACGTGCTTCTACTGCAATGGCATCGTCGGGCACTCCTCCAAACGACAAATACAATGCCGCTACAGCATACGACAAGTTCATGGATACCTTTATATCATTCTTCAGCTTCACCACATTTTTTCCTATCACCAACGGTGTATCCGCACAGTTCCCTTGCGAAAAAGTCAACAGCTGCTTGGCATTTAAAGTCATCGGAGGAAGATAGTCTTCCGACGAGAGTCCGGAAATAGCCGCCAATACATAGTCTCCTGCCGGCTGAGACAAAACAGGCCATTCCGCTTGTGCCTGTACCTCTTCATTCCAGACCGTTTCCCCCTTCGAATCGAACAGATAGAACTGCAAAGGATAAAGGGATGTAAAAAGCTGAGCATTGGATAAAGTCACATCCATCACATAAGGCCCGGACGATTCCACCGTTTCCGTATCATCGTCTACCTGATAAGTACCACACCCAAATAAGAAAAGCACACAAGTACACAAGGCAAAAAATAAATGTGTCTGAATACGTAGTTCCATAATGTTTTTTATTTAGAACAACGCATCCAGACACATTCGTCTACCCTTACAACCTAAAAATTGTCGTTAAAAATATTTTTCCAGCTTCTTAATCATCATTCCAAGGCAGAACACCACCACATGATCGTTTTCCTGAATCATGGTATTACCGGTCACCAGAATACCTTCTCCATTCCGAATCAATCCACCGATGGTGGCTCCTTTGGGAAGTCCCAAGTCCTTCACCGGCTGCTTGGTTATCTTTGCCCCCGGCTTGACAGTAAATTCCGCCACATCGGCGTTTGCAAAAGTCAGACATTTCACATTCGACACATCCGCATCGAGCATCATCTGATAGATGTGACTGGCGGCAATGAATTTCTTATTGATGACCGTTCCGATGTCCAGGCTTTCAGCCATACTGATATAATCCACGTTCTCCACTTCCGCTACGGTCTTGGTCACTCCCATCCGCTTGGCGGCCAGACAGGCCAGAATATTGGTTTCAGAGTTGCCGGTCAATGCCACAAACGCCTCCGTATTCTTGATACCTTCCTCCAGCAGAAGTTGGATGTCCCTTCCATCTCCGTTAATCACCATCACCCCATCATCCACCAGTTCCGTCAGACGGTTACAACGGGCTATGTTGCTCTCAATGATTTTCGCTTTCATGTACTCCGGCATATACTGCACGGTACGCACGGCAATACGGCTTCCACCCATAATCATCACATTACGCACATCGGCCTCATTTTCTTTTCCGGAGATTTTACGGATATAAGGAATGTACTTCTTGGTAGTCGTAAAGTACACAATGTCGTTCAGCTTGATGACATCATCACCCCGCGGGATGATCGTTTCGTTGCCACGCTTGATGGCCACGATATGGAACGGGATATTTCTTCCTCCCAACTCGTGCAAAGGCACATTCAGAATCTCCGCCTGTTCACGCATCTTGGTTCCTAGAAGCACCAGTACCCCTCCGGCGAATTCCCACCACTGCCGGATCCAGCTCATCTTGATGGCGTCCACGATATCGCGGGCAGCCAGCATCTCCGGATAAATCAGGGAATGTACTCCCAGTTTGGCAAAAAACTCCTTATGCTTGGGCAACAGATATTCATAGTTGTCAATACGAGCCACGGTTTTCTTTGCCCCCAGACTGGTCGCCAGCATACAAGCTGTCATGTTACGGCTTTCGTCGGGCATAACTCCGATAAACAAATCGGCCCCAGACACTCCAGCCTCTTTCAGCCCGTTGATGGACGTGGGCGACAGATTCACGGTCATAAGGTCCAGATTGCTTCCCATGGCACTCAGTTTGCTTTCGTCTTCATCCATCAGGATAATATCCTGTTTTTCACCGGAAAGCAGTTTGGCCAAATGGGTACCTACGGCACCTGCACCTGCTATAATAATTTTCATATTTTGATTATCTGAGTAATTGTGTTCAATATACTTTCCTCATCAATGCCGCAAATGGCATACAAGTCATTCACGGGACCATGCTGCACAAAGCGGTCGGGTAAGCCCAGACGTGTCACCCGGGGAGAATAGCCATGATCGCTCATAAATTCCAGTATGGCACTGCCCATACCGCCATTACGCACCCCGTCTTCTACAGTCAGTATGCGCGTGAACTTCTGCCCCACTTCGTGCAGCAAGGTTTCGTCCAACGGTTTCAGGAAACGTAAATCGTAGTGGGCAATACTACAGCCGAGTTCTTTTTCGGCCCGGACAATTGCAGCAGCAGCCTTGTTGCCTATCGGCCCGATGGTGATGACAGCCAAGTCGGTTCCCTCTTTCAGCTTTCGCCCCGTTCCAATCTCTATGGCCTCCAACGGACATTCCCAGTCGGTCAGCACGCCGCGGCCACGAGGATAACGGATGACAAAAGGTCCTTTATCCGGCAACTGAGCGGTGTACATCAACCGGCGCAATTCATGCTCATTATAAGGAGAAGCGATGACCAAATTCGGGATAGGACGCAAATAAGCCATATCGAAAGCCCCGTGATGCGTAGGACCGTCCTCCCCCACCAGACCGGCACGGTCCAGGCAGAGCACCACATTCAGTTTCTGAATGGCCACGTCGTGGATAATATTATCGTATGCACGCTGCATAAAAGAAGAATACACATTACAGAACGGAAGCAAACCTTCCTTGGCCATTCCTCCTGAAAAGGTGACGGCATGCCCTTCAGCTATTCCGACATCGAATACCCTGTCGGGCATTTCCTTCATCATGATGTTCATGGAGCAGCCCGACGGCATAGCCGGTGTCACCCCCACAATTTTATCATTCTTGCGAGCCAGTTCCAACAACGTATTTCCAAACACTTCCTGAAACAAAGGAGGCATCCCGGTCGTGTCCGATACGATACGTTCGCCTGTTTCCTTGTCGAAGATGCCTGGCGCATGCCATACAGTAGCCGCTTCTTCTGCCGGTCTGAAGCCTTTTCCCTTACGGGTATGAATGTGCAGAAGTTTCGGCCCTTTCATATCCTTTATTTCTTTCAGCACTCTTGTCAGTGCGGTTACGTCGTGCCCGTCCACCGGACCGAAATAACGGATATTCAGCCCCTCGAAAATATTCTGCTGCTGCATCAGCATGGATTTCAAGCTGTTATTGAAGCGTATCAGACTCTTGCGCCGCTCATCGTTCAGAATTCCCAAACGGTAAAGTTTACGGGATAAGGCATTTCGTAGCCGATTATACCCTTCGGAGGTATGCAAGTTCATCAAATACTGCTTCATGCCACCCACACTACGGTCAATGGCCATATTGTTGTCGTTCAGAATAATCAACAGGTTGTTGGGAGTGGAAGAAGCGTTGTTCAAGCCTTCAAAGGCCAGTCCGCCACTCATGGAGCCGTCGCCAATGACTGCGACCACATGACGGTTATCTTCTCCTTTGCGGGCTGCCGCCACAGCCATCCCTAACGCAGCAGAGATGGAATTGGACGCATGTCCGCACGTGAACGTATCATATTCACTTTCCGCAGGAGAAGGAAAAGGACAAATCCCATTCAACTTACGATTCGTATAAAAACGGTCGCGACGCCCCGTCAAGATTTTATGTCCGTAAGCCTGATGACCTACATCCCAGACAATACGGTCGTAAGGTGTCTGATACACATAATGAAGGGCTACCGTCAGTTCCACAACCCCCAGACTGGAAGCAAAATGTCCCGGGTTGCAAGATAATTCATCTATAATTTTATTCCGCAGTTGATCACAGACCTCCGGCAACGCTTCGACAGAAAGTTTCCGTAAATCCTCAGGGCTATCTATCTTATTCAACAAATCGTATGAAGTTGTCTGTTCCATCCTTGTTCTTCATTAACTTTAATCGTACAAAAATAGCACAAATATAGTGAATGTACTTACATTTGCAGTAAAATTTCTTTGACTATGGAATTTAGGACTAAAGTTGAACTGCCCGTGAACGGCCCGAAACTGCATCATGCGGACAAATTGATGATATGGGGTTCCTGCTTCTCCGAACACATCGGCAACTTATTGACGGAAAACAAATTCACTTGCGACGTGAATCCTTTCGGCGTACTATACAACCCCCTGTCGATTGCCGCTTCCATGCAGTGCCTGTGGAACGGGACTCTCTACGAGGAAAAAGACCTGCAACACACCGTAGACACATGGTACAGCCTGATGCACCACAGCAGTTTCTCTTCTTCCTCCATGGAGGAATGTCTGGAGAAAATCAACGAGCGCATCCGCAAAGGACATGAAAACCTGCGGCAAGCCGACTGGATTCTCATTACCTGGGGCTCCTCGTTCGTTTATACCTGGAAAGAGAACGGAAAGATTGTGGGAAATTGCCACAAGCTGCCGGCTCGTCTCTTCGAACGAAAAAGAATCGGTACCGATGAGATTGTCGAAACCTATCTTCCCCTGCTCCGCCAGATAAAGACAGTCCGCCCACAACTGCAATGCCTGTTTACGGTGAGCCCTATTCGACATCTGAAAGACGGCCTGCACGGGAACCAGCTCAGCAAAGCCAATCTGCTGCTGGCCGCCGACAAGATTTGCCAGGAACTGGATTTCTGCCATTACTTCCCTTCGTATGAAATCATGATGGACGAACTGCGGGACTATCGCTTCTATGCCGATGACATGATGCACCCGTCCGCACTTGCCATCCAATACATCTGGGAATGTTTCAGCAATACCTACTTCACTTCCTCCACCCTCTCCTTCCTGAAAGAATGGGAGAAGATACGGCGAGGACTGGCCCACAGGCCTTTCAATCCTGAAACGGAAGCCTATCAAACCTTTTTAAGTCAAATACTGTTAAAGATAGAGGAGTTAAAAGAAAAATTACCGTACTTAGATGTTCAAAAGGAAATAAAGTCATGTCAAGCACAATTGAAGAAATAACCTCCATCCTGGGGGCTGAACGCAGAGGAAACACGCCCGCTACCATCGACTGGATTTTAACAGACAGCCGGTCATTGTGTTTCCCGGAAGAAACTCTGTTTTTTGCCTTGAAAACAAAGCGTAACGACGGACACAAGTATATCCCGGACCTTTACCAGAAAGGAGTACGTAACTTCGTCGTGAATGAAATACCCGAAACGGCTTCCTCCTATCAGGACGCCAATTTTCTGATTGTTCCCAACCCGCTGAAGGCCCTGCAACGGCTGGCCTCCAAACACCGGGAACAGTTTCAGGTGCCGGTCATCGGTATTACGGGAAGTAACGGAAAAACCGTTGTCAAAGAGTGGTTGTACCAGCTGCTCAGCCCGGACCGTATCATCACCCGCTCTCCAAGAAGCTATAACTCCCAGATTGGTGTACCTCTCTCCGTGTGGCTCATGAATGAGCATACCGAACTGGGTATCTTTGAGGCCGGTATCTCCGAAATGGGCGAAATGGAAGCCTTACGCCCCATCATCCAGCCCACCATCGGTATCCTGACCAATATCGGGGGAGCCCATCAGGAAAATTTCTCTTCCCTGCAAGACAAATGCATGGAGAAACTCCAACTCTTTAAAGACTGTGACGTGATTGTCTACAATGGTGACAATGAGCTTATTGCCAGCTGCGTCACCAAATCTTTGTTCACAGCCCGTGAAATCGCCTGGTCGACCAAAGATTCCGAACGCCCGCTCTTCATCGAAAAGATACTGAAAGATGAAACCGGAACCACCATCAAATACCGCTACCTGGGATTCTTCAAGGAATACCGGATTCCGTTTATTGACGATGCTTCCATCGAAAACTCACTCAACTGTCTGGCCGTGGCCCTTTACCTGATGGTGCCACCTGAAACCATTGCAGAGCGTATGCTTCACCTGGAACCCATCGCCATGCGTCTGGAAGTGAAGGAAGGGAAAAACGGCTGTACACTGATTAATGACAGCTACAATTCGGACTTTGCCTCTCTCGATATTGCACTGGACTTTATGATGAGACGCTCGGAGGACAAGAACCGCAAACGCACACTGATTCTGTCGGACATGCTGGAGAGTGGACAAACCAGCAAACTGCTCTACAGACAGGTGGCCGACCTCGTACACAGCCGGAAAGTAGACCATATCATCGGAGTGGGCGAAGAAATCTCCGCAGCAGCCAACCGGTTTGAAATCCAAAAGGATTTCTTTCCCAACACTGCAGAACTTTTGAACTCAGGCCTGCTTCACCAATTACACAACGAAGATATTCTGATAAAAGGAGCCCGTGTGTTCCATTTCGATGAGATTACCGACGCACTCGAATTGAAGGTGCACGAAACCATCCTCGAAATCAACCTGAATGCACTGGTCGACAATTTGAACCATTACCGGAACAAACTGAAACCGGGAGTCAAGATGGTCTGCATGGTAAAAGCTTCTGCCTATGGCGCCGGTTCTTTTGAGATTGCCAAGACCTTGGAAGACCAGCGGGTAGACTATCTGGCCGTGGCCGTAGCCGATGAAGGAGCCGATTTGCGGAAAGCCGGCATCAACAGCTCCATCATGATTATGAATCCGGAAATCACGGCTTTCAAGACCATGTTCGACTACCGTCTGGAACCGGAAGTGTACAGTTTCCATTTATTGGAAGAACTGATTAAGGCTGCCGAACGCGAGGGAGTAAGCAACTTCCCGATTCACATCAAGATTGATACGGGCATGCACCGCCTGGGATTTGCTCCGGAAGAAGTGCCTCAACTGGTACAACGCCTGCAAAAGCAGAGTGCGGTCATTCCCCGTTCCGTATTCTCTCACCTGGTAGGTAGTGACGCAGAACGTTTCGATGCTTTCACCCGCCACCAGATAGAAACCTTTGAAGCTGCCTCAAGCGAACTTCAGCAAGGTTTCAAGCACAAGATTATCCGTCACATCTGCAACACGGCAGGCATTGAACGCTACCCGGGAGCACAGTTTGACATGGTACGTCTGGGTATCGGACTCTACGGCATCGACCCGTTTACCAACAAGATGCTGCATAACGTCACGACTTTAAAAACCACCATCCTGCAGATTCACGATGTACCGGCCAACGACACCGTAGGCTACAGCCGGAAGGGAGTTCTCACACGCGATTCCCGTATCGCTGCCATCCCTATCGGATATGCGGACGGCCTGAACCGACATCTGGGTAACGGACACGGCTACTGCCTGGTGAACGGACAAAAAGCTCCTTATGTAGGAAATATCTGTATGGATGTGTGCATGATTGACGTAACGGACATCGACTGCAAGGAAGGCGACAAAGCCATCATCTTCGGTGATGACCTGCCGGTCACTGTCCTGTCGGATATTCTCGATACCATTCCGTATGAAATCCTGACAAGCGTTTCCAACCGTGTCAAGAGAGTGTACTATCAAGACTGATTCGTCAATTACAGAGATAAACAAATACAGCCTCTGGCATGAAAAGATAATTCAATGCCAGAGGCTGTATTTTTATCTATATAACGGATATCTCTTAGAAAGAGCAAAAGAAAGTGACCAGAAACGGCACGCTGAAATCAGTCACAAAACCATGAAAGATAGATACAATCACAAACTGCTGCCCGGAACAACGGGTAATGATGGGTAACGTGGTATCCATGGTGGTGGCTCCTCCCGAGGAGATAGGTGCCAAGTTACCAAACCAACGCACCAGCAAAGGAGCCCCCAACAGCGTCATAATCTCCCGGAAAATATTCGACAACAAGGCCACTGTACCCAGTTCCGGTCCTTTATACTCGGTGATAAAAATACTGGATAACGAATAATAGCCCATGCCCGAACCTACCGCCATGCAATCGGCCATACTCCGATGGGGCAACAGGACACTCACCAAGGCTGCAGCAGTCAACGTGCCCAGTATCGTGGCTATGGGGAGAAACACCAACCTCGGATTCAGGGCACGAAAGTTTCTCAAAGTCTGCGGGTCATTCCCGATGCTCAATCCCACACTGAACATCAGTCCGCACAAAGCATAAAAACTGATATTCGTCTCACCCACGTCGAAAGGTAACCAATGAAATGCTCCGCACAGGGTACCCAGCACGAAAAAACCTATAATAATCAAGCTACCCTTCATACCTCTCCCTTCTTCCTCTTATACAACCAATGCCACAATACCCACGCCAAGGCACAGCTGCCCAACACACAAGCCAGGGCAATGAGAAAAGCTTCTCCTCCTAACGTGGCCAAGCCTTCCACAATCCGGCGGTTTCCACCGACCTCCATCCCAAGCAGGAACAAAAGAGCCCAAATCAATGCGGTTATCACCTTCCCAATCCAGGAAAATCTCTGGCGACGAAGCAAAAAGCCAATCGCTATTCCACCGAACATGACACCTATTACTGTAAACATGTAGTAACCTTATTCAAAATCCGTTGCAAAAATAACAAAAACTCTACTTTTTCACACACGCAGAAGAGATGATGACAGCCATAAAATAAGAAAGGATTACTGCTCACGCGGTAATCCTTTCTTATTTAGTTAGTAAATTAATTTTGAGAGAATTGAAACTTCACAGCCTCATTGTTGTTTTAAGTTCTAATAAGCACTAACTATATTTATATAAAAGCAAATGAAAATGTTCTATCTGTTATTGTTCTCCTCCAGCCTGGGCTTGGGAGAAGTCTCTTTCATCAGTGTTCTTACAGAATCAGCCTCATAAGCCACCTGTGGGTCTGCCTGCCGATTCTCAAACTGATCATGTACATATACGATACCTGAAGCATCGTCCTCACCTGCATGTTTTACCACACCCCCAAGAGTGAAAAGCAAAATCATCATCGCTGCAGCCTTAAACAACGGCATAAAACGCGTATAGAGCGTCAATCGTCTGGCCTTTACTACCGGACGTTCGATTTCTGCCAGCACACGCTTGTCAAAATCTTCACCCAGCTTCATTTCGCCCGCAGCTTCCTGGTAAGTAAACAAAGAACGGTAACGGCGCAAATGGGCGGGAAGTTCTTTCTGCTGAAAGAAAATCCGGAGAATCTGTTCTTCCTCCACGGAAGTTTCACAGTTCCAGTAGCGTTCCAGAAGTTGTTCAATGTACTTATAGTCCATAATCGTTTATTTCACTGTATTTTAGTTTGATGCGTTGGCGAGCGCGGAAAAGATTCACTTTCACTTGCTCTTCTGTCACCCCCAGCACATCCGCAATTTCTTTATAACTCTTACCTTCAATATCCCTGAGCTGTACGATGGTTCGTTGCTTCTCGGGAAGTTCGTTTATCAGCCTGTGCACCAGCCGGAACTGTTCATTCCGTTCCATTTGGCTTTCAGGAGTCAATGCATCCGGCATTTCCTGCGTCTCAGGCGTCAGCTCCAGGTTCTGTGCCTCTTTTTTCTGACTCCGGTCGATGGCCAGATTGCGGACAACCGTCAGACAATAGGCTTCGATGGATTCCAGTTGCGCCCATTCCTCGCGTTTGCTCCACACTTTAATCAGTGCATCCTGAACAATGTCTTCCGCCTCAGCCCGATTGAACGTAATGCGCAGGGCCAGTCTGAAAAGCTTGTCCTTCAGCGGTAGGATATCGTCACGAAAACTGATTTCTTGCATTGCTTTCTATAATAATGACGGGTGAGTTACCTAAAAGTTACACCCACCCGTCGATTTTTTTCAATTATTTTCTGATAATGGTTCCCGAGTCTTTGTGAATGGCTGATGCTAAGGTGATTACGACCTGCGACACTCCGGCATCCAAAGCGGAAAAAGAATTTTCCAACTTGGGAATCATGCCTCCTTGTATGACACCCTCGTCTACGTAACGCTTGAACAAGTCGGGAGTCAGTACCGGAATCACGCTGTCATCGTCATTCTCGTCGCGCAGCACGCCCTTCTTTTCAAAACAATAAACCAGTGTCACCTCAAAATATTCAGCCAGGGCCTTTGCCGTTTCTCCGGCAATGGTATCGGCATTCGTGTTCAGCAGGTTACCGTGGCCGTCGTGCGTCAGCGGTGCCATGACAGGCACAATCTGACGGTGAATCAGTTCGGTCAAAGCGGCTCCGTCCACCTTTTCCACGTCACCCACATACCCGTAGTCGATATCCTTCACCGGGCGTTTCACAGAACGGATGACGTTCATATCGGCTCCCGTCAGTCCGACGGCATTCACGCCTCTTGCCTGCAAACCGGCCACGATATTCTTGTTGACCAAGCCTCCGTAGACCATAGTCACCACTTTCAAGGTATCAGCGTCGGTAATACGGCGACCGTTCACCATCCGGCTCTCAATACCCAGTTGGGCAGCAATACGGGTAGCCGAACGGCCTCCACCGTGTACCAGCACCTTATACCCGGGCATGGAAGAAAAATCGTCCAACAGCTGATTCAATGTGTCAGGCTCTTCTACAATCTTTCCTCCAACCTTTATGACTGTCAGTTTCTCTTTCATATCTTATTCTCCCAATTTTATTCCAAATAAGTATAGCCGTACAAGCCAGAACGGTAGTTGGCCAGGAATTCCTTTCCTTCTTCCAAGGAAATACGTCCTTCCTTCACCGACTTGGTAACCCAAGTTTCCAGTGTACGCACCAGTTTCTTCGGGTTATACTGCACGTAGTCGAGCACCTCGGCCACCGTTTCCCCATCAATCACCTGATCGATGCTGTAGCCCTTGTCGTCCACACTCACATGTACGGCATTCGTATCCCCGAACAGATTGTGCATGTCACCCAGGATTTCCTGATAAGCTCCTACCAGGAACACACCGATATAATAAGACTCCTTCGCCTTGATGGTATGTACCGGCAAATCGTGGGCCACGTTCCGGCTGGTCACGAAATTGGCAATCTTTCCGTCCGAGTCGCAAGTGATGTCCTGCAGCGTAGCCGTGCGGTCGGGCCGCTCGTCCAGACGCTGAATCGGCATAATCGGGAAAATCTGGTCGATAGCCCAGGAATCCGGCAACGACTGGAACAGAGAGAAGTTACAGAAATACTTGTCGGCCAGCAGTTTGTCCAGGTTGCGGAATTCATCCGGCGCATGCTTCAGTCCCGAAGCAATCTGGTTGATTTCACGCGTTACCGACCAGTACATCCGTTCAATCTGTGCCCGTGTCTTCAAATCCACGATGCCGTGACTGAACAGGTCGAGCGATTCCTCGCGAATCTGCTGTGCATCGTGCCAAGCCTCCAGCATCCGGCTCTGGTTCAGGTTGTCCCAAATCTGATACAGCTCCTGCACCAGTTCATGGTCGTCCTTGCTTACCACGAAATCCTCGTCCATGGAAGGCAGAGAAGCCGTTTCCAGCACCTCAAAAATCAAGACCGAGTGATGAGCTGTAAGCGAGCGTCCGCTTTCCGTAATGATGTTCGGATGCGGGATGTTGTTCTTGTTGCTGGCATCGACCATGATGGAGATGGAGTCGTTCACATACTCCTGAATGGAATAGTTCACGCTGCTTTCACTGTTGGAAGAACGGGTTCCATCGTAGTCCACGCCCAGTCCGCCACCGATGTCGACAAACTCCACCGGGAAGCCCAACTGATGCAACTGTACATAGAACTGAGAAGCCTCGCGCAAAGCCGTCTTGATACGGCGTATTTTGGTCACCTGACTGCCGATGTGGAAATGAATCAGTTTCAGACAATCCTGCAAGTCCTTCTTTTCCAGGAAATCGAGTGCCTCCAGCAATTCGCTGGAAGTCAATCCGAACTTGCTGGCGTCGCCTCCACTTTCTTCCCACTTTCCGCTGCCGGAAGAAGCCAGTTTAATCCGGATACCGATATTGGGGCGCACGTTCAACTGCTTGGCCATCTTGGCAATCAGCCGCAACTCATTCAGTTTTTCCACCACCAAAAAAATCCGCTTGCCCATCTTCTGCGCCAGCAAGGCCAGTTCAATGTAACTCTCGTCCTTATAGCCGTTACAGATAATCAGCGAGTCAGAATCCGTGTTAATGGCAATCACGGCGTGAAGTTCCGGTTTCGAACCAGCTTCCAGTCCCAGATTAAACTTTTTTCCATGACTGATAATTTCCTCCACCACCGGCCTCATCTGGTTTACCTTAATCGGATAAATGATGAAATTCTCTGCCTGATAGCCATATTCTTCAGAAGCCTGATGAAAACAGTTGGATATTTTTTCAATCCGGTTGTCCAGGATGTCCGGGAAGCGGACCAGCATGGGAGCCGTCACGTCCCTCAGCTGCAATTCGTCCACCAGCTCCTTCAAATCGACAGCTACCCCGTCTTTGCGTGGAGTTACTACCACATGACCTTTGTCATTGATACCAAAGTATGAAACGCCCCACCCCGTGATGTTGTAGAGCTCTTCAGAGTCTTCAATACGCCATTTTCTCATTTCACTACATAAAGTCTAGATTTATACTTCTTTAATTTATCAAGTTCTTCAAGCGGTTTACCGCCCTGTCAATCTGTGCATAACTTTCAAGTTCTTCCGCATTGAAACGCCACTTTGCCTTTGTATAATAAGGCAGCCGCTTTTCCAGTGCCGAAGTAATGACCTGCATCAGTTCCTCGTCCGTTTTGTTCGCCAACAACGGACGTTTGGCCTTTGCTATCTTTAAACGACGGAACAGTACCTCCGGAGATACATCCAGAAATACTGTTTCACCTGTATGATTCATATAATCCATGTTGTCGAAAAAGCAGGGTGTCCCTCCCCCGCACGCAATCAGTACGTCCTCGAACTCACCGGCTTCATGAAGCATCCGCTGTTCCAGCAAGCGGAACCCTTCTTCTCCCCGCTCCGCGAACAAATCGGAGATGGATTTGTGCATGCGCTCCTCGATATACCAGTCCAAATCGACAAACTGCAGTCCGGTAGCCGCAGTGTAAGCTTTTCCCAGCGTGGTTTTACCCGAACCCATATAGCCAATCAAGAACACCCTTTTCATTCCTTCTTCTTTGCTTTTGCTCCTTTCACCTTACGCATCTCGGCTTTCTGGTTCTGCAGTTCAATGACCTTGAAGCAGGCTTCCAGATTCAAATCGGCCGGGTTCACATTGTTCGGAATCTTATAGTTTTTCTTTTGATAAGCGATGTAAGGACCGTAACGCCCGTTCAATATCTGCATATCCGGATTGTCCGGGAACTGCTTGATGATTTTCTGAGCCTCCTGTTCTTTCTTTTCTTTCAACATCTGCTCCGCCTCCTCAAAAGTGACCGTCATGGGGTCTTTGTCCTTCGGGATGGAAACAAATTCATTGCCGTGACGCACATACGGGCCAAAACGTCCCACACCCACCGAAACAGCCTGTCCGTCGAGTTCTCCCAACACCCGAGGCAATTTGAACAAGTCGAGTGCCTCTTCCAGGGTAATGGTTTCCAGCGAATGTTCCTTATTCAGCTGAGCGAATTTCGGTTTTTCCTCATCGTCGGACGAGCCAATCTGTACAACCGGACCAAAACGACCGATTTTCACGGAAACAGGCTTTCCTGTTTTCGGGTCTGTACCCAGCATACGTTCACCCACCTTGTGTTCGGTCTTCGTGGCCAATGTGGTTTCCACCAGCGGATGGAAATTCTCATAGAACACTTCCATCAGGTCGGTCCATTTCTTTTCACCTTCAGCCACTTCATCAAATTCTTTTTCCACGCTGGCCGTAAAGTTATAGTCCATAATCTTCGGGAAATACTGCATCAGGAAGTCATTGACCACACAACCTACATCGGTCGGTATCAGTTTGGACTTCTCACTTCCGCTCATTTCCGTCTGAACCGTTTCTTCTATGTCTTTTCCCGTCAGTTTCAACAGGGAATATTCACGTTTCACGCCTTCCTTATTGCCTTTTTCCACATAACCTCGCTGCTGAATGGTGGAAATGGTCGGTGCATACGTAGATGGACGACCGATGCCCAGTTCTTCGAGTTTGCGCACCAGGCTGGCTTCCGTATAGCGTGCCGGAGCCTGACTGAAGCGCTGTACGGCTGCAATTTCCTCGCGTTGCAGGTTTTCGCCTACCTCCATTTTCGGCAGCCCGGCAGCGTCCTCCTGTTCCGTTTCTTCATCGAAGGATTCCTTATACACTTTCAGGAAACCATCGAATGTAATCACCTCACCCACAGCCTGAAATTCATCCTCACAGCCACTGATGCCAATGGTAGCCGTGGTCTTCTCCAGTTCCGCATCGGCCATCTGTGAAGCCAGCGTACGCTTCCAGATCAATTCATACAAGCGTACTTCCTGCGAAGTACCGTCAATCGATTCATTCGACATATACGTCGGACGGATGGCTTCGTGTGCTTCCTGAGCCCCCTTTGTCTTGGTGGCATACTGGCGTGTGTGTACGTAGCGTTCGCCCATCAGGGAAAGAATCGTATCGTGACTGGTAGACAAGGCCAGTTCGGAGAGGTTCACCGAGTCGGTACGCATATAGGTAATCAATCCACTTTCATACAGACGCTGTGCCAGCATCATGGTCTGTGCCACCGTGTAGCCCAGCTTGCGGGCCGCTTCCTGCTGGAGCGTGGAAGTGGTGAAAGGCGGTGCCGGCGACTTTTTCACCGGACGTGTCGTAATATCTTTGATCGTGAAATCCGCATTCTGGCATTTTTCCAGGAACTTCCGCGCCTCTTCCTTCGTCTTGAAGCGGCGTCCGAGTGTCGCACGGATATTGGCCCCTTCCGCATCCTTGAACGTAGCGACCACTTTATACGAAGCCTCACTGGTAAACGCATTGATTTCACGTTCGCGTGCCACAATCAGACGTACAGCCACCGACTGCACACGGCCGGCAGAAAGGGCCGGCTTGATTTTCCGCCACAACACGGGCGACAATTCAAAACCCACAATACGGTCGAGCACGCGGCGTGCCTGCTGTGCATTGACCAAATCAATATTGATGTCACGGGGATGCTCTATTGCCTTCAGGATGGCTGTCTTCGTAATTTCATGGAATACAATTCGTCGTGTCTTCTTCGGATCCAGCTTCAACACCTCAAACAAGTGCCAGGAGATGGCTTCTCCTTCCCGGTCCTCATCGGATGCGAGCCATACCATATCGGCTTTGGCCGCCTCTTCCTTCAACTCGGACACCAGCCTTTTCTTGTCTTCAGGTATCTCGTAAATGGGTTTGAAATGATTTTTTATGTCGATACTGAACGCTTTCTGTTTCAAGTCGCGGATATGCCCGTAACTTGACAATACTTTATAACCCTCCCCCAAAAACTTTTCGATTGTCTTAGCTTTTGCCGGAGACTCCACTATGACCAGGTTATTTTGCATGATATTCTGTATTCCGTTTTTATATTTTTCGGGACAAATGTAGAAAAAAAATTATAACCTACACGATAAACAAACTGAAAATAACTTACTTTGCAAGGGAATATCGCTTTTAACTACCATAATTTATGAACAACAAAAGTATCAACAGCAACAAGCAATTCATGATAGGCAACGGAATCCTGGCCTTCGGCGTGTTTTTTATCGTATGTCTCTTTCTGTACCTGGGTTTCCGAGGCCAGTCCAAAGGAAACGAAAAGCACAAAACCTTCGAAGGACTCTATGCCATAGAGATAGCCAATTCCTTCAGCGGAGACAGTCTTTCGGTCTATATCAACGACAGTCTGCTGTTCAACTCCACCCTCGGCAACAGCTCCGTCAAATTCCAGGTGAAACGTTTTGCCGAGGAAAGCACCCTGATGGTGGTAGACAACCGTACCGATGAGGTGACTCCCTTCAACCTGAATACCGAAGGAAGCCAGGTACAGATTCAAAAGAAAAACGGAAAAACTTTCATTCAGGAAACAGAAAACGAATAAAAGAATTTCTCCAAATTTCAGCCCAAATTCTCTGTCCCACACTGTGGGATACAAAAACCACAGTGTGAAACAGAGAAAGCATCTTCTCATTTTCTTTTTATTTTCTTCACATTCCACTTTTATCTTCCTCTTCCCCTCCCTTATCCCTCCAACATCAGATACCCTTCTTTAAATTGAAACAAATTGCATAAGGATTCTTAGAGAAAGCACGGCCGTGTGCGTAAACGAAAAAAATGTTATTAAATCAGCAAAGTTTCGAAAATAAGTTCTTTCTAATTGGATATTAGAATAAAAGACTGTATTTTTGGGTCGGAATCATTATTTTTAACCTAAAATCCATATAATAAAAGAGAACAAAGAAAAAACATGGAACAAGTTTTTAGTTATATCATCGGGCTCGGGGCAGCCGTGATGATGCCTATTCTGTTTACCATCTTAGGAGTATGCATTGGAATCAAATTCGGCAAAGCGCTGAAAAGTGGTTTATTAGTCGGAGTAGGATTTGTAGGGCTTTCTGTGGTGACAGCCCTTTTGACCAGCAGTCTGGGGGAACCTTTAAAAAAGGTAACGGAAATCTATGGACTGAGTCTGGGTATTTTTGATATGGGATGGCCGGCAGCCGCATCGGTAGCCTACAACACTTCCGTAGGTGCATTCATCATTCCGGTATGTTTGGGTGTAAACATTATCATGTTGCTGACAAAAACCACGAAGACGGTCAACATCGATTTATGGAACTACTGGCATTTCGCCTTTATCGGTGCGGTAGTTTATTTTGCTACGGAAAACATCTGGTGGGGATTCTTCTCAGCCATTATTTGCTACATTATTACATTGATTATGGCCGACCTGACCTGCAAGCAGTTCCAGTCTTATTATGAAAAGATGGACGGAATCTCTATCCCGCAGCCGTTCTGCCAAGGATTCGTACCGTTTGCCTTGGTCATCAACAAGGTACTTGATAAAATTCCGGGATTCGACAAACTGAATATCGATGCCGAAGGAATGAAAAGAAAATTCGGTATCATGGGAGAGCCTCTTTTCCTGGGAGTCGTAGTAGGCTGCGGTATCGGTGCACTGGCCTGCAAAAACAGCCAGGAGCTGGTTGACGGCATCCCGGCCATTCTGGGATTGGGTATCAAGATGGGAGCCGTGATGGAGCTGATTCCACGTATCACCTCCTTGTTTATTGAAGGTTTGCGCCCGATTTCTGACGCGACCCGCGAACTGATTGCCCGCAAATTCAAGAACAGCGCAAGCCTGAACATCGGTATGAGCCCGGCACTGGTAATCGGTCATCCGACTACGCTGGTCGTTTCCCTGCTGCTCATCCCGGTAGCTTTGTTCCTGTCTGTCGTATTGCCCGGCAACCAATTCCTGCCGCTGGCTTCACTGGCGGGTATGTTCTACCTGTTCCCGGCCGTACTGCCTATCACCAAAGGTAACGTATTGAAAACCTTCCTCATCGGATTGGTCTCACTGATTGTAGGTCTGTACTTCGTGACCGACCTGGCTCCGTTCTTTACACAGGCTGCTCAAGACGTATTTGTCCGCACCAACGATACTGCCGTACAGATTCCGGAAGGATTCCAGGGAGGTGCCCTCGACTTTGCTTCCAGCATCTTCTCTTGGATTATTTTCCATGCGGTCTATAACTTGAAGATTGTAGGATCCATCATCTTGGTGATTGTCACCCTGGCAATGGCCATCTACAACCGCCGCCGCATTATTAAAGAAGCAAAACACATTGAAGAATAAAAACCAACAAATATCAAACGCTTATGAAAAAATTAGCTATGGCTATGATGCTGGGCGTAGCAGCTCTTTCAGCTAACGCTCAGGTAAACTACCGGATGCAGACAGCCTGCAATCCGCAAGATGTAAAGACATACGACACACAAAGACTGCGCAGCAGCTTCATGATGGAGAAAGTGCTGGTAGCCGATGAAATCAATGTAACTTACTCCATGTACGACCGTTTCATCTTTGGTGGTGCCATGCCGGTCAACAAGGAATTGTCTTTGGATACCATCGACCCGTTGAAAGCTCCCTACTTCCTGTTCAACCGTGAGCTGGGTGTCATCAACATCGGCGGTGACGGTATCGTGACAGTAGACGGAAAGGAATATGAGCTGAAATTCAAAGAAGCCCTCTACGTAGGACGCGGCAAGCAGAAAGTGACTTTCAAGAGCAAGGACGTCAGCAAACCGGCCAAGTTCTACATCAACTCTGCCATCGCTCACAAAGAATACAAGACACAGTGGGTTACTATCGACGGACGCAAAGGTTCTCTGAAAGCAAACTCTTTTGCTGCCGGTAAGATGGAAGAAAGCAACGACCGTGTGATCAACCAGCTGATTGTAAAGAACGTACTGGAAGAAGGCCCGTGCCAGTTGCAGATGGGCTTGACGGAACTGAAACCGGGTAGCGTATGGAACACCATGCCGGCCCACACACACAGCCGCCGTATTGAAGCTTACTTCTACTTCAACGTACCGGAAGGCAACATGATCTGCCACCTGATGGGACAGCCGCAGGAAGAACGTCTGGTATGGCTGGCCAACGAACAGGCTATCATGTCACCGGAATGGTCTATCCACGCAGCAGCCGGAACCAGCAACTACATGTTCATCTGGGGTATGGCCGGTGAAAACCTGGACTATGGCGACATGGACAAGATCCAATATACTGAAATGAGATAACACACACTTTCTTTACGAAAGTTCCTATACACAAATTCCACAGACTTACACAGCACTCGATAAATGATGAGCCTGTGAGGTCGGTGGAATTTGTCATTTTACCTTATGTTACCGGAATTCAGACAAATACAAACTGAATTCTTATCTGTTTTTACAGGCAGAACGCTTGTGAAAGAAGCATCTTTAATCTAATATCATTATATGAGTACATTACAAACGACAAGCGAAAAAATGAGCAACTACCGATGGATTATCTGCTTCATGCTATTTTTCGCCACTACGGTCAACTATCTCGACCGTCAGGTGCTTTCTCTTACGTGGAAAGACTTTATCGCACCGGAATTTCACTGGACAGACACACACTACGGAACCATCACAGCCATTTTTTCAATCATCTATGCAATTGCCAATCTTTTTGCCGGCCGTTTTGTCGATTGGCTGGGAAGTAAAAAAGGCTATCTATGGGCTATTGCCATCTGGTCGGTCGGCGCCTGCCTGCATGCACTCTGTGGCTGGGCCACGGAAATGAGTCTGGGACTCCAGGACGTGAACGATATGCTTTCCGCTTCCGGCGCACTGACCTCTACCATCGCCATTACCAGTGTGTATTACTTCATTGCCGCACGCATTGTGCTGGCTGTCGGCGAATCAGGCAACTTCCCTGCTGCCATCAAGGTGACGGCCGAATATTTCCCCAAAAAAGACCGCGCATTCTCCACTTCCATTTTTAATGCAGGAGCTACCGTAGGCGCACTCATTGCCCCAGTCAGCATCCCGTCATTGGCCAGCTACTTTAAAAGCATAGGAGTAGGCAACGGATGGGAAATGGCCTTTATCGTAATCGGTGCGCTAGGTTTCGTCTGGATGGGACTCTGGCTGTTCGTATATAAAAAGCCTCAGGAGAATCCCCGTGTCAATGCGGCCGAGCTGGCCTATATCCAACAGGACAAAGAAAATGAAGACACTTCCAGCACTGCCACGGAAGAAGGTCCCAAACTTTCACTCTGGCAATGTTTCAGATACCGCCAGACCTGGGCTGTGGCACTCGGCAAGTTCCTGACCGACGGGGTATGGTGGTTCTTCCTGTTCTGGACACCCGCCTATATTTCCGACGTGTATGGTTTCGCTTCCGACAGCGCCACCGCACAGCTGCTGATTTTTGTATTGTATGCCATTACCATGCTCTCTATCTATGGGGGGAAACTGCCGACCATCATCATCAATAAAACGGGAAAGGACCCGTATGCCGCCCGCATGAAAGCGATGCTGATTTTTGCCATCTTCCCGCTGTTTGCCCTGTTTGCACAACCGTTAGGCAATATTTCCTACTGGTTCCCTGTCATCATTATCGGTATCGCCGGAGCAGCCCATCAATCCTGGTCGGCCAACATCTACTCTGTGGGCAGTGACATGTTCCCCAAGAGTGCCGTAGCTACCATCATCGGTATCGGTGGAATGGCCGGAGGTGTAGGTGCCTTCCTTATCAACATGTGTTCGGGTATCTTGTTTGATTATGCAGAAGCCACCCAAATGGCCTTCCTCGGCTTCCAAGGAAAAGAAGCGGGTTACTTCATCATTTTCTGTATCTGCGCAGTAGCCTACTTGATTGCATGGTGCGTCATGAAGGCACTTGTACCAAAATACAAGCTGATAGAAGCCTGACTACACAAATTTCCAGCTATTTGAAGATTTATCAAGGGATATGTAAAAACCAACCTTTACATTTGCCTTGATAAATCTTTTTTTGTAAATACCAAAATCTCATGAAAAAACAACTCTGCCTTTTATGTATCTTATTTTTAAGTCGCCTGCTCTCCGCGCAAGAAAGTATTGACTTATCGGGGAAATGGGGATTTCAGATAGACCGGAACGACAAGGGGATAACTGAAAAATGGTATAACCACCCACTTGACGACCGGATTAATCTGCCTGGTTCCATGCCAGAAAAGTTAAAGGGAGACCTCCCTTCCGTCGAAACCCAATGGACAGGTTCACTTTACGACAGTTCCTTCTACTACAATCCGGAACTGGAAATGTTCCGCCGCACAGAGAACCTGAAACTCCCCTTCTTCCTGACTCCCGTACGACACTATGTAGGAGTGGCCTGGTATCAACGGGAGATTCACATTCCATCATTAGTGTCCCGTTAAAATGGGACGAGTTAAACAATTAATCAAAAAGCCCCGG
>URWA01000017.1 GCA_900551445.1 uncultured Bacteroides sp. | reverse complement strand
TTGGGCTATGGTGTAATGGTAACACAACAGATTCTGGTCCTGTTTTTCTTGGTTCGAATCCGAGTAGCCCAACAAAAAGGTGTTCTGGTAAAATCAGGACACCTTTTTTGTTTTTCTACTTTGCCTTTTTCAGCGTGTGTCAAATGATTTTCAATTAGTTTATAATCAGTGATTTGGATAATTCTATGTATTGTCTTGCTGTTAATGAGTGTTAATTCTTGGCTTTCTACAAACAAATGATTTCGCTTTCTGGTTATTAAGTCATCGAGATTGAAAAATGTGATTAGGTATTAAAGTTTTGAATGAAAAAATGAAAAAGGTAACAATTTTAGTAGCTGCCGCTTTGGCTGTGACGTCTCTTTCTGTCAATGCACAAAAGGCGTATGAAGGAACTCGTTTCTTTGACAATTGGTATGTCGGTGTAAAGGGTGGAGTCACAACTCCGACCACTCATTCTGCTTTCTGGCGTAACATGCGTGCGGAAACAGGTATTGAACTGGGTAAGCAGGTTACTCCGGTTCTGGGTGTTTCTTTTGAAGGTTTGACGGGTATCAATACTTCCATGAGCAAGACCGCTTTCGACGATTTGAATCTGGGCCTGTTGGGTAAGATTAACCTGAACAATCTTTTCTGCGGATACAACGGTCAGCCGAGATTGTTTGAAGTAGAAGGTATTGCCGGATTGGGCTGGGGACATGATTTCATGAATTCGGGTTATGGACATGACCGTTCTTACATGGTGAGCCGTTTCGGTGCCAGCTTCAACTTCAATTTGGGTGAGGAAAAGGCTTGGGCGGTAAATATTCGTCCGGCTATTGTGTACAGAATGGATGGAGAACATGCCCAGGTACTGAATGTCAACAAGTCGAAGATTGAGATTCTGGCAGGAGTAACCTATCGTTTTGCCAGCAGCAACGGCAAGCACTACATGACTATCCAGAAGCCTTACAATCAGGCGGAAGTGAATTCTTTGAACGAATCAATCAATGCGTTGCGTGCGGAAAATGCCCGTAAGGACGATGCTTTGAACGCAAAAGAAGCAGAAAATGCCCGTCTGGCAAAGGAACTGAACGATTTGAAGAACGCTCCGAAGCAGGTACAGACCATTGTGCAGAACACTCATTCCAAGTCATTGGAGTCTGTGGTTACTTTCCGTCAGGGAAAGACCTCTATCAGTGCAGACCAGGTGCCTAATGTAGAGCGTATTGCGACTTATATGAAGAACAACCCGAAGAGTACAGTGGTTATCAAGGGATATGCTTCTCCGGAAGGTAGTGCGGAAGTCAATGCACGTGTGGCCAATCAGCGTGCGGAAGCCGTGAAGAACATGCTGGTCAGCAAATATAAGATCAGTGCTTCACGTATTACAGCTGAAGGTCAGGGAGTAGGTGATATGTTCTCTGAACCGGATTGGAACCGTGTAAGTATTGCGACTTTGAACGAAGCGGAATAATTCTTTTTAATTTGAAATAATGTAGTCTGAAGGCTGTTGCAGGTAACACTGTGACAGCCTTTTTTGCGTTTTATCCAAGGAGGGTTGGTTTTTGCATTTCTTGTATTTATGAATTGTGGGAAAAGTGGCTGAAAAGCATTATCTTTGTTCCCGAATTTGTAAAATCATGGAAGAACGTACACGATACAATGATTTTGCCAAGTTTCTGGCGCTTCATTTCCCTTTCAAGGTGCAGAAGATTTCCCTGAATGTGGGGTTTACCTGTCCGAACCGGGACGGGTCGAAAGGGTATGGAGGGTGTACCTACTGTAACAACCAGACTTTTAATCCGGCCTATTGCCGGACAGACAAGTCGGTAACGGAGCAGCTGGAAGAAGGAAAGGCTTTTTTTGCGCGGAAGTATCCGGAGATGAGATACCTGGCCTATTTCCAGGCTTATACCAATACGTATGCGGAGCTGGAGAAGTTACGGCAAATGTACGAGGATGCCCTTCGGGTGGAAGGCGTCGTGGGACTGGTGATTGGTACCCGTCCGGACTGTATGCCTGACGAGTTGCTGGATTACCTGGAAGAACTGAATCGCCGGACTTTCCTGTTGGTAGAGTTTGGTATTGAGAGTACGGACAACCGGACCTTGCAGCGGATTAACCGCGGACATACGTTTGAATGTACGGCAGATGCTGTGAAACGTACGGCAGCGAGAGGGATACGTGTAGGCGGTCATGTTATTTTGGGATTGCCGGGAGAAGACCATGAGGCCATCATCCGTCAGGCTGCACAGGTGTCGGAACTGCCTTTGACGACGTTGAAGATGCATCAGTTGCAGTTGGTGCGCGGTACCCGTATGGCTCGCGAGTATGAGTTGTGTCCCGAGGACTTCCATTTGTATGAGGTAGACGAGTACATTGACCTGGTGATTGATTACCTGGAGCGTGTACGTCCCGATTTGGTGTTGGAACGTTTCGTGTCGCAGTCGCCCAAGGAATTGCTGATAGCACCCGACTGGGGAATCAAGAACTACGAGTTTGCCGTCCGCATGAAGCGTCGTCTGCAGGAAAGGGATACCTGGCAGGGTAAGTTTTATAATAAGGAAAAAGAATAAAAAACAATATAGTATTTTTAATTAATAGGATATCAATGGAAATTAAAGGTAAAGTTCATTATGTCGGTGTGAACGACCGCACAAAAGCATTGTTTGAGAATTTGTGGCCACTGCCTTACGGCGTATCTTACAACTCTTATCTGATTGCAGATGACGATATGGTGGCACTGGTGGATACGGTAGATGTCGCTTTCTTTGAAGTTTATATCAAGAAAATCCGCAGCGTCATCGGCGACCGTAAAATCAATTATCTGATTATTAATCACATGGAACCGGATCATTCAGGTTCTATCGCATTGATTAAGAAATACTATCCTGAAATTGTGCTGGTAGGAAACAAGAAGACTTTCGACATGGTAGAAGGATACTATGGCGTGACAGGTGAACGTTATGTAGTGGGAGATGGCGATTTCCTGAAATTGGGACACCACAACCTGCGTTTCTATCTGGTACCGATGGTTCACTGGCCGGAAACCATGGTGACATTTGATGAAACGGAAGGAATCCTGTTCTCTGGGGATGCTTTCGGATGCTTCGGAGCCTTGAACGGAGGTTGCATCGACCGCAACATCAATACCGATATTTATTGGAACGAAATGCGCCGTTACTATGCCAACATTGTAGGCAAGTTTGGTAATCCGGTGCAGAGAGCCTTGCAGAAATGCAGTGGACTGCCTATCAAGATGATTTGCCCTACACACGGACCGGTATGGGAAGAATATATTCCTAAGGTAGTCGATATGTACGACAAGATGAGCCGCTATGAAGGCGAAGAAGGAGTAGTGATTGCTTATGGTACAATGTATGGTAATACAGAAGAATTAGCGGAAACCATTGCGGAAGAGCTGAGCGCACAAGGCATCAAGAACATTGTGCTGCACAATGTATCTCATACGCCTCATTCTTATATCCTGGCCGATATCTTCAAGTACAAAGGGCTGATTGCAGGTTGCACGACTTACAACATGCAGTTGTATCCTGAAATGGAGTCCTTGCTCAACAAGGTAGCTGCCCGTGAAATGAAGAACCGTCTGTTCGGTTACTTCGGTTCATTCACTTGGGCCAGTGCGGCTGTGAAGAAACTGGGTGAATTCACTGAAAAACTGAAATTCGAAGTGGTAGGTAACCCGATTGAAATGAAGCAGAGCATGAAAGCTGACAACTATGCACAGGCAAAGGAACTGGCTAAAGCCATGGCCGACCGTCTGAAAGCTGACCGGAAATAAGAAAGCGGATTTCCTTTTAGGAAATAGGATATAAAAAAATCTTCCACTGAGGTGATTCCTTCGGTGGAAGATTTTTTTATGCGGTGCATCTGTCCGATGCTCAGTCTTTTGCCTGGTGTACCGTCAGCTGCGGGAACGGGAATCCGATGCCTTCCTTGTTGAAAGTGTCATACACGATTTTGTTCATGTCGAAATATACGTCCCAGTAGTTTTCGGTCTTGGTCCATACGCGTACTTTGATATCCACGCTGCTGGCCGACAAGGCACCCAGTCCGATGAAAGGAGCAGGAGTAGTCAGGATACGGGTATCTGCCGCGATGATGCGTTCCAGTACGGCTTTTACCTTTTCAAAGTCCTCTCCATATTCCACACCGAACACCCATTCCGCACGGCGCATTTCCTGTTTGCTGTAGTTGGTGATGGCGTTGCTGCTCAATGCGCCGTTAGGCACGTAAATGATACGGTTGTCAGTCGTAGCCAGAATGGTATGGAAAATCTGAATTTCTTTGACCGTTCCGCTGGCATTCTGTCCGTCAATGTAGTCGCCCACCTTGAACGGCTTGAATACCAGAATAATCAGTCCGCCGGCGAAGTTAGACAGATTTCCTGACAGAGCCATACCGATAGCCACACCGGCAGAGGCCAGGATGGCGGCGAAACTTGTGGTTTCCACTCCCAGCTTGCTCACGATGGCGAAGGCCAGAATCAGGTTCAGTAGGATGTTGAGCAAGCTTTTCAGGAAGGTCTGTACGCTGATTTCCAGTTTCCTCTTTTCCAAAATCTTGCTGACCAACCGTCCGATTTGCTTGATGATGAAACGGCCTACGATGTAGATGATGATGGCCGCCAGAATGTCTTTTCCCACTTCAATCCCCCAGTTGAGCAGTCTGTCCAAGATTTGTTCCACATTGATTTTGGAAGCTGCCTTGCTTGCCTGTGCAGTTGCTTGTAATAATGTAAGTAACATGATTTGATGATTAATTAATAATACAGTTATTTATTCCTTCAATATACCTTTTCCCTCTCTGACAATTTCAGGTACATCTTCACAACAATTTATCACGGTAGAAGGTTCAATGCCTCCTGTACCTCCGTCGATAATCAGGTCGGTCACACTGCCGAACTTTTCGTCAATCAGTTCCGGGTCGGTGATGTATTCGATGTCTTCTCCCTTCTCCAGCGGAAGAGTGGTAGTCAGAATCGGGGCGTCGAGCAGACGGCAGATTTCGCGGATGATGGGATGGTCGGGCACACGGATACCCACTTCTTTTCGGTTACGGAAAATCTTGGGTAGCCGGCTGTTGGCGTTCAGGATGAAGGTGAACGGACCGGGCAGGTTGCGCTTCATCAGTTTGAAAGTGGCGTTGCTCACCTGTGCGTATTCGCTGATGTTGCTCAGGTCGTAACAAATGATGGACAGGTTGTGCTTGCGCGGATCGATATTTTTCAGCTTGCAGATGCGTTCGATGGGCCGTTCTTTCAAGGCGTGACAACCCATGGCATATACCGTATCGGTAGGGTAGATAAGGATTCCGCCGTCGTTCAGCAGGTCTACCACCCGTTGCAAGTCTTCCGGCCGGTTGTTCTTGGGGTATAATTTCAGTATCATGGCGTTCGGTCACGAAGATAAGACTTCGTGAATCGCAAAAATAAGAAATTTATTTCTTTTTCTTCCGTAGTTCTTCCGCAATTCGATAATGGATGGCTGCTTCTATTTCTTTCCCGCTTTTTTCGAGTGCCTCCGCAAAATATTCATGCGCTCCTGCATGCTGGGGCTTCAGGCTGGTCGCCTTGTCCAGGTCGGTCAGGGCTTCTTCCGTCTTTCCGGTCAGCAGCCGGAGCTTTCCGCGGTTGTACACCGCCTTGAACTCCTGGGGGCGGAGTTGTACGGCCCGGTTCAGACATTCTTCCGCTTCTTCCACCCGGTCCTCGTCGAAGAAGGTCACTCCCTTGCGTACCCAGGCATCCACATATTCCGGATACAGCTCCAAGGCCTTGTCGTAGTTGGCTTGTGCCGCCCGCGGGTCGTGCGCCTTGGTGATGCACTCGTTGCCCATCAGGTAGTATTCGCGGGCATATTTCTGCAGGTTCTGCCGTTGCTGCTGCATCTGCTCTTTCAGTAGCCGGTTTTCCTCCTTGAGCCGATTGATGAGATCCAGTTTCCGGCGGATAAACCGTTGTATCAGCGGCTTTTCAATGTCGTACCGGCTGTGGATAGCCTTGAAGAAGGCTTCCAGAAACTCTGCAAACTGTCCTTTGTCGAAGGCTTTCACGGCCGCCACGTACTGGATGTCGGCCTGGGCCTGTTTCATGGCCCGTTCAAAAGTCTGGTTATCGTTGAATCGCTGGGCAAAGCTGACAATCTCCGGACGGACAAACACATCGGCCGGTGAGATGCGGCGTTTCAGCTGGATACCTTCGAGCGAGGTGCAGCGGCTCAAGGCCACGTACGCCTGTCCGCCGGCAAATACCCCTCCCGTAAAGTCGATGATGACCCGGTTGAACGTGAGTCCCTGACTCTTGTGTACGGTGATGGCCCAGGCCAGCCGGATGGGATACTGCGTGAAGGTGCCCAGTTCCTCTTCCTCTATCTTTTTCTCCGTTTCATTGTATCGGTAGCGGATGTTGCTCCAACTTTCCTTGTGCACGTCGAACTCGCTGCCGTCTTCCGTCACCACGTAGATGGTGCCGTCGGCCGAGAGTCCCGATACCGTGCCGATGGTACCGTTCACCCAGCGCTTTTCCTGGTCGTTCTTGATGAAAATCACCTGTGCGCCCGGTTTGATGACCAGCTCCATGAGAGTAGGAAGGCTGCTTTCGGGAAATTCCCCATGTATTTCTCCTTTCAGTGTGACCGGGTCGCCCGGCAGTGCCTCCAGTTTCTTTTCGTTGATGTAGTCTACATTGTCCCGTCGGGTGGCCAGGGTGATGTAGAGGTCGTTCTCTTCCGGGCAGGGAAGTGTCGGGGTGTAACGGGTGTTCAGCAGTTGCAGGTCGGCGGTTCCGGCGGTATTGGTCCGGATATGGTCGAGCACACTGACAAACACCTTGTCGGTTTGCCGGTACACCTTGGTCAGCTCAATGGATACCAGTTCCATTTCCTGAAACACCTTGGCCGAGAAGAAATACGGGTTCGGGTAGAAACGGTTCAGAATTTCCCGTTCATCACTTTTCACCACGGGCTCCAGCTGGAACACGTCGCCCACCAGCAGCAGCTGTTTTCCGCCGAACGGTTCACGCAGGTTGTGCGAGTAGGTGCGCAGCACCTTGTCGATGAAGTCGATGATATCGGCCCGCACCATGGAAATCTCGTCGATGATGATGAGTTCGATGTTTTGAATCAGTTTCCGGTGGTCGGCAGAATATTTCAGGAAATCTTTCAGTTTCCGTCCCTGAAACTTCGGGTCATCCGGCAGGAGCGGATGAAACGGGAGCTTGAAAAAACTGTGCAGGGTACTTCCGCCCGCATTGATGGCCGCAATACCCGTAGGAGCCAGTACCACATATTTCTTTTTGGTATGCTGGCAGACGTATTTCAGGAAAGTGGACTTACCCGTGCCCGCTTTTCCGGTCAGGAAGACTGACTGGCGGGTGTACTGGATAAGTTTCAGGGCATTCTGAAATTCGGGATTGTCGGTATCTATCATGGTCGGAGTCATGGGGCATGGTTTTTAGAAGCAAAGATACAGACAAAAGAGCAATAAAAAAAGCGGTTGGAAACCCAACCGCTTTTTCGTCAGAATATTTACGAGAAGCCTTTCGGCATTTATCAGATTCATTCTTCAAATGCTGAACTTGTCAGCGTCGCCTGTTTATTTGCGTCTGTCGTCACTCAGCATTACGTAGCCCCAGATCATTGGATCTGCATTGGCAATTTTGTGGAAAATGTTTTTTACCTTTTTCATAATTGTTACCCTTTCTTTTTTAGTTAGTTTAATTAAATCTTCTGGCGGGCTTCCCAGCTGGCCTTCGTTGTACTTGTTACCTAATTTATAATTACCTATGAAAACTTTTTGTGGGCCTCTTTCTTATTGCCCTTTTCTTTTTACACCACAAAGATAGGGCTTTCTTTCTTACGAAATATGTTTTATAGCATATTTTTTAAAGAAAGTCCCGATTTGTTGATGTAAATCAAATCTGAGGGTAGAATTAGGGCTTTTCGGTTACATTCTTCTCCTTCTCTCCCGAAAAACTCGTAACTTTGCTTCCGTTTTTGGAAGATTTATGACAGTAAGAATCAACAATAAGTACGAAGAACGTCTGGGAACGGAACGGATGCTTCCCCTCATTTTCAAAATGGCGTTGCCGGCAGTGGCCGCACAGTTTGTCAATCTCCTATATAATATAGTAGATCGCATTTACATCGGACACATTCCCGAAATCGGGACGAATGCGCTGGCGGGAGTGGGAGTGACCACCTCTCTTGTCATCCTGATTTCCTCATTTTCGGCCATTGTGGGAGCCGGAGGAGCCCCGCTGGCTGCCATGGCGTTGGGACAGGGCGACCGGGTGCGTGCCGGAAAGATTCTGGGCAACGGTTTCATGCTGCTGATTCTGTTCACCGTCCTCACTTCGCTGGTGTCTTATCTGTGCATGGAACCCATCCTGAAGTTTGCGGGAGCTTCTGCCGTCACACTGCCTTACGCGGAAGACTATCTTTCGGTGTATTTGCTGGGTACCCTGTTCGTGGAAGTTTCCACCGGACTCAATACCTTCATCAATTCACAGGGGCGTCCCAGCATCGCCATGTATTCCGTGCTGATTGGCGCCTTGCTGAACATCGTGCTCGACCCGATTTTTATCTTCTGGTTCGACATGGGCGTGAAGGGAGCGGCACTGGCCACCATCCTCTCACAGGCCTGCAGTGCCTGCTGGGTTTTGGGTTTCCTGTGTTCCGACCGGGCTTCCCTGCGTTTGGAAAAGCGCTACTTGAAGTTCGACCGTCGCATTGTGGGCGGTATGCTGGCCTTGGGCGTGTCTCCTTTCATCATGGCCAGTACGGAAAGTCTGGTAGGCTTCGTGCTGAACGGCAGTCTGGAGAAATTTGGCGATATCTATGTGGGCGCTTTGGCTATCCTGCAAAGTGCCATGCAACTGGTCAGCGTACCGCTCACCGGTTTTGCCCAAGGTTTTGTGCCGGTGGCCAGTTACAACTACGGGCATGGCGACCGGCAACGGGTGAAAGACTGTTTCCGGATTGTGCTGACGGTGATGTTCTCCTTCAATTTCGTCCTGATGCTGCTGATGATTTGTTTCCCGTCGGTAGTGGCTTCCGCCTTTACGAGCGACCGGGAACTGATTGCCACCGTGGAACATGTGTTGCCGATTTTCCTCGCCGGAATGACCATCTTCGGCCTGCAGCGTGCCTGTCAGAACATGTTTGTCGCCCTCGGTCAGGCCCGGATTTCCATTTTTATTGCCTTGCTCCGTAAGGTCATTCTGTTGGTACCTCTTGCCTTGGTGCTGCCCCGTTTCTTCAGCGTGGAAGGCGTGTTTCTGGCTGAGGCCGTTTCGGATGCCACAGCCGCCATCTGCTGCACCCTGCTCTTTTTCTGGCAGTTCCCGAAGATACTCCGCAAAGCCCCGATTCCTGTGAAAAAATAGATTTTGTGGAATGATAGGGTAAATTCATTGAAACACAAGGAGATAAAGTGTAAAACCTTTAGCTAAATTCTCTGTCCCACAGTGTGGGATACAAAAACCACAGTGTGGGATATATATTTCACACTGTGAAATACAAATCCCGCAGTGTGAAACAGAGAATGTATAGGAGGATTTCTAGTTATGCTTGCGGATGTTTGTAATTAAGGACGATTGGCACACAATTTTTGGGCAGAAATTACCCTTCATACCATAAATCTCCGTAATTTTAACCACCGGGAATCCGGTAGGGATTTCCTTGTATCGTATTCGTATGTGGGGATAAGATTGATCGATGAAAAATATTATTGAGAGTATCAGAAAGCAGTGTTCTGTATCCGACTCTACTATCAAGGAGCTGGAGTCTTATTTGACACCTTGTACTTTTCCTAAAAAGTACCAGCTGATTAAAGAAGGAATTTATTGCAAATATGCCTATTTCATAGAAAAAGGTATCATAAGAGCCTATTGGGTGGTGGATGGGGAGGAATATACCACTTCGTTTGGTACAGAAGGCGGTATTGTGTTCAGCATGGATGAACTTTATTACAACCGGAAAAGTGAGGAATATGTAGAAACCCTGGAAGAAGTGCAAGCCTACAGAATCAGTATAACCGACCTCCAACATCTGTTCGAAACGAACCTGGAGCTATGCAACTGGGGGAGAATCATCCATCAGAATGAATACAGAAGGCTCCACAGAAGTCATAAAGAGCGGCTGTCGCTCCCGGCCAAGGAACGTTATGAGGAATTCCAGAAACAGTTTCCCGAAATATGCAGGAAGGTGAACTTGAAATACATTGCTTCTTATCTGGGGATTACCCTTTCCACGCTCAGCAGACTGCGAAGTAAAAAGCCATAATTTGATATAGGACAAATTTTAATTGGGGGTGATTCCCTATCTTTGCAGGGTCACATTCAATTTATTCCAATATGAATCATCCAATTTCTTCCTCGGCCTTTGCCGATACGAAACCGCATTATGAACTGCTCGACGGACTGAGAGGAGTGGCCGCACTGCTGGTGGTGTTTTATCACATTTTTGAAGGTTTCTCTTTTGCCGGAGGGGGCACCCTCATCACGGTCATCAACCACGGCTACCTGGCCGTCGACTTTTTCTTTATACTTTCGGGTTTTGTCATCGGCTATGCTTACGACGACCGCTGGAAGAAGAACCTGACCTTGAAGGGCTTCTTCAAGCGAAGACTGATTCGCCTCCATCCGATGATTGTCATGGGAGCGGTCATCGGTTGCCTCACCTTCTTTATCCAGGGAGGGGTGAAGTGGGACGGTACGCAGGTGGCTACCTCCGCGGTCATGCTGGCCCTCTTGCTGGCGATGTTTTTTATACCGGCCTATCCGGGAGCGGGTTATGACGTACGCGGAAACGGGGAGATGTTTTCGCTGAACGGTCCCAGCTGGTCGCTGTTCTTTGAATACATCGGGAATATCCTTTATGCCGTTTTCATCCATCGGTTGAGCAACAAGGCGCTGACTGTCCTGGTGGTACTGCTCGGGTTGGGACTTTCGTGGTTTGCCTTGTCCGACGTGGTGGGCTACGGCATGATTGGCGTGGGCTGGACACTCGACGGACTGAACTTCTGGGGAGGAATGTTGCGGATGCTCTTTCCTTTCACGCTGGGTATGCTGATTTCACGGAATTTCCGTCCGTTCAAGGTTCGGGGGGCGTTCTGGATTTGCAGCGTCATTCTGCTGGTGCTTTTCTGTGTGCCTTATATTGGGGGCCATTCGCCCGTGTGTCTGAACGGGGTGTTCGAGATGGTCTGCATTGTCCTCATATTCCCTATGCTGGTTTGTCTGGGGGCCTCCGGACAGACCACCGACAAGCGGTCGATCCGTATCTGCAAGTTCTTAGGCGATATATCCTATCCGTTGTATGCCATTCACTATCCTTTGATGTACTTGTTCTATGCGTGGCTGATTGAAAACAAACTGTACACGCTGGGAGAAACCTGGCCGATGGCGGCACTGGTTTATTTCGGAAGCATCTTCTTGGCCTATCTGTGTTTGAAACTCTATGATGAGCCTGTAAGGAAGTGGCTGGGCAGGAAGTTTGTGAAATAAAGGATCACGGAAGTCTTTAGGATAGAGAATAAATTTCCCCAAATATCTGAGGTTAATCTGGTATTTGGGGAAATTTAATGTTTTAGTCTTTGCATGTCTGTGGTCTGGTAGTTGGGCTACCGTTTATCCATTGTATATTACACTTTGAAGGGCTTGCGGAACTTGCATCCGTTTTTCCACTGCGAGCAGCCGTAGGCCGTCTTTCCCTTGATGATGATGCCCGTGCCGCATACGGGGCAGGCTTTGCCCAAAATACTGTCGTCGGCAGGAAGGGTGTCCTCTTTAGGAGTATCCGGCGCGGCGGTTTTCTTGCTGGCCCGTGGTTTGCGGGGAGCGGCTTTCTTTTTGGGCTCCCCGTCGTTGCTCTTGGGGGCAGCCGCTTTCTTCAATGGGATTTTCGGACTGTCGTCGGTGGTGATGGTGACACGGCGGTTGCTGTTGTCGCGCAACACACTGTACACAATGTCGGTGACCATCTGTTTCAGTTCGGCCAGGAAGGTACCCGCATCGTAGCTCTTCCGCTCGATTTCCCGCAGTTTCTTTTCCCAGATACCGGTCAGTTCGGCCGATTTCAACAGTTCTTCGTGAATCAGCTGAATCAGTTCCACGCCTGTAGGAGTGGCAATCAGGTTTTTACGTTCCTTGCGGATGTAATGCCGCTTGAACAAAGTCTCGATGATGGCGGCACGGGTAGACGGGCGGCCGATGCCGTTTTCTTTCAAGGCATCCCGCAGTTCGTCGTTGTCTACCAGCTTTCCGGCGGTTTCCATGGCACGCAGCAGGGTAGCTTCGGTATAAGGCCGGGGCGGCTGTGTCCATTTCTCGTTGAGCATCGGACTATGCGGACCGCTTTCTCCCTTGGTGAAGGCGGGCAACACGCTTTCTTCTTCGTTTTCCTTGTTCTCTTCCGACACGTCCTTGGCAAAAATGACTCGCCAACCGGGCTCCAGAATCTGCTTGCCGGTTACCTTGAACTCTATCTGGTCGGTTTCCCCGATGACGGTGGTCGTCGAGAATTTGCAGTCGGGGTAGAACACCGCGATGAAGCGCCGGGCTATCAGGTCGAACACCCGTTTCTCCATGTCACTGAGTCCTTGTGGCTGTACGCCTGTAGGGATAATGGCGTGGTGGTCGGTTACCTTGCTGTTGTCGAATACCTTTTTCGATTTGAGAAGCGGTTTCCCGGCCAGTGCGGCTGTGTAGGTGGTATAGTCTTTCAGTCCCTCCAAGATTTTCGGACACTTGGGATAAATGTCATCGCTGAGGAAGGTGGTATCCACACGCGGATAGGTGGCCACCTTCTTTTCATACAACGACTGGATGAGCTGCAAGGTCATGTCGGCCGAGTAGCTGAATTTCTTGTTACATTCCACCTGCAGGGAAGTCAGGTCGAACAGGCGGGGAGGCGCCTCCGTACCTTTCTTGGAGCTGACTTCGGTCACGGTGAAGTCTACGTTCCGGATGCGTTCCAGCAAATCTTTTCCCGTCTGTTCGTCGGTAATCTGCGGGATACCCCGGTTGGCGTCAGCCTGTGTCTTTTTCTTGGCCGAAGGATTTTCTTTTTCCTTTTCGGCCTCTTCTGCCAGTTCCTCGTCACTTTTGCGTACGATGGCCGAGAAGACTGTATCCCGGTAGACCGTTTTCAGTTCCCAGTACTGTTTGGGTACGAAATGTTCGATTTCCTGCTGTCTTTTCACAATCAGGGCCAGGGTAGGTGTCTGTACCCGCCCGATGGAAAGTACCTGTTTGTTTTGTCCGTATTTCAGGGTATAGAGTCGGGTAGCGTTCATGCCCAGGGTCCAGTCGCCGATGGCCCGGCTCAGTCCGGCTTCGTAGAGCGGCTGGAACTCCGACTGGTCTTTCAAGTGTGCAAAGCCGTCGCGGATGGCTTCTTCCGTCAGCGAAGAAATCCAGAGCCGTTTGACCGGACATTTGGCTCCGGCCTTCTGCATCACCCACCGCTGGATGAGTTCTCCTTCCTGGCCGGCATCCCCGCAGTTGATAATCATTTCAGCTTCCTGCATCAGTTTTTCGATGATGTGGAACTGCTTCTCAATCCCACTGTCGTTGATCAGCTTGATGCCGAAGCGGGGAGGAATCATGGGAAGAGTACTCAGGCTCCATGTTTTCCATGAAGGAGTATATTCATGCGGTTCTTTCAGGGTACACAAATGCCCGAATGTCCAGGTCACCTGGTATCCGTTTCCTTCAATGTATCCTTCTTTTCGGTTCTTGGCTCCCAGCACGTCGGCGATGTCGCGTGCCACGCTGGGCTTTTCGGCGATGCAAACTATCATGGTCTTTCTTTCAATATGGGGCAAAATTACGCAAAGTTGCCTGAATAGAAAAATAAAATCTTTATCTTTGAGCGGAAACGACTGACAGCCTTCCTTTTGGCAAGGTTTTTGTAAGTTAGAATGTATAACGATTAAATGAAGAAATTATGTTGATTTGGATTGTATTTATAGGTATTGCGATTCTCAGTTACATGGTGCAGGCCAGTCTGAAGAGTAAGTTTGAAAAATATTCCCAGATTCCGCTGACCAATGGGATGACGGGAAAGGAAGTCGCCGAAAAAATGTTGCGTGACAACGGTATCTACGATGTGACGGTGACCAGTACGTCGGGTATGCTGACCGACCATTATAACCCGATGAACAAGACGGTGAATCTGAGTGAAGGGGTTTATGGAAGTGCAAGTGTGGCTGCGGCGGCAGTAGCTGCCCATGAGTGTGGACATGCCGTGCAGCATGCGCGGGGATATGCGCCTTTGCGGATGCGTTCAGCTTTGGTACCGGTGGTACAATTTTCTTCTTCCATCGTATCGTGGGTATTATTGGCGGGCATCATCATGTTGCAATCTTTCCCGCAGCTGCTGCTGATTGGTATTTGTCTGTTTGCCATGACTACCTTGTTCAGTATCATTACGCTCCCGGTGGAGATTGATGCCAGTCGTCGGGCGTTGGCGTGGTTGAGCCGGGCAGGTATTACCAATGCTTTTAACCACCAGCAGGCCACGGATGCCTTGAAGTCGGCTGCCTATACCTATGTAGTAGCGGCACTGGGTTCATTGGCTACGTTGATTTACTACGTGACAATTTATATGAATCGTCGCGAGTAAGCGTGAAATCCTTTCGTTTTGTGTGCGGAAGGTAGAAATTTTATTCGTAATTTTGCCCCGTTAATTTAAAGACTGATTCATTATGGCAACAAAACCAAGTATACCGAAAGGAACAAGAGACTTTTCGCCGGAGGAAATGGCGAAACGTAACTATATATTCAACACGATTCGCGAAGTGTTCTATCTTTATGGCTTTCAGCAGATAGAGACTCCTTCCATGGAAAACCTGTCTACCCTGATGGGTAAGTATGGAGAGGAAGGCGACAAGCTGCTTTTCAAAATCCAGAATTCGGGTGATTATTTCTCCGGGCTGACGGATGAAGAGCTGTTGAGCCGGAACGCGGCCAAGCTGGCCAGCAAGTTCTGTGAGAAGGGTTTGCGCTATGACCTGACGGTTCCTTTCGCACGTTACGTGGTGATGCACCGTGATGAAATCACTTTCCCGTTCAAGCGTTTCCAGATTCAGCCGGTATGGCGTGCCGACCGTCCGCAGAAGGGACGTTACCGCGAGTTCTATCAGTGTGATGCCGACGTGGTGGGAAGCAATTCTCTGCTGAACGAAGTAGAACTGGTGCAGATGATTGATACGGTGTTCCAGAAATTCGGTATCCGGGTTTCCATCAAGATTAATAACCGCAAGATTCTGACCGGTATTGCAGAAATCATCGGAGAAGCAGACAAGATTGTCGACATTACGGTAGCCATCGACAAGTTGGACAAAATCGGTCTGGACAATGTGAATGCGGAACTGGCTTCAAAGGGTATTCCGCAGGAAGCGATTGACAAGTTGCAGCCGATTATCCTGTTGAGCGGTTCGAACGAAGAGAAACTGGCTACATTGAAGAATGTGCTGGCTGCCAGTGAAACCGGTCTGAAAGGTGTGGAAGAAAGTGAATTTATCCTGAAGACGATTGCCGGACTGGGTATTAAGTCGGAAGTGGAACTGGATTTGACGTTGGCCCGCGGATTGAATTATTATACAGGAGCCATCTTTGAAGTGAAGGCCCTGGATGTACAGATTGGTAGCATCAGTGGAGGTGGCCGTTACGATAACCTGACAGGAGTGTTCGGTATGGACGGTATGTCAGGCGTAGGTATCTCTTTCGGTGCCGACCGTATTTACGATGTGCTGAACCAGCTGGATTTGTATCCGAAAGAAGCCGTGAACGGCACGCAACTGCTGTTCGTCAACTTTGGCGAGGCAGAAGCGGCTTATGTACTTCCTATCTTGTCACAGGCGCGTGCGGCAGGTATCCGTGCGGAAATTTATCCGGATGCAGCCAAGATGAAGAAGCAGATGAGCTATGCCAATGCGAAGATGGTGCCGTTTGTAGCCATTGTGGGTGAAAACGAAATGAAAGAAGGAAAGGTGACACTGAAGAATATGGCAAGCGGTGAACAGTCGCTGGTCACTCCGGATGAACTGGTAGCTGCCATTCACGGATAAGTGGGAATCATTTCTATAATAAAATAAGGACACAGGTTTCACGGAAGAAGGCGGAAGAGGGAAAGGCTTCGGGCTTCGGTTTCGTGGAACCTGTGTTTTTTATCTGAACACTGATCAATAATTCACACTAGAACAGTAGATATGGAAATCGTATATTTAGTGATGGGCATAGTAGTGGGAGGTTTGCTGGGCTATTTGTTCACGGCCCGGAAATCGGTAGCCTTGCGCTCACAGTTGCAGTGGAGCGAGGCACATGCCCAGGATTTGCTTCAAGCAGAGAAGGAACGTGCGGCGGCTTTAGCTGAACAGTATAAGAAAGAGACGGAGAGACTGCACGGGCAGTTGGACGAACTTTCCGGAAAGTGGAGTGAGACCGGTCGGGCACTGGCAGCTTCACAGGCGGAACGTCGGAACTTGGAAGAGCGCTTGACGCATCAGAAGGAAGAGATGGAGCAGTTGCGGAAGCAGTTGAACATGGAGTTTGAGAACATGGCCAACCGCATTTTTCAGCAGAAGACGGAGGCGTTCAACCGGCTCAGTTCGGAAACGCTGGGCAATCTGTTGAAACCTTTCGGCGAAAACCTGAAAGAGTTTAAGCATCAGGTGGAAGAAGTGTACGACAAGGAATCCAAACAGCGCTTTTCACTGGAGGACCGCATCAAGGAGCTGATGCAGCTGAACAAGCAGATCAGTGACGATGCCAACAACCTGACCCGGGCGTTGAAAGGGGATTCCAAGGTGCAGGGGAACTGGGGCGAAATGATTCTGGAAACCATCTTGGAGAATTCCGGATTGCGGGAAGGGGAAGAGTATTTCCGTCAGGAGTTCCTGAAAGATGAGCATGGCGAGCCGCTCAAGAATGAACTGGGACAGCGGATGCAGCCCGATGTGCTGGTGGTGTATCCGGACAACCGGCAGGTGATTATCGACTCGAAGGTATCGCTTACGGCTTATGCCAACTATGTGGGGTGTGAGGATGCCGGACAGCGGGAACAGTACCTGAAAGCGCATCTGGCTTCGGTCAAGGCGCACATTGATGAATTGAGCCGGAAGGATTATTCCAGTTACAATGTGTCTGCACTGGACTTCGTGATGATGTTCGTGCCCAACGAACCGGCGTACCTGCTGGCATTGCAGGCCGATCCGGATTTGTGGAACTATGCTTATCAGAAGAAAGTGGTGCTGATGAGTCCTACGAACCTGATTGCGGCGCTGAGGCTGGCGCTGGATTTGTGGAAACGGGAGTATCAGGTGAAAAACATTCAGGACATCATCAAGCGAGGTACGGTGCTGTATGAGAAACTGGTGGGATTTACCGAGACTTTTGAGAAAATCGGTGATACGCTGCAGGCGGCTTCCACGGCCTACAAGAATGCCTTGGGGCAGCTCGCACAGGGAAAAGGTAACCTAATTCGTCAGGCGGACATGTTGACGGAGCTGGGGATTACGTCGAAAAAGAAATTTTCTCCTCGTCTCCGTCAAGAGGCGGACAAGGATACGGTATCGGCTTCTCCGACGAAGGACTTGTTTTCGGACTCGGAAGAAAAATGAGGATAAAACAGCCCCTCCATGACATTCGGCGAACGTCATGGAGGGGCTGTTTATATAAATAGGTAGAGGGTTACAGTTTCACGGTGTACTGTTTGGTTGCTCCGGCATAAATACCGGTCTGGCTGAAGTCGGCAGTCAGGGACTGTTTTTTCTTTCCGATTTTCAGTTCCACCTGAATGGGCGACTGGGTTTGTCCTGGGTCGGCAATGTGCAGGTTCGCGGTCTTGGCGGTAATGTCTTTTACCATCAACACGCACGGCTTGTCCACCGTCACGCTCAGGTCTTTGTGCTTGAAGGTACCTGCTTCGAAGAAGGTCACCATCCAGATATTCAGTTTCGTGTTCCGTACAGCTTGAATCTTCGCTGTATTCGACAGGATTTCAATGGCATTTTTCTTCTGATAGGCTTCCATCTCTTGGGCAGAAGTCTTTCCCGGTACTACGATGTAGGCGTAGGAGCCGTCTTTCGGACCTACCCCATGGTTGATGCCCAAGGTGAAGACATCCATTTTCTCTTCTTTCTTCGACTTGCTGGTGTTGATGTCATACCAGCGTCCTGTTTGTGTCTGGGCAGTCAGGAACACTTCTTCCTTCTGCGGGAAGAAATAACCGATATGGTCGTGCAACACCCACTGTGGAGTCTGCAAGGTGTAGCTGCCTTTTCCTACAGTTTCTTCTTTTCCCTTTTGGTTGACCAGTATGCCGTCTTTCAGGAAACATTGGTTGACAGTAGTGTGAACCGGATACGTGGAGGTGGACTGGATACCGGCACCCAGACAGACCACTTCGTCGTCGAAGAAATACCAGCTTTTCTTGGCTCCGGTATTGACTTCGGGATTGGTGTCCATGTAGGTGTATGCGGTAGCTCCGTAAATGCTGTCAGATACTCCGCCGGCGTAGGTGGAAGTACCCAGCACTCCCCATCCTTGCGGGTCCATCGGGATTTTTTCCACTTGTGGGGCCGTAGTCCCCGGAATGTGGAGCCAGTTCCATACGGGGAAGATGTTGAAATATTCGTCACCGGTCTGTGTGATGTTGGTACATCCGTCGGACATGAAATAAGTCTTCAGATTTTCTTCATTGCCATACTCGCATTTCTTGGTGCGGGTGGAAGCCAGGCGCACATCGAAATTATACTGCGGACGTACGTGCAGGGAGTAATCGCCGCGGAAATAATGCGTGTGCGAAGCGGTCACCTGATAGTCGGCCGGCTGCTGTCGGTTCAAACGGGCAATGATGGCTTTGTATTCATCGGCATGAGCCGGGTCGATGTCGAGCATGCGTTTCACATAGGTAGTTGTAGCCTGTTTGTTTAGCAGGCCCGGACGGCTGACGCTGCGGCCCACTACGTCGAACGACATGTTCTGACCCCGTACGGTACGGTAGTAGGTCTCTCGCATGAACTTACTGAGCAGGGCCACTTTTTCCTTGTCCAGCTGGTAGCGTGTGCCCAAGGCATAAGATGCTACCTGGGTGACTCCTTTGATGATTTCATCGCCGTAGCCTCCGATATAAAGTTGCGTGCCATGCTGGAAGTAACTGTTGTCGTGCTGGAATCCCTCTTCCGTGGTGTACACGATAGGGTTGTACACATTTTCGATGGCTTTTTTCAAGTCGTTCTCGTTTTCGGTCAGGCAAGAGCGGTAAATCCAGTGCAGGGCGATATCCGTACGGTTGGCTCCTGTCCATTTGGCAGGGTCACTGCCGGTTTCCTGGATGCGTTTCAGAATTTTTGTTTCCAGTTCTTGGGGAATTTGTTTTTTCCCAATCCGCATCTGGATGAGCAAGACACCCAGTTTCTGTGGTTCGGAAATCTGGTTGTGCCACCAGTTGTCGCTTTCCGCATCTATTTCATACCAGTATTCCAGTCCTTTGACGATTTTCTGATATAAATCTTCATTCTGATAATATGAGTTTTGAGGATTGGTGTAGGCATACACAAAGTCGGACAGGCGCTCTACATGTTTGATTGGAGTCCAGTTGGTCATCTGGGTATCCTTATAGTTGATGTCGCTGAAAGAACCGTTTTCCTGAAATAAGGTCAGTTCTTTGTCGATGGAAGGATTGTGGACGGTGCTGTTCCGAATCTTTTCCATGAACATTTCATAGTCATTTTGTTTTTGGGCTGGTGCTTGTGTAGAAGGGAAAGCCCAACTCGTAGCGATACTGCAAGATATTGCAGAAGCTAAAGTAAGAGTTTTCAGAGGTAGTTTCATAATCTTTTTTAGGTTTAGGGAGTAAATATACTTATTTTTCAAGAGTTACACAATTTCATTGCCGTTTGTTTTGTGCTTTTCGTCGGAGATTGTCAGGAAAGTAGCTTGCTTTGTCAGTGACAACATGCCAGAATGTCAGTCTTTGAGCTTTGGCACGCTTTTCGTAGGGAAGTTGGTGCTTTCATGTTTTTGAGGCATGAGGCTATAACCTAGTATAAACATAAAAAAATATAGCATTATGAACATTAAACCATTAGCAGACAGAGTCCTGATTCTTCCGGCTCCTGCAGAAGAAAAAACAATCGGCGGTATTATTATTCCTGACACAGCGAAAGAAAAACCGTTGCAGGGTGAAGTAGTGGCAGTAGGCCATGGCACAAAAGACGAAGAAATGGTCTTGAAAGTAGGCGATACTGTATTGTACGGAAAATATTCTGGTACAGAAATCGAATACGAAGGTGTGAAGTATTTGATGATGCGTCAGAGCGACGTACTGGCAGTTTTGGGATAATTCATTCATTCATTTAAAATTAGAAAGGAAAATTCAATATGGCAAAAGATATTCTCTTCAACATTGACGCTCGCGATCAGTTGAAAAAAGGTGTAGACGAACTGGCTAATGCAGTGAAAGTAACACTGGGCCCGAAAGGACGTAACGTAATCATCGAAAAGAAATTCGGTGCTCCTCACATCACAAAGGATGGTGTGACAGTAGCAAAGGAAGTAGAACTGAGCGACCCTTTCCAGAACACTGGTGCACAGCTGGTGAAATCAGTAGCCTCAAAGACTGGAGACGATGCCGGAGACGGTACTACTACCGCAACCGTATTGGCGCAGGCAATCGTAGGCGTAGGTTTGAAGAACGTTACAGCCGGTGCTAACCCGATGGATTTGAAACGCGGTATCGACAAGGCCGTGGCAAAAGTGGTTGAATCTATCAAGTCACAGGCTGAAACTGTAGGCGACAACTACGACAAGATTGAACAGGTGGCTACCATTTCTGCCAACAACGATCCGGTGATCGGTAAATTGATTGCAGATGCTATGCGTAAGGTTTCTAAAGATGGTGTCATCACTATTGAAGAAGCTAAAGGTACGGATACGACTATCGGTGTAGTAGAAGGTATGCAGTTCGACCGTGGTTACCTGTCAGCTTACTTTGTAACTGATACGGAAAAGATGGAATGTGTGATGGAACATCCGTACATCCTGATTTACGATAAGAAGATTTCTAACTTGAAAGATTTCTTGCCTATCTTGGAACCGGCTGTACAGAGCGGACGTCCGTTGCTGGTCATCGCAGAAGATGTCGACAGTGAAGCCTTGACTACTTTGGTTGTGAACCGTCTGCGTAGCCAGTTGAAGATTTGTGCAGTGAAAGCTCCGGGCTTCGGCGACCGTCGTAAAGCCATGCTGGAAGATATCGCCGTATTGACCGGTGGTGTCGTAATCAGCGAAGAAAAGGGCTTGAAACTGGAACAGGCTACGTTGGAAATGCTGGGTACTTGCGACAAGGTAACTGTCACAAAAGAAAATACTACTATCGTAAACGGTGCCGGTCAGAAAGAATTGATTCAGGAACGTGTCAACCAGATTAAGGCTGAAATCAAGAACTCTACTTCTGACTACGACAAAGAAAAACTGCAGGAACGTCTGGCTAAGTTGTCAGGTGGTGTAGCTGTTCTTTACGTAGGTGCTGCCAGCGAAGTGGAAATGAAGGAAAAGAAAGACCGTGTAGATGATGCCTTGTGTGCTACTCGTGCCGCTATCGAAGAAGGTATCGTACCGGGTGGTGGTGTCACTTACATCCGTGCCATCGATGCATTGGAAGGCATGAAGGGTGACAATGCCGATGAAACAACCGGTATTGAAATCATCAAACGTGCCATCGAAGAGCCGCTTCGTCAGATTGTAGCTAACGCCGGTAAGGAAGGTGCTGTAGTGGTTCAGAAAGTACGTGAAGGCAAGGGTGACTTCGGTTACAATGCCCGTACGGATGTGTACGAACACTTGCACGCAGCGGGTGTAGTTGATCCTGCGAAGGTAACCCGTGTAGCTTTGGAAAATGCCGCTTCAATCGCCGGTATGTTCCTGACTACTGAATGTGTCATCGTAGAAAAGAAAGAAGAAAAAGCTGAAATGCCGATGGGCGCTCCAGGAATGGGCGGCATGGGAGGCATGATGTAATTCTCTCCTTCTCAAATATAAAAGTAAAATCCCAACCGGATGATTCCGGCTGGGATTTTTTTTGTCTGTGCGCGTACGGTTTTCATTTTGTACGAGCGGTCGTTTTCATGTAGAAATATTTTGAAGGAATTTGGGAGAAGAAGCCGGATAGGGAGAAGTACTTTTGGGGAAGGATGATAGGAAAAGAGAAAAAATTTGGATTATTCTAGTTTTTTCTCTATTTTCCGCCAGAGGAAACTTGGACTTAAAACTAAATCGTATGACAAAAGAAGAATTGATGCGAAAAGCAATAGACCTGTCTGTAAAGAATGTGGCAGAAGGAGGAGGTCCTTTCGGGGCCGTGATTGCCCGGAATGGGGAGATTGTGGCCACGGGAGTCAACCGTGTGACTCCGGATTGTGACCCGACGGCCCATGCGGAGGTGAGTGCCATTCGGGCAGCTGCCAAGAAGTTGGGAACGTTTGATTTGAGTGGATGTGAAATCTATACTTCGTGTGAGCCTTGTCCCATGTGCTTGGGTGCCATCTATTGGGCGCACCTGGACCGGATGTATTATGGGAACAACAAGCATGATGCGGCAGCCATCGGTTTCGACGATGCCTTTATTTACGAGGAATTGGATTTGAAACCGGCAGAAAGACGCTTGCCTTCAGAGGTATTGCTGCCGGAAGAAGCCATCAAAGCCTTTCAGGACTGGACGGCCAAAACGGATAAGGTGGAATATTGAAAATGATTCGGCAAGGAGGCGGTAGCGTCTTGTCGTTTTTTAGGTTTCCCTTGGCGGAACCGTACGTTTCTCTTGGCGGAAACTTACGGCTCCGCCAGGGGAAACGTATGTTTTACGGTAGGGAGACCTAATAAGGATAAGCGTATTTTCCTGAAAAGTCAGTGACGTTTTCAGATTAGTCTTACTGAGCGTTATTCCGGCTGGAGTACGGTGGTGAATTCCCGTTCAAAATTAGGTGTAAACACGCCTTTTCCCAGGTTTTCCCGGATTTCTTCGAGGGGCCAGAAACGTCCTCCATCCAGTTCTTCACTGGGAGAGATAGGACCGTCGTACACGGTCTTGTGGGAAAATACCAGTTCTTTTTCCCGGGCAGATTCAAATACATAGTGGGTCAGCAATTGAGGCGTGAAGTCGGTAATGCCGAGTTCTTCGCGGACTTCCCGTTTCAAGGCCATCTCTACGCTTTCTCCTAAGTCGATATGCCCTCCCACGGAAGTATCCCATTTGCCGGGCTGGATGTCTTTCCAGTCCGGGCGTTTCTGCAGATAGAGTTCCCCTTTGCTGTTGAATACATGCAGGTGGACCACCGGATGCAGGAGTTTGCTGCCGTTGTGACATTCTCCTCGGGTGGCCGCTCCTATGAGGTTGCCTTCCTCGTCTACGAGAGGAAACATTTCTTCGCTATTATCTTTCATCGGTTGAGGCTTTTAAAATTTAGGGTATCAGTAAGGACGAATCACCGTAGCTCAGGAAACGGAAATCGTGGGCCAGGGCATAGTCGTAAATCGGTCGCCAGTTTCCTTTCACAAAGGCCGAAACCAGCAACAGCAAGGTGCTTTGCGGCTGGTGGAAGTTGGTCACCATTTTTTTGACGATGTGGTATTCGTATCCCGGAGCGATGATAATTTGGGTACTGGTGTGCAGGGCTTCCAGTCCGTGACGGTCCATGTAGTCGAGGATGTGTTGCAAGGCTTCCAGCGTGCTCAGGGTCGGATGAGTTTCGTAGGGTTGCCATTGCTGTACGTGCAGTTCTTCCTGACTGGCGTCGGGATGCTGTGATACGGTCACTCCGATGTAGTAAAGGCTCTCCAGGGTACGGACGGAAGTGGTGCCCACCGCTACCGCCTCGCCTCCGTGGGCCAGCAGCTTCTCGATGGTGCTCCGGTTCACGGAGATGTATTCCGTATGCATTTCGTGTCCTTCAATCTCTTCACTCTTCACAGGTTTGAACGTACCGGCTCCCACGTGGAGGGTCACTTCTTCCAGGTCGACTTCTTTTTCTTTCAGGGCGTTCAATACGCGCTCGGTGAAGTGCAGGCCGGCGGTCGGGGCCGCTACGGAACCTTTTATCTTGGAATAGACCGTCTGATAAGTCTCCTTGTCGCTTTCCTGCGTCTCTCTGTTCAAGTAGGGAGGAATGGGCAGTTCGCCGAAGAATTCCAGAATGTCGGCAAAGGTCACTTCGGGATTGTCCCAGGTAAAATCAATCCAGTGGCTGGTGCCGTGGCAGGCGCCACGGGTGGCCGTCAGGGTCAGGGTTTTGCCTTTGACTGTCATTTCCTTGTGCAGCGGGCCTTCCTTCCATTTCTTCAGGTTGCCAATCATGCAGAGCCAGGCCGCATGCTGGGTTTGCTGGAAGTTGAGGGCATAATCGTTGGGCTGGATGGGCTCCAGACAGAATATCTCAATCAGGGCACCGGTTTCCTTGCGGAAATGCAGGCGGGCCTGAATCACTTTCGTGTTGTTGAAAATCATGAGAGTGCCGGGTTCCAGGTAATCCGGAAGGGAAGTGAAATGGGTTTCACTGATTTGTCCGTGCCGATAAACCAGCAGCTTGGACTGGTCGCGGACCGGCAGCGGGAATTTTGCGATGCGGTCATCCGGCAGCGGATAATTGTAATCGCTGATTTTTATATGCTTTGTATCTTCCATGTCGTTTATTTTTTTGCAAAAGTACAATAATTAGCAGAATCCTCCTAACAGAATATTTTTTTCGTGGACTTCCTTTCATGGCTTCTTGAATAATTTCCATATTCCGATGAAAGTCGTTACATTTGTCAGAGTTATAAAATCAGAGAAAGATATGAAAATAGGAGATAAAGTACGTTTCCTGAGCGAAGTGGGCGGCGGGATTGTCCGCGGCTTTCAGGGAAAAGATGTGGCACTGGTAGAAGGGGAAGACGGTTTTGAAATTCCCATGCTGATTAAAGAATGTGTGGTGGTTCAGACAGATGACTATAATATTCCGTTGAAATCGACCAAGAAGCCGTCGGCTCCAGAGGTGGAAGAGGAAGAAGAGGTGGAAGAAGAAAAACCGATTACGTATCGGGCTCCGGAAATCCGGGGAAATGACGTGCTGAACGTGTTCCTGGCCTACGTGCCGCAGGATGTGAAGGCCATCTCCTCTACCGCTTTTGATGCCTATCTGGTGAACGACAGCAATTATTTCGTGGATTACCTGTACCTTTCGGCAGAAGGCAACAGCTGGACGTTGCGCAGCCGGGGTACGGTGAAACCGAACATGAAGCAGCATCTGGAAGAATTTGATAAGAGTGCATTGAACGAAATGGAGCGTGTGGCAATCCAGCTTCTGGCTTATAAGGACGACCGTACCTTCCTGTTCAAGCCGGCGGTGAGTCAGGAATTGCGCATCGACACGGTGAAGTTCTACAAGCTGCATACGTTCCAGCCTTCCGATTTCTTTGAAGAACCGGCCTTGATTTATGAGGTTGTGAAAGACGATGAGGCCGTGAAGCAGGTCTTCGTGTCGGCCGATGACATCAAGAATGCCTTGTTGCAGAAGAGCGTGCAGGACGTACCGGCCAAGGTGCAGAAAAAGCAGCATGTGGTGAAGAACGAGATTGTGGAGGTGGACCTGCATATCCATGAATTGCTGGACGATACTACCGGAATGGGCAATGCGGAAATGCTGAACTATCAGCTGGAGGTGTTCCGCAAGACGCTGGAAGAGTATAAGCAGAAGAAGGGCCAGCGGATTGTGTTTATCCATGGCAAGGGAGACGGTGTGCTGCGTCGGGCCATCCTGGATGAACTGAAGCGGAAGTACAAGAATTATCAATGGCAGGATGCTTCTTTCCGGGAATATGGATTTGGGGCTACGATGGTGACAATACATTAAAAAGATATGGGAACGTTGAAAGAATTGCTGTCGGCCGATCATTTTGCGGCAGAGGCAGGAGTGGAATTGTTGGAAATCAGTCCGGGATATGCCAAGGCGCGGATGAAAGTAACCGAAAAGCATTTGAATGCCGGAGGAGTTTGCCAGGGAGGTGCGTTGTTCACACTGGCTGACCTGGCTTTCGCGGCAGTGGCCAACAGCCGGGGGCGGCTGACCTTGTCGCTGAATGCGAACATCACGTTCTTGCGTGCGGTGAGCCAAGGTTATGTGTATGCGGAGGCTACTGAGACGTACAATCATGCCCGGGTGCCTTTTATCGAGGTACATTTGGTGGATGAACAGCAGCAGCTGATTGCCGTACTGACCAGTTCGGGTTACCGGAAAAGTGAGGAACTGGAGGTAGACGAGCTGGAATAAAGTGGAAAGAAATTCTGGGAGTATTCCTGCTCCTGAACGATGGAAAAATCCCCCTTGCTTTCAGAAATTTGAAGCGACCCTAAAAAGTGGAATACAAAACTTTTGGGATTACTTCAATCTAGAAGCGAGGGGGATTTTTTACTCGTTTGTCAGATTTGTGCAAAGGCCTGTGTCAAGTCGGCAATCAAATCATCGATATGTTCGGTGCCTATTGACAAGCGGATGGTAGCTTGCGTAATCCCTTGTGCGGCCAGTTCCTCGTCATTGAGCTGGGAGTGAGTGGTGCTGGCCGGATGGATGACCAGCGATTTCACATCGGCCACGTTGGCCAGCAAGGAGAAAATCTTCAGGTGGTCGATGAAGCGGTGGGCTTCGGCGCGTCCTCCTTTTATTTCAAAGGTAAAGATGGATCCTGCTCCTTTCGGGAAATATTTCTGATAGAGTGCCGGAGAGGTGTGTGAGGGCAACGAGGGATGGTTGACCTTTGTCACCTTCGGATGATGCTGTAGGAAGTCGACCACTTTCAAGGCGTTTTCCACATGGCGTTCCACTCTCAGCGAAAGGGTTTCCAGCCCTTGCAGGAGAAGGAAGGCATTGAACGGACTGAGGGCAGCTCCGGTGTCACGAAGCAGGATGGCCCGGATGCGGGTCACATAGGCGGCAGTTCCGGCTACTTCGGTAAAGCAGAGTCCGTGGTAGCATGGGTCGGGGTCGGTCAGTTGAGGGAATTTTCCGGAAGCCTTCCAGTCGAACTTGCCGGAATCCACGATGATACCTCCCAGCGAGGTGCCGTGTCCGCCGATGAATTTGGTGGCGGAATGAATCACGATGTCGGCTCCGTGTTCAATGGGGCGCAACAGGTAGGGCGTGGCAAAGGTATTGTCTATCAAAAGGGGAATCTGATGGCGATGGGCGATTTCCGCAATGCGTTCAATGTCCACCAGTGTACTGTTGGGATTTCCCAGACTCTCGATAAACAACGCTTTGGTGTTCGGCTGGATGGCCCGTTCGAAGTTCTCCGGGTCTTCCGGATCTACGAAGGTAGTATGTACGCCCCGGGTAGGGAAAGTATGTGCCAGCAGATTGTAGGTGCCTCCATAAATGGTGCAGGCAGATACGATATGGTCACCTTGCTGGGTGATGTTTTCAAACGCATAACTGATGGCGGCGGCTCCTGAGGCGACGGCCAGCGCGGCCACTCCACCTTCCAGTGCGGCCACCCGCTGTTCCAGTACGTCTTGTGTGGGATTGGTCAGACGACCGTAAATGTTTCCGCTCTCTTCCAGGCTGAAACGGGCAGCCGCATGGGCAGAATCACGGAACACATACGAAGTGGTCTGATAAATAGGTACGGCCCGTGCGTCGGTAGTGGGGTCGGGAGTTTCTTGTCCTACGTGTAGTTGCAGTGTTTCGAAGTGTAGCTTAGTCTTTTCCATTGCTGTGAGTTTTTAGGGGTTTAAAAATACAATGCAAAAGTAGTTTTGATGGGTATATCCTCCAATATGTAAGGAAAATATGGAAAATTCATCTATAAAAATATTCAGTAAAAGAAAAAACGATTAGTTTTGCATGCATAAAACAAACTTTGTTGGAATAATATTCTTATGACCGAAAAATTGGATAAAGTAGATTTGCAGATTCTCCGCACGTTGCAGGAGAATGCCCGGTTGACCACCAAGGAACTGGCGGCTCAGGTCAGTCTGTCGTCCACACCCGTATTCGAGCGGTTGAAAAGACTGGAGCGGGAAGGATACATCAAGAAATACATTGCCGTACTGGATGCCGACAAACTGAATCAGGGGTTTGTGGTGTTCTGCAACGTGAAGCTGCGCCGGATGAACAAGGACATTGCCATGGAGTTTACCCGTATCGTGCAGCAGATACCGGAGGTGACGGAGTGTTACAACATTTCCGGAAGCTACGATTACTTGTTGAAAATCCATGCTCCGAACATGAAATACTACCAGGAATTTATCATTAATGTATTGGGTACGGTAGACAGTCTGGGTTCGTTGGAAAGCATGTTTGTGATGGATGAAGTGAAGCACGACTACGGACTTCATATTTAGATAGCTGCGCGATTTACTGTCCTTTTATTCTATAATTGAAGCTCTGAATAGAATATTATTCTGTTTTGACAGGTGTTTTGTGGGTTAAACAATCTCTTTTTTCTAAATATCAACAGAGTGTTGGTGGATAAATCAATTGCTTGTATCTTTGTCGGTATAAATTTACAAATGCACGATGAAAGTAATAGATTTGATTAAGAATAGTAAGGAACCGATATTTTCCTTTGAGATTTTGCCGCCTTTAAAAGGAAACAGCATACAAAAAGTATATCACGTCATCGACAAGTTGCGGGAGTTCGACCCCAAGTACATCAATATCACGGCTCACCACAGTGAGATTGTGTATCTGCCGCAACCCGACGGCAACCTGAAGAAGACCACGGTCCGGAAACGTCCGGGAACGGTCGCCATTGCGGCAGCCATCCAGAACAAGTACGGCATTCAGGCGGTTCCCCATATCATCTGTAAGGGATTTACCAAGGAAGAAACGGAATACGCGTTGCTCGACCTGAACTTTCTAGGCATTACCAATCTGTTGTTGCTGAGAGGTGACTCCAAACCGTTGGACATTGCGGCCAAGGACCTCTATCTGTACAACGAACACGCCACCGACTTGCAGGAGCAGGTGAACCGTTTCAATCAGGGCATCTCATTGGATGGTTCGAAAATTGAAGGCATTGAAACTCCTTTCTCTTATGGTATGGCCTGCTATCCGGAGAAGCATGAAGAAGCTCCCAACATGGAGTCGGACTTGTTCTACTTGAAAGAGAAAGTACGCAACGGGGCCGATTACGTGGTGACTCAGATGTTTTTTGACAACGAGAAATACTATGCTTTTGTCGACCGTTGCCGTCAGGAAGGCATTGAGGTGCCTATCATTCCGGGCATCAAGCCGGTAGTCTTCAAGAACCAGTTGAATGTGCTGCCTAAAGTGTTCCGCACCGATATTCCCGAAGCCTTTGCTTCAGAGCTCCGTAAATGTGAGAATGACGACGAAGTGAAGGCGGTAGGAGTAGAATGGTGCAAGGCCCAGTGCAAAGACTTGCTGGCACATGGGGTTCCCGGCCTGCATTTCTATACCTTTATGGCTTCCGACAGTGTATATAAAGTGGCCAAAGAGATTTATTGATCTCTTTGACCTTTGTTGAGGGCAATCCTTCTTAACCGGATGCGCAGATTGGATAATTCTGCATCAGTATGCGGGGAAGAGGGATTGTGTGGTTTCAGTACAAGATGATGGTCTTTTCCGTTGAGGGCGTCTGGCAGTACCACATCCTGACGGTAGACTGTCTGTTCTTCCGCAGGTCGAAGCAGATAGGTAGCCTGGTTCTCGAAGCGGTTGTAAGTCCGGAGGATTACTTGGTTCGTACCCTTTTGGAGTGGAAGCACGATTTTTTCCGTACGGAACTGAGTGCGGTACGGATTCAGATGTTTGGCAATCAGTTTTCCATTGACATAGACTTCCATGCCGTTTCCTGCCCCGATTTCAGCCAGAATATGTTGTGAGCGGGGTGATTCCACTTCTCTCAGAATATAATAGCTGGCGAATTGGGGACAATCCAACGTATCGCTCTCTGCTGCGGGCTTCCAGGTTTTACCGGTGAGAGGAGTTTGTTGCAGGTTGGCAATCAACGTGTCTTTTGAATGGAATATCCCGTTGCCCGGGCCACAGATATAGGTTTTTCCCCATACCGTATTGGAAAGCGAAGCCGCTTTCTGTTCCTTTCCTTTATTTAAAGTGACGTGATAGGTCTTTCCGTCGAGAATCAAATCGATTTTCCGGCCGGCTTCCTGCGGAGTGTAAACAAGTTCCAGCTGTTTTAAAAGCAGTTGTTCAAAGTCCCAGCTGTAACCGATGATACTGCGGTAGTTGGTGTAATAGTCAAAGCAAGAATAGCTGTATTGCGGCGTGGCATTTTGGGCAGTCAGTACCATACTTTTGACAGTCGTTCCCGGCAACGGTTCAATCCGCTTGTCGAAATCGAGTGTCAGCACATGGATTTGTTTGTCTTTGTAGGCTGAGGCCGGTATGGTGAGCACCACTTCATCGCCGTATTGCAGGTAGGTAGCCATTTTCCCTTCTCCTTTCTGCAGGATATAACCCGGCATGGAAAGGGTGATTTTCCCATCCTTTGGATAAGTGCCCGAGAGGAAGAGATACAGATGGTTGTCCTTGCGGGTCACTTCTCCCCATGTGAACTCTTCCTGAAACGGAGAGGCTTCCGTTTGATATACGGCATAACCGTAACGGGAAAGCCAGTCGCCGATTTGTTCCAGCACTTCTTTCTCAAAGTCGACCACTTCGCCGTTTCCTTTAGGACCGATATTGAGCAGGTAGTTTCCTCCTCTGGAAACGACATTGATCAGACTGCGTGTCTTTTCCTGTACTTTATCTTCTACGTTGCCACGTGCCTGCCAAGAGCGGTATCCCCATGTTTCGTCGAACATGGAGGCGGCACTTTGCCAGGGAGCATGGAGTGTTTTTTCCGGATAATCATTGTCGGCCATTACGCAGAAATCGTATTGGTCGTTTCCCAGTCGTCCGCTGACCATGCAGTCGGGCTGGTACCGGTGAACCATTTCGTAAAGTTCCTTGCTTTGTGCGGGTGTGTTGGAACCCATGTCGAACCACAATTCCGAGATGGTTCCGTAGTGGGTAAGCAGTTCTTTCAGTTGTTGTTTGGAGTAATTATGATGACTCTCCGTGATGAAATCTGCATTGTGTGGTGACATGGGCGAAGCATACGGGTAGTGCCAGTCGATGAGTGAGAAGTACAGTCCGAACCGTAATCCTTGCCGCCGGGCAGCTTCCGACAATTCTTTGACGAAGTCTCGTTTGCAAGGAGAGGCATCGTAGGAATTGAACGAGGTGGTAGCGGTCTTGAACAGGCAGAAACCATCGTGATGCTTACTGGTAAAAATAATGGAATGCATGCCTGCCTTCTTGGCCAGCAGGGCGATAGAGTCTGCATTGAATTCCGTAGGATTGAATTCGCGGACTATCTGTTCATATTCCTCTTTGGGGATTTGTGCAAAAGCCCGAATTTGTTCACTATATCCATCCTGAATCGGTTTTTGGTGCCACACTCCTCCCAGCTGGGAATAGAGTCCGAAATGAATGAACATGGAATATTTGTCACCGTGCCATCTTTGAAAAGCGGCTGAAGATACCTGGCCTTTTGCTCCAAGGCCGATTGCACACACTAATAGGAGGATAAATAGCTTTTTCATGGGCTTTCATTTATATTCTTAAAAGCAAAGATAAGGAGTTCTTTGTTTTTATAGTGCTTTTTTATGTAATTTTGCAGCCGATTTAAAAACCATTAAAAACAAGTTAAATTCAAATGAAAAAATTATTTCTTTTCGTACTTCTTCTGTCTGCCTTTGTGGGAGAAGCCGTGGCGCAGAACATTCAGTTACACTACGACTTGGGACGTGCCTTGTACAAATCACTCGACGAGCGTCCTTGGGTAACTACCACGGTCGAAATGTTCAAGGCCGACAAGTGGGGAAGCACGTATTTCTTTGTCGATATGGATTATACGGACAAAGGAGTGGCTTCTGCTTATTGGGAAATCAGCCGGGAACTGAGATTCTGGAAAGCTCCTTTTTCTGCACACGTAGAATATAACGGTGGTTTGAATTATATTAATAACGCTTTTTTGGGAGGTGCCACTTATTCTTGGAACAACAGTGACTTTTCAAAGACATTTGGTATTCAGGTGCTGTATAAATACATTCAGAAGAATGTGAAACCCCATAATTTTCAGTTGACGGGTACCTGGACCCTGAATTTCTGGCAGGAAAAGTTCACGTTCAGCGGATTTGCCGATTTCTGGCGGGAGAAGCATACCGATGTGAACGGACAGAACCATAACTTTATATTTATCAGTGAGCCGCAGTTCTGGATAAACTTGAACAAGTTCAAGCATGTGAATGACAATCTGAACCTGAGCGTGGGTTCGGAATGGGAATTGAGTCACAACTTTGCTACGCGCGATGGCTTTTATTTCATCCCGACGCTGGCTATGAAATGGACTTTCTGATGTTGTTAAAATCGACCTAAAGTAACTATACAATGAAAATGCTCGAAAAATTATTTGGTTTTAATCCTCGTGAGACCCGTGTGCGCACGGAAATCCTGGCCGGTATCACCACCTTTCTGACCATGGCCTATATTTTGGCCGTCAACCCGAATATTCTGGCGGCTACGGGGATGGATAAGGGAGCGCTGTTTACTACCACAGTCATCGCTTCTGCCTTTGCCACCTTGTTGATGGCAGTGTATGCGAAACTTCCTTTCGGACTGGCTCCGGGTATGGGACTGAATGCGTTTTTTGCCTATACGGTATGTCTGACACTGGGATATTCCTGGCAGTTTGCCTTGACAGCTGTGCTGCTGGAAGGAATTATCTTTATTCTGTTGACAGTGACCAACCTGCGTGAAAAGATTGTGGATGCGCTTCCGCTGACGCTTCGAAATGCCATCGGAGCAGGTATCGGTCTGTTTATCGCTTTCATCGGTCTGCAGAATGCCGGCATTATTGTGAACAACGACGCGACCCTGATTTCCTTGGGTGACATTACTTCCGGTTCTGCTTTGCTGGGAATCATCGGTTTGCTGGTGACTTCCATCCTGCTGGTGAAGAAGGTACGTGGTGCCCTGTTGATTGGTATTTTGCTGACTACTGTCATCGGTATTCCGATGGGATTGACTCATCTGGACGGCGTGTTCAGTACGCCTCCTTCTATTGCCCCTATTTTCTGCCAGTTCCAGTGGGAACATATCTTCACCAAGGAAATGGTTGTCGTGGTATTTACTTTCTTGTTTGTGGATATGTTTGATACCATTGGTACGCTGGTCGGGGTGACGACCAAGGCAGGGATGGTGACGAAAGACGGAAAGATTCCGCATCTGAAACAGGCTTTTCTGGTGGATGCGGTCGGTACCACTGCCGGCGCCGTATTGGGAACCAGTACCATTACTACTTTTGTAGAAAGTGCTTCCGGAGTAGGAGAAGGGGGACGCAGTGGTCTGACAGCTTTCGTCACTGCCGTTTGTTTCCTGTTGTCCTTGTTCCTGGCTCCTTTCTTTCTGGCTGTTCCGGGGGCTGCCACTGCTCCGGTACTGATTCTGGTAGGACTGATGATGATGTCTTCTGTCAAGAAGGTAGATTTTCTGGATTATTCCGAAGCCATTCCGGCTTTCATCTGCATCATCTTCATGCCGTTGGCTTATAGTATCTCCGACGGTATCGTACTGGGTATGATCAGTTATGTATTGATAAACTTATTGTGCGGGCATACCAAGAAACTGACACCGGCTATGTACATCTTGTCGGTTATCTTTGTCTTTAAGTTTTTCTTGTAGTTTGAGTCCGTTTGAATAGATAGCGGAAATACCGGTGTAATGGAAATCGGTATTTCCGCTTTTTTTATACATAAAAATCTGTCGGATGTTTTCTATTAAAGGGATTTTTCTACCTTTGTTGAATGTGAAATTGTTTTTATGTTCAAACTTTTAAAATCTAAGACATGAATGATTCTTTTTTAGAAACACGACAAGTCACCAAACGTTATGCCAACCATACGGCACTGGATGGAGTGAGCATTCAGGTACCTAAGGGGCAGGTCTTTGGCTTACTGGGCCCCAATGGGGCTGGAAAGACCACTTTGATTCGTATCATTAACCGTATTACGGCTCCCGATGCAGGAGAAGTCTGGTTTGACGGTCATCTTTCCCAACCGCAGGATATTTATTCCATCGGCTATCTTCCGGAAGAACGCGGACTTTACAAGAAGATGAAGGTGGGCGAACAGGCTGTGTATCTGGCCCAACTGAAAGGCTTGAGCCGTCAGGAGGCAAAGAAGCGCCTGACCGACTGGTTCGAGCGGTTTGACATTATGCCTTGGTGGAACAAGAAGCTGGAAGAGCTTTCCAAAGGTATGCAGCAGAAAGTGCAGTTTGTCATTACGGTACTCCACCGTCCTCCTTTGTTAATCTTCGATGAGCCGTTTTCCGGTTTTGACCCGGTAAATGCCGAACTGCTGAAACGCGAAATTCTGAAGCTGAAAGAAGAAGGGCATACCATTATCTTTTCTACGCACAACATGGCATCTGTAGAAGAAATCTGCGACCACATTGCGCTGATCAATCATTCCAAGGTGGTGTTGCAGGGAGCCGTGCAGGACATTCGCTCCCAGTATAAGAGCAATCTGTATGAATTGACCGTGCAGTCGGCCCAGCCATTGCCGGAATCGGATGCCTTCGAAGTGGTCGGTCGTCAAGTGCTCGATGCGCAGACGGTCAGCTATAAATTGCGCAAGCTGACTTCCATTTCCAATTCGGAAATGCTGTCACTGATCGGTGCCCAGGCCGAAATCACCCAGTTCTCGGAATGTATTCCTTCCATGAACGATATTTTTATCCGTACGGTAGAAGGAAAAATCTAACTAAAATCTGCTTTGCTATGAACAAGATAGGAATTATTATTCAGCGTGAATTCATAAATCGAGTGAGCAAGAAGTCATTCATCCTGCTCACCATTCTGATGCCGTTTGTGTTTGCGGCACTTATTTTTGTTCCCTTGTGGTTGTCTACCGTCAAGGGAGGCGACCAGAAACAGGTGGCCGTTATTGATGAGACCATGAAATACCTGCCCCAGTTCAAGGATGATGAATCGTATCATTTCGTAGGAGTTCCTCAGATGGAGGCTTCTTTCCGGACAGATTCCAGTGCGTTCGATGCCGTAGTAGAAATCAAGGCCGACTTAGCAGTGCATCCGGAAGCCGTGACCATTTATTCACGGAAAGAAGTGCCGAACAGCCTTTCGCGGTTGGTGAGCGAGACACTCGATGAACAGGTGCGTCAAGACAAGCTGCTTCGCTATGACATACCCCAGTTGCCTTCCATTATGCAGGATATGAACCGTAAGCTGAATATCCGTACGGTGAAATGGAGTGACGACGGCACAGAAAGCGAATCGAATGCAGGAGCCGCCATGGCAGCCGGCATGGTATTGACATTTCTGATTTATATGTTCGTGATGTCCTACGGAGGTATGGTGATGCAAAGCGTGATGGAAGAAAAGACCAACCGCATTGTGGAGGTCATTGTGTCTTCTGTCCGTCCTTTCCAACTGATGATTGGAAAGATTGTGGGTATCGGACTGGTAGGCGTGGCCCAGCTGGCCATTTGGATTCTGTTGATTGTGGTGTTGTTGGGCATTGCGGGTAGTCTATCCGGCAGTTCTCCAGAACTGATGGGAGAGGCTTCCAGTGTGCTGGCTGTATTGAATGGGTTGAACCTGGCCAAGATGGGAGGACTCTTTCTCTTGAACTTCATCGGAGGTTATCTGGTATATGCTTCCATCTTTGCGGCCATCGGGGCCGCCATCAACGGGCAGGAAGATTCCCAGCAGTTTATGATGCCGATTATCCTTTTGCTGATTTTTGCGCTGTATGCAGGCATTTACAGTTCCGATAACCCTGACGGACCACTGGCTATCTGGTGCTCCATGATTCCGTTTACCTCACCCATTGTCATGATGGTACGTCTGCCTTTCGATATACCAGTATGGGAAACCGTACTGTCGGTGGTGATTCTGTATGCCGCCGCGTTCGGAATGATTTGGATAGCAGGAAAGATTTACCGGGTAGGTATTCTGATGTACGGCAAGAAACCTTCTTTCAAGGAAATGATTCGTTGGATTACGTATAAATGACTTTTCAATACTTCCAAGGATAGTACCGTGGTACTTTCAGTGAGTACGCTATTACGGCTTAGAAAGTACTGATATTGCCTAAAGACTGGTAAAGAGTTTCTTTCACATCCAGTTGAAAAAATAATGGAGGAAGTATAAAAAAAGCAGAGGCGTTTCAAAATCTGAGACGCCTCTGCTTTTTTATAGAAATCCTTCTTTTATTCCTCTTCTGCTTCCAGCAACAGTTCCATTACCTGACAGGCCGATTTGGCTACGGAAGTACCCGGGCCAAAGATAGCCATTACGCCGGCTTTGTACAGGAAGTCATAATCCTGTGCCGGGATGACACCTCCGGCGAATACCAGAATATCTTCACGGCCCAGACGTTTTAATTCGGCAATGATTTGCGGAATCAAGGTCTTGTGTCCGGCAGCCAGTGACGAAACACCCACTGCATGCACGTCGTTTTCCACGGCTTCGCGGGCTGCTTCTTCCGGAGTCTGGAACAACGGTCCCATATCCACGTCGAAACCACAGTCGGCAAATCCGGTAGCCACTACTTTTGCACCACGGTCGTGTCCGTCCTGTCCCATCTTGGCAATCATGACACGCGGACGGCGGCCTTCTTTCTTCGCAAATTCTTCGGTCAGTTCGCAAGCCCGTGCGAAATCTGCATCCTTTTTACTTTCTGATGAATACACTCCTGATATGGTTCTGATAATTGCTTTATAACGTCCTACGACTTTTTCGCAGGCATAGGATATTTCTCCCAGTGTGGCACGTACGCGGGCGGCTTCTACGGCCAGTTCCAGCAGGTTGCCCTTGCCGGTACGTACACATTCGGTGAGGGCCTCCAATGCCTTGTCTACCTCGGCCTGGTTACGGCCTTCTTTCAGACGGCGCAGGTTCTCAATCTGCTCCTGACGTACGGCGGTGTTGTCTACTTCCAGAATGTCAATCGGGTCTTCCTTTTCCAGACGGTATTTGTTGGTTCCCACGATGGTCTGTTCACCGGAGTCGATACGAGCCTGTGTGCGGGCAGCTGCTTCTTCGATACGCATCTTCGGAATACCTGTTTCGATGGCTTTGGCCATACCACCCAGTTTCTCGATTTCTTGAATGTGCTCCCATGCCTTGTGGGCCAGTTCGTTGGTCAGGGCTTCCACGTAGTATGAACCGCCCCACGGGTCCACGTTCTTGCAAATCTGCGTTTCTTCCTGAATGTAAATCTGCGTGTTTCGGGCGATACGGGCCGAGAAGTCCGTCGGCAAGGCGATGGCTTCATCCAGTGCGTTGGTATGCAGTGACTGCGTGTGTCCCAGTGCAGCAGCCATGGCCTCGATACAAGTACGTCCCACGTTGTTGAACGGATCCTGTTCGGTCAGTGACCATCCGGAAGTCTGTGAGTGTGTACGCAGAGCCAGTGATTTCGGGTTCTTCGGATGGAACTGTTTTACAATCTTGGCCCACAGCATACGGGCGGCACGCATCTTGGCGATTTCCATGAAATGGTTCATGCCGATGGCCCAGAAGAACGACAGACGGGGAGCGAAGGCATCGATGTCAATGCCGGCAGCCACTCCTGCACGGAGATATTCCAATCCGTCGGCCAGGGTATAAGCCAACTCGATGTCGGCAGTGGCACCCGCTTCCTGCATGTGGTATCCCGAGATAGAGATGGAGTTGAATTTCGGCATCTTCTGGGAAGTATATTCAAAGATGTCGGAAATAATCTTCATGGAGAAGGCAGGCGGATAAATATAAGTGTTGCGCACCATGAATTCCTTCAGAATATCGTTCTGGATGGTTCCGGCCATTTCTTCCAGTTTGGCACCCTGCTCCAGTCCTGCATTGATGTAGAACGCCATGATGGGAAGTACCGCCCCGTTCATGGTCATGGATACCGACATCTTGTTCAACGGAATACCATCGAAAAGCACCTTCATGTTTTCCAGCGAGCAGATAGATACACCTGCCTTACCCACATCGCCCACTACACGCGGATGATCCGGGTCATAACCGCGGTGAGTCGGAAGGTCGAAGGCCACAGACAGACCTTTCTGTCCGGAAGCCAGGTTACGACGGTAAAAGGCGTTGGATTCTTCTGCGGTAGAGAATCCGGCATATTGACGGATGGTCCACGGACGGAAGGTGTACATCATGGAGTACGGGCCACGAAGATAAGGAGGAATACCCGCCGCATAGTTCAGGTGTTCCATGCCCTCCAGGTCTTCCTTGGTATATACAGGCTTCACCTGAATCTGTTCAGGTGTTTTCCAGTTGGCAGTGATGCCATTCTCTTTCTGCCATTCCATGCCGTTCTGCGGATGGAAACCGGCAAATATATCGATTTGTGTAAAATTCTGTCTCATAGTGTGCAATTCAAGATAAGAGTTTGCGGTTGTATTCGCGTAAAGTTTCCAGCACGTTGCAGCGTACATGGATGAAGTTCTCAATGCCGGCAGCTTTCAGTTCTTCCATGCAGGCCGGAGCACCTGCCACGATAAACATGGCACGTCCGTTGAGGGCCTTGAAGGCAGGAATGGCATATTCGGCATATTCATCGTCACTGGAGCAGAGCACCACGATGTCGGCTTGCGCCTTCATGGCCGCTTCGATACCTTCTTCAATGCTGGCAAATCCCAGGTTGTCGATGACCTGATACCCCGCACAAGCCAGGAAGTTGCAGGAGAACTGGGCACGGGCCTGACGCATGGCCAGGTTGCCGATGGTCAGCATGAAGGCCTTCGGACGCTTGCCGGAGTTCTCAGTCTCCAGGCGGAGAGCCTCGAATTCGCTGGCCGCACGTGCCGTCTGCAGTTTAACCAAAGCCGTTTCCTCTTCTTCATGACCTCCGCATCCGCATTTCGTACATCCGTCCAGCGGGCGTTTGTCGCCGGCCAGTTCGTTGAAGTTCGGATACTGGTTGGTTCCTAGCAGAATTTCTTTCCGTTTGGATACCGCTTCGTGACGGGCCTTGTTACTCTGGTTTACAGCCTCCTGTACGCTGCCCGCTTTGACCGCTTGCAGCATGCCTCCCGCTTCTTCCACGGCCAGGAAAAGTTTCCAAGCCTCTTTCGCGATGGAGACAGTCAGGTTTTCAATATAATAAGAACCGGCAGCCGGGTCGACGATGCGGTTCAGATGAGATTCTTCTTTTAACAGCAGTTGCTGGTTGCGGGCGATACGTTCAGAGAAATCGTTCGGCGTTTCGTAAGTCTTGTCAAACGGCGAAACGGTGATGGAATTTACACCGGCGATGGCCGCACTCATGGCCTCGGTCTGTGTGCGGAGCAGGTTGACGTGTGCATCGAACAGAGTGAGGTTGAAGTTGGAAGTTTCTGCATGAGCTACCATCTTGCAGGCACAGTAGCAAGTGCCGTCGGCTCCTGTATTCTTACAGTCCGTGCGCGGACATTTCGGCTGATATTGTTTTACGATGTCGGCCCACAGCATACGTGCCGCACGGAATTTGGCAATTTCCATGAAGTAGTTGGAGCTGATGCCGAAATTGAATTTGATTTTTTTGGCAGCCAGTGCGGCGGGTACGCCGGCTTCCACCAGCTGGTTGAGGTATTCATTTCCCCAAGCCAGTGCATATCCCAGTTCCTGGTAAATGTAAGCTCCGGCATTGTTCAGCTGTACCGAGTTGACAGCGATGCAACGGAAATGCGGATATCCGGCCAGTGTTTCCACCAGCTCTTTTCCGGTGGCGATGACGGCGCTCACATCTTTCCCTTTCTGCATCATTTTGCTGATGGGGTCGAAGTTCAGCGAACCTTTCAGTTTTTCGGGTGCATAACCTTTTTTCTGGAAGTAAGCTACCAGCAACTGCGCCAGTTGCAGGGTATGGCGTTGGCAGGTAGAGAAGTTCAGTTCGATACATTCGCAGCAGATATCTTTCAGCAGGGTGTCGAGGTATTCGGCACTGAGTTCTTTGGCCTTAATCTGGAATCCGAGTGAATCGACTCCTTTGTTTAAGATGTCAAGGGCTTTCGCGTTGGCTTCGGCTGCATCCTCCACCGTAATATCCTGACGGATGAACCAAGTGTTGTCGTCTTTCTTTATACCTCTTATATAAGGGTACTGTCCGGGAAGTCCTTCCGTGGTTTTCAGGCCTTCCAAATCTTCTTGACGGTAGAACGGTTTCACTTTGAAACCCTCGTTGGTTTTCCATACCAACTTTTTCTCAAAATCGGCTCCCTTCAGGTCGACCATAATTTTGTCCATCCATTCTTGGGTAGACACGGGCGGAAAATCTGAAAAGAGTTTTTCTTTACTATCTGCCATAGTGAATTAGTGTTTTTGTTGATATTCAGATTTAAAATTATTGTGTAGGTTGGTTACCTGCATGGGCAAATATACAAATTTTCCGATTCTTTATTCTACATTCGTTCTTTTTTCCTGCTCGGAAAGGCTAAAAAACTGCAACCGGCAAATGTGCGGATTGCTATTTGTATGGAGAAAAAAGTGTATGCAATATACTCATCAGGGAATGCTGTGGTGAAAAAAGAAAGAAAAGTTTGTCCTGTTGTTTTTAATTGGTTACATTTGCCTTCCGAATAAAATAATTTAATATCTATGAATTGGCTACAAGATTTATTGACGAATCCCAACTCTATAGCGCATATCGTAGCACTCTATGCTTTTGTGATTGCGGCGGGGGTATTGTTGGGAAAAATTAAATTCTTCGGCATTTCGCTGGGAGTTACATTCGTCTTGTTTGTCGGAATCTTGGCAGGACACTTCGGGTTTACCGGAAATCCGGCTATTCTTTCTTTCGTACAAGACTTCGGACTGATTCTCTTTGTCTTCTGTATCGGACTTCAGGTCGGTCCTTCCTTCTTTTCTTCGTTCAAGCGAGGAGGTATCACGCTCAACCTGCTGGCGGTGGGAATTGTGTTCCTGAATATTGCAGTGGCACTGATTCTGTATTTTGCCTTGCAGGGAAGGGTAGACATCCCGATGATGGTGGGTATTCTTTGTGGAGCGGTGACCAATACACCGGGACTTGGTGCGGCCAACGAGGCATTGCAGCAGCTGCATTATCAAGGTCCTGAAATTGCCATGGGATATGCCTGCGCTTATCCGTTGGGCGTGATGGGTATCATTCTTTCCATGATTCTTATCCGTTATATCTGCCGGGTAGACGTGAAGCAGGACAGCGATGAAATCCAGAAAGAAGAAGAGGCAAATCCTCACATGAAACCTTACACCATCTCCTTGAAGGTGCAGAATGAGGCTTTGAGCGGCAAGACGTTGTCGCAGGTACAGAACTTCCTGGCGCGCGACTTTGTGTGTACACGTATCATACAGGATGGACACATGATTACGCCGAATGCCAATACGGTGCTTCGTTTGGGCGACCGTATGTTCGTGGTGTGTGCCGAAGATGATTCCGAGGCGATTATGGCTTTCATCGGTCCGAAGATTGAGCAGGACTGGGAAGCGGCAAGCCAGCAGGACAAGCCGATGGTTTCCCGTCGTATTTTGGTGACACAGCCGAACATCAACGGAAAGACTTTGGGAGAACTTCACTTTAGTAGCATGTATGGAGTGAACGTGACGCGTGTCAACCGTTCGGGTATGGACTTGTTTGCGGCCCGTCAGCTGCGTCTGCAGGTGGGCGACCGTGTGATGGTGGTCGGTCCGCAGGATGCCATCGAGCGGGTGGCCAACTTGCTGGGTAACCAGTTGCGCCGTCTGGATCATCCGAACATCGTGACCATCTTTGTGGGTATCCTCTGCGGTATCCTGTTCGGTAGTCTGCCGATTGCCATTCCGGGCATGCCGACTCCGGTAAAACTGGGTTTGGCCGGTGGTCCGCTGATTATTTCCATCCTGATTGGCCGTTTCGGTCACAAGGTGAAACTGGTCACCTATACCACGATGAGTGCCAACCTGATGCTGCGTGAAGTGGGATTGGTACTCTTCCTGGCCAGTGTAGGAATTAAGGCCGGTGAGAACTTCGTGCAGATGGTAGTGGAAGGCGATGGCGTGCTTTACGTCGGAATCGGTTTCCTGATTACATTCATTCCGTTGATTATTACAGGTATTGTAGCCCGCTGGCATCATCGGGTGAATTACTTCACCTTGATGGGTCTGATTGCCGGTAGCAACACCGACCCTCCTGCCTTGGCATACGCCAACCAGATAGCAGGTAACGATGCACCGGCTGTAGGCTATTCTACGGTATATCCGTTGAGCATGTTCTTGCGTATTCTGACCGCACAGTTGCTTGTCTTGCTGATGGCGGGATAAGTTTCGTGCGTGTGAAATAAAAGGAGCGTCCTGAATCTGAAAAAGGTTCAGGACGTTTTTTTGTAAACTCCAGTACATAAAGAGTCATTCCACGTGTCGTTTTCTATGTTTCCCTATCGGAAAACATACGTTTTCCGGAGCGGAGCCGTACGTTTCGCGGAAGGGAAACATACGGTTCTGGATGGGGAAACCTAAAAGATGGAAAGGAATTCGGGAAATGTCTTCTTGAGGTTTTCATGGATAGTCTTTTGCTGAAAACTTTGTTTTTAGGGAAGGGCTTTTCAGGTATGATTTATAGATTGCTGGAAAGAGAAAGCGTAGAACTTATGGTCTGTTTATGATTGGAATTATGCATGAAGATGTACATCTTCCAATCTTTTATATGATGCTAATGCGTTGATTATTATTGTTTTGATTTGTTCTCCATATTCTGGGAAGATGTACGTTTTAGGGTGAAAAGGTAGAAGGTGTTTTGCGGTGGAAGATTTATGTATATTTTTGCAAATACGAAATCGTGAGGATTTCATTTTGACATAGGCTAGACAATTGAAAACTAGAATAAACTAACTATTATTCATTTAATTTATTTTTTGCAGGAATTCTTCCCCGTTCGTCTTGGGGAGAATGTCGTAACCTTAAAAAAAATATTATGATTAAAAAAATCAAAACAGTAGGTATGCTGTGGTCCCTAGGGTTGTTGGCGACCGGAACAGCAGTTGCTTCATCTTCCTATGCGGGTATGGCAGGAACAGATGTAGTTCAACAAATGAATCCTTGTAAGGGTGTAGTGAAAGATGCCACGGGTGAGGTCGTGATAGGTGCATCTGTAGTAGTAAAAGGCAGTACGGTGGGAAGTATCACCGGACTGGATGGCGAATTCGAGATTGCCGGTGTGAAAAAAGGGGCTGTCATTGAAGTTTCTTTCGTGGGTTATGTCACACAAGAAATTGTTTGGTCTGGCCAGCCGCTCAACATTGTGTTGAGAGATGACACACAGGCTCTGGAAGAGGTGGTGGTCGTTGCTTTTGGTACGCAGAAAAAGGTGAATGTCACGGGTGCCGTTTCTTCAGTGAATGCGAAAGAAATTACTTCGCGTCCGGTGAGTTCTACGGTAGAGGCGCTTCAAGGAGTAGTGCCTGGCATGAATATCTCTACCAGTTCCGATGGAGGTTCCTTGAAAGGAAACAAGGTGTTCAACATTCGTGGTACGGGTACTATCGGTAAAGGGTCTTCCGTGACTCCTCTTGTGCTGATTGACGGGATGGAAGGCGATATCAATGCCATCAATCCGCAGGATATCGAGAATATCTCCGTGTTGAAAGATGCGGCTGCCTCGTCGATTTATGGTTCGCGTGCTCCGGGGGGAGTCGTGCTCATCACGACCAAGAAAGGCAAATCGGGCAAACCGAGTGTGAATTACAACAACAATTTCCGTTTCAAGTCGCCGCTTAACATGCCTCACATGGCCGATTCTTATAGTTTTGCCTTGGCTGTAAACGACCAGATGGCAAACAACGGAGAGGCTCCGATGTACAGTGAGAACAAATTGCAGCAGATTCTGGCTCATCAGAAAGACGAGTCGGCTCCTTTCATGTGGGCTGAAAATTCCGGGCGATGGAATGCATTCGATGACCCGGAACGAAAGGACATGATGCCCGCGGCCAATACGGACTGGTTGCATGAATTGTTTGGAAACAGCTTTACGCATGAACATGCCCTGAGCGTGAACGGGGGTACGGAAGTCATGCAGTATTATTTGTCGGCGAATTACCTGAATGAGGGTGGATTGCTGAAATATGGGGATGACGGCAAACAGCGTTATTCTTTTACTGGAAAAATCAATGCGGAACTGGCCAAATGGTTGAAAGTGGGTTACAGTATTCGTTTCAACCGCTCGGACTATGATGCTCCTTCGTTTGCCAGTGCAGGTAACAACCGTTCGAATGTATTTTATTTTGATGTATGCCGGTATTGGCCGGTGATTCCGTTGAAGGACCCGAACGGATATTATACGCAGGAGTCCAAGGTGTATCAGTTGACTCAGGGCGGACGTTACAAGACACAGTCGGATGTCATTGCCCAGCAGCTTCAGTTTCTTATTGAGCCGATAAAGAACTGGAAAACCACGGTGGAGCTGAACTATCGGATCAACAATTACTTTGCGCATACGGATTTTCAGACCGTGTATGGTTATGATTCAAATAAAAATCCGTTCGTAATCGCCAATAGGACGAGCAGTGTGTCGGAATACGCCTTTAAGAGTAATTTCTTTAATCCGAACATTTTTACGGAATATAGCTTGGAGACCAAACGCGGACATCACATGAAATTCATGGCCGGTTTCCAGAGCGAACTGTTTAAGCGGCGCGACATGAATGCCCGGCAAGATGGCATTATTGCCGGACTCCCCACGTTGAATACTACCACGACGAATGCCCAGGTAAGCGGCGGGTATGCCGAATGGGCTACTGTGGGATTTTTCGGTCGTGTGAACTATGATTATAAGGAACGTTATCTGCTGGAGGCCAATGTCCGTTACGATGGTACTTCCCGTTTCCTGAGAAACAAGCGATGGAATGTGTTCCCGTCTTTCTCTGCGGGATGGAATGTGGCGCGTGAGGCTTTCTTCGAACCTTATTCACAGATTGTGAATACCTTGAAGATTCGTGGCTCATGGGGAGAACTGGGTAACCAGAATACAGACAACTGGTATCCTTTCTACCGGATTATTAATTATCGCCCAAGTAGCGGCGGATGGGTTGTCAATGGGCAAAAACCGAACACTTCCTCTGAGGGCAAGCTGGTTTCCGCTTTGCTGGGTTGGGAGAAGACGCAGACGCTCGATTTAGGATTCGACTTAGGCTTGTTCGAAAATCGTTTGAACTTGAATTTTGATTATTTCCAGAGAAAATCGAAAGATATGGTCGGACCGGGTATGGAACTTCCGGGAGTGCTGGGTATTGCGGTGCCGGATGTGAACAACCTGGACATGACATCCAAGGGATGGGAACTTCAGGTGAGCTGGAGAGACCAGATCAAGGACTTCCGTTATGGAATTACGCTGGCCCTTTCGGATAATCAGGTAGTGATTGACAAGTATCCTAATCCGTCGAAAGACCTTGAACAGCGGTACTACGAAGGAGCCCATCTGGGAGATATCTGGGGATATCAGACTGTGGGCATCGCCAAGACACAGGAAGAAATGGACAATCATCTGAAAACGGCCAAACCGTCATGGGGCGACAACTGGGGGGCAGGAGATATCATGTATGCCAACCTTGACGGAAAGGATGGAGTAAGCCAAGGAGCCAATACATTGGATGACCATGGAGACAAAGTGTTGCTGGGAAACAGTACTCCACGCTATAATTTCGGACTTAACTTTGATGCGGCATGGAAAGGCTTTGATTTGAAAGTCTTTTTCCAGGGTACCTTGAAGCGGGACTATATGCCTGGCTCCGGCGCTACGATGTTCTGGGGTTCTGTGGGGTACTGGCAGACTAACTTCTTTAAGCCTCATTTGGACTACTTCCGTCCGGAAGATACGAAGAATCCGCTCGGTGCGAACGTCGACGGATATTATCCGCGTCCGATGAACAGTGACAAGAACCGGCGTGCCCAGAGCCGCTATCTGCAGGATGCGTCGTATGTACGTTTGAAGAACGTGACATTGGGTTATACGCTTCCGGCTGGATTGACCAAGAAATTCTATGTGAACAACCTGCGCCTCTTTGTGTCGGCAGAAAACTTGTTGACATTTACGGGTTTGTGCAAGACTTTCGACCCCGAAACAATCGGTGTGGGTGATTGGGACGGCTGTACCTATCCTCTTTCCAAGACTATTTCATTTGGTTTAAGTGTAACTTTCTAATTTTATAAAGCATAAGTGATATGAAAAAACATATAGGAATATTATCAATCAGTGTGTTACTTCTGGGAGGATTGACAGCTTGCAATGATTTCCTCGACAGAGAACCTTTGGATAAAGTGACTCCGGAAGTATTCTTTTCTTCCGAAGATGACCTTGCCTCATATACCATCAACTGCTATGGTTTCCAGACAGTGACGAGTGCGTATGGAAGTAATCTGTTCGGAGTGGACAGTCATACCGACAATCAGGCAGGGACTGGGATTCCGGCCTACTGGATACCGGGGCAGAAACAAGTGGCAGCCAATGTGGGCGGCTGGAAATGGGAAGGAATACGTGCCTGCAATTATTTCTTCGACAATGTGCTTCCGAAAGAGGGAGATATAGTGGGGTCGCCAGACAATGTCCGCCATTATATTGGAGAAATGTATGTATTGCGGGCATACAAATATTTTGATATGCTGAAAACGTTCGGCGACTTGCCCATCATCGATAAGGCGTTGCCAGACGACAGGGAGCTCCTGCTGAAGGCCAGTGTGAGACGTCCCCGCCATAAGGTGGCCGAGTTCATTATCAACGATTTGAAGGAAGCCGAAAAGCGATTGCTGGAAACGCCTCCGGGCGGGAAAAACCGGATTAGCCGTAATGTGGCTTATCTGTTGCATAGCCGTGTGGCACTTTATGAAGCTACATGGGAAAAATATCATGCCGGTACGGCTTTCGTGCCGGGAGGTAAAGGATGGCCTGGAAAAGACAGTGAGGGGTATGATGCGGCAAAATCGATTGGTTATTTCTTGGATGAGGCCATTGCGGCAGCTCAGGTGGTCGGTGACAAGATGGTAGATAAACTTGCCATAAACACAGAAAAACCGGAAGGTATGGATGTCAACTTAAATTCCATCAATCCTTACTATACGATGTTTTGTGACGAGAATATGGAAGGTTACGAAGAGGTGCTGATGTGGAAAAAGTTCGACCTCGGTCTGGGTATAGTGAATAATCTCCAGATGGAATTGTGTCGTAATGGTGCCGGCACGGGATGGACCCGAGGAATGGTCAATTCGTTTCTGATGAAAAACGGCTTGCCGATTTATGCTCCTAATTCTGGGTATGACAAGAATTGGGAAAACCAGGGAGTGAATGCGACTTTGCAGGGAAGGGATTCCCGTATTGTGATTTTCACGAAGAAACCTTATGATTTTGTGGCAGAAAAATATGGGATGAACGGTGGCAGATATGTCAGTGCTTCGGGTAAGGTTCTGGCAAAAGGTGATGTGAACTATTATACTTCTTCCGGGAAAGAGGATACCTGTAAGATTGACTATATTTTTGGTACCAACATAGCGATGGCTCCTACCGGTTATATTGTGAAAAAGGGAAAACATTATTCCTATCTGATGGCACTGAACCATGCAAACGGTACGTCCGGAGGTATTGTGTTCCGTGGGGCGGAGGCTTTACTTAACTATATGGAGGCTTATTATGAGAAGCATACATCGTTGGACAATCGGGCAAAGCAATATTGGAAAGCCTTGAGAACACGTGCCGGCGTTACGGCTGAATATATGGTGACCGATGCTGCAACCAAAATGGAGGAAGAAGCCAAAGGAGACTGGGCGGCTTATTCTCATGGGAAATTGTTGAGCGATGTGACGCTTTATAATATCCGTCGCGAACGTCGTAATGAATTGTGTGCAGAAGCGTTCAGATGGGACGACTTGAAGCGATGGAGAGCAATGGACCAGTTGTGTGACCATCCTTATGTCGTAGAGGGGGCCAAGTTTTGGGGTACGATTTACAACGACAACAAGGCTTTGATGGAAAAATGCATTGTGGATGCGGCGAAGGGAAACATGTCTTCCCAGGATTTAAGTGCTTACATTTGTCCTTATCAGAAGGTGACAGCCAACAATTCCATTGCCAAGCAGGGTGGTTTCCTGTTTTCCAAGGCTCAATACCTTGAACCTATCGGGGCGGCGGCATTCCGTCAGACGGCGGTCGACCCGGATAATTTCTCTTCTTCTGTCATTTATCAGAACCCAGGATGGAAGATTGAGGCTAGTACGGGAGCACAGCCTGTAGAATAGAAAGATACTTGAATTTTGCTGACGAACTGCGGATAGGGTGGAAGTTGACAGCTTACAAGGGCTGTCCTTCTGCAGTATCCGCAGTTTTTTTATATCTTCGGATGGGCTTGGAGGACGGTTTATCGGAGGTGCACTTGCAAATACAAGATTTTCTTGATATCTTGCAGAGAATATGGAATTAAATCTTTCTGCAGAGAGTGATGAGGAGACAGAAATTGCGTGGATTCTTGATTATCGGAATCGCTTGGGCATGCGTCGGAGGGTTGCTGCCGGTACGCACATACGCGGTGGCACATGGAGAGTTTGCCGCATGGACGGGCGTACGGGTAGACTGGCAGATGAACCGGTATTGGAAATTCAGAGGCACCTTTCAGGCAAGAACCCAGCAGGGATTGAAAGAGATGGAACGGGAACGGCTGAATGTGGGGGTGAACTGTCGGGTGCTTCCGCTGATGCAGTTGAAAGGCTATTACGAATTGCAGTACCGTGACCGCGGGAAGGCGGGATGGAAAATCGGCCATCGCTATCAGGCAGGTTTTGTGGTGTCCGGCCCTGTGGGAGACTTCAAACTGGGCTGGAGGGAGCTTTTCCAGCATACGTTTATCGGAGGAGGAAAGGAAGCTCAGCTTCGTTCGCGGTTGCAGGCTGAATATGCCCCCCAAGAATGTATTCTGCATCCTTATTTCTCGGTAGAGTCGTTTCAGCCGGTAGGTGGAGATGCTTTCTTTTCGCTGCCGCGTGTTCGCTATCGTCCGGGAGTGCGTTGGAGACTGTCACGGAAAACGGCCTTGGATGTATATTACTGCCGGCAGTACGATGTGAAGCGGTGCCTGAATGTAATGGGAATCAATCTGGAAATAAAATTATAAAGGAATTATAGAGATGAATTTTTTGGAACTGGTAAAACAACGTCATTCCGTGCGGAGTTATGCACCTCGTGCGGTAGAGAAAGAAAAACTGGATTATGTGATGGAATGTGTGCGGATGGCTCCTTCGGCCGTGAATTTTCAGCCGTGGAAGTTTGCGGTGGTGACCGATGAGCCCCGGTTGTCGCAGCTGAAAAAAGCTTATCCGAGAGAATGGATTTCCAATGTGCCTTGCCTCATTGTGGCGTGTGTCAATCACGAAGAGTCATGGCACCGGAAGTCGGACGGGAAAGACCATGCCGACATTGATGTGGCCATTGCTGTGGAACATCTTTGCCTGGCAGCTACGGAACAGGGACTGGGCACCTGCTGGGTATGCAATTTTGACGTACCTCTTTGCCGGGAAGTGCTTCAGTTGCCTGCCCATATAGAGCCTGCCGTGTTGATTCCGGTGGGCTATTCTGCCGAACAGGAAATGTCAACTAAAAAGCGCAAATCGCTGGATGAGATTTTATTTTGATAGTAATATGATGGATTCGTAAACAAATTATCAAATATTTAACGAGTTTTAGCTACAATATTTGCTTGAAATTTCTACTTTTGGGACGCTCTTTGGAACCTAGTTTTCTGAAGAGCGCCTTTTTATATACATTCAAATTAGTTAAAAAATGGAAAACTTTGAACTGGGATTATTGCTGATGGTGGTTGGAATGGTCACTGTCTTCGTAATTCTGCTCATCGTTATCTGGTTAAGCCAGCTTCTGATTTCCATTGTCAATAAAGTAGCTCCAGAGGAAGCTCCGAAAAAGAAAAACACTTCATCGGGAGCATCTACTGATGCAGGCGCAATGGATGCCATCAAGGCAGCCGTCGACATTTTGACAGCCGGAAAAGGCCAGGTAATAAAAGTAGAAAAGTTGCAGTAGTCCGTTAGAAAAACACGCATGTAGAATCATGGAACAGAAAGAAGTCAAATTTAGTTTGGTTTTCCGCGATATGTGGCAGAGTGCCGGAAAATACGTACCGCGTGTAGACCAGTTGGTGAAGGTGGCCCCAGCCATTATTGAAATGGGGTGTTTCGCCCGTGTAGAGACAAACGGGGGAGGTTTTGAACAAGTTAACCTGTTGTTCGGGGAGAATCCGAACAAGGCTGTCCGCGAGTGGACAAAGCCTTTTCACGAAGCCGGTATTCAGACGCACATGCTCGACCGTGCGCTGAACGGTTTGCGAATGAGTCCGGTGCCTGCCGATGTACGAAAATTGTTCTATAAAGTAAAGAAAGCACAGGGTACGGATATTACCCGTACGTTCTGCGGATTGAACGATGTGCGCAACATTATCCCTTCTATCGGCTATGCACACGATGCCGGCATGATTTCACAGTGCTGTCTTTGCATCACTTATTCTCCGATTCACACCGTAGAATATTACCTGGATATGGCCAAGAAGCTGATTGATGCAGGCTGCGATGAAATCTGTATCAAGGATATGGCTGGTATCGGCCGTCCGGTATTCTTGGGCAAACTGGTAGCCGGTATCAAGAAGATTAAAGATATCACGATTCAGTATCACTCACATGCGGGACCTGGTTTTAACATGGCTTCTATCCTGGAAGTCTGCAAGGCCGGTTGCGATTACGTGGATGTAGGTATGGATCCGTTGTCTTGGGGAACCGGACATGCGGATGTCATCAGTGTGCAGGCCATGCTGAAGGATGCGGGCTTCAAGGTACCGGAAATCAACATGCAGGCTTACATGAAGGTGCGCTCACTGATTCAGGAATTCATGGACGATTTCCTGGGCTTGTACATCAGTCCGAGAAACCGCTTGATGAACTCTCTGCTCATCGGACCGGGACTGCCGGGCGGTATGATGGGAAGTTTGATGGCCGACCTGGATACCAATTTGGAATCTATCAACAAATATAAGGCAAAACGGAACCTGCCGTTCATGACACAGGATGAACTGCTGATCAAGCTGTTCGACGAGGTGGCTTACGTATGGCCGCGTGTAGGTTATCCGTGTCTGGTTACTCCGTTCAGCCAGTATGTAAAGAACCTGGCCATGATGAACGTCATCCAGATGGAAAAAAGCAAGGAACGCTGGGGCATGATTGCCGACGATATCTGGGACATGATTCTGGGCAAGGCCGGACAACTTCCGGGCAAACTGGCTCCTGAAATCGTAGAAAAGGCAGAACGTGAAGGCCGTAAGTTCTTTACGGGCAACCCGCAGGACAACTATCCTGACCAGCTGGAGAAATATCGCCAGATGATGTGGGAAAAGAAATGGGAAACCGGACAGGACGACGAGGAACTCTTCGAATATGCCATGCATCCGGCTCAGTATGAAGCCTACAAGAGTGGAAAGGCCAAGGCCGACTTCTTGGAAGACGTGAAGAAACGTCGTGAAGCCAAGGAAGAAGTCCACATGGCCAACGACCAGACCAAGGTATTGACGGTTGACGTCAACGGTCAGGCTTATCGGGTAACGGTAGCCTTTGGCGATGTCAATCCGGCCAAACTGGGCGCTCAGGCAGGTGCTGAAGCCGCTCCGGCTGCGCAGGTACCGGTTGGCGAAGGAAAGGAAATCCTTTCTCCGCTGGAAGGTAAGTTCTTCCTGACAAAAGGTGCGCAGGAAACACCGGTGAAAGTGGGTGACAAGGTAAATAAAGGTGACGTGATTTGCTACGTGGAGGCAATGAAGACTTACAATGCCATCCGTGCAGAATTCAGTGGAACGGTGACCGCCATTTGTGTAAATTCCGGTGATTCCGTATCAGAAGATGACGTATTAATGAAGATTTTGTGATGGAAGAGATATTAGAAAGATTATATGATATGACCGCTTTCAGCAACATTGCTGCTGACCCGCGGTTTCTCATCATGTATGCCATCGCTTTCGTCCTGCTTTATCTGGGTATCAAGAAACAGTATGAACCGCTGTTGCTGGTGCCTATCGCTTTCGGTGTGTTGCTGGCCAACTTCCCGGGAGGCGACATGGGGGTTGTGCAGGCCGACGAGAACGGAATGGTCATGGTGAACGGTGTGATGAAGAACATCTGGGAGATGCCGCTGCATGAAATTGCACACGACCTGGGACTGATGAACTTCATTTATTATATGTTGATTAAGACGGGATTCCTTCCCCCGATTATTTTCATGGGTGTAGGTGCGCTGACCGACTTTGGTCCGATGTTGCGTAATCTTCGTCTTTCTATTTTCGGCGCGGCTGCCCAGTTGGGTATTTTTGCCGTACTGCTGGTTTCTATCCTGATGGGCTTCACTCCGAAGGAAGCTGCCTCTCTGGGTATCATCGGAGGTGCCGACGGTCCGACTGCCATCTTTACGACCATTAAGCTGGCTCCGCACTTGCTGGGTCCGATTGCCATTGCGGCTTATTCCTACATGGCCTTGGTACCGGTCATCGTACCGCTGGTGGTACGTATCTGGTGTACGAAGAAGGAACTGTCCATCAACATGAAGGAACAGGAGAAGAAATATCCTTCCAAGACGGAAATCAAGAACCTGCGGGTGCTGAAAATCATTTTCCCGATTGCATGTACCACGATTGTGGCCTTGTTCGTGCCGAGTGCAGTGCCCTTGATTGGTATGCTGATGTTCGGTAACTTGGTGAAGGAAATCGGTAGCAACACTTCCCGTCTGTTCGATGCCGCTTCCAACAGCATCATGAATGCGGCTACCATCTTCCTGGGTATCTCCGTGGGTGCAACCATGACGACCGACGCTTTCCTGAACTGGACAACTATCGGTATCGTGATTGGTGGTTTCCTGGCATTTGCCTTGTCAATCTCAGGTGGTATCTTGTTTGTGAAGGTGGTCAACCTCTTCACCAAGAAGAAGATCAACCCGCTGATTGGAGCTACCGGATTGAGTGCCGTGCCGATGGCCAGCCGTGTAGCCAATGAAATTGCCTTGAAATACGATCCGAAGAACCATGTGCTGCAATATTGCATGGCAAGTAACATTTCCGGTGTAATCGGTTCAGCTGTAGCAGCAGGTGTGCTGATTTCATTCCTCGGATAAGAGAACAGGATTCTGATTATAGACGAGATTCCAAAGAGCGTGACAGAAGAAACGCCCTTTGGAATCTTTTTTTGTCATTTTGCCTCACTTTTTTGTCGATTCTTTTCTGATAAGCAAACTATTTCCCATTTTTGCAGGAAACACAAGAATGACTTAATCCAACGTATGAAAGCCCACCTTTTTAACCTGTATCTGATTTTTCTCCTGTTGTGCGTTTCCTGTCAGAAAGAAGGGAAAATAGTCCCGTTTGAGAATGTGACGAAAAGTGTCACGTTGCCGTCGGTGGAAGGAAAGGAAGCCTCCATCTCGTTTACGTGTTCCGGTGCATGGAATGTAACTACGGATGCCACATGGCTGAGCCTTTCTCCGCTTTCCGGTGGGGCCGGAGAGAGAACAGTGACGGTCAAGGTGGTTTCGGAAAATAATTCCAACCTGCCGCGGGAGGCGAAAGTGAAGTTGACATCCGGAGATGCGGTTTACGAGGTTTCCGTTTCTCAGGAGGTGGGCGATTATGTGTTGCCCGAACAAGGAGAGTATCTGGCGAAGGTGGATGGGGGAAGTCTTGTCGTTCGCTTCGAATCGAATGTGGATGTGCAAGATTTGCGGATATATACTCCTTCTGAGCCTGAGAACTGGCTGCGGAAAGAGATATCGACCCGGGCAGTTCCGACAGGAAAGCATGAGGTCGTATTGAATGTGTCTCCCAATAAAGGAGGAATGTCCCGTTCAGCTTATTTGCTGTTTATGAGGGAATCCAGTGGAGCCCAGAAGGAACTGGCAGCTGTCAAGATTTCTCAGTTGGGCGGGCAAGTGCTGGAGTCGGTGGACTTTTCAGCAGACGGAAAAGTGGACACCTTACAGAAGCATACAGAGGGCAGAGGCATACCGGTTGTCTTGATGGGAGATGGATTTGTGGACCAGGAGATAGCGAACGGTATTTACCGGAGGGTGATGGAAACGGCGATGGAGAACTTGTTTTCTGAAGAACCGATAAGGTCGCTTAGGCCTTATTTTGATGTATTTATGGTTCAGGCTGTGTCCGAAAACAATGATTTTGGGATGGGGTATCAAACGGCATTCAGCTGTAGGCTGGCAGAAGGGAAAGCGGCAACGGTTACGGGGGACGACAGCTCTGTACAGGTTTATGTGGGTAAAGTGCTGAAGCAGACGGAAAGGAAAAACAGTCTGGCCGTGGTCGTGCTCAACACTTCGGTTTATGCGGGAACCACCTATTTCGGTTATCAGGATGAGAAAGGACGGTTTGTGGAATTTGCCATTGCTTATTGTCCGGTAGTTGAAGACTTGAAAAGTGAATCTTTCCGCCGGGTCTTGGTGCATGAGGCAATAGGTCATGGTCTTGGAAAACTGGAGGACGAATATTCTTATCCGGAGAAAGGGAGTATTTCCACGCTCGAAAAGCAGAAAATAAAAGCCATGAAGGCCAATGGCTGGTCGCAGAATGTGGATTTTACGGCGGTGGCAGATTCGGTGTGCTGGACTTCTTTCCTGAAGGATTCCCGTTACCGGAACGATGCGCTTGGAGTGTATGAAGGGGGATGTACTTATCCGAAAGGTGTTTATCGTCCGTCGGATGACAGCATGATGAATTCAACGGCATGCGGGTTTAACGCTCCTTCCCGGAAGGCGCTTTACGACAAGGTAATGAGGTTAGGAAAAGGTGTGGAACAGGTGGCTTTGGAGGATTTTGTGGCCTTCGACAGGTCCCATCTCCCGCAAAGTAAACCTACCCGTTCGGTGCAGATTGTAGAACGACTGGCTTGTCCGGTGTGGACAGGGTACAAACTCCGGCATTAGCCTTTGTACAGGTGTTCACTGATGACCGCCAGGAATTCTTTTCCGTATTTTTCTTTTTTGAACTCACCTATGCCGCTGATTTCGCCGAATTCTTCGATGGTTTCAGGTTTTTTGAGCGCCAGCAGATGCAGTGTCTTGTCGGATAGCACAATGTAGGCAGGGATTGCCATCTGGTCGGCCAGCTTTTTCCGAAGCGACCGGAGGGATTCAAACAATTCTGCATCTTCTTCTTCGAAGACAGTTGAGACGAACAACGGTGCCGGGGCGGAATTCTTGTGGCTTTGGGCGCCTTTCTTTCTGCGGGCATCTTCTCTCTGTATGATGACCAGCTGTGCGCGTTCTTTTCCAAACAGGATTTTTTTCCCGGCTTCTGTAATTTTCAGATGATTGTTTTCGTTGTAGGCAATTTCAAAGTATCCCAGGTTTAGCATCTGAAGAAGATAGTCTTGCCAGTCTTTTCCGGGCAGGTCTCTTCCTACTCCGTAAGTCTTGAGTTTGTCATATCCTTTTTCTATCACTTCGGAAGTGGCATATCCCTTGAGGATATCAATTAGGGTGCGGGTACCTACCTGCTGGTCGGTACGGGCGATGGCGCTTAAAGCCTTTTGTACGATAATGGTACCGTCGAAACGTTCCGGGGGATTTTTGCACACGTCGCAGTTGCAGCAATCGTGGTCCATGGTCTCTCCAAAGTAGTTCAGCAGGATTCTTCGTCGGCAAATGTCGGATTCGGCATACTGTTGCATGCGGTTCAATTTTTCCAGGTTGATTCCTTGCTGGTTGCTTTCGGCAGCAAAACGGGAGAGCATGACGATGTCGCTGAAAGAATAGAAGAGGATGGTCTCACTGGGCAGGCCGTCACGTCCGGCCCGTCCGATTTCCTGGTAGAAGTTTTCGATGCTTTTGGGCAGGTTGTAATGGATGACCCATCGCACATTGGACTTGTCGATTCCCATTCCAAAGGCGATGGTGGCACAGACAATTTGGATTCGGTCGTTGATGAAATCGTCCTGTGTCATTTCCCGTTGTTCGTTCGATAATCCGGCGTGATAGACTCCTGCGTGGAACCCTTCTTGTTCGAGCAGGCTGGCCACCTTTTCCGTCCCGTTACGGCTCATACAATAGATGATGCCGCTTTCTCTCCGGTGGCGTCGCAGGAAGTTGGCAATGGTCTTTATCTTTTCTTTTTGCGGGTAACCTCGTTTCACCTCCAGACTCAGGTTGGGCCGGTCGAAAGAGGAGATAAAGATTTCTGGATGCCGCATGTTCAACTGCTGTATGATGTCTTCCCGGGTAATTTTATCGGCGGTAGCGGTCAGGGCTACAACAGGTACTTGCGGAAAATATTGGCGTATCACTTTCAGCTGTGTGTATTCCGGTCGGAAGTCATGTCCCCAGTGGGAGATGCAGTGGGCTTCATCAATGGCAAACAAGGAAATCTTGATGTCGCGCAGCAGATGGTTACATTCAAAGAGCAGTCTCTCGGGAGAGATATAGAGCAATTTCACTCTTCCTTGTAGACATTCAAAATAGAGCTGGGCGTTGGTGGTTTCGTCGTTGGTGCTGTTCAGGGCGCGGGCTATGATGCCGTTGGCCTGTAAGGATTCCACCTGGTCTTTCATGAGAGATATCAGTGGGGAGACTACTACGGTTGTTCCTTCCATCATGAGTGCCGGAAGCTGGTAACACATGGACTTTCCTCCTCCGGTGGGCATGAGTACCAATGTGTCTTTTTTCTGTAAAATGGCAGTAATAATTTGTTCCTGAAGCGGACGGAAAGAAGTGTACCCAAAATAAGATTTGAGGGTTTTCAGCATTTGTTCTCTCATGATTGTAATTTTGCTCACAAAGATAGGGAAAATTTTAAAACTTTGCTGTTTTATCGTACTTTTGTCTTCACGTAAAGTTTTTTGATAAACTTTTTAAAGGGATTGTTGTGAAATCGGAAAACTTCTACGATTTTTGTATGATTATGTGATAAGGATACTTATTTATTAAGAACGAACTAGAATGAGTACGCAAGGGAATTTTAATTATATAGTAGAACAATTCGCCGATTTGCAATTGTTGCGCTATTGTGTGGCCGGTTTTGAGAATTTATCGTTACGGCAGAAAGAGTTGGTTTATTATTTGTCGCAGGCGGCTTTGGAGGGACGTGACATCCTCTTTGATCAGAATGGAAAGTATAATCTGCAAATCCGGAAGTTGCTGGAGGTGGTTTATACGACTTATACGGGGGATAAAGAGGATGCGGAATTCCAGGGATTGGAAGTCTATTTGAAACGTGTATGGTTTTCCAGTGGAATTTATCATCATTATGCTTGTGATAAGTTTATGCCTTCTTTTTCCCCGGAGTTTTTACGGAAATGGATAGAAAAAGTGGATGTGTCACAGCTCCCGTTAAAGGACGGAGAATCTGTGCAGGAGATGTGTGACGAGCTGTTTCCGGTAATTTTTGACCCGGAAGTCATGCCTAAACGGGTAAATCAGGCGGATGGAGAAGACTTGGTGATGACTTCTGCGGCCAACTATTATGAAGGTGTGACGCAGAAGGAGGCGGAAGCATTTTATTCCATTCTGAAAATACCGGGAGACCCTCATCCGGTGATGTATGGAATGAACAGCCGGCTGGTAAAGAAAGACGGTTTCTTGCGGGAAGAAGTGTGGAAAGTAGGAGGTATGTATGGAGAAGCCATCGAGAAAATCATTGCTTGGCTGGAGAAGGCTGAAACCGTAGCCGAGAGTGAAGCACAACGTGAGGTGATTCGCTTGTTGGTGGACTTTTACCGTACGGGCGACTTGAAGACTTTTGATAACTATTCCATTGCTTGGCTGAAAGACACCGGTTCAAAAGTGGATTTTGTCAATGGCTTTATTGAAAGTTATGGCGATCCGCTGGGGATGAAAGCCAGCTGGGAGTCGATTGTGAACTTTAAAGACGAAGAGGCTACCCGACGTACGGAAATCATCAGTCAAAATGCACAGTGGTTTGAAGATCATTCTCCGGTGTCCTTAGCCTTTAAAAAGGGAATGGTGACGGGCGTTTCGGCCAAAGTCATTACGGCTGCAATGCTGGGAGGAGATTTGTATCCGAGTTCAGCCATTGGCATCAATTTACCTAATTCCAACTGGATTCGCAGTCGCCATGGTTCCAAGTCGGTGACAATCGGAAATTTGACAGATGCTTACAACAAGGCGGCCAAAGGAAATGGTTTCCGGGAAGAGTTCGTGTACAGTCAGGCTGAGCGGGATTTATTGGAGAAATATGCCGATATCACGGGAGAGCTTCATACGGATTTGCATGAATGTGTGGGGCATGGTTCCGGCAAACTGCTCCCTGGAGTGGACCCGGATGCCTTGAAGGCGTATGGCTCTACGATTGAAGAGGCTCGTGCCGATTTGTTCGGCCTGTATTATCTGGCTGATGAGAAACTGGTGGAACTGGGGCTGACTCCTGATGAGGAAGCCTATAAGGCTGAGTATTATGCCTATATGATGAACGGGCTTCTCACTCAGATGGTACGTATTGAACCGGGCCGTGATTTGGAAGAGGCACACATGCGTAATCGTCAGTTGATTGCCCGTTGGGCGCTTGAATATGGGAAGCCGATGAACGTCGTGGAACTGGTGCAGAAGGAAGGAAAGACGTATGTAAAAGTCAATGATTTTCTTCAGTTGCGTGGGCTGTTTGGCATGTTGTTGAGCAAGATTCAGCGTATCAAGAGCGAAGGTGATTACGAAGCAGCCCGTGCTTTGGTGGAAAAATATGGCGTGAAACTGGATGCGTCGCTCCATGAAGAAGTGCTGGCCCGTTACCGTGCCTTGCATCTGGCTCCTTACAAGGGATTTGTCAATCCGGTATATCGTCCTGAATACGATGCGGATGGCCGGATTGTGGATGTGAAAGTAGATTATACAGAAGGTTATACGGAGCAGATGCTTCGTTATGGCCGCGATTATTCTAATTTGAAAATTTGATGATGACAGAAGCAGAAATACATGAAACGATAAGGGAAATCAAGTCAAAGTTCCGTTTGTTTATGAATGGTGTGGTTTCCCAAAGCATGCGGGAGAAAGGGTTTGATTATAAATTGAATTTTGGTATTGAATATCCCCGTATTAAAGAGATTGCAGCCGAGTATGAACCCAATCATGAACTGGCTCAGGCTCTGTGGAAGGAGAATATCCGTGAGTGTAAAATTATGGCCGGTTTGCTTCAGCCTGTAGAAACCTTCTATCGGGAAATTGCGGAAATATGGATAGAAGACATGCACTATCCGGAACTGGCAGAATATACGGTGATGAATCTTTTCCAGCGTTTGCCGTACGCTTCGGAGGTGGTTTTCCCATGGATGGCCGACGAACGGGAATATTTCCAGCTCTGTGGATACCTCTTGATGGCCCGTTTGCTGATGAAAGGATGGACATTGAACGAGCGGGCAGAGGAGGAATTTCTGGACCAAGCTTTTACCGTATTGGAAGGAGATTCAGATATGCGCAATGTGGCGGGAAAGGCGGTTTGTAAATTTGCCTTGCAGTCGAAAGCAAACGCACGTAAGGTGCTCCGTATGTTGGGAAATCTTATAAAATCGTCAAAACCTGAGGTCCGTATGGTGGCTGAAGAATTAAAAAATGAGATAGAATATAGCCTGTAATCTTTCTAAATTACTCAAAAAAATATAACTTTGACCGCTGAACGATTATTGGGATGGAAGAGAACATAAAAGATACAGTCAAGCAAATCCTTACAGAGTATTTGCAGAAGAACGGACATCGGAAGACGCCTGAACGTTATGCCATACTTGAGACGATTTATTCCATCAAAGGGCATTTTGATGTGGATGAGTTGTATAGTTATATGGCGGAAAAGGAGAAGTTCCGGGTGAGTCGTGCTACCCTGTATAATACCATCATTTTACTCATAGATGCCGGCTTGGTCATCAAGCACCAGTTTGGCAATACTTCCCAGTATGAACGCTCGTATAACAATGAAACCCATCATCACATGATTTGTACCAGCTGTGGAAAGGTGTCGGAGTTTGAAGATGAAAACCTGAAGCAGGCTATTGCGCAGACAAAGCTGAAGGGATTTTATGCTTCGCATTATTCCTTATACATCTATGGCTTGTGCAACAAGTGCATGGCGGCGAAACGGAAGAAGAAATAATACCAAAGAATATATAAAACAAAAAGAATCATGAAAGTAGATGTTTTGCTAGGTTTACAGTGGGGCGACGAAGGAAAAGGTAAAGTAGTCGATGTGTTGACTCCCCGTTACGATGTGGTTGCCCGTTTTCAGGGAGGCCCGAACGCCGGACATACTCTTGAATTTGAAGGTCAGAAATATGTGCTCCGTTCTATTCCTTCTGGAATTTTCCAGGGTGATAAGGTAAATATAATTGGAAATGGAGTGGTACTTGATCCGGCTCTGTTCAAGGCGGAAGCTGAAGCATTGGAGGCAAGCGGACATCCGTTGAAAGAACGCCTGCACATTTCCAAGAAAGCTCATCTGATTCTCCCTACTCACCGTATCCTGGATGCCGCATACGAAGCTGCCAAAGGTGCGTCTAAAGTAGGAACCACCGGAAAAGGCATTGGCCCTACCTATACCGACAAAGTGAGCCGTAACGGATTGCGCGTGGGTGATATCCTGCATAACTTTGAAGCGAAATATGCTGCAGCCAAGGCTCGTCATGAAGCTATCTTGAAGAGTCTGAACTATGAATATGATATTACGGAACTTGAAAAACAATGGATGGAAGGCATTGAATACCTTCGTCAGTTCCATTTGGTAGACAGCGAACATGAAGTGAACCGTCTGTTGAATGAAGGCAAGTCCGTTCTTTGTGAAGGTGCTCAGGGAACCATGCTGGATGTAGATTTTGGCTCTTATCCTTTTGTGACTTCTTCCAATACCATCTGTGCCGGTGCTTGTACAGGACTGGGATTAGGTCCTAACAGAATCGGTGAAGTGTATGGTATCATGAAAGCTTATTGTACCCGTGTGGGTTCAGGTCCGTTCCCTACTGAACTTTTCGACGAAACAGGCAAGACCATTCGTGATCTGGGACATGAATATGGAGCTGTGACAGGTCGTGAACGTCGTTGCGGATGGATTGATTTGGTTGCCTTGCGTTATGCGATTATGATTAACGGGGTTACTCAGTTGATTCTGATGAAGAGCGATGTACTGGACGGTTTTGACACTATCAAGGCTTGTGTGGCATACAATGTGAATGGGGAAGAAATTGATTATTTCCCGTTTGATATTACAGAAGGAGTAGAACCGGTATATGCAGAACTTCCGGGCTGGAAGACAGATATGACCAAGATGACGAGTGAGGATGAATTCCCTGAAGAATTCAATGCGTATATCACTTTCTTGGAAGAACAGCTGGGAACTCCGATTAAGATTGTATCTGTAGGTCCCGACCGTGAACAGACAATCGAACGTTACGTAGATTAATTTATTTATCTGGATAAATTGGGAAAGCCATCCTTTTAAGGGTGGCTTTTTTTGTTCTTTTAGTGAAGCTGATTGTGTCTTAATTCTTTCTTGTTTCTATCTTTTTGATAGATATAATTGTCTATATACTGTTTTTGATTTTTCTTTTATTTTACGGTTTTTACTGTTGTCTTTTATTTATTTTCTTTGTTTTTCTTGCTGTTTATATCATTGTTCGCTGTATTAAAAGTGAATTGATATTCGTTTTAATATATCATTTTGGTGTTTTTTATTATTTTTCTGTGATATTTTGTTGTTTGTTTGATTAAATATATATCTTTGCGGTGTTGTTAATGAGTCCTAATATATATTTATAATGTATTTTATTAACTAAACGAGATTTATTCATGTTTAATCAAAGGAGGGATTTATGAAAAGGAAACTTACATTGATGCTGACCTTTCTGTTTGTATGGATGGGAGTAGCATGGTCGCAAGGATTAACGGTGAAAGGTGTGGTGACTTCAGAAGAAGATGGGCTTCCTATTGTAGGAGCATCAGTGCTGGTGAAAGGTACTACCCAAGGAACCATTACCGATGTGGATGGTAATTTTGAGATTTCAGGTGTGAAGGCTGGAAGCAAGACCTTGATTGTTTCATTTGTGGGAATGAAAAGTCAGGAGGTAGCGATAAAGCCCAACATGAAGATTGTATTGCAGTCGGATACGGAGACTTTGGATGAGGTAGTGGTTACTGCAATGGGTATTTCAAGAGAGAAGAAAGCATTAGGATATGCCTTGCAAGAAGTGAAATCGGATGAAATTACTCAAGCTGCACAGTTGAATGTGGCTAATGCACTTTCGGGAAAGATTGCCGGAATACAGATTACTTCGCAAGGTGGACAGGTTGGAGCCTCTCAAAATATTGTGATTCGTGGTAATTCTTCATTCGGAAACAATGCACCTTTGATTGTGGTGGATGGTGTGCCTGTACAGAACGATAACGGAACCGGTTCAGATGTCAATCTGGGTTCAGGTTTGAATGATATTAATCCGGAAGATATTGAATCCATATCGGTATTGAAAGGTGGTTCGGCAGCCCTTTATGGTATGCGTGCCGGAAACGGTGTTATCCTTATCACAACCAAGTCGGGTAAAAAAGACAAAGGCGTACAGATATCGTATGACGGAAGTTTTACGGTTGACCAGATTTATAACTTGCCAAAACTTCAGAACAAATACGGGCAAGGATATTACGGAAGCGAGTTCGACTGGAAAGAAGGAGGTTACAGCGATATTATGTCATACGCAGATTTTGCTGTACAGCATGGATTCTCCTACTACGACGGTATGGGAAATGGGGTGAATGACAACGCCGACGAGTCTTGGGGACCGCGTTTGGATATCGGTCTGATGATTCCACAATATAATAGCCCGGTTGTTAATGGTGTGCGCCAAGCTACTCCGTGGGTGTCTCACCCGAACAATATCAAAGATTTCTTTGAAACTGGTTACTCACAGAGCCACATGATTTCATTGACTACTTCCAATGAAAGATCATCCACTCGTGCTTCGCTGGGATTCCGCGACCAGAAAGGTACTACACCCAACACAGACCAAAAACGTTACTCTATTGCCATAAACTCGAAGATGAGTGTAAACAAGTATCTTGACTTCGATTTGTCTGCAAACTTTGTCCGCACGAAGAGTGACAATCTTCCTGGAACCGGATACAGCGGCTCAAACGTACTGCAGTCCTTGCTGCAATGGCATGGACGTCAGATTGACATAGAGGATTTGAAGGCAAATTATGACCAAAAGGACGAGATGGGGAATTATACTCATTACAACTGGCAGCAGGCTTATGCCATGAACCCGTACTGGGTGTTGAACCATAACTTGAACAAATACACCCGCGACCGTTTCTATGGCAAGTCTTCTATTTTTATCAAGCCTACTGACTGGTTGAAGTTTGAAGGACGCCTTGGCTTTGATCATTTCGATTCAAACCAGCTGTCTAATATAGAATGGAGCGTGGATTACCCGGATGGATATTTTCGTAATTATGATCGTCGTACCACGGAAATCAATGCCGATTTCATCGCTTACTTCACCAAACAATTCGGTGACCTCAATGTGAATGCGTTGGCTGGAGCTAACTATCGTGATTATGCGTACGAAATTAATACAATAGGAGCAGATCAGTTGACCGTTCCCGGACTTTATACCGTAGCGAACGCAAAAGGAACAGCTTATACTGCACAGAACCATGAAACACGGCGCTCGAACTCTGTGTACGCTAATCTTTCATTGGGGTGGAAAAATCAGCTTTATGCAGATATCAGTGTGCGTAACGACTGGGATTCTACCATTAAGGATGCATTCTTCTATCCGTCATTTAGCGGTAGCTGGATTTTGACAGAAACACTTCCGATGCTGACCAGCGGGAATATTCTCAATTTCCTGAAACTTCGTGGTGGATGGGCTAAAATCGGTAATGCAACAGATCCATACGTATCTAACTCATATTATTCAGTCATATCTGCACCGTTTAACGGTACTACGCTTTACTACAATCCTACGACTTATCCCGCACGTAATCTGCGCCCTGAAATGATAAAGACATGGGAAGTCGGTCTTGAGGCAAGCTTGTTGGATAATCGCATCCACTTCGATGGAGCTTATTACCAGAAAGTTACTACCGATCAGATTATGCAAGCTAATGTCGCAACTTCCACTGGTTATAGTTCTATGTATATCAATGCGGGTAAGGTAAGCAACAAAGGTGTTGAACTCCAGTTGTCAGCCGATATTTTCCGTAATCCAAAAGGCTTCAGCTGGACTACCACATTAAACTGGGCAAAGGATAAAAGCCGTATCGATGAACTTTATACTGATCCTGTTACCGGACAGAAACTGGACGCTTATGAAATCGGAAGCAGCTGGAGCTGTACCAGCTATGCAATACCTGGTGAAAGCTGGGGAACACTTGTGGGAACAGGATATGTATATAATGACGATGGTTCCATTCGGGTAGAAAACGGAATGCCGGTATATGAGAGTGCAAAAAAGATTGGAAATGTAAGTCCGGACTGGCTGGCTGGCTGGAGCAACGAATTTACTTACAAAGACTGGAGTTTCGGGTTCTTGCTTGACTTCCGCAAAGGGGGAGACGTTTACTCTATCTCACAGGCTTTTGGTACACAGACAGGTATATATGATTTTACTGCAGCGGGAGATATTCGTGAAAACGGTGTTATTGCAGGTAAGAACGTGTTGACCGACAAAGTGTTCAAGACAGCCGACGGTAAAATCAATGATGTGGCAGTGAATGCGGAAGACTTCTTCTATAATTTCTATACCATTTGTGAAATGTCAGTCTTTGATGGTTCTTACTTGAAGTTGCGTGAAGCACATCTTACTTATACCTTCCCTAAACAGTTGTTGAAGAATACATTCATCAAATCAGCGAAAATTTCACTGGTTGGAACAAACTTGGCACTGTTATGGGTACATAGTTCGAATCTCACTCACCTTGATCCGGAATCTACAACGGGTTCAAGCAATGGAGACGTAGGTTTCGAATCAAACTCTTACCCCCCTTCACGAAGCATCGGTTTAAAACTAGGAGTAACATTCTGATAAAATTAATTTAAAAGGAACTGACTATATGAAAAGATATATTAAGAAAATCACCATGGCATTCATGGCTGGAGTTTTAATTTGGGGTGCCACCGGATGTACGAACTCGTTCGAGGAAATCAACCAAGACCCGGACAATGCAACCAATGTTCCAAATGGGAACCTTCTTGCCTATGTTATTTACTACACTTCCTATCGGTTTTATGACCGCTGGTTTGCGATGGATGAGCCTATGACTTTCTGCGGTTATGCGGCAAAGATGAGTTACATCGATGAATCGCGTTACAGCTATCGTACGGGTATACAAGATAGTAACTGGGAGTATGTATATCGTATCCTGAATAATGTGATGGATTTGCAGGGACGTGCCACGCCCGGTTCGAATCTTTTGAATGTGGCCAAAGTGATGGAAGTAACTGTCATGCAGATTGCTACCGACAGATGGCGTGATGTTCCTTACAGCGATGCCGTAAAAATGAGTGAAGGTATTCTGACTCCTAAATACGATAAGCAGGAAGATATTTATCCGGCCTTGCTTGCGAAGTTGAAAGAAGCCGCCGATAGTTTTGCCAGCAACGAGGGAACTGATGATATCAGTGACGGTGACTTATTGTTTGGTGGGGATATCACAAAATGGCAGAAATATTGCAATTCACTGCGTCTTCGTTTGGCTATCCGCATATCTGAGGTTAGCCCTGAGTTGGCACAATCAACTGTTGAGGAAGTGTTGGGTGATCCTTCGCGCTATCCGATTATGGACTCTAATGATGACAATGCATTCTTCTGGTGGCAGGGTTCCGATTCCAACTTTTTCGAACCGATAGCCGACCAGTATCGTACACGTAAAACGGAATATTGTGCGTCCGACGTGATGGTCGACAATTTGTTGGCGGCCGATGATCCCCGTATTGGCATTTATTTCACTCCTACGCCGGCCAGTCAAACGGAGGGTGATGATGATTATACTGATGGAACTCCTGTGTATAGAGGATATACTATCGGAGCTTCCTCCAACGCTGTTTCTAAGTTATACTCGGTATGGAATTATAAATACGGGCAGGACTTAGGAGGATTTTCTCCTTGGATGCGTGTAGCCGAAGTGTATTTCCATATTGCTGAGGCCGCCATGCTGAACTATGATACTGGTAGTTACGGTACTGCGGCTGCCAACTATGAAAAAGCCGTATGTTTTTCTATGGTTGAAAATGAAGTAAGTGATGCAGACGCAACCGAGTACCTGGAAAATGGAGGTAAATTTGACAACACGTTAAAGAAAATATGGTACGAAGAATGGGTCGCTATGTTTAAGCAGGCGATGGAAGGTTGGTCATTGTACCGTCGTACGGGAGTTCCTGAAAACAACTATATTGCTCCGGGACGTCCTGCTCAGTACGCGAACCATAATGTGCCCCCATTGCGTTCGCCGTATCCTTCAACCGAACTAAACTTGAATTCGGCCAACAATGCACCTTATAATGCTGAAGTCGTGGATAACTTATGGGGTAAGCCTATGTGGTGGGACACCAGAGAGGGTGTATATTAATCTACTCTTAAAGTTGACATTTGACAGAGGTGTATCATTTTAGTGGACTTTAATGTATATGTCTCTCTTTTAATTTGCATTTTGAAGGGGTTTCTCAGTGATGAGGAACCTCTTTTTTATTTTATGGAATTTGTTAACCACTTTGAATATTGTGCCTTGAAAGTTGATATGTGTTTTTAAAACATGTTTTTCAGGTCGTATTCTTTGTGGTTATAATCGGAATGTTTACTTTTGCACTGTATTTTTCATAGTATTAGATTTAAGGTTAACAAAGGTTGGAGTTCAGCGGAACTCCTTTTTTTATGTCCTTACGTGAGGTTTCCTTTTTTCTGATTGCTGAGTCGTTTTTTTTTTATTCGTTTTTCTGTAAGTTTTCCTTCAAGCTGTTTCTTCAGTCTTTCCTGTAAGCACCTACTTATTTTTCCTTGTAAGCACCCCATTTGTTTTTCAAACGCTCCGTTTTTCTTCCTTCAAGCGTTCCGTATTGAAGAAATGCCGGTGAGATAATTCTCCGTTGCCTTTAGGTTTTCTATGTTTCCGGCAGGAGAGACGTATGTTTCCCTGCCGTGAAACGTACGTTTTCCATAGCGGAAACCTACGTTTCCCGAGAGGAAAACATAGAAGATGTCGGGAGTCTCTGAAAAAAATGTGCCTGCGGTGTGAGTTTTCCGGGGCGTTGTTTGTCATGCCGCCTGTGAAAACCTCGAATTTTATGGCGGACTGGTGATTCCGTTTCCTGCGTTTTCGGGCCTTTTTCCGGTTTTTGGCTTTCGTGCAGGAAAATTTCGAAGAAGGTTTTTCCGTGTTTCCGCTGTTTTTATGCCGGTCCGGTGTGTAGCTTTTCCTCTCCCTTCTACGTATGCGTGTATATGTGCGCGTACACACGCCCGCGCGAAATACATAATGTAGGCATGTTCCCACCCGTTTTCGGAAGCGTCAAAAAATGTCCATCCGCAACGCGCTATTTTCCAGCAACTTATAAAAATCTTCAAAAATTTTTGAAAAAAAGAGTGTGATAAAAGTTGCGTGAACGGAAAAAGTGCGTACCTTTGCAACCGCTTTCGAGAGGGAGAGCCGCTGAAGATGACAGACTGGTAAAGAGAGGCAGAGATTTTAGGGCGCTGCACCCGAGTATCTTACCTTGCAAGGACGCAAGGGAGCGAGAAACGGATAAGCCCCGAGAGGTCCTCCTGAAAAGTTTTTTCGAAAAAAACTTCGAAAAAATTTGGAGGGAAAGAAAAAACGCCTTACCTTTGCAAACGCTTTCCCGCTGAAACGGGAGCTCAAGAAAAGATAGTTCTTTGAAAGACTTTAGATAAACAAACGAAGATGTAGTACAAGAAGTAGTCTTATATATAATGTATATGTGAGATGAAACAAGAACCGTCAATAACCTGAAAAGGATATAGAAAATCGGTTTCCTGGAACAGAATCAACAATACCCGCAAGGGTAAGAAAATATTTTACAATGAAGAGTTTGATCCTGGCTCAGGATGAACGCTAGCTACAGGCTTAACACATGCAAGTCGAGGGGCAGCATGAACTTAGCTTGCTAAGTTTGATGGCGACCGGCGCACGGGTGAGTAACGCGTATCCAACCTTCCGTACACTCAGGAATAGCCTTTCGAAAGAAAGATTAATACCTGATGGTATGATGAGATTGCATGAAATCATCATTAAAGATTCATCGGTGTACGATGGGGATGCGTTCCATTAGATAGTAGGCGGGGTAACGGCCCACCTAGTCGACGATGGATAGGGGTTCTGAGAGGAAGGTCCCCCACATTGGAACTGAGACACGGTCCAAACTCCTACGGGAGGCAGCAGTGAGGAATATTGGTCAATGGGCGCGAGCCTGAACCAGCCAAGTAGCGTGAAGGATGAAGGTCCTACGGATTGTAAACTTCTTTTATAAGGGAATAAAGTCATCCACGTGTGGGTGTTTGTATGTACCTTATGAATAAGCATCGGCTAACTCCGTGCCAGCAGCCGCGGTAATACGGAGGATGCGAGCGTTATCCGGATTTATTGGGTTTAAAGGGAGCGTAGACGGGTCGTTAAGTCAGCTGTGAAAGTTTGAGGCTCAACCTTAAAATTGCAGTTGATACTGGCGTCCTTGAGTACGGTTGAGGCAGGCGGAATTCGTGGTGTAGCGGTGAAATGCTTAGATATCACGAAGAACCCCGATTGCGAAGGCAGCCTGCTAAACCGCCACTGACGTTGAGGCTCGAAAGTGTGGGTATCAAACAGGATTAGATACCCTGGTAGTCCACACGGTAAACGATGGATACTCGCTGTTGGCGATAGACTGTCAGCGGCTTAGCGAAAGCGTTAAGTATCCCACCTGGGGAGTACGCCGGCAACGGTGAAACTCAAAGGAATTGACGGGGGCCCG